>JADGDX010000009.1 GCA_016744675.1 Desulfuromusa sp. | reverse complement strand
CCTTGACTCTGGCGGGAGTTTTACTCTTTCCTTTAGCGTTTGTGTATGGGCGTGTTGTCCTTCATTGGCGGGCAGACCGGCTGACGCGCTGGGTGATTTGGTTCTATGGTCGTTGCTGGCTTGTGATGATGCGCCCCTTTGTCAGTTTTGACCGAGAGCAGATGGAGCTGTTGAAGAGGGATACACCTTACTTGTTTGTCATCAATCATCTTTCCTTTTTTGATACCTTCTGCATGGCTCTCTTACCTATCTACAACATTGCTTTTGCAGTGCGTTCCTGGCCGTTTAAAATGTTCTGGTATCGGAAATTCATGTATTTGGCTCGTTACCTTGATGTTGAAGGGGGCAGCTGGGGAGATGCCCTTGCCAGTAGCCGAATTACTTTTTCCCACAAGGGTTCAGTTTTATTTTTCCCTGAAGGGCATCGTAGTCGGGATGGTTCTTTGCGCCGTTTTTATTCGGGAGGCTTTAAAGTTGCTATTGCAGCTGGGGTTCCGGTGGTTCCTCTTTGTATCACTGGAACCGATCAACTCTTGCCCCCGGGGCGAAAATTGATGCATCCCTGCCGGATCACTTTGCGGGTTCTTGAGCCAGTCGAGACCACTCAGTTTGATACCGATGGCGGTCATCGACAGCTGCGGAAGCTCGTGAAGGGGCGGATCGAAGAAAACCTAGCCGAAATGCGTGGAGAATCCAGTTGATGGTGATGTCAGAGTCACAGAGATTGCGCTTATTACAGCGCCACATACTCTATCTCCAAGAGGCGTCTCCCTATTATCAGAAATTATTTCGGGCGGAGGGTTTTTCGGCAGAAGGATTTCAATCCTGGGACGATTTAAGCTCGTTGCCGTTAACCTCTAAGGCTGATTTGAGTACGTATAATCGCGATTTTCTGGCGGTCGCTGAAGAGAAGATTGTTGATGTTTGTCAGACATCGGGCACAACCGGGCAAGCGGTGACGATCTGGCAGACTGAGGCCGATTTGTTACGCCTTGCCAGCAACGAAGAGAATGAATTTCTAACGGCCGGAATTGTTGCAACAGATCGGGTTCTGGTCGGAGCAGCCCTTGATCGAGTCTTTATGGCGGGCCTTGCCTACTTTATGGGTTTACGTAAAATCGGTGCAACAGCTATCAGGGCGGGATCGGGCCAACCGGGATTGGTTGCTGAACTGATCTGTCAACAGCGCCCCAATGTGTTGGTTGGGGTTCCAAGTCTTTTATTGCTGGTCGCTCAACAGTTACGCAAGAGGGGTGAAGATCCAAGGCAGGCTGGGGTTGAAAAGTTGATCTGTATTGGCGAGCCAATCCGCAACGATGACCTCTCTTTATCATCCTTAGGTGAAGCGTTACAACAAAGTTGGGATGCACACATTCTGGGAACCTATGCCAGTACCGAAATGGCGACCTCCTTTGGCGATTGTCTTGCGGGATGTGGAGGCCATCTGCAACCTGGTTTAATCGTTGTTGAAATCGTTGATTTTGATGGTGCACCGCTCGCAGCTGGAGAGGCGGGCGAGGTTGTTGTTACTCCTCTTGGCATTGAGGGGACACCACTATTGCGATACCGGACCGGCGATATTGCCCGGCTTCATAGCGATATCTGTGAATGTGGATTACAAACTCCTCGCCTCGGACCAATTTTAGGGCGGCGGGCGCAGATGCTTAAATGCCGGGGGACAACCTTGTTTCCTGCTGCTATCAGCAGCGTGCTACAAACGTTGGCCGGGGTCCAAGGGTACTATCTTGAAGTTTATTCAGAGTTTGATCTTTCAGATCGGGTTCGAGTGGTTGTTGGTTGTGGTGACTCCAGTTTGAATGCGACAACAGTCGCTGAGGCGATAGCAGCAAAAACCCGCGTCAAGCCAGAAGTCGTTCTGGTTACACCTGAAGAGATCAGTGCAAAAACTATTCGGCCTGAATTACGTAAGCCGGTGACTTTTTTTGATTATCGCGACAGCGATAAAGAATAGGAACAGATAATATGGGTGAAAAGGATTGTGTCGTTCTTAACGGGAACGATTTAACCATCGAAGATATCGTCGCCATCGGTGTTGGTGATAAGCAGGTCGCACTAGAACCAGAAGCCCTCGATCGTTGTCGCGCCAGTCGCCAGTTTTTAGAGGGTGAAATAAATGCAAAACGGGTTATTTACGGGGTTAATACCTCCTTTGGCCCGATGTGTAACAAGATTATCGATGATCAGGAGATTCAGACCTTACAGGTAAACTTGATTCGCAGCCACGCTGCTGGTCTGGGGGCTCCTTTAAAAGATTATATTTCAATAGCGGTCATGGCCGTGCGCTTAAATACCCTTGTTAAGGGTTTCAGTGGTGTGCGAATTGAGCTGTTGGAACATATGCAGTGGCTGATTAATCAAAGAGTTGCCGCCTATATCCCCGAGTGTGGCAGTGTTGGTGCTTCTGGTGATCTTATCCATCTCGCCCACTTGTCGTTAGCGATCATTGGCGAAGGGGATGTTTATTACAAAGAAGAGCTTCGTCCCGCCACAGAGGTTTATGCCGAGCTAGGGAATGAGCCGTTGCGCCTTAGTTACAAAGAGGGAATTGCACTGATGAATGGCACCAGTGCTATGACGGCTCTGGCAGCATTTGCTATTTTTGGGGCGCGTAAACTGTTGAATATCAGTTGTGTCACTGGCGCATTTGCGATCGAAATATTTGGTGGTATTGATGATGCCTTTGACGAAGATCTGCACAAAGTTAAGCCTCACACTGGACAGTTGCATATTGCTGACACCATCAGAGCCCTATACCACGGTTCAAAAAACATCACTCTGCGTTCCGAAATGCATGACCTGATCCGCCAGCAAAGTTCTGACGGCCCGGTATTTGAAACAAGTATTAATGTGCAGGATGTTTATTCGATCCGTTGTACGCCACAGGTATTAGCTCCCGTTGCTGAGGCGATTGAGCAGGCGGCACGAGTGGTAGAGATTGAGACGAATTCTTCCAATGACAACCCAATTATTATTCCTGAAGAAAAAAAGATTATTCACGGTGGCAACTTTCACGGCCAAAGCATCGGTTTTGTGATGGATATGCTCTGTATGGCGATTTCGACCCTGTGTAATATTTCGGAACGCCGCACCAATAAGTATCTCGACAAAAACCTCAATGAAGGTTTGCCAGAGTTTTTGATTCCCGGTACCATCGGCCTGACCATGGGTTTTATGGGGGCGCAATACTTGGCGACCTCGACCACCGCTGAAAATCGTCAACTGGCGAATCCGGTCAGTACAAATTCGATCAGCAGTAATGCCTCCAACCAAGATGTCGTCAGTATGGGGACGGTTGCGGCACGCAAAGCATTTAAGTCGGTCAGTAATGCCAAGCACATTGTTACTTTGGAGATTCTCGCTGATCTTCAAGCGCTTTCATTTCGTAATGGAGATAAGCTAGGTGGCGGGACCGGAAAGATTTATCAGCTTCTGAAGGAGAACTTTAGTCCTTACGATAATTCGCGCATTTTCCATGAGGATTTGGTGAAATATCGCAAATTGCTATTTTCCAGCCAGTTATTTGATGATTTATCGGTTTATGTGGATGAAAAATGAGAGAGCTCACCCTCCCTTTAGCAGCTGAAAGTTTAATTCCACATCGCTTGCCAATGAGGGTGGTTGATGAGCTTCTTGAGGTGGATGGCAAGAAGGCCTCCGTCTCGGCAGAGGTTAGTGCTGACTCTCCATTCGTTGATGCGAACGGAAAGCTTGATGATATTATCTTGGTTGAGCTGATTGCACAGGGGCATGCTGTTCTTAACGGATATTATACTCAATTGGAATCTCGTCCGGTGCGGGAGGGTTTCTTGGTTGGGGTCAAAAAAGCAAAATGGTTCGGTGCTGCTTATGCCGGAGAAAAACTTCTGATTGAGATTGATACTCTGGCTGAGGTGGATGCCTTTTCTTTGGCAATGGGTCAGGTCTGGCGTGGTGATATCATGGTTGCCAGTGGTGAAATTAAAGTGTGGGCGAACTAACTTTGATTGATATTTTGTTTGGTTGAAAATGTCGATTTATCTCTTGGGATGCCTCGGGTTTAATCATACAGAGCGATGAACGCGTAGCATTTTTGTAGGTATCAAAATGTTGTATAAAACAGGATTAAGCTCCTTACTTTTATTCTTTTTTCTCTGCGTGGCCCCCGTTTGTGCAGATAACTTGTCATTAGAACCATTGCTGACAGAGTTGAAGCATGCCGCAGCTCAGACAGAAACACTCTCCAGCCCTTTTGTTCAGGAAAAATATCTCGATATCTTTGCCGAAAAACTGCTATCTGACGGGGTTTTTATCTATCAGAAGCCCGATTTCTTGCGCTGGGAATTGCTCACCCCAATGGCGTCAGGGTTTGTTTTGCGTGGAGATGATGGAGAGCGCTGGAATCACCTCAGTCAAGAGCAGGAGAGTTTTTCGGTGACTGATGATCCGGTGATGGGAATGATCGCGCAACAATTGTTGGCGTGGGCACGAGTTGACCTTGATTGGTTAGAGGGGCGTTATCGGATCGAACTGCAAACGGCTGACCCTGTTGTTCTCCACCTTTATCCTCGTGATGAAGGGGAAGCTGAATTTATCAAATATCTCCAAATTCAATTTTCTGCGGATCGTAGCCATGTCGTTGCAGTTCAAATGGTTGAGCAGAGCGGTGACCAAACGACGATCACCTTTACTGAAGTGAAAATCAATTCAGCTCTCCCCTCTTCTGCTTTTCAGGTTCCCAAATAGATGATCTCATTGTTGTCCGCCAGTTTTCGGTTTTTTCAGTCGCGGCGAATTTGGCTGTTGATTCTTCTCCTTGTCTTATCCGTCGGTGCTGGTTGGAAAATTTCACAGCTTGAGATAGAAGATAGTATTACGGCGATGTTGCCCGATGGGGATTCGCGGGTTGCACACGACTTTAAAATGTTGCAGAAGGCACCGTTTGCCCGACAATTGGTTATTCATGTCGTTGCGAGAGATGGAATCGAAGCCGATGATCTTCTTGCGGCCACCGAGGTCTTGCGTCAAGCTCTGCCGAATGAATTATTTTTAGATCCCGTCAGTGGGCCTGGAGATATCGCAGCAACTCCCTTATTCAAGCAACTCGGGGACTATTTACCGGTTCTCGCTGATGATGAAGATCTCGAAACAATCGCAGGCATGCTGTCTGAGAAAGAGATTGATCGTAGTCTTGCGGCCGATCTGGCACAACTGCTTCAACCCCAGGGGGTGGTACTAAAAACTAAAATCCGCCGTGATCCTCTCCAACTTGAGCAACTCGCTCTGCAGAAATTGGCGACTTTAAATCCCATCCCCGGAGTGGCGCTAAAAGATGGTCACTTTCTCAGCCTTGACGGGCGTAGCAGTCTGATCCTCGCCGAAACATCAATTGCGATGACAGATGCACTTGGTGGGCGTGCCCTGCTTGATGCCTTTGATCTAGCAACTAAGCAACTTCCCGATGGCATTGAAGCCCGATTGATTAGCGGTCACCCTTACACTCTTGCCAATGCCGAAACAATTCAAAACGACATGAAACAAGTTCTCGTGGTTTCGGGAATCGGCTTGCTGGTATTGTTTTTTCTTTTTTTACGATCTTTATCAGCTCTGTTTGTTTTTTTGTTGCCGCTCTTCAGTATGGCAGCGGGGCTGGTTGCTGTGGCAGGGTGTTTTGAAACAATCTCTGGAGTGACTGTCGGGTTTGGTGCTGTGATGCTGGGGATAACGATCGATTATGGTCTCCATGTCTATTTTGCTTGGCGCTATGGAAGTGATAAGCAGGGGCGGGAACAATTGTTACGCGCCGTATCTCGACCGGTTCTCTTTGGTGGACTGACCAGTTTGGCCGCATTTGCGGTTCTCCTTTCATCAGCGTTACCGGGGCAGCGTCAGTTAGCCGTATTTGCCGTTGCAGGTATCGTGACTGCTCTGATATTGGCGCTTTTCTTTTTGCCCCACTTTGTTGGCCACGGCAAAGAGCGGGGGAGCTCTTCTGTATTACAATTGCGCCGTCATATTTATGATCGCAAACCGCTGCTGCGTTTCGGAGTCATATTTCTCTGGTTGATCATTTCGGGATGTGCAGCATTTCAAGCACAGAACTTAGCGATTAATGCGGAGCTAAAGAAGCTCAGTTATCTCCCCACTTCTTTACAACAGGCAGAGAAAGAGTTAGCAGAGACCTGGGGTGATATGCGCAGCCGAGCGATGATTTTTGCTTCGGGAAAAGACCTTGAAAGCGCACTGCAACGCAACGAAGAGGTCTGGCAGAAGTTAGAAAGACTAGGAATTGAGGATGAGGTCGTTAGCCTCGCACCCATGCTCCCATCACTAAAAACCCAACAGCAGCGGCGCCAGAACTGGGAAGAGTTTTGGCAGCAACGGCAGGCGACAGTACGAGATCTCGTTCAAACAACGGGACAAAAGTATGGTTTTTCAGCAAATGCTTTTACCCCTTTTTGGGAGTGCCTCAATCAACCAGCGCCACTGATGGATGCTGATACAATAAACCGCTGGGGGTTGGGGCGGGCCGTATCAAGTTTGTTTATCGAAGAGAATGGGACGTATCAACTGCTCACATTGTTTCCTGACCGCCTGGAATTGATCAACTCTCTGGACCATGAATTGGGACAAGCAGCAGGAATCAACCTCGTTTCACAGCAACGCTTCAGCCAACAGCTCAGTCGGGAAATCGGTGTTGATTTTAGCCGTTTTGTCAGTTTTGCAGGGGTTGCAGTTGTGATTCTGCTGCTTTTGTTGTTCCGCCGCTTGCCTGAGGTTTTACTGGCACTATTGCCTGTTTTGACGGGACTTCTGGTGATGTTTGGTGGAATGGGTTGGCTCGGCCTTGAGATGAATATTTTTAATGTCATTGCCGCAATTCTGATTATTGGTCTGGGGGTCGATTATGGTATTTTTATGGTCTGCCACGGACAGCGAGAAGAGGACCTTGCATCGTCACGTGCGATTCTTGTTTCAGGATTAACAACTCTGGTTGGCTTTGGAGCGTTATTGTTGGCTCATCACCCCGCTCTTCATTCGATTGGCCTGACGGTGCTACTGGGAATCAGTGCAGCTGTTCCAACGGCTGTGTTGGTGATACCTGCCTTCCGTCCGAAAAGGTTTTGATTGATGGTACGGATTGGTGCATTTTTACTCCTTTTGAGTTTAACGGCTTGTGTTTCGGCTACGCCGCCACAGCACTTTCCAAAAAACTGTCTGGCACAGGCATCTATTGTTCAGTTGCTAGAGGAAAACTGGTTGAATCAAGCGCAAGTTTGGCGGTTGCGCCAAGCGACACTTCTAGAGGCCGGAGGAAAGTCGTTTCCTCTAGAGGGTTTTTTGCGCTTGGATTTACTCCAAGGGGATGCGCGATTGGTGGCGATGAATGAGACCGGGTTGGTTTTGTTCGATCTGCAGGTGACCCGGAGCGATTATCATTTACATCGCGCCATTCCTCAATTGCGCGAGGTGGATCATTTTGCTAAGGGCGTCGCACAAAGTTTACGCCATATTTTTCTTCCACCACAGCCACAAGAAGATGATCTTCTTGAAAATCGAGAAAATATTCAGCAGCTTAGTCAGATTTCGAATCACAGGAATGTTGATTTTAGTTACGATTGCCAGGGAGATTTACGCACAATCCGCTTAAAGGGAGAAGATGGGAATTGGTTGGTGGCTTACGATGAGTATCGGTCCTTTGACAACAGCCGTATTCCCACGCAAATCATTATGAATGATTATCGACAGCGGCTTAAGTTGTCACTTTGGGTTCGCGAAGGGAAGCACGAATAATGAACAGCATGAGGCAAGCTATTGCGGCGGCGGCAGTGGCTCCAGCACGTCAGGAGACAATGTCGGGGCAACAGAGCTTTTGTTTTAAAAGTGATTTCCTCGGTTTTTCGGGCCACTTCCCAGATTATCCAATCTTGCCTGCGGTGCTGCAAGTGCTTATAGCTCACATGTTGGCAGAAACGATTATGGGAGTCCCTTTATCGGTGATGGCGCTGAATCGGGCAAAATTTGTTCAGCAGGTGCGTCCCAATGATCAGGTTGATGTTCAGGTGACATGTCGGGAAAAAGAAGGTGAATTACATTGCGCCAGCGAGTTGATGGTGGCTGCTCAACGGGTCGCGAGTTTCTCTCTGGTATTGAAGCGAGATTGAGAACTATGAAAAAAAAATATTTTCGTCAACAAGAGGATGCCCCCGCACCTCTGCGTTGTCGCGTTGATCGGGTTGTCCGATTTGAAGAGGTGGATGCCCTAGCGATTGTCTGGCATGGTCGCTACCCCAGTTACTTTGAAGACGGGCGGGTTTTACTCGGTGAAAAATACGGTCTCGGCTACATGGATTTCTATCGCCATGGGGTTATCGCACCGATTAAGCAGATGCATGTCGATTATCGACTCCCCTTAAGCTTTGGTGAGCCATTTACGATTGAAGCGATACTTCATTGGGCTGATGCGACACGCTTGAATCATGAATTTATCCTTCGCAACGAAGCAGGTGAAGTGACAACGACCGGCTATTCTGTCCAGTTGTTGATGGATCAGGAACAAAATGTTCTGTTGTTGCCACCACCATTCTATAATGATTTTCGTCAGCGCTGGCTGGCTGGGGAGTTGGTGTGAACCGAGTTGTTATCAGCCAGATTGCTCCTGTTACAGCATTGGGCGATGGCCTTGACCCTCTTTGGCAAGGACTGTTGGCAGGGAAAAGCGGCATTGCACCGCTGACAAGGTTCAACTGTGAAAACTATATTTCTCACTATGGAGCTTGCATAGATGATTTAGCCGTGACGTCAGGGGGTTCACTTCTCGATACGATTCTTAAACGAGTTGCCCTTCAATTGGGAGATCTTCCTGAAGATTGTCGTCTGTTGGTTGCGTCTACCAAGGGGGAAATTGACCTTTTAACCTCAGCGCGTCGAGATGGTGATGATCTTCCGGCGACTGTGTTGGCAGCACCTTTTTTAGACAAAATAACACGTCAGTTTGGAATAACCTCGAAAGCCATCAATATAAATGCCGCTTGTGCGTCATCGACAATAGCAGTTGCACGGGCTGCAGCATTAATCGCAGCAGGCGAGGCTGATGCCGTTCTGGTTTATGCTGCCGATTTGGTTAGCGAGTTTGTTTTTTCGGGGTTCTCGGCCCTGCAAGCACTCTCTGATCAGCCTTGTCGTCCCTTTGATTGTCAGCGAAATGGATTGACGTTGGGTGAAGCAGGGGTGGCAATTCTGCTTTTGAGTGAGACTGCAGCTCAGCAACGTAACGAAACCCCTCTGGCTTATGTCTCGGGGTGGGGGATGGCGAATGATGCTCACCATGTCACGGCCCCTGCGCGGGACGGCTACGGCCTGATTCAAGCATGTCACCAGGCATTATCGAAGAGTTCCATCGCTCCCGTTGATATTGCAGCAATTAATGCCCACGGGACCGGAACTCTTTATAATGACGCCATGGAGTTGACAGCCTTTGGTTCTGTTTTTGGAGAATCGTTACCACCTCTGCACGGAGTTAAGGGGAGCTTGGGGCATTGCCTTGGAGCTGCTGGTGGGATTGAAATAGCAATCGGGTGTCGTACTTTGCAAGAGCAAATTCTTCCGCCAACAGTTGGTTGCTGTGACGCTGAAGAGGCTGGGCAAGGAAAGTTACAAAATGTTCCTCAGGATATTTCTGGAGACTATCTGCTCTGCACGAACTCCGGCTTTGGCGGAATAAATGCCGCAGTGATTTTACAGAGGAGCCGCTGATGAAGGGGTGGATTAATGGCATTGGTTGGGTCACGGCTGCTGGGTACAGCGGCGGCCGGAGTACTGATCAACAACCCTTATGTTCGGGGTCGGTGGTTGCTCCAAAGCGCAAGCAGATTTTTGATAAACCCGATTTGCGTTTTGGCCGTCTCGATGAGTTTTCTCGCATCGGCCTTGGTGCGATCGCTCTCTGCCTGCGTGATGGTGGTGCTGAAGAGTGGAGTGATAAACGCCAAATTGGCATTGTCGCCGCCAGTCGTTATGGTTGCTTGGCGACCGATATTGGCTATTTAGAGACAATGATTCCCAATAGCGGAGCATTGGCGAGTCCCAAATTGTTTGTTTATACCCTGCCCAATAGTTTTCTGGGGGAAGCAGCACTTCGGTTTGGTTTAACTGGGAATACGCTGGTTCTTAATCAGGAAGATGAAACCGCGGGTCTGGCAGCGGTTCGCTTCGCCTTGGAAGATTTAAGCTGGAGTGAGCAACCGGCCGTATTGGCGGGCATTTGTGATCTGGCTCCGCCGGTCGAATTTGCCCGTGCGGATGAATATCCCGGTGGGCTGTTTATGTTGATCGAAAAAGAACCTGCGTCAGCGGTTGCTAGTTATGGTGAAGTCGAATTGCGAGGGGATGATATCTTCTTTGCCGGTCATCAGGTTGCTGATTTTCGTTCACTGGTGGGGGAGTGTTTGGGGATGTTGATACGGTAGAGTTTTGTGAATAAGTCTCTGCTTCGTTGCAACTCCTCAGTATTGTTGCGGGGATGAAGGAAGTATCTGAACGTGATGCTGGTTGGGAGCGGCATCGCCTGACGAGACGTAAACGTCCCTGATGGCGAAAAATCTAAATCACCACGTGGCTTTAAAAACAGTCTTAAAAATAAACACAGATGTTACAGAGGAAATTTTTCTGTAGATAAATAAAGGAGTGGTTACACAATGAAAATGGAATTGATTTATCCTCGTTGGCCAAAGCTTGATCGACAGACCGAATTTCATTTGCCGCCCCATGGGCCGGTCGTTTTTGCTGCTGCACTTCCTGACGATGTTGAAGTGAATTTTACCGATGATAATCTACAGGACGTCGATTTTGATGCGAGCTGTGATCTGGTTGCTATTTCAACCATGTTGAGCTCTCAGTTGCCGCGAGCTTTTGAAATCGCTCGAGAATTTCGCCTTCGAGGTAAAAAAGTTATCTTTGGCGGGATATCAACAATGTTGCACTCTGATGAGGTGCAGCAACATGCCGACAGTGTTTTTCTTGGCGAAGTTGAAGGGCGCTTAGAGGAGGTTATTCGTGATTTCGAACGCGGTGAGCTGAAACCGGTTTATAACTATATGCAGATGCACCCAGATATTAATCTGGTGGGCACAGCACGGCGCGAAATTCTTGATCGCGACAGCTATAACTATCGTGGGGTGCAGATGCTGGATCTGGTTCATGCCTCTCGTGGTTGCAAGTTTAACTGTTATCCCTGTTGCACCGGATTTCTCGGGGGAACCAGCTTTCGTCCTCGGCCAATTGATAAGGTCATTGAAGAGCTCGACTCGATCAAAAACAATCGCCTGTTTATCGTTGATAATTCTTTGGCTCAAGATAAACAGTGGTTGATCGATTTGTTCAAGGCGATGATTCCATTAAAGAAGAAGTGGGTCTCTCACCCCATCCTTGATGACGAAGAGGTTTTGAAGTTGGCTGCCGAAGCGGGAGCTTGGTATGTCTATCAGGCGGTTTTCGATACCTCAGACACAATTCGTGAACGGGTTAAGCGCCTCAAGGATCACGGCATTGGTGTAGAAGGGACAATCCTTCTTGGGACCGATGACCAGAGTGCAGACGATATTAAGCGGCTGGTCGATTTTCTGATGGAGATTGAGCTTGATGTCGCTGAATTTACGATTTTGACACCCTTTCCACAATCGCCAGTACGACGTCAACTTGAACGCGAAGGACGAATTTTCTCAAGCGACTGGTCAAAATATACTGCCGATAAGGTAGTTTTTCAGCCCAAGCAGATGAGCCCTGAAAAATTACAGGAGATGTACTATTACGCTTGGGATACCTTCAACGCAGATAGCGGCCATCAGCTCAAAATGGGTAAATTGTTTGAGAAGGTGATCCGTCGTGAAATTGAAGATGGAACCTACCGTCGCTATGAACCACGCAAGCGGCGGCAATTCAAGCCGAAGATGACATAATGAGCAAGGTCTTTCTCCTTTCAACCAATATATCGATGGAACCCTACCCGGTTTATCCTCTGGGGATGGCGATTATTGCTGGGGCTCTTGTTGCCGCAGGTCACGCCGTGGTGCAGTACGATTTTCTTGCGGCTGGGGAGTCAGAAGAAGCATTGACAGATGCGGTTGCCGATTTCTCACCCGATTGTATTTGTTTGTCATTGCGTAATATCGATAACGTCGATTCGTTTGCCATGGAGGATGCTTGGTATCTGTCACAGGCAAAGGAATTGTTAGCGGTGGTGCGGAGTAAGAGCGCGGCACCGGTGATCGTCGGCGGTTCAGCATTTACAATTATGCCTGAAGCGATTCTCGATTACATCGGTGCCGAATATGGGGTTATTGGCGAGGGGGAGGAAATTATTTGTTCTCTTGTGGATGCTTTGGCTAAAGGGGACAACATCTCGAGATTAACGAATGGGCAGTTGACCCCATTGACCGCAAAACAAATGGTGTCACCCCGTTATGATCAGGATATTATCAATTATTATCAGAAGGAAAGTGGGCAGATTAATCTTCAAACCAAGCGTGGCTGCCCACACAAGTGTGTTTACTGTACCTATCCCAGCCTAGAAGGAAATCGTTTTAGGCCGCAGGACTTTACGGCAGTTGTTGATGATATCGAAAAAGTGCAACGTGATTTTGGTATTAGCAGCTTTTTCTTTACCGATTCAGTTTTTAATGATGCAAAAGGCCTTTATCTTCAGTTTACCGAAGAGCTGATTCGCCGTGATCTGGGAATTACTTGGACCGGTTTCTTTCGCCCTCAGGGATTTGGTCGTGAAGAGCTCCGATTGATGAAACGAAGTGGTTTGTACGCGCTTGAATTAGGAACGGACGCCGGTTGCGATACGACTTTAAAAGGTTTGCAAAAAGGGTTCAGTTTTGATGATGTTTTAGAGGTCAACAACGCTTGTATTGCTGAAAAAATCCCTGCTGCTCACTATATTATGTTCGGTGGCCCTGATGAGAGTTATGACACGGTGTCTGAAGGGTTGCGCAATGTTGAGCAGATTGAGACCAATGTCGTATTTGCTTTTTCAGGGTTGCGCGTCCTTCCAGGGACAGAATTACATCAGCGGGCCATTGCTGAGAATATTGTTGCAGCAGATAATTCATTGCTGATGCCAGCGTATTACTTTTCTCCTCACATTGAGGTGGAAAAGATGAATGAAATGATTCTGGACACGTTCAAAAAACGCCGGGAGTGGATTTTTCCTCCATCAGAAGGACAAAAACGTCTTTCGGTGATGCGCCGCTTTGGATATCGGGGTTTATTGTGGGATACACTGGTTTCATTTGAACCGGGGCGGCGGCGAGGATGAAAGACGTGACGACACAGATTGACAAGAAGAGGGTTCTGCTGATTCATCCCCTTGGATATTCGGTTTCTGATGCGGGCAATGATATCTCCCGAATCGTGAATATCATGCCTCCCATTGGGTTGGCTAGTATTGCGGCATATCTTGAACGTGACGGACTGACGGCCGATATTATCGATTGTTATGCCCATCCTGACTCGGACCAAAAAATCAGAGAGTACGTTCAACAGTATCGCCCGGCATGGATTGGCTTTAGTTGCACAACCTCTTCTTTTCTTGATGCTGTCCGTTTGACCCAATTGGCCAAAGAGATTTGCCCCGGGATTCAGTCCGTTTTCGGTGGTTCACATGTGTCAGCATTACGAGAACAACTGCTCAACGATTATGCCGATGTCGATGTCATTATTGTTGGTGAAGGGGAAGAAACCCTTCGGGAGCTGATGACCTCTGGGATTGAAGAGGCGATTAATATCTCTGGGTTAGTTGTCCGGGGCAGTGATGGGACGCCACAGTTCAATGGCTACCGGAGTCAAGGACTCGAACTCGATAGCCTGCCATTCCCGGCCTATGAAAAGCTCGAAGGGTTCCCTGAAAACTACAAACTCCCGATTTTTAACTATCCCAAAGCTCCGAGCACCAGCTGTATTTCCAGCCGAGGGTGTCCGTATGCGTGTAGTTATTGTGACCGTTCAGTTTTCCAACGTTCATTCCGCTTTAATTCGGCTGATTACCTTTACCGACATGTTAAATATTTGCGCGAACGTTTTGGCATTCGCCATATCAATTTTTACGATGATCAATTTACCTTCCAACGTCAGCGCGTTGAAGATTTCTGCAATCTGATGATTAGCAATCCTTTGGGAATGACTTTTAATTGCGCGGTGCGTGCGGAACATATTGATGAAAAACTGCTGATACTCATGAAATCAGCAGGGTGTTGGATGGTTAGCCTGGGGATAGAAACAGGGGATGAAAGTTTGTTGGCTCAGCATCGGCAAAATGCTGATTTGAAGATGCTCTCAGAAAAAATCAAACTGATTAAGAAGTGTGGTATCCGAACGAAGGGCTTGTTGATGATGGGCCTCCCGGGAGAAACTGAAAAAAGCATTCAATTGAGTATGGATTATGTTTTTTCACTGCCGATTGATGATTTTAATCTCTCAAAATTCACCCCGTTTCCTGGGTCACCTATTTACGAAAAAATTCACTCTGTGGGTGAGTTTGATGAAGATTGGCCGAAAATGGATTGCATGAGTTTTCAATTTGTCCCTTATGGGATGGAAAAAGAACGCATGGAGGAGCTTTACAATAACTTTTATCGGTCCCATTTTCAGCGCCCCAAAGTGTTACTCGGGTACCTGACAATGCTATGGAAATCTCCCGACAGTTGGAAGCGATTTATCTTTGATCTGGTTGGATTCTTAAGTTTCATAAAAAGCAGTAAGCGTCTTGGGGATGAGAAAACTTGATGAATGTTTCTCCCTCCATTTTGGTTGTTATCCCCCTCTATAATCATTCCGGAACGGTGCGTGATGTCGTTGAGCGGGTTTTGCACCTTCATCCTCATGTTCTGGTTATTGATGATGGTAGCAGTGATGCTGGAGCAAGTGTTCTAGATGGTCTTGATATTAGGGTGATCCGCAAAGCGAAGAATTGCGGTAAGGGGGAAGCATTAAAAACGGCTTTAGTTGAGGCACAGAAGCTCGGTTTTAGTCATATTATTACTTTAGATGCTGATGGGCAGCATTTTCCCGAGGACTTACCCAAGTTTATCGCGGCAGTGGCTGAAGATCCCCGAGGAATTATTGTCGGCAAGCGTGATTTTGAGCAAGAGAGTATTCCCGGATCATCCCGGTTTGGGCGTAACTTTTCAAATTTTTGGTTGCGCGTGCAAACAGGGATATCGTTAGGCGATTCACAAAGTGGATATCGCGCTTATCCTGTCAACATTGTTCTGGGGCTTCCCCTTCAAGAGAAACACTATTCGTTTGAAGTTGAGGTTCTGGTGCGGGCGTCTTGGGCCGGGGTCCCATTGTATGATGTCGATATTGAGGTTTTTTACCCGTCGGCAGAAGAGCGAATTTCCCATTTTCGGGGATTTATGGATAATTTCCGCCTGACAGTGTTGAATACTAAGCTCACCTTGCGATCGGTTGCTCCATGGCCCCACCGAAAGCTTGTTGCCAGCGGTGATGTCGAAGAAAAGATTACCGTTTTCCACCCGCTGCGTTCAATCCGGGCGTTGTTGACAGAAAATACGACCCCATCACAGTTGGCAGCTGCCGGGGCATTAGGAATTTTTCTTGGTGCTTTGCCATTGCTGGCACTCCATACCATTGCGATTTTGTTGTTTTCTGGCTTTTTGCGATTGAATAAAGTTGCGGCCATTGGTGCGAGTCAGTTGTGCATGCCACCATTGGTTCCCGGACTCTGTATTGAGGTTGGACATTATTTTCGCCACGGAAACTTTTTAACTGAAATTTCGATCAAGACTCTGGGACATCAGGCCGTTGATCGTCTTTACGAATGGTTCCTTGGTTCTTTGGTTCTTGGTCCTCTGCTGGGACTCATTGTTGGTGCTTTTATTTATCAGGTTGCGGTGATGTTCAATCGTGAGTCAGGCGAGGAAGATTGTGTCGGGAAATAAGCAAGAGACATCTTCAGTCGTCAAGCAGCGCTGGACCAGTCGCAGCCTTGGGTCCTCATGGGGACATCAGAGTTTTTATCTACTGATCCGTTGTGGTGGTCAGCAGGCAGCATATCTGTTGCTCTATTGTGTGGTGTTTTATTACACTCTGTTGCCATCGATCCGGCGCAAGTGCGACCATTACCTGTCACGACGTTTTCCTGCTGCAGGCTGGTGGCAACGCTTCTGGAACTGCTACCGAATGAATCTGTCCTTGGGTGAAGTTTTGGTTGATCGTGCCTTGGTCGGAATTCTTGGAGCAGAACGTGTCGAGGTGAAGCTCCATGGAAAGCAGGAGCTGATGGATCTGATTGCAGAGGGTAACGGAGTTATTCTGGTCAATGCTCACATCGGGTGTTGGCAAGTTGCTGCTTCAGTTCTCGATTTTGTTGATACGCCGATCAATTTATTGATACAACGTGAAGAAGGTGATATTGACAGGCACCATTTTGAACATAGTGGTAAAGAGTGCCCCTATCGGATTATTGATCCCCGTGGCCATTTGGGCGGGGTGCTGGAAATGCTCCAAGTTCTTAAGCGTGGCGAAGTGTTGTCAGTTATGGGAGACAGGATGTTGGGGAATGATAAAAACGGAGTTGATGTCAGTTTTATGGGAGGAACAGTCACTTTTCCGTTCAGCGCTTACAAACTAGCATCTGCAACGGGAGCCCCGATTGTTGCACTTCTTTCGTATAAAGTTGGACCGAACAGTTATGCTATAAAAATTTCTCAGACAATCAAAGTTCCCGAGAATCTGGGGCGGGGGAAAGAAAAATTTATTCCTTATGCTCAAGAATATGCTGAAATTTTGGAAGAATTTTGTGCTGAACATCCATTTCAGTTTTTTAACTTTTTTGAGATGTGGCAGAATAAATCTGTCGACACATAAGCAACCTAATTAACGCTGGTGATTGCTGGCGCAGGAGTCTTTAAATGAGTGTAAAAGAAAAACTCAAGCAAGTTTTGATTGAAGATCTGAACCTTGAAGATGTCGAGCCAGATGAAATTACCGACGATATGGCCCTTTTTGGTGAAGGGTTAGGACTCGATTCGCTGGATGCGGTGGAATTGGTGATTATCGTGCAAAAACATTTCGGTGTGGAAATCAAAGATATGGTCGAAAGTCGCCCAATCTTCGAATCAATCAACACCCTGGCCGCATATATTGAGGCAAATCAGCCCTGATGACTGCCCTTGCTTCAATCGCTATTACTGGTCTCGGCTGTCTCTCTGGTGCAGGCCTGCACGTGACGGAGTCACTAGAGAATATGTTTGCAGGTATTCGCAATCCGCAGCCGCCGACGAAGTTTACGACCGATCATCCTGTGGCCTCTCTGGTTCTGGAACTGGGAGAAGGGCTTAAGTTGCCTCTGGACGAACAGGAGAGTCGCTATTCCCGAACCTGCCAATTGGCATTGGTTGCTGCACTACAGGCCATTACTGATGCGGGTTGGGATGCTGAATCGCTACGTGGTAAACGGGTTGGGGTTTGCATTGGAACAACAGTTGGTTGTGCCCTTAATTGTGATGAGTTCTATCGTGCCTATAAGGGAGATGATACTCCCGATATGGGAATCATGGAGCGTTTTTTGCGCAGTAATCCCGCAGATGTTGTTGCTCGCCATCTAAAACTGGATGGGCCGACTCAAACAGTGGTCAATGCCTGTTCTTCGGGAACAGATGCCATTGGTATTGGGGCCGCATGGTTGCGTGCAGGAGCGTGTGATATCGTGATTGCCGGTGGTGCGGATGAATTGTTGCGTTTGACCTATTCTGGTTTTAGTTCATTGATGATTACCGCCCCTGAGCCCTGTAAACCTTTTGATTTGCATCGCAAGGGGTTGAATCTTGGAGAAGGTGCCGGAATGGTGATTCTTGAAAGTGAGTCATTAAGCCGAGATAAACCTAAAAAGAGCTTTCTTCAGGGGTATGGATCTGCATGTGATGCCTATCATTTAACGGCGCCTCACCCTGAAGGAGAAGGGTTGAAACGGGCGATTGCTGAAGCGCTATCGGTGGCAGATTTAGCGCCAGATCAGATTGCTTTTGTTAATGCTCATGGAACTGGCACACCAGATAATGACCGTGTTGAAAGCCGGGTGCTCAGTGAGGTTTTCCCTTCTGTTCCGTTTAGCTCGACGAAAGGTTATACCGGACATACGCTGGGGGCCGCTGGGGGGATTGAAGCTGTCTTTACGATTGCTTGCTTGAACCGGGGTGAAATCCCTGCAAGTATAGGCTTTTCCACCCCTGACCCCGAACTCCCTGTGACCCCGGTCAGAGGACCGACACCTATTCGTGGGGATTTTGCTTTGTCAGAATCATTAGCCTTTGGTGGAAATAATTCAGTCGTTATCTTCGCAAAAGGAGATGCCTGATATGCGTATGGCCATTCAGGGAGTCGGTGTGACTGGGGGCTTTGGTTGTGGTGTTGATGCTCTAACTTCAGCACTCCATCGTGGTGAGCCGATTGTAGGCGAAGTTGATGGCGTTCCTGCTTATCAGGCTGCGATCGAAGGGTTGGGTGACTTTGTCCCAAAGCGAGCTTTGCGGCGGATTGATCACTTTTCTAAAATGACTTTATTTGGTGCTTTTATGGCCCTTAAGGATACGGGGCTATCAGATGTTGATCGTTCTCGCATGGGGGTTGTCATTGCAACTGGCTATGGGACACTACAGACGACTTTTAAGTTTCTTGATTCGTATCTCGATTTTGGTTATGCCTGCAGTTCGCCAACGCACTTTTCCAACTCGGTTCATAATGCTGCAGCTGCTCACGTTTCAATGCAAATGCAGGCAACGGCACCGAGCTTGACGGTGACGCAGTTTGAGATGTCAGTTTCATCGGCATTGCTAAGTGCTCAACAATGGTTGGCGGAAGGACGTGTCGATCAGGTCCTGTTCGGAGCGGTGGATGAATCGTGTGAGGTGTTGCGTTATTGCCGAAAAGAGTTTTTCGGTGATGGTGAGCAAGGGCCACTTCGCCCAGCAAATTTCTCTGAGCAAAGTGCCATTGCCGGTGAAGGGGCAGCCTTTTTCGTTTTGGCGGCCGAAACGCAACCTGCCGCATACGGCTATATCGATGAAGTTATTCTGGGGAATCACGCTACTTGCCCGGTAAAGCTCCCTATTTCAGATGAACTGATTGTCGGAGCTGATGGTCATCAAGCGTGTGGGCAGTGGTATCAGGAGGCCCTCAAAGGTCGCGAATTTGCGGCTTATGCTCCTTTTTATGGAAGTTTCCCTGCGGCGGCAGGCTTTGATCTGGCTGTGGCAGCAGTGTCGTTACGGGATCAAACCCTCTATACATCGCCGGGGGCTGACGCTGGGGGGAGATTGCTCCCTCGAAAATTGGATCAGCAAGGACTGACCTGTTTGAAATTTGGAGGTGGCGGAGAGTATGGTCTTATCCGCTGTTCTTCCTGATTGTTATAGGGTAATTAATGCGCAAATTGGTCATCAGTCTGTTTCTAGTCTGTTGTTTTTTTGGGGTGCTAGCGGTCTCTGCTTTTGCAGAAGAAGCTCAGTTTTTGCCAACTCGCTATGGCATCGCACTACTGAATGGCGGTGCTTATGACCAAGATCATATTGGAATGGTGATTGTTCAAGGTCATTTGCTTGCAGACTATAAACGTTTTTTTGCTCATCGCTCTCCCGATAAATTACGCTTAAAGATTGAGGCGAATCTTGGATTGACAACCGAGGGACAGCATCGGACGATATTTTCGTTGAACGCACTGGCGTTGAAGTATTTTGAAACGTGGAAAGTTGCTTCCTTAGTTCCTTACGTTGAGGCTGGTATCGGTGCGATTTATACTGACTTTAAAGTTGATGGGCAGGGATCCCGGAAAAACTTTAATCCGCAGTTAGGCTGTGGATTTCAATATCAGCTGGAAAATGATACGGCAATGACGCTTGGATTACGCCTCCATCATATTTCCAATGGAAATCTGTTAAAAGAAAATCGCGGTGTTAACTCAGCATTTTTGATGATTGGTTATATGTTTTAGCTTATGAAAAAAGAAGATGTACCGCAGGAGTTTGGCTTGAATGATGGCCAGAAGGAAGTTAATTACGCCGTTGATTCTTCCGGTCACTATACCCTTGAACAAAGTGCCGGCTGGGAGGTTAAGACGATTGCCTTACGCCAGGCGTGGGAAGCGATAGTCGATCAGTTAGTTTTGGAACTGGCTGCGATTAAAGCAGGACGGAAAAGCCCGCTTGCCTACCATATGGTTAAGAATCAGATGGATCCAACGCTGTTGTCACAGTATTCTGGCGTTGCTTGCTGGCGAGTCAAACGACACCTGAAGCCAAAAGTATTTGCACGTCTGAAGCCAGCAGCTCTGACCCTTTATGCCGATCTCTTTGGAGTGAGTGTAGAGCAGTTACGCGATGTTCCGGAACAACCGGATTTGGAGTTTGCTGAAGAAGACGTTGAAACGGATAGCCTGTGAAAATAGATTTTCCTCATCGACAATTTGCCCACTGTGAGAGTGGTGTGACGGCCAATCTTCTGAACTATCATGGTTTTCCCTGCTCAGAGGCATTGGTTTTTGGTATTGGTGGCGGGCTGTTTTTTGGCCACGTCCCGTTTTTTAAGATCAATTTTCTCCCTTTGACCACCTTTCGGGTCGGTCCCGGCGGGATCTTTAGTAAAGCGACCAAGCGCCTTGGGATTGAAGTTGTTAAAGAAAAATTCCGCGATCCCGTGGCGGCAGAAAAGAAACTCGATCATCTCCTTCAGAGTGGCCGTCCGGTTGGGGCTCAGACGGGGGTGTTCTGGCTCCCCTTTTTCCCTCCGGCCTACCGATTTCATTTTAATGGTCATAACTTGGTTGTTATTGGAAAAGAGGGTGATGATTATCTGATCAGCGACCCGATTTTTGAAGAGACGGTTCGTTGCCCCTCAGAAGATTTGCGCAAAGCCCGTTTTGCGAAGGGAGCTCTTGCCCCTAAAGGGAAAATTTATTATATCGAAAAAATGCCCGAACATTTCGATCTTCCTAGTGCGGTTATCGCTGGAATTCGTGAAGTTTGCAGAGGCATGCTGAAAACTCCGGTTCCTCTTGCAGGAGTTCGAGGGATTCGTCTCTTGGCTCGCAGGATGACTCGCTGGCCCGATAAGCTTGGTGAAAAAAAGACACTTCTCTATCTTGGCCATGTAATTCGCATGCAGGAAGAAATTGGTACAGGAGGGGGCGGTTTTCGCTTTCTCTACGCCGCATTTTTGCAAGAGGCGGCCGGAATTCTAGAGAACGATCGGCTTCTTGAACTCTCTGAACATTGCACTCAAATCGGAGATTTGTGGCGTGATTTTGCATTGCTGGCTTCCCGGGTCTGTAAAAAACGGGTGACCATTGAGGACTCTTTTGAGGAGTTGGCGCAGTTGCTGAATCGTTGTGCCGATGAAGAGGAGATCTTGTTTAATGCTCTTGCGACAGAGATTAAATAATGGCGGAGCCGGTGGCTGACATCATTCTTGCGACAGAAAACCTCGTTAAAGTTTACCCTGAAAGCTCTCATCCGGCTGTTGATCGCCTGAACATTCATGTAAATCGGGGTGTGATTTATGGCCTTCTTGGGCCCAATGGTGCCGGGAAAACCACCACGATTTCTATTCTTTGTACTTTGCTGCGACCGACCTCTGGTGTAGCAACAATCCTTGGTTACGATGTGGTGCGTCAAGCACATCAGGTGCGACAGAAAATCGGCTTGGTTCCTCAAGATATCGCCCTTTATCCAAGTTTAACCGCACGTGAAAATTTGCGTTACTTTGCAAGAGTTTTACGTCTGGCAGAAAAAGAGATTGCCGGACGGATTTCCGAATGCCTTGAAATGGTTGGACTTCTTGATTGTGCAGACCGCCGGATTGCAACTTTTTCTGGGGGGATGAAACGTCGAGCCAATCTTGCGGTCGGGATACTCCATCGTCCTGAATTACTGTTTCTTGATGAACCAACGGTTGGGATTGATGCACAATCGCGTAATCTCATTCTTGAGCGACTGGAAGAATTGAAAAATGCTGGGATGACAATTATTTATACGACACACTATATGGAAGAGGCTCAGCAGGTGTGTGATGAAATTGCGATTATTGATATGGGAAAAGTGATTGCCAACGGTGCTCCTGAGCAATTAGTCGCTGGCCGTGATGATTGTCACAATCTTGAGGAGTTATTCCTGGAATTAACAGGAAAGCAACTTCGTGACCACCATTCAGTGGATTTATAATGGTCCTGTTCGCAAATATTAAAAAAGAATTGCTCCTTCTTAGTCGGGATCGCGCCAGTTTGTTGGTTCTCTTTGTGATGCCAATGTTGTTGGTGCTGATGCTGTCGCTGATTCAAGATGATTTGTTTCGAGCAACGGGGGGAGCGGCGACAGAAGCACTTTTTGTTAATCATGACGAAGGAGAATCAGGATCTGAGTTGGCGACTGCCCTTGAGGCTAACGGAGCCCTTAAGCTCATCAAGGATTTTTCTACTGGAGATGCTGACGCGGAGTTAGCACGACAGGCTGTTTTTGATGGCGAGTATCAATTTGCCATTATCATTCCTGCAACATTTAGTGCCGATATCTCTCAGGCTGCCGATGAATCTGTCCTGGCCTCTTTGCGAGAAGAGAACTCCGTAGGGACTAACAGCGAAGTGATGATTATTTTTGACCCGGCGGTTCGTGGTGTTTACCGAAGTGCTGTTGTGAACGCCCTTCAACTTGGGGTTATCGGTTTAGAGCTCTCGCGCAAAGGGACAAGCTTCGAGGAGTTGTTGCCACAAGAATTAGAGCGTAGCGTGGTTGAGCAGATGGGAGGATCTCCTTCTATGGGGGGACAACCAGAGATGCCTCATTTCTCTTTTGATTGGACCGGTCAGTCTTTGATTGAACTCAAAGAAGAACTTGCCTCACCAGCCAAATATGCAACGTTGCCAACTTCAGTACAGCAGAACGTTCCGGCGTGGACGTTATTTGGGATGTTTTTTATCGTCATCCCTTTAGCTGGAACTCTGATAAGAGAGCGTCAAGAGGGGACACTCGTTCGCTTAATGACGATGCCCGTGAGTAACGGGAGCTTACTGATGGGGAAGGTTTTTGCTCACCTGCTGATTTGTATGATCCAGTTTGTCTTGATGCTGGCAGTTGGTCGCTTTATCTTGCCGTTGTTCGGGACTCCCGTACTCGAGTTGGGGTCTTCGCCGATAGCTCTTGTTCTGGTTGCAGTGAGTGCCGGGTTGGCGGCGTGTGGTTACGGAATCCTGATTGGGGTCATTGCGCGCAGTTATGACCAAGCAGCTATATTTGGCGCGGTATCCATTGTTATTGCTGCGGCTTTGGGTGGGGTGATGGTCCCCGTGTATGTCATGCCTCGATTTATGCAGAGCTTGAGTGTCATTTCTCCGCTTGGCTGGGGTCTTGATGCTTTCCTTGAGATTTTTGTGCGCAGCGGGGATCTCTCCAGTGTGTTGCCACGTATTGGTGCGTTGGGTGTATTTTTTCTGTTATGTATTGTTGTTGCCATGGTGTTTTTTCAACGTTGGCGACGAGGGGTGTAAATTGATAATGAAAGACGGGAGTTATTGCATATGAGTAAGAGCTTGGAATATGAATTGGCAGAGATGATTATCGATTTCTGTAATGTTGAAGATGTCGCCCCTGAGGATGTTTCTCCCGAGACCGCTTTGATTGGCCCCGATTCCCCTTTTGGCCTTGATTCTTTGGATGCTGTTGAAGTTGTTGTGGCGGTTCAGAAAACCTATGGGGTGCGGATTGGTGGAGAGAAAACCAGCCGTGAGGCATTACAGTCACTTCGCACTCTGGCCGAGTTTATCGAGCAGGAAAAAGAAGAGGGACATCTTGACGCGTAGCCGTTGCTGGAGAATATCTTTTCGGCAGTTTTTTTTGCTGTCCTTTGTTTTGAGTGTCATCCTGATTTCTGAGGGGTTGGCAGAGGATGCGCCCCAAGTGATGGCTCGCGTGGTTAATGAACCGGTTTTTGGGGCACAAGTCCATCTGCGTGAAGCGGGGATTAAGAACCAGAAAATCTTGCTCCTTGTACATGGCATCGGCGATCGCGCTGGAAGTGTTTGGGATGAGCTACTACCAGAGCTTGCTGAGGATTACCATGTTGTGGCTCCAGACCTTCCTGGTTTTGGCCTCTCTTCAAAGGGAAATCATCTTTATTCGCCTGAAGCGTATGGAAACTTTTTAGCTTGGTTGATAAAGAGTTTACCGACGAAGCCCGTGACTCTTGTGGGACATTCTTTGGGGGGTGGTATTGCGTTGATGTTCAGCAGTCGTTCTGATGCTGATTTAGAGCGGTTGATTTTGATTGATTCTGTTGGGGTCCTGCATCGTTTGGCCGTTGGTCAGAATTTTATCCGCCAACTTCTCAAAATAGATGTTCCTTACTCTTCGGCATCCATTGAGACCCCCCTCGGGAATATTGCCAGCCTCTTGCTTGAAAAAGCTTCCCGCTTACCGATTAATTCAGAAATCCTTTTGTCATCATCCTTCATGCGGCAGAAGTTTCTTGCCGCTGATCCCACCCGAATCGCTGCTCTTGCTTTGGTCGATAGCGATTATTCGCTGTTGTTATCAAAACCCCAGGTTCCCACCTGGTTGATCTGGGGGGAAAAAGATGAAATAGCTCCGTTGCGTATTGCTAAAATTCTCGATTGGAACTTACCCCAGTCAAAATTGAACGTGTTGCCTGAATCGGGACACTCTCCGATGCTTGATAATTTATCAAAGTTCAGAGTTGCACTGCAGCACGCTTTGCAAGAGAAGGCAGAGATCAGAGATCGGAGGGCTCAACGCTCAAGCATGAAGGTCGGACGTTGCGACCAAGAGGACGATCGTGTTTTTACGGGATCTTATGCCTCGCTAGAGATCAATGAATGTCGTAATGTGTTGTTAAAAGATGTGATGACTCACCATTTAGAGATCAACGACTCTCAGGTTGAAATTGAGGCCTCTCAGTTGCATTCAATGTCTCCAAGTCCGGCCTTGTCAGTATTACGCTCTAAGGTCATTCTCACCGGAGTAGATATCGTTGCTGAAATCGGAATCGTGACAAATCAGAGTCGTATCGATCTTGCGGGGGTGCGTTTTAGAGATGTGTCAAAGGCAGCTGTCGGTGAAGGGAACCCTTCGTCTGTCCTGTGTTCAAGTTCGGTCAGGGAGCGCAATGGTCGTGACGAAGCGATGCATTTTAGTCGATCTCTTGTTGCTGGTGAAGAGCTGTGAGCTGTATCAGTTTTAGTCTTTAGCAGACGGTCAACAGCATGTAGCACATTGAAAAGCGGCCACTTTCCGGGATAAAACAAAGAACCTTTTCCCCTTTTTTAAGCTGACCTGAGTGGAATAATTCTTCAAGAATTACGTAAATTGATGCCGATCCGGTGTTGCCCTTCTGACTCAAATTTGTGTACCAGCGTTCAAATGGAATACCAAAGCCGATTTCTGCCATACGATCATGAAGCCGGTTGCGGAAATAGTCGGATGAATAGTGAGGTAAGAACCAGTCAATTTGTTCTGGGTCGAGATGGTGCTTTTCGATTAGTCGTGGCAGGGTTCGATCGACAGCCGTTTTAATGATCTCTTTGTTGAGCAATTTGACATCTTGCTTGACCATAAAGCTACCGCTTTTGAGCGTTTCTGCAAGAGATCCATGTTCACGCCATCCCTGTAATGTCCCATCCTCATTTTTGTCTGCACCTGCATACATGCAAGGTTCTAGCTCGTTGGCGAAAGAGAGCAGGTCAATCCAATCAATCCGTAACGAAGGCCCTGTCGGTGAAGGGGTATCGCTTAGAAAGGCAGCCCCAGCCCCATCAGAAAGCATCCAACGCAGAAAGTCAGCTTCAAAAGAAAGTATTTCCTCAGAGTCTAGTTGTTCAATTTTTTCTGCTGCTGGGGGAACGCAAAATTGAGCACTCATAAAAGAGGAGGCCAATTCAGACCCTGTTGCAACGGCATTTTTTGTTTGGCCGGAAGCGACACTCATCCAAGCATATTTTAGGGCACTCATCCCTGCGATACAGATGCCAGCAGCACTTAAAACTTCGCAAGGGTGGCCACCCAGCTCACCATGGACCATCGGGGCATGCCCTGGCATAAGTTGGTCTGGAGAAGATGTCCCACAACAGAGACACTCAATATCTGCCGCTGTAAAGCCCGAGTAGGGTTTAAGGTTGCGAATCGCTTCAGCGGTCAGTTGGATGTTGTTGTGCGTCTGCCTGCCTGTTTTAAGGTCAACCGCATAATGACGAGCTTGGATTTTGTTATTGCGCAAAATCACGCGGCGCGTGCGTGAGGGCAGCTGATTGATCATCCCGAGGACTGTTTCCATCTGATCGTTGGAAACGGGCTCATTGGGCATGAAGGATGCGAGATCGTTAATATAGACAGACATGAGACATTAAACCTTTGCCGTGCTGTGTCCTTCGTGGAGTAAGCTGGCGTAACGTTGATAGAAAAGTTCTTCATCCAGCCGTGTGGGGAGAACTGCATTTGTCAGGGTATAATAATCGAGATCATGAATCGTTATCTGTGATTGCATGTCTCGATGGAGTTGGGTCCCTGGCAATGGTGTCAGGATTGTGTGCATCGGCAACTCAATTCTTTGTTCGCGAACGAAATGACCCAACTGATCAAATTGTTTCTCAGTATAGTCTGGAGAGACGATGAAATCACCAACAATTGTTAATCCGAGTTGGTGGAGAATCTCGATGGCTTTGCGATTGGTCGCGCCGCTATTTTCTTTGTTCATCTTCGTCAAAGCCATGTCATCAATTTCTTCGAATCCAATAATGACAGCGCGTAGGCCAATCTCTTTCCAGCGCTTGAGAAGATCGGGCTGTCGAACAACCATATCCGAGCGGACATCAGCTAAATATTGCTTCTGTATGCCTGCCTTTTCAATCGCATCTGCTAGTTGCCATGCATGGGCAGGATTGCCAAAGCTATTAGCATCAACCAAACGAATGACTGGAGTTTGTTCCAGCGTGTTTATATCACGTAGAACCGCTTCAATATCTGCGGTCAGATATCGCCCGGAAGTCAGTGGCGAGATACAGCAGAAATGACAATTATATGGACATCCCGCAGCACTGGCAACTAGGCCCATTTTTAAACCCAAACTTTCCAGCGTGTAGTGAGAACGGTTGCTCTCGACCAAATCGTAACGCGTAGCAGCACTATTAACTAGATCGCTGCGGTTGTATTGTCGTGGTGTCCAGTGTAGTGATTTTCCTGGAACACTTTTCGCGATCCCGGGAATGCTTTTTGTTGCGCCTGTTTCAAGTGATTCAACAAGTTCAAAAAAACTTTGCTTTCCTAGGCCAATAACAATCCAATCAATTTCAGGGCGATTAAAGAACTCTGGATTGGAGGACGCGTGTGTGCCTCCGACTGCAATCTGTGCCGCACAGGTTTGTTTGACCTCGCTGGCCAGGTTGAGCACTGTATTGGCCTCACAGGTCATCGCGGAGAAACCAACGAGCTGTGGATCAAAAAAAGTGAGTTGATCCTGTAAGCTGTTGGGGGCGACTTTTAAGTCAAGAATCCTGACATCATGTTGGCCTAAATTACCTGCCAATGTCTCCAGGGCAAGAGGTTCCCCGCGGAAGATTTGCTTGAGTGACGTAATGCCGTAACGTTCTTCAGGTATGCTTCGGCCACAATTGGGGGGATTGACTAATAAAATACGCATAAGAACTTTTGCCAGCCTTCTGTTCTGTTAGTCTTGTAAGAGGACGTGTCGGCACTTTTCTGGTTCTGATTCTAGCAAAAGTAGTTAAAAAACAAAATCCCCACCAATAAGGCGAGGATTTTGTATCATAGATCCAGAATTTAAGCCTCTGATATTTATTTAGCTAATTTACTTTGCAGTTGCTTGATTGTGTTGCGATTAAGTGTCTGGGCACAGTACGTTCCACCTTTACTTGATCCAACACCATCCTTCCACTCACTGACCATCTTCTTTTGGCTATCCAGAAGCTGGTATTTCAGGTCAAGAGAAGATGCCCCGGCACCAAACCCGACAAAGGCCCTTGCCGCACGATTTCCTGCATTGAACTTTTCTACATCAATGATCAGGAGATGTCCCGGACCACTGAAATCACTGCGAGATAGAAGTAACTTTGCCGAATAGCCAGCCCGGTTGAGTTGTTTGATGATATCTCTGTCCATCCAAGCACCAACCCGCGTCAGTTCAGCAATTTGATCAGCTGTCATTTCGCTGGTATCGCCACGGAGAGATAGCACTGAGATGTCACCTGCAGCCCCAGCCTTAAATGTTGATTTAGCACTATTGCAGCCCGTTGATAGGGCAATAAAGAGAATCAATAGACCGAATAAAAACGATTTTCTTAGCAAAATTTCCTCCATGGGGTTGTGGTTGGCACTATATAATAAGAAAGTTCTCAGGATAGGGTGTTTCGCCAATGATGTCCATAAGTAAACAAAAAAAGGGTTACAGCAAAAGCTGTAACCCTTTAATATCTGTGGTGCCCAGAGACAGAATCGAACTGCCGACACGAGGATTTTCAGGATTGGTCATAGGTATTCTTGAAACTTCTTTAAGGTGATTAAATATTTGAAATTATTCCTTTAATCAGATTTAGTTACCGGAAAAAGTTCTGCTCTCTTCTCTTGATTGGTGTAATTTTCCCGGCATGATTACACAGGAATTACACAGAGTCTATAGCCTGAAAGGATCTACTCCTCTATCGATCCCAATTCAGTTCCTTCAGCAAGAATATCAACGTAAGCCTGATACATGAATCTGCGGTTTCTTCTTCCCCGGTTGATTTGACGTACAACACCCAATTTTTCACAGCTGGCGAGCAGGGCATTGGCTTTGGTGTAACTGACGCCGACCAATTTGACGACATCGTTTGTCATAACGACTGGTTGTTTCATCAGAGAGCGAAGTAGGGTTAGACCGTGTGAGCCTTCACCGGCGGCGACCAGTCGGTCTGAATCTGCGCGTTCCAGTGCCTGGATTCGTTTGGTTGTTTCCAAAACCATGACTGAAGCATCACGCACACCTTCCAGGAAGAACCTTGCCCATGCCTCATAATTTCCATCTGTTCGTACTTGAGTCAGACGGTCGTAATATTCCTGCTGGTGTGCCTTCAAATAGGCACTCAGGTAAAGCATCGGTTCGTCAAGAATGCCCTTCCATACCAGATAGAGAGTAATCAGCAACCGGCCGACCCGGCCGTTACCATCGTTGAACGGGTGGATGGTTTCAAACTGGTAATGGATCAGGGCACAGCGGATAAGCGGTGGCAGATCGCCATCTTCATGCAAAAAGTGCTCGAAACTGCTCAGAGCCTGCTGCATTTCCTCTGGCGGAGGTGGTACGAATCTGGCGTTACTAGGATTTGTGCCACCGATCCAATTTTGCATGGTTCTGAACTCGCCGGGAGTCAGGTGTGTTGATCCACCACGAACCTGTTGCATTAAAACGTCATGAATTTCACGAAGCAGGCGTAGCGACATGGGGAAGTCGTCTTTTTCAAGACGCTTCAGTCCATGGCGCATAGCTTTGACATAGTTGATGACTTCGCCAACATCGGCGGTGGGAATATGTTCTTCGTTGGCTCCAAGAACGTCCACCAGTGAAGACTGGGTTCCTTCAATCTGAGAGCTGAGCAGTGCTTCTTTCTGGATAAATAATCCGACCAGAAGATCAGGGCTGGGTAGGACGGTTACAACCACGTTTAATGCTCCCAATGCCCGGTCTGCTTCGGACAGAAGCAGTTGGAGATCATTTTCAAGATTGAGAGGCGGATCGGGAGGCAATGGTGCTGGAAAGAAAGCCCGATATCCTGCCGTGGTGTTTTTGAATGTACCGCTACGTGGCATGCGAACTCCTATAGTTTGTAACTGCGAGATATAGACGCAATGATTATGGTTATATCATATTTTATGAGATATGGGGTTAAGATGTTGCGCCATATCTCTTAGGTGTGAGATATGGCGCTGGGTGGGTGGCTATATCTCTCTATCTAAACTTTTCTGGCACAGGCTTCCTCGCCGCACCACTACTTTGTTGCTCTTTCGTTCATCATGCAAAATACCATCATCATTGTAAGTCACCTTGGGAAGCTGCGTGTAGCTAACCGGATTAATCTGCCCCTGTATGCGGATAAGCAATTGACCGCCACATGAGTGCTCTACATTCATACTTTCCACATCACCTAACCCTTCGTTTGGCAATTTGAAATGAAATACGCTATTGCTACCGCAGAGCAAGCAACGGGCTTTGTAAGGGATAGTTTCAAAATATCTCAGGCGATTATTTATCTCCAGGGCTTCTTGATTGTCTTCCCGAATGTTTTGCTGGACTTCAAATTTAAGTTTCTTTGATCTGAAAATTCTTGCAAGGAGACCACCATTACTTTTCCGATACCGTGCATTTAGATCAAACACTATTCCCTGAGCATGCCTCCGATTAAATGGAATGCAAATTTTCACAATTTTGTCGCAATCACGGCACCAAGCATTTTGTAGCACAGGCTCATGTTCTGGCGATCCCTCATATCTATAGTTAATTCCGAAGGCGCAACCATCATCAAAAGAGCAGCCTGAACACGTGATTTTGTAATATGGAAGCGACATTCATTACTCCAGACCGAGACACATAGATATAGTTTTTCTCCACACTACCACTATCGTACTTGCCAAACCTCTTTCGTCAGGACATTACAAGCTGTCAATGTCAGACCATACACGGCTCCCGTATCCAGATTGTAGCGTCCGGGCTCAAAGTAAGGATCACCGTCTGTAGTGGGGTGGTGCCCGACAACGTGAATTTCGCCATCTTTACCCGGAGGGGAGAGCCGTTCCCAGAGCAGCACATACGGGTCTTGTAACTCTGGAGGCAACCCTTCTTCTAATCCGGCATGAACAAAGATCAAGTTTTTAAATCGCCACCATAGCTTGGTTGCTTCCAGAAACTTGATGTGGTCTTGAGGAAAAGCCGTCATGTCTCTCAAGCGATAGCTACGCAGAGTTTCATTGCCACCGTTGCTCAGGAACATTTCCAGGTCGGAGGCCGTGGAGCATTCCTCATATCGTCGTGATTCATCCCGCAGGCGGTCATCAGCTCTGACACCTAGCTCAACCAGTAGATCAAGCAGCAGCTGGTCGTGATTACCACGAATGAAGATAGTCTGCGGATAGTCGATTTTAAACTGCATCAATCGCTCAATGACACCCCGGCTATCTTTCCCTCTATCTACGTAGTCTCCCAGGAAAACAAACTGGTCTTCGGGTTGTGGGGAGACGACATTCAGTAGTCGTTTGAGCATATCGGACTGTCCGTGGATGTCACCAATAGCGATGAGGCGATTGAAATCATTTTTCTTCATGCAACCATTCCCCTGCTGACAAACCCGCCAGATAGTCACACACGTCATTGACCACATTATTTTTAACCGCATATTCAAGATGAATTTGAAAACGCTGACGTTTTTCTTGGTCATTGGTGTGTCCCCAAGCTCCAAGAATTAATGGCACAGGGGGATCAAACCCGGCAGCAACTCTTTTCTTGCCAGGAAGCAAAGAATATACGTGCTGCCAACTTTGCGGTATGGGGCATATGTATCGATGACCTTCCATATGCGAGATAATATCAGCGAGCATATCTTTATGTTGATGCATATTTCCCCCTTCGTATATAAGGATCGAGAGTTATACAGTCTTCAAGCCAGATCATAAGCAGATGCTCCTCCAGCGTCGGACAATCTTCGATCCCATAACCGGTTTTGAGGCGTTTCATTGCCAGATCCGTGAGAATTACGATCAGGCTTTCAACGTCACTTGTTCTTTCAGCTTCAGGATAGATTTTGCTAATCTCCACCCAATGGTGCTTTTCTAATACCTGAGCGTCGATGATTTCCTGAGCGCATGACCTGATCTCCAGCTCCTGTAAAGAGCTGAGTCGTATTTCAGCGTCTGAGCCGTAACGCAACACCGGGTCCGGCAACTCAAAAAGTAAAGCCGTAAACTCCTCACCACTGCGGGCATTCTTCATGCGCACCTGCCATGCGGGACTGTCAAAATCAACGTGTTTGATCATCCGTTGTTGTCTTTCTCCCAGGAAAAGGAACAACCTTGCCAAGAGATAAACTCTTACCGTTATAAAAAGTCTTCTCTGGGCGAAGAATGAAATAACCGACTCGAAAAATCATGTAGTAGACATTCCCAACTCTGTATGGGGTTGGTGTTTCACTCATCACTTAACACCTTGTCGTTGCCAAATATTTTAACTTTGATAAACCCCCGGCAAGCACCCATCTTCTTTGCTCGGCAAATTATCTCGGCTGGTATTTTTACGTTGGCGTAATTTTCGGATTTTAGCCACAGCTTCGGCATCATTACGCAATTCAGCTGCTGTCGTTGACCAAATAAGCTCCCAATTGTTTTGTTCCTCAATGGGGCGGGCATGAATATCGAAAAGATCAAGAATAATAGCATAATTCTGTCCGTTTTCTTTGGCCAGTTGAGCCTGAAGAACATAATATGGGGCTTCAGTAGGCTCCACCTTGATTGCTCCATCAATAATTTTTCTAGCCTCATCAAGCCGTCCCTGCTTTTGTAGCAGTAATGCCAAATTGAACCAAACTGTTCCCCAGTTCGGATCTTCTTCTATTGCAGCCAGATAAATTTGCTCCTCCCGTTTACGGTCGCCCATGTACCCGGCGTAAAGGGCCATTTTGTTCATCAGCCCAACATCAGGCTTGTTGGTGCGACGCATGGCTGTTGCCAGGTTGTTAATGGCTTTCTCGTACTGACGTAGTTCAGCACAGTCATCAGCCAGGCGACTCATGGTCTGTTTCCAGAGGTCTTCTGGAATCGCTCCGGTGCGGAGTTTTTCTTCTGTTGCTTCAATCCTGATTTTAACTGTCTGGGGATTGATCATATGGGTAAAGGGGTGTTCTTCCTGTTTCTCGTAAATCGGAACATCATCCCGCTCCAGATGAACCAGGCGGAGTTGCAACGTCTGATTCAAATCAAAGCGGGATTCCACCTGAACCTTTTCCCCGGCTCGAACCGGTGCCGGAACGTCCCAGACTTCCGAGAGCAGAGTGCGTTTGCCGCTGTTATCAAGAGAGACAATTTCCACCCGCAGGCTGACCGCTTCTTCATTGGAATCAACGGGAATGGTTAGGATTTCCCCTTTGGCGTAACCTGCCTCACTCGGCCAAGGCAGGGTCGTTTGCTTTGGGATAATCGTTACGGGTCCGGTGGCTGTCATGATGGCAATCGTTTCCTGACAGACCGGCTGGATCACTGGGCGTTGATTGAGGGCTAAAGACAGGGCATTGATGGCCGCTCCCTTGGCCACAGCCGTCTGCATAGCATCAGCTCCAGCGAAGGTGAGAATTTCAGCTTTGGTAAAGAACTGTGCAACGGCATGTTCGACCTGGGGAATCAGACAACTTCCCCCAACCAGCAAACAAAGGTCGATATCTTCAGGGGTAAGATCATTGCGTTCAATGGCATCATGGATCGGGGTAAAGATTGACAAGGATTGTCGGTACTCGGTTTCTTTGACATACAGTCGGTTCTGATCCAGGAAAGGCTCCAGAAGATTATTGAAATCATCAAGAGTCAATGTTGGATCAATTAGAATAATCTCGTTTCCATCTGGAAGCTTACAACTGAAATCACCGGGTATTGAAACCTGTTCAGGGGTATTTTTTTCGTCTGACCCTTTTTTGACCCACTGCTCAAGTTTTTCACAGAAGGCAATTTTCAGCTGTTCAGCGATACGGATAAACGCTGGCTCCAGATATTGTTTTTTCTCCTCAAAATCCAACTGAAACTCTTCCAGTTTGTTCTCTTCGATAATTTGTGGCAGCAAAACTTCATAGAAGATAGCCTGATCAATATCGCCTCCGCCAAGTCGATGATAACGAGAGACCGACAGGGGTGAAATATCCATCAGGTTAAACAGATTTGATGACAGACGAAATAAGCCAACGTCACAAGTTCCGCCACCAAAGTCAAAAACCAGCAAAGTCCGTTGTTGCCCTGGAGTGGTCAGAGCGATATCGGGATTATCGGCCAGATAACTGATGAAGGCAGCAACTGGCTCATCCAGTAATTCGCCATTGGTGAGAGGAATGCCAGCACTCTTGGCGGCCTTCAGGGTGTCATTGCGTTGTGCCAGTTGAAAGGAGGCTGGAACAGTGACCGTGGTAATGTCCGGCTTGGTGCGATTCTGTTTCTGGGCTTGACGATAGATATACCCCAGAACCCGACTGCTAATATCGGCAGCACTGCGATAGCCTTCGGGAGCGGAGGCGTAAGTTCTTTGCAGTCCCATATCGTTCTTGCAGCTATGGAAGATGTTGACCTGTGGAATCAGATCGAGCTGACTGGCACATTCCAGCAGTTGTTTTGCTCCTTCGCCCACCCACTCCTTACCATCATGCAGGGCCACAAAAGAGGGAAGTAGAGGGTTCCAGTGGCTCCGCCCTTGAGTTGGTTGCTCAATGGGAAGGCATTGGCAGGATATCTGTTCCGGATTGTCCGGATCAAAAATGATTTCAGCAACGGTTGAATTGGTGGTTCCCAGGTCAATACCGAGAACCCGAACAGGGTTTTGAATACCACAAGCTTCGATTCCATTGGGCATGACTAAATGGAGCAGACTCATCTTCCCACCTCCTTGATACGAGTTATCGAATTGGTATTTTAAAGTCTATATCAGGAGTGTGACAGAAAAAGTCACATAGAGTTAAAAAGGTAGGGGGATTTTACACCCAGGTTAAGCTAGACCTGAGCTTATATTTTTTCTGAAATTAACATTTTGGATTAAATTGCGGTTTTACATTTTTTTCACCGCATAAATGACTTTATCATTGAGAATTTTCAATGCCTCTTGTTCCAATTCATAAGCTCTTGTTCTTTTACTATTTGCTAGTAAGGTCTTATCGTTGATTATTTTTTGAATATTGGTATCCTTCAACAATGGAATGGCGATTTCCGAAACTTGTTTATCACTGATTTCATCTACCACTGCTCCATAGGTGTGCCGTGTTATCAATGGATAAGCATAATCACTACTAAGCCATGCATAGAGATACCCTGCTATTTGAAAATTTGTTGGTACTACCCGAATAACATGCTCGTTGGGAATCCAGCTGTCCCAATGCTCCGGAACAATAGTAACTTTCCCAATGGTTCCGCTTCTTGAGATCAGTGTTGTGTTTGTATGTATTTTTAAATCTTGGATTCTCTCTTCATGATTACTTGTAGATAGATATTTTTTATTACTTGGGTCAAGCTCGAAAAGCTGCTTACCACCAAAAAATGTAATTCCGTTTCCCTCTTCAACATAAATCCGTTTGAATCGACCAGGCAAGATAACTTCTTGGCTTATTTGACTATCACCAATTTTTAAAACTTCTTTTGCTGTTTTGTGAATATGATGCTCAAGCGCATCAACAATTGGAACATGATAAGAGCCATCAAAGCGGTTGTTGAGTTGACTTAACGATACCGAATAATTCAACACGTCTGTTTTATTATCAAACTTCTTTATTTTAGTTTTCAGATCTTCAAGATCGGGCAGCTGTAATGCTTCTTTTAGCAGCTCCTGCGATTCATCTATTAAACTATTGGACTCATCACGCAATTGAAACGATTGCTCAATTAGATCGTTGATTTGTTGTTTCAAAATAACTGATGGATTCGGAATTTGAATATTAGCTAGATGTTCGGGCTCAATATGGCTGATAACTGCACCATAGTTATTAGTATTTATGATATTAAATCCAGTTTTTGACCTTAGATATGCGTAGATGAAACCATTGTATTCTTTAGGCTCAATTCTGATGAGGTCATGGCTAAATATTAGATTATCAAAAGTATTACTTACATAAGTACAATTGCCAATTGTGCCAGAACAAGTAAGTAGAATTTGTCCCTTTTTTACACGTAAAGCATCAATGCTGGTTTGTGTTAAATCAGAAATATAGGCAGCCGGTTTAGGATACAGTTCATTCACCTGTGCCGGTTGGTAGATTGGATAATCTGATTTTTTGACATAGACTCTTTTAAACCGTGGCCGGTGATAGGCTGTTGCAAGACCGTCATCACCGCATAGTTTTGATATGTTCCACTTGCAGTTGTCCAGGTCTTTTCTCGCTTGTCTGCCTTCAAAGCCATAAACACTAGCCTCTAGACGATAACTATTCTCAAAAACCTCTTGAATAGAAACGGTTGTCCATTTGAAAGAGGGTGCTTTTTCTGAGGTTGTTTCTTGTTGTTGATAGTTTCGTTGTGCTTGTCCTACCACGCGATTCCCTCCTGTGTTTTCCATTTCTCAAAAACTTTGGGAACCTCGCGGCTTTGATCATCAATTATACGTGTTTTGCTTTCTGTTTTAACGGTAATATCACCATCTGAGGTCTTGTCGAGTTCTAAGACATTGGGCTCTTCAGGTATCCAGATTTCATTCCCTTGTTCATCCCTTTTGAAGAGTGTATTCCCACGTTTGTCATGCCCCACCTTCTCAACCATTGCCATAAATATATTGTAAGGTTTTATTTTTCCTGACTTTTGCTCTTGTTCAATTTCTTCTTTTGTTTTCTTTTGAACTATCAATATGGATGTCTGAGTTCCATTTCTTGGCTGGAAAGTGTCAACATGCAAATCAATGCTGGCAACAATTTTTGTTTTTTCCATTAACCATTTGCGAATATAGGTTAAGCCTGGGTTTCCTAATATTGAATCTGGCAATACAATAGCTAAACGCCCGCCGGGTTTTAGAAATTGAAAACACCTTTCAATGAATAGCTGTTCGGGTGGCACAGATGATTGAAAGTCAGAGGAAATTGTCCATCCTGATTGTTTACCGGTGTCGTATTGTTCATTGCGCCAGATATAGCCAATGTTAAATTGTTCAAGGATATGGCTATCTTTGATAGGTATTTTACTTCCGAAGGGAGGGTTCGTAACAATAACATCAAAAAATTCAATTGATTGAGGATTTTTTATGGTATTGGGTTGAATATTTAAAGCCTTTGCCAATTGTTCTTTAAGTTCCAAAGACCATTCATGGGGTGGTAGTAATGAATCGTTGCGGTAAATATTTCCACTACCGTCATTATTCATAACCATATTCATTTTTGTGGCTTTAACCAGATCGGGGTTTATATCAAAGCCGTAGAAATTAGAGGATGCAATTTGTTTAATTCGTTCTCTAACTGCCAATTTTTCATCCATACCCCATTCATTTTCAGATTTACCATAATCATTTTCAACATCTGCTTTCAATTGAGCGATCACGTGATTCATTGCAGTGACTAAAAATCCACCGGTGCCGCATGAAGTGTCACAAATTTTTTCATGTGGTTTTGGGTTAATAATTTCTACAGCCATTTGCATAATATTTCTAGGCGTGAAAAATTCACCTCGATCACCACGCAAGTTTGCACCTACTAACTCCTCATAGGCTTTACTTTTTACATCAACATGAGTGTCAAGAAGTGAATAGGGTTGAAGCTCTGAAACTATCCAAGCAAGTGATCTTGGGTTTAGCTCGATTTCATCGTTTGCCGCAAAAATTTGTGGAAACTGTTTTTTGACTTTTCCAAATATCTTTGAAATTCTTTTTTTGACAGTAAGTTGCCCATCTGGATTTGAACGTTCAGCGGAAGTTGTATAAAACTCCAGAGGGTTTCCTACATTTTGCTCGTCAAGCGTTTTGCAAAAAATAACTTTTAATAGCTCGAAGAAAGCAGGTTGCTTTTGAAGGCCATCGGTTACGTAAATATGGTTGTGACATGTCTTGAATACCAATAATAAATTGTCGTCAAAGGCTTTCTTTAATCTGTTCCTTTTTGGTTTATCGATATCTTCTAATGAACCATCTGCGGGTGGTATATCATTGTATTCTTGATAAACGTATTTACCTTCTATTTTAACTTTTCGTATGACTTCTTTATATTTTCCATTTGTCCACATTCCCCATTCACAATTGGGGCAAGCACTCATATAGGATTTCAGTTGTTCAATGCCATCTTTTTTATGTTTCGGTTCAACTTTTTCATTTTTACATTCGACAATAAGCCAAATGTGATCTTGAGATAGCTCTGGACTGTCTTTTGGAAAGACAACAATATCTGCTCGCGGGCGGCTAGATCCAAGTTTAAGGCCACATTCTATTTTTATCTGCGCAGGTTTGTATTTATGCTCATTGACCAATCTTTTTTCAATTGTCTGCCGAACATATTCTTCTGGCGTGTCTTTGCGGAATTTCCCATCTATGTAATCACAAATTTCTCCATCTGGTACTTTTATGACTTTTCTTTCCGGTGTAGTACTCATTATTTCCTTCTTTGAGTGTTCGATAGTTTTTGTGGCTCACGCTTCATTTGATTCGCTAGACTTATCGCCACGGTTGCCATTTTTGACACCGTCACACCATGCTTTCCATATAAAAAGCACTGGTAGGTTTTAAATATTGGATTATTAGCACCTTTAGTGGGTTTTTGACCATACAAAAAGCACATACAATTCCCATATGGGCAATCAAATAACACATGCTGAAATCAGGCGACTTGTTGGTAGAAAAATAAGGCTGTTGAGGAAATCAAAAGGGTGGAGTCAGGAAGTTTTAGCTGAATCGTCTGGACTAAGTTATAAATTTATTGGAGAGGTTGAGCGTGGAACTGTGAATCCGAGCCTTGATACTTTGTTTAGTATCTCAACCGCCCTGCAAATTGAGATTGTCGGATTATTCTCAGCTGATCCACTTCTTGTTTTGAGCGGTTCAGATATTGTGAAAATTCGTGAGGCTTTAGGGTCATTGCAAGAAATGCTAGAGTGATAATGCCGAAAGCCTAAACATCCTGGTTGTCGGCAGGCGTTTCTGTAAGGGGGGGTGTTTCGGTGCGTAACCTTTATTCTCCTGCTGCTATCGCTTTCGTTTGTCCCTTTGGTTCACCCCATGCCAAGTTTTTTGATAACAGCCTTCACAATCTCTTCGGTGTCAGCAGGCTTGCTCTCTTGTGGATTTGCAAGGTCTCGGATGATTTCCCCTTGCCGCTGGCAAGCAACTTCTCCATAACTCATAAAGGTTGTCAGCACCTTTTCATGCCCGAGGTTTTGACTCCATGCTTTGAAGTCCTCTGGTGTTTTGCAAATCTGCTGTCCAAACCGGACAAGGGTATTTCGGAAGCTGTGCGGATTGAAATAGGGTAGCCCGGCAGCGGTGAAGGCGTCGCGAAATATAGTGCGAATGGGGGAGGCGGTGCTCCAGTGTGTTCTATTTAAACCAGCAGCTTCAAACTGTTGCGAAGTTCCTAACGCAGTATGAGTTGATGGAAAGAGCGGATCATCATTCCCCCACAGCTTTTCATCCCGGAGATATGAAACCCACGTTGCCATAATATTATGAATTTCTTCCCCCACGGGAAAAAAGTAAGTGCTGAAGCTTTTACTGAATTTTGTCATCACTTCGCGGGCGTCCTGATTGACACACCCAGCTATAAGGTCGACATGTTTCAGCTTCATCGAGGCGATGGCACCATCTCTTGCTCCGGTTAAAAGAGTAAAAGCGAAGAGAGCACGATTGCGTTTCTCAATTTCTGTACTGGTTGGCATTGTACTGATAACGTGCTTGACCTGCTCCATGGTTGGGGCTTTTTGGTGTCGCCTGGCAGTAGCAATTCGAGTATCTTTATCTGAAAGGTTAAAATACTCAGCATCGGGGTATTGAATACGTGACTTGTAGCCCGGCTGCATGGCGAGCCATTGAAAGAAACGCTTCAGCTGGGAAAGGGTTGCATGTAGGGTTGATTTGCTCAGCGTCTTGCCTGTCACCTTTCCTTTCTGTTCGGCAAGGTTCCGCTTGAAGGCAATCGCCTGTTCAAAGTGAAAGGACTTGAAGTCACGGTATTTGGTATACACCTCGAAACGATTCAAAGCCTTGGCTGCCGCATCAATCGTCGGCTCACTGTGACGCTTCGCTTCCTTCAGAAAAGCAAAATATTTACGCTTAATTCTCTCATTCTCCGGGTTGTGTTTTTTCATCTTTTTTTCTCCTTACCTCAAATCACAGCTCAGGGAGGGTCTTATCCTCTCAACTATGTGTTTCAGGTCTTCCGGGAACGTGATGTCAATATTGCCGCAGATCTCTTCGATTTTGGCCAAGCTGACCCGACGATTCATGATGGTGCCGCAGGCTGGGCAGATGGCTATAAGGTTGCCAGTCTTTTCGTTAGCAGGTGAATAATCTGCCATATTACCTGCTGCTGATCTTGGTGCACGACATCGAAGACAGTAGAGTTCACCAGGTTTGCAAGGCTGCTTGCTTTTGTTGCGACGGAGTTGTAAAAACTCGGCTAGGTCACTGCCAGGAATCAGGATGGGGCGCTTGTCGTCAATCGTTGGGAGCCCATTTTTTATCCAATTGTGGACTGTGTTTTTGTGGATACCAAATAATGTGCTCACCTCTTCTGCTGTATAGCTTCTGTGAGTTTTAACTCGACGATGATTTGGATGACGCTTACCCATGTTTAACTTGCCCCGCTTCTTCGCTTTAAACCTGTTGCAGAGTGGTAATTATAGAATAGTGTCAATTTAGTCACTCCAAAGGGGAAGCTGTGTTTGATTGTGTTTTTTGACATAATTACAAGTAGTTGAGTCTGTATCTCTCGGTTTTGAGGTGACAAAACTGTCACTTGTAGGCATCAGTGATTTACCCTTTGGTGTAACAGATTTGTCACTCGAATCTGACTTTGCAGGTGACATTTTTGCTACTGAAGTTTTTTTCTTGTTGGCATTGAAGGCTGCCCACCCTCTTCCTTTTCGAGAGTCCTTTTTCCGTGGCTTTTTGGCTGGTCGGAATGACGTCGTTCCATGGTCTTTCCAGCGATCGTCAATGAGGTATGTAGTCATGTCACCAGAGCGACCACCAGATCCTTGGTGGGTGATGTCGAGAAAACCTTTTTCGAGTAGCTCATCAATGGCATTGCGAAACTCACGTCGGCCAATTCCTTTTTTCTCTGCTTCAACGTATGGGTAAACAATGTCGCCATTGTTTTTGATGACCCACTCTGTAGATCTTTTCTTATTCTTCACCTGCTCCATTTGCCGCTTTCTGAGAAAATCCATGTAGGCAAGAAAAGACCACTTGCTAAGGGATCTGAAAGCATCAGAGCGGAGAAGATCTTTATCGAAGCAGATTATTTTGTTCATGTCATTCCTGGAGGAGAGGCCCCCTGTTTAGCTGACACGTCTGTGTTGTGCGGTGCTCATGGCCTGCCCAGATTCCAGCCATTCATCCAGATCCTTCTTGAAATAAAAAATCCGGCCTTTTTTGATGAACCGCGGGCCAGTGCCATCACAGCGCTTCATGGCAAGGGTTTTTTCAGACAAACCGAGGTAGGAAGAAGCATTTTTTGTGTCTAGGCGGCCATCTGGAAACATCATTACTTTTTCGACAAATATTTCTGTACTTATATAGAACCTCCGATGTGTTTAAAGACAGCACAAGGCTATCAAATAAAAATATGTATTGCAATAGAACACATGTGTGTTATTCTTATTGGGAATTAAATAGAACTTTCGACAAGGAGGACATCATAAATGGCTGCAAAAAAAGGTGGTGGAGGAAAGTTAACACGATCTGAAACCGTAACAGTTCGGTTAGATCCAAAACTCAAATATTTGGCAGAATTAGCGGCAAGGAAGCAGCGGCGAACTCTATCCAGCTATATTGAGTGGGTTATTGAGGAAAGTCTTAAAGACATCTATATCAAGCAGGAAGGAGTGGATGCTTGTTTGGGGGAGTGGGCAAATGAGCTTTGGGATGTAGATGAGGCAGACCGCTTTTGTTTGTTGGCACTTAATTTTCCAGATTTGATGACACATGAAGAGCAAGTTATGTGGAAAATAGTTCAGGAAGAGAAGAACTTTAAGGATATAGGAGGACACATTGTGGTGAGCTTTGTCAGGTCTGGATGGGAACCTTTAAAAAAATATGCCGCTGGCGAAATAAATTATGAAGAGTTTACGGCTGACTTTATCCCTTTCTAAGGAGATCTTATGGCTAAGACTTTCTCAAAGTTGACGCGCCCCAATATGCGTAAGTTGAGTGTTAGTGGAAAGATTGTTGAACATGGAATATCATTTGAGCGTAAAACTGATGGTGACGGGCTATTTACTGTGAATATCATGGTTGATGGTCAACGCATTCATCGTGTTGTGGGCCGTGAGTCTGATGGCACGACCCGGACGCAAGCCGAAGAATTTATACAGAAGGTTCGCCGTGATTCTAAGGATGATCGCCTTGCTTTGCCGAAGGGAAGAAAGATCGCTCTTGGATTCCGAGACGCTGGTGAAAAGTACATCGGGAAGCTTGAGGAGGAAGGTGGAAAGGACATTGCTGCAAAGCGTCGGCGCCTAAAGCAGCATCTTGTCCCTTTTTTTGGCGATACGCCATTATCGAAAATTAGTAGCTTTGATGTTGAACGCTATAAAAAAGTTCGCTCACAAGCGAAGGCAATTCCTGGGGGTGAAAAGAATAGACCTAAGGATGAAGCCACGCTGAAGACGATGAGCAAAGGTACAATTAATCGTGAACTGGCGGTTTTATCTCACTTGTTAAATAAGGCTGTCGAGTGGGGCTGGATTCAGTCTCGTCCAGCAGTCATCAGGCGTTTTCCTGAATCGCAAGGACGGATAACCTATCTCACTGTTGATCAGGTGAAGGATCTCATTGAGTCCGCCAAGCAGGATCAGAACTCGCAGATTTATCCTTTCATTGTTATTGGTCTTGAGACTGCCATGCGGAAGATGGAGATTCTTCGTATCCGCAAAGAAGATGTCGATCTGCAACGGCGGGTGATTTTTGTTCCGCATGCCAAGGCTGGATCAAGAGAGCAGCCAATAACGCAACACCTTGCTGAGTTTCTAGGGTCACACATGGCGATGTTACCCGAAGGTACGCCTTGGTTGTTTCCGTCTATTGCAGCAAAAGATGGTCACACGACGGATGTCCGGAAAGCCTTCAGGCGAGTGGTTGCGGCTGCGGGGCTAAATCCAGATGAGGTTGTGCGCCATACCCTGCGTCATACGGCTATTACTCACTTAATTCAGGCGGGAGTAGACCTGCCGACGGTGAAGCGGATCTCTGGTCACAAGACTCTGATTATGGTAGAGCGCTATGCGCATCAAAATGGTGAGCACATTCAGGCTGCGATGGATAAGTTGGAGAGGCGATTGAAAATATCAGGTGGAGAGGTGTGATTATTAATGCGAATTATACTTAGTCGAAAAGGATTTGATTCCTCGTCTGGTGGCAAGCCTAGCCCTATATTTCCTGATGGCAGAATGGTTTCGCTGCCAATTCCAGATGACCAATCTCCGATTAAATATACAGAAGTTAGGTTGGAAGGACATGATTTTGGACACTTAGTTCATGATCTTACCAAGGGGAAGATATGTCCTGTTGATGGTGCGCATTTAGATCCTGATCTAGTCGAGGCCAGCCTTCCTAGGGAGGAGGGGTGGCGGCCAGTATTTGGTCAGACAGATGCCGCTCAGGGCCATTTGCGAAATAACAATGTACAAGCTGGGGATTTATTTTTGTTTTTTGGCGTTTTTCAACGAATCTCCAATGTTTCAGGAGGCTATAAATGGAACCCGATGTCTAAACCTCAACACGTTATCTGGGGGTGGTTGCAGATAGAAGAAATTTTGAATGTAGATAGTCTCTCAGATAGCAGCTATTCTTGGAGCAGGTATCATCCGCACTTCTATAGAGGCAAAGAATCAAACAACACTTTGTATGTGGCTAAAGATAAGCTTAATTTGTCAGGATTTTCAGAACCATTTCCTGGCGCAGGTGTTTTCCCGTATGTTTCTGAAGAATTGATTCTAACAGATCCCGAAGGTTCTCTGACGACCCAGTGGAGGCTGCCGGATTGGATGTATCCTAGAGAAGGTGCAGTCCCGCTCACATATCACAGCAAGGAAAGTCGGTGGGCTAGAGCTGACGGATCGGTGCGACTTGACTCAGTTGCTCGAGGTCAAGAATTTGTTCTTGATGCTTCAGTGTTCCCTGAATCGGTTGATTGGATTAAGGGCTTATTGGGTTTATGCTGACGCAATTACACAGGAATTACACAAGGAGTAAAAAAGGGCTACAGCGAAAAGCTGTAACCCTTTAATGTCAGTGGTGCCCAGAGACAGAATCGAACTGCCGACACGAGGATTTTCAGTCCTCTGCTCTACCGACTGAGCTATCTGGGCAAAACGAAGTCCGTTTATAACGAAAGGGGCGAAAGCTGTCAAGGGAAAATAGCCTTATTGAGGGGGTTGTTTTTTTACTTGCGTGATTTTTCACCCTTGTGTAGTCTGCGTGACCAGAAAGAGGGAATTATTATGATTTTTAACGCTTCTTACTTTAGCTTTTTCTTTTGGTTTTTCGGCTTTTTTCGGCCGTCTGGCTTGGGGAAGGGTGCGTAAGAGGTTTTAGAGCTTCGAATCACACAAACCATGGCAGAACGGCTAACAGTTCTCTCATGGTTTTTCTGTTTTTGCTTATTTGAAAATTGAGGCCACCGGGAGTTCGGGTGGCCTTTTGCCTTTCTGTCGCATAGACGACGAAGGAGAGCAAAATGATTATTGTTATGAAAAATGGTGCAGCAAAATCTGACCTCGCTGCGGTTGAAAAGAAAATTGTTGAACTGGGATATCAGCCACACATCATTTTTGGTGAAACGCGCAATGTTGTTGGTGCTGTTGGTGAGGAACGGGGGAAGGAGAAACTCCAGACTCTGATGTCGATGCCTGGTGTTGAAAATGTTGTTCCAATCCTCAAGCCATATAAATTGGCCAGCCGTGAAGTTCAGCCTCAGCCGAGTGAAGTGGAAATTGTTCCTGGACTGTCTTTTGGAGGTAAGGAATTTGTGGTCGCTGCGGGACCCTGTGCCGTTGAGAGCCGTGAGCAGATTTGTGACACTGCGGTCGCGGTTAAAAAAGCTGGGGCAAGATTGTTGCGCGGTGGTGCTTATAAACCACGGACCAGCCCCTACTCTTTTCAGGGAATGGAAGAGGATGGCTTGAAGTTGTTGGCTGAGGCACGCGATAAAACTGGGTTGCCGATTGTAACTGAGGTTGTGAATCCCCGTGATGTTGAACTGGTTGCTCGTTATGCGGATGTGATGCAGGTAGGAGCGCGTAATACTCAGAACTTTGCTTTGTTAAAGATGCTTGGACAACTCGATAAGCCGATTCTCCTTAAGCGCGGGATGTCGACAACGATTCAAGAATTTTTGATGAGTGCCGAATATGTTCTTTCTGAGGGGAATCGTCGCGTAATTCTTTGTGAGCGCGGGATCCGTACTTTTGAAACGGCAACACGGAATACTTTGGATATCTCGGCGGTACCGGTTTTGAAACAGCAAACCCACCTCCCCGTGATTATTGATCCATCGCATGCCACTGGTCATGCCTCTCTGATAGCTCCGATGTCTTATGCCGCTGCTGCTGCCGGTGCTGACGGATTGATTGTCGAAGTTCATCCTTGCCCAGAAAAAGCCGCCAGTGATGGACCGCAATCTTTACGACCTGACGATTTTCAGGTGATGATGACCAAGTTGCGCGCGTTTGCAAATGTTGCCGATCGTGAGATGGCATAGAGGACTTTATGTATTTTGTACCGTTAGCTCAGTTAGAGAGTGTTGAGTTGCTGATTCATAGCCTTAAGGCGGCAGCTGGCGAAGCCGATTGTAAAATGTGCCCGGCGTATAAAGTGTGTATGAAGCAGTGCTTGACGATTGCTGGCTCGGTTGAAGAAATGTTGCAAAATGGAACTATTCCGCAGTTCGGGGGTGGGGAAGATATTTCTGACTCTGATCCAGACGATGATCCCCCCTCCACAACGGGGGGGAATCCTGACAAGGGTGGTCTCAGAATTGTGAAATAGGTAGGGTTTGTTTGAGCAAGTTTGTTGCGGTAGTAGTTACAATAATTATCATCCTGGATTGGGTTTCAGAGAGGAAAAGAAATGGTCGACAAGGTTTATAATTTTGGAGCTGGTCCAGCAATGTTGCCCGAACCTGTTATGCAACAAATTCAGAAAGAATGGCTTGATTTCGAAGGGATGGGAGTCTCTATTATCGAGATAAGTCATCGTGCCAAAGAATTTGTCGCGGTTCTTGATGAGGCACAATCGTTGTTTCGAGAGTTAACTGGTGTGCCGGATAACTATCGTATCTTGTTTGTCCACGGTGGTGCGCGGATGCAGTTCTCTGCTTTGCCTTTAAACTTTGCTGGATGTGTGGCATCAAAGCAATGTCTTTATGTTGAGAGCGGAAACTTTGCTGGGTTAGCGGCAAAAGAGGCACAGGCTTTTTGTAATGTGGAGACAATTGCCAGTAGCGCAGAGTCTGATTTCGACCGAATCCCAGAGTTGGGTTCTGAGGAAATCAATCAAGAAGCAGCCTACCTTCATATCACGAGCAACAATACTTTGTATGGAACGCGTTGGAATCAATTCCCAGAAACGGGATCCATTCCACTGATTGCCGATATGACCTCGGAGCTTTTGTCTCGGCAAATAGATTATCGTCAGTTCGGAGTTGTCTATGCCGGATTGCAGAAGAACCTCGGACCTTCTGGGATGGCGATGGTGATTGTTCGGGAAGATCTTCTTGGTCATGCCGATAAGCAGACACCGACATTGCTGAACTATACCCAATGCGATAAAGACAATTCTCTGACCAATACGACCAACACTTTTGCTGTATATGTGATCAAGCTTGTTCTTGAGTGGCTAAAGGAACAGGGAGGGATTGCTGCAATAGAAAAACGGAACGAAGAGAAAGCTGCTCGGCTGTATCAGGTAATTGACGGCAGTGATTTTTATCGTGGGGTTGCTCGACCGGCTGACCGCTCAATTATGAATATCTCGTTTAAGCTGGCCACCGAAGATCTCGATGCCAAATTTCTTAGGGAGGCTGATGATATCGGTTTGTATGCTCTCAAGGGGCATCGAAATGTTGGTGGGATTCGTGCCTCGATCTATAACCCCATGCCATTGGCAGGGGTCGAAAAGCTGGCAGACTTCATGGAGGAATTTGAGCGGCTGAACGGGTAGCTCGTCGGGAAAGTTTACATAAAAAGGGGGCGGCAGTTTTTTGTCGCCCTTTTTTTATGTAAGAAAATCCGACAAAGATGGTGATTGATAGTAAAATCTTTAATATTTATAAGAGGTTAAGTTTTAAAAAGACCAATTTTGTCTTCATTTGATGTGTGTAACTCTTTGTTTGTGTTAAGATTTTTTTGAAACTCTTTCTTATTTTGATATGATTATTATATTGGCATCTATTTTTGGCATTTGAATTGCTATTCTCTTGGGTAACTAATTTATAGGAGAAATTGAATAATGAAAAAAACAATTCAAATAATGATCTTGTTGGTATCGCTGGTATTGTTAGTTGCGGGGCAGGTGTGTGCTCTAGAAATTAACCCAGACGAAAAGGTCTATTTGTCCTGGTCTGAAGCTGGACATATTAACGGTGATTTTAACGTCTATGATGCCGATACAGACACTAAACTTTTTAACACATTTTGTGTCGAACAAGATGTGACCTTCTATATTGGTAGAGAGTATACAGCTGTTATTGATAAAGATATCCAGAAGGCTGATGGCTCGACAAAGTCTCTGCACGATGGAACTAAGTACCTTTATTGGAATTTTTATAAGGGGACATTGGCTGATTTTGATAACACTCGGAATGCCGTGACTGCTCTTCAGAATGCGATTTGGGCATTACAGGGTTTCTCTGTTGCGGTTACAGATAATATTTTTTATGATCGTGCTATTGATAATGAAGCTGAGGGTACAAATTTGGATGTCATGGTGATGAATCTCTGGGATGGTGATGTCGCTGCTCAATCACAGCTTATTGTTGGATCTGCCCCAGTTCCAGAACCTGCCACAATGGTTCTCTTGGGTTCAGGGTTGGTTGGGTTAGCGTTTTACAGAAGAAAAATGAAAAAATAGGAATATCCAAAGATATATAAGAAAAAGGCAGCGGCATTCAATTGGCCCTGCCTTTTTTAATTTTGTGCTCGTTATTCATTGTCGCTATTGACACAAAAAAGCCACCCGAAAGATGTTCTCTCGGGTGGCTTTTTATTCATTATTTATTGTTCTATACGATTAAGTCATTGGCACCGGAGACTCGGTAAAGCTTTGTATAAACGTTTCAAGTTGGCTCAGTTGTTCTGGAGCCAATTCTTTAAAGCGAATACTTCCTCGGCGCACAGGGACAATATTGTCGCGCATGCGGTAGTCCGAGACACTCTTAATGGGGAGGTCATCAATGATCAATTGATCGTTATGGTAAAGGCTGATCTTTTGGATTTCGGAACGCTTTAGTTTTTGTCCAAGATAGCGAAAGGATAGGCCACCTTCGCTGATATCGACAATGTGATATGGGAGCGATTCTGGCCCTAGGTTGACCAAAACCAGAGCGCGATCTGCAGCTTTAAAGCGTTGGTATGATCTGACCGGACTATACTGCTGTGCTTGACTTTCCATTTGGGCTCTCCTGTGTAACGAGCTAGAGATCCCCCTCAAATTAGAAAATAAGATTAATGCTCGCTATTGTCTCATAATGGTTTAGCAAATGCAAATATTATACCCTAGCATTTAGAGCTCTAATGCTCAGAGGGTAGAGCCCTTTTTTATCACAGATAATATGCTGAAATATGGTTGTTTGTTGAAGAATTAAAAACAAATAGTTTTAATTTCTGGGAAAGTTTATTCTGTCAACGAAGTGTCGTTGTGGGGATGTTTGTGTGTCTGTCGGAATCTTTTACAGATGTGGGCCATGAAAGTTTTGAGTTTTAAACAACTGTATCCATTAGTGGCTTTAGCCCTCTTTAGTGCGATTTTACTCTTCGTCGGAGGTCCGGGGCCAGATTCATTGCGTAGTTTTCGTTATGTCTGGGGAATGGGTCATTTAGTTTGTTTTGCCTTATGGGCCTATCTCTATGTGGTTTGGCGGTCAGAACACTCTTTTGTTCGACAGGTCTACGAGGTTGCTCTCCTGGCTTTGTTATTTGGTGGTCTGAGCGAATTGATTCAGTCTGGCATCGGGCGTGAAGCGACCTGGCAAGATCTGGGGAATGATCTTGTTGGTGCTCTGTTCGGAGTCATATTTTTCTCTAAATCGAGAATGTCTGTCTCGGTGTGGCGATTACGACTTCTGCAATGCCCCGTTGTTTTGCTGATCCTCTGGAGTTTGTTTCCTGTTGGCAAAGTGCTGATAGATGATGCTATCGCGTGGCAACAATTTCCACTTCTTTCTGGTTTTGAAACACGCTGGGAAGCAAGTCGCTGGGGGGGGAGCGCCAAGCGGAGCATTAGTCAGGATGTGTTTTTTTCGGGTAAGTCGTCATTGAAAATTAGTCTAACAACACAGCGTTACTCAGGGGTTGGACTCAAGAGCTTTCCTGAAGATTGGAGTGAGTTCCGTGACGTGAACCTTCAAGTGTACAATCCAACAGCGGATCTTTTGCTGCTACATTTTAGAATTCATGACCAGCTTCATCGCGAAAATGGCAATGCGTATGCGGATCGTTTCAATAGTAGCTTTGAACTGAGGCCTGGGTGGAACCATTTGCAAATTCCTCTTGCCGAAGTTGCAAAAGCACCTAAGACGCGTTCCATGGATTTAACGCGTATTGCTGGGATGGGTGTGTTTGTTGGGAAGTTAGATGAACCTCGCATCATTTATATTGATGATGTTAAACTAATCCCTTGATTTTGATCCTTTTTTTCCATTATCGATTAACTGTGCATCAACATTGACATGTATTTGCTATGGCCTTAAACTTCCATCGTTTTGATGACTTATTTTTTTTATATAGATTGTTGTTTTGATAGAAAGGGCACAAATGAAAGTTTTAATAACGGATGAAATTTCTGAAAGTGGCTTGCAACCATTAGCTGAAGATCCACGTATTAAAGTCGATAAAAAATTGGGACTAACTGTCCCCGAATTACGTGAGACGATTGGGGACTATGAGGCCATTATTACGCGTAGTGGAACTCTGGTCGATAAAGCGCTTCTTGACCATGCTCATAAGTTAAAAATTGTCGCTCGGGCTGGAGTCGGAATCGATAATGTTGACGTTGATTCGGCAAGCAGCAAGGGGATCATCGTTGTAAACGCCCCTTATGGCAACGTAAATTCTGCGGCTGAGCATACTATGGCTATTATGCTCTCTTTGTGCCGAAATGTTCCCGTTGCTAACAGCAGTTTGAAGGGTGGCGATTGGCAACGTGCTCCTTTTACTGGTCGAGAGATGAAGGGGAAAACCGTTGGAGTGATCGGCCTTGGCAAGGTTGGTGGTCGGGTTGCGCGGCGTTGTCGTGCTTTTGAGGCCGATGTCATTACTTATGATCCTTATATCTCTGAAAAACGTGCAGACGACTTTGGCGTTAAACTGTTGCCTCTGGAAGATATCATTCGGTTCTCCGATATCATCACTGTCCATACGCCCCTCAATGAGGAAACGCGCAATATGATTTCTGCTGACCACTTTGAGGGGATGCAGGATGGGGTCATTATTATCAATTGTGCCCGCGGTGGTATCATCAATGAGTCGGATATGCTTGACGCACTTGAAAGCGGAAAATGTGTCGGTGCTGCATTTGATGTCTGGAGTGAGGAACCTCCTAAGAGCGATGTCTTAAAAAAACTGATTGGCCATCCCAACATGTTGGTGACACCGCATCTGGGTGCAAACACTTTTGAAGCACAAAAGAATGTTGCTGTTGATGTCAGTAAAGAGATCGTCAATTATGTTGATGGGCGCCCTTTATCAAATGCCGTCAATATCCCTCGTTTTGACCCTGATCAGATGGAGCACATGAAGCCGTTTATGGCCCTTGTCTCTATCATGGGGACCTTTATCTCTCAGTTAGCACCACCCAATCCCAATAAAATTACCTTTACCTACAATGGTAAGTTGGCGCGATTTGATTGTGCTCCCTTAAGTGTCTGTGGTTTGGCGGCTTTATTAAATCATTGCTCCGACCAAGAAGTGAATATGGTCAATGCTAGCTTAATTGCACGGGGAATGGGGATTGAGGTTGAATCGATTCGTTCAACGGAGACAGGGTCTTTTTCAAGTTTGATTACCTTGACTCTTGACAGTCCGGAAGGGAGCCGAACGATTGCCGGTACATTGTTTGAGGGAATCCCCAAAATTGTTAAAATGCGTAAGTTTGCGATCGATTTCTGTCCCGAAGAGCACATGCTGGTGATTAATTATCTGGATCGTCCAGGCCTGATTGGAAAAATTGGAACCATTCTTGGCGCTGCAAATGTAAATATCGGGAATATGAGTCTTGGTCGACAGGAAAAAGCAGGTGAGGCGATGGTGGTGTTTTCAGTTGATTCCCCGGTTAACACCGAGACGCTAGATAAGATTAGTAAAGCCGTGGATGCCAGATTTATTAAGGCGGTTCGCCTCAGCCAGTTATAATGCACAGAAAAACTTCCTAAACTTTCTCTGTTTTCATGAATAGTGAAGCCGCTCAGATAGAGCGACTTCACTATTCGGCAAATAAAGGAAGGCTACAGCGGGGGATAATCTCCCTCTCTTCTGCACGGCTGAGTAAGCAACGGACCGCCTGAATTCCTTCCTCCCCAAGATCAAGAGAAAAATTGTTCACATAGAGTTCAATATGATGACGTGTCACTTCAGGGTCAAGTTCCTGAGCATGCTGTTTGATATACGTTTGTGACTCTTGCGGATGGGCATATGCATATTCAATACTTTGGCGCAGGGCGGCATCGATCTGATGAATTCGTTCTGTGCCAAGAGATCTCTTGGCTAGGATCCCCCCTAAGGGGATTGGGTATCCGCTCTCTTCTTCCCACCACTGGCCCAGATCAAGAATTTTTTTCAGCCCATGCTGTTGGTAGGTAAAGCGTGATTCGTGAATAATAACTCCAGCCTTAACATCTCCATGTTCAACCGTTTTCATGATCTGATCAAAGGGGAGAATCAAGACATCCTCAAATCCAGCTGAGTAAAGTTGCAGTAACAGATTGGCGGTGGTGAGTTGCCCAGGGATCGCAATCTTTTGGCCGCGTAACTTCTCCATAGAAGTTTCCTCTTTTGCAATAACGAGAGGACCGCAGCCTCTGCCCAGAGCACCACCACTGCGTAGTAAAACGTAGTCTTTTCGAAGGTGGCCAAGGGCATGATAGGATATTTTTGTCAGGTCAAGCTGGCTGTTCAATGCCAGTTGGTTGAGGGTTTCAACATCCTCAAGGCGTTCGAGAAATTTGACCCCTTGGCATGGAATTTTGTCATGGATAAGGCCATAAAAAATAAAAGTGTCGTTAGGGCAAGGAGAGTAACCTAAGCTTAGGTGTTGCATGATAGTTCCTTGATTATTCAGAAGGCCAATTTTCAAGCAATGCTAGGATGGCTTCTTGGGCTGCCTCGGTTCCGCGCGCAATGTCCCATTGTTGTGGATCACGGGTTCCGGTCGGGTTAGAAATTCCGCGCAGCTCTAGAAGGGGAATGTTAAATGAGGCTGAGACCTGCGCTGCAGCCGCACCCTCCATATTTTCACAAATCCCCCCGGTTCGTTGTTCAAGCGCAGTACTAAGTTCAGGACATCCACTGCAACAGCTGACGGTTACAAAAGGGCCACACCTTGTGTCTGGAAGAATTTCAAGAGCCCATTTAAGCAAATCCGCATTTAGTTGAATTGATTGCTCAATGTTGGGCGACAGCTGCGGAGTTTGGGGGAGATGAAGTTGGTCCAGTGGGGTGAAATGATTGGCAGTCGCCACTCCGAGATCACCAAATGTTTCTGATTTTGCCAAGGCGATATCTCCCACCCGAAGGAGACTTTTTGGGTAACTTCCCCCACAACCACACAGAAGAATTGCTGTTGGAGAGTGTTCAGACAAAAGGCGGGTTAGCTGCATGGTCATGTTGACCTGACCGATGCCTCCATGGGCTAGTATAATGTTCTGCCCCTGTAGTCTTCCTGAAAAAACCTGGGTTGTTCCACAGAAAAGGGTTTGTGGATGAATCATCCTTTTCCGTAGAAGACTTGTTTCTAAGGGGGCCGCCGCAAGAATTAATAACATATCAATGAGAGAACCAGCCATGACGAATCAGATCACGACGTAGATCACTTCCTTGCTTTTTGACGATCCCATGGTACCAAAAGCGGTTTTGGGCTAGCTTTATTTCACTTGGCGGGTCGAGTCGTTTGCGCCGATCAACAAGGATCGCTTTAAAGGTCTTGTCGGGCTCAGAAACAATCGACATGATTTTTTCGGCCAGTATTTTGGGTGCAACTTCAATGACGAGTTGGATGGTATCTCTAATAATCAGTCCTTGCCGGTATTCCCATAAATCCCCAGAGAAAGTGTGTTCACACTCAGTGACGAAATCACTCCAATCGAGCAATAAACCGCCAAATTCGATTTCAGAAAGTTCATGATTAGGAAGTTTTGACTGTATTAGTTCCTCAATTTGTTCCTGTTCTTTGCGGGTCAGGAAAAAAGAAAGCCCCTCCTCAACCTGATACATGTCAAGTTGCTCAATGAGTTCGGTACAAAAAATTGAAGCATCAAGTTCATTTTTATCAAGTTTGAGTAATGACTCGGGCAATGATTGGTCTGGTAAGCCAAGCAAGGAGAGGTGATCATGACCAAATTCATCGGGGAAAATCAGACTGTTCCTGGAGGAGATGTTTTGTTGATGTAGAAAGTGAGTCAGTCGAATGTGGTTATCGGTGAAGAAGGTGAGTACCTTTTCTTCAGAGTAGAAAAACTCTAACCCTTTTCGGTTGTTAGCTATGCCAAACCCGATAAAACCATCATGAATCATCCGTTCAAAGTATGGTTCTATATTTCTCAGGATAGAATCAGTCGGGAGATAGGGTGAATAAAACACTGAGGGAACAGGTCGTTTGAGTTCTCCACTTGGACGAGCAATCAACGTTTCATCTGGATAGTATTCAAGGATAAAAAAAGAGTCTTCAGCAAGAAGACGGGCAAATCTATGAAAGATAAGCTCTATCTTTTCAACGGATGTTATTGCCGTGAAACGGTAGGCATTATCACAATCTTCCAGGAGTGAATAGGTGAACCCTTCCTGTTGTTGAAACTCGCTGTTTTGCCAGCGGCGAATTCCTGCGGGGAGTTCAAGTGTTTTCGTCAAGTCCAGACCCTTCCAATATGCACCATTGTATGACCAGTACTGGTTTTAAATGGTGAAACGTGTAAGGAAATAATTAGATGATTTCGAGTAACAAGTCAATATGCGGAGAACTTGAGAAAGATGAGTAAATTTTAAAAATAAATGATTAGCTTCTTGATATGAATCTTTTTAAATGATATACAGAATTGTTAGATTCTTATGAGAACTTGAATCGATGGCTATTAATGTCTGTTTCAAGTTAAAAGGAGTACACATGCTCGGTCCCCAATCATCTCTGGTTATGTATGATGAAGAATATCAGCGAATTCTTCTGTTGCTGGAACGATTGCTACGCGAATCAAATTCCAAAGTTATTTTTCTGGTTGATAAAAATGGTCAGTTAATAGCTGCAACGGGTGAAACTGCCAACCTTGACACAACCAGCCTTGCCTCCCTAACTGCAGGAAATATTGCTGCAACAGGTGGATTAGCCAAACTTATTGGCGAAAAAGAATTTTCCATTTTGTTTCATGAGGGTGAAAAAGATAATATTCACATTTCTATTATCGGTGGGCGCGTCATTTTGGTGGTGATTTTCGATCAACGAAGTTCTTTGGGGTTAGTGCGTTTACGGGTAAAAAAAGCGAGTAATGAACTCGCTGTTGTTTTTGAAGATCTCGTTAGTAAAACAGAGCAGCAAGCCGTTTCAAGTAGTGCTCCCAGTCCTTTTGCTGAGATTACAGACGACGATATTGACAATCTTTTTAACTGATCGGGGTTTATCAGATGTCTTTTATAAATTACGCTTCAAGAGAGATTAATTGCAAGATTGTTTATTATGGCCCTGGGCTTTGTGGAAAGACTACAAACCTTCAGTTTATCTATAATAAGACAGCAGAAGAATCAAAAGGGAAGATGATCTCTCTGGCGACGGAAACTGAGCGAACCTTATTTTTTGATTTTTTGCCATTGGCATTAGGTGAAATTCGCGGATTTAAAACCCGTTTTCATCTCTATACTGTTCCAGGCCAGGTTTTTTATGATGCATCACGCAAATTGATTCTCAAAGGAGTTGATGGTGTTGTATTCGTCGCTGACTCTCAAGAAGAGCGATTTGATGCCAATATCGAAAGTTTGGAGAACCTGAAAGATAATCTTGAGGAACAGGGTTTTGATCTAGAAAAACTCCCGTTTGTCATTCAATATAATAAGCGCGATCTTCCCAATGTCAGCTCTGTTGAGGAGTTGAGTAATCTTTTAAATCCTCGAAAAGTCCCAGAACTTGAGGGCTGCGCCATGAGCGGTGAAGGGGTTTTCGAAACCTTAAAAGCAGTTGCTAAACTCGTTCTTAACGATTTGAAAAAGGCTGGTTAGCCGAATCACCAAAAAAGGCTTGACAGTGCAGGGGCAATTTTCTATATTTCCCCACCGCAACACAATATTCCCTTTTAGCTCAGTTGGTAGAGCATCTGACTGTTAATCAGATTGTCGCTGGTTCGAGCCCAGCAAAGGGAGCCATAAAAATACAGGGACTTACGGCATTAAGCTGTAAGTCCCTTTTTTGTTGGCGACATCTTGGTAACCAGTTTTGAGTGTACGGGTTAAAATAGCTACTTCTGCCTTATGGGAAATTTTCAATGCAGGCATTTTTGTTTCATGCTGTGCCCTTCTCCTGTTTCCTTTCCTGCCCTTGAATTGATTCAATTTTAAGCCCCCAGCAAGTTCAAAGCTCTTATGGATATTTGTAACTCATTTTGTCTGGGTATTTGATAGGCGGGACTTGAAATATCTCAATGGATAATAGTCCAGTCCAGATTCATTTTGGCACGCTTCTCCTACTTGCTGTGCGACTGAGAAATAATATTCCTTGACTGATTAAATATTCAGTTATACTAATGGTTTCATCAATGTGATTATTCGGGGGGGATGATGGACTTATTGATAAGATTACTTGTAATCAGCTTTCCAATCGTTTTTGCTGGAGCACTTTTCTGGCCTGTCATCCATGATAGGTATGTGAAGCCAGAGCCAATCACTGAAGAATCAAAGCTTGATGATTTCTTGATATTCCCGGAAGACAATACAACTCCCAGAACTAAGCAGCTCCCGAGAAAAGTAAGACCTGTTGAAGATGAGTCGTATTATGAATCCGATTCAGGTATTTACAGGTGGGTTGATGAGGATGGAAGAGTTATGTTTTCTGATCGGCCTACAAACAAAAAAGCAGTTGCACATACGCCGATTGATATTGGTCATATCTCGGCTGCTAATCTACAACGGCCACAAAGGGTTGTTGCAGTAGCCAATTCAAAAATAGTGAAAAAAACATCGGTAACTCAACCTTCCTCTCGTCATCGACCTGATTTTAAATATTCAAACACAACTGCAAGGCAAGAGTCCGGCTATATACAGCTGACTGGCAGAATTTCGAGTGGATATAAATGTAAGCAGTTAAGGGTGACGGCAACTGCAAAAAGTGAACGAGGAAGAACGGTGTGGGGGCAAGATATAGTAAGTCACAATGGATTCGGATCTTGTCTTTATGACATAAAGATAAGGTCAAGTTGGCGTGGGAAGGGCAGTCGACCTCGATGGAACCCTCAAGAAGTATCCATTCGATGTTTAGATTGAAGAATATGTATTTTGAACCCCCCGTGTTACTGTAACGGGGTAGGGAGAATTGCTTTGGACACTGTATATGTAAATAATTTTAGAGGATTTTCTAAGACAACTATTCCAATTTCTCCCGTAAATTTTTTTGTGGGTGAGAATAGTACGGGGAAGTCTTCAATTCTAGGGTTGGTATCTTTGTTTGGAACCCGCGAATATTGGAGTGATTTTAATTTCAATATTTCTGAATATAGTTTTGGTGGTTTTAAAGATATTGTAAGCGTGAGTTCTGAAGATAAAAAAGAATTTCAGGTTGGAGTGTTTACTGAAAATGAAAATGACGGTGACTCTTGTTTTTTGTTTCATTTCAAGGAGGGAAAAAATGGTTTAGCTAGCCTTTCTCGAATTAGCTATATGGATAAAGAATACTGTGCAACATTGAGAATCACGAAAAAAACGGTGTCCATAAGATTTTCTTGTGAATTGAGTTTGGTTGAAGGTTCTAAACCTGATAAATGTTTTGAAGATTTGATCAACTTTGCAGTTGAAACAAAAGGGTACAAGTTTGTCTCTAAGGATTTGGCAGCGCAGTTTGTTGCTTATCCAATTTTTATGTTCTTTATCGTCGTCCACGAGATGTTCACTTCTCAACCTCCAAAGTTTAATAGACATCCACATCCTGTATTGTCAAATGAGTTCGCTAGTCTTGCTCCAATTAGGACTAAGCCAAAAAGAACTTATGATGGGTATTCACAGGATTTTAATTCTGAGGGAGAGCACACCCCCTACATTATTAAGGCGAATACAAGGATCATATCAACCGAGTTTAAAAAATCCTTAGATGCTTTTGGTAAGGAAAGCGGGCTTTACCAACATATTGATGTTTCTCAGTTTGGAAATGACAATACTGCCCCATTTGAAATAATAGTGGATTTAGGGAAAAAATGTTCTCTTCGTGTGAATAGTGTTGGATATGGTGTCTCTCAAGTTTTACCAGTTGTTGTTGAGCTATTAGATCGACCAAATAAGTCGTGGTTCTCAATTCAGCAGCCAGAAGTTCATTTACACCCGAGGGCGCAGGCAGCACTAGGAGACCTTTTCTTTAATGTTTCCACAAGCAAGGAATGTGTATTGTTTGTAGAAACTCATAGTGATTACTTGATGGATAGGTTTAGGTTGAATTTTAGAAACAATAAAGTTCCTGAAAACTTTTGCCAAATATTGTTTTTTGAGAGGAATTCTAGAGGGAATAAATTCAATATCATGAGAGTTGATAAAAATGGAGAACTGCCCGACTCTCAACCAAAGCAATATAGAGAATTTTTCCTGTCAGAACAGCGAACGATATTGGGTCTTTGATATGTGTTTTACTCTAGATGTTAATTCATATCATTGTTTCTTTGATTCAAATCATAAGAATTATCCTGATTTTGAACCACTGAGTGATTGGATGAACAGGAATGACAGGGTTAAGTTAGTTATTGGCGGCACTAAGTTGAAAAAAGAAATTTCAAAAATGGGAAAATATCTTAGCTATTTGGCAGAATTAAAGAAGGCATCTAAAATTGCAAGCATATCAGATCAACTAGTGGACTCATATGAAGAAAAATTAGTCAAAAAGGTTAATAAAAAAGATTTTGACGATCCGCATTTTGTTGCACTATTGGCTATTTCTGGATGCTTGATATTTGTTTCACATGATTTTAGGTCAGAAAAATATATTAAGAGAACGGACTTTTATCCTACGGGATCAAAGCCATCAATATATAAAAGAAGAGAGCATTCCACTTTGCTCACAGACGAAAGAATTGTAAAATTGAAAAATATTGAATAATGGTGTTTATTTTTCTATTTTAAGACTATCTTCCCATTGCCCAGTTTCGTTTGTGCTGGCGAGCCATTATAAAAAGCCCCTTACAGCATTTCGCTGTGAGGGGCTTTTTAGTTGGCGGAGCTTGGGATCCAAGGTTTTATTCTTCCCTCAATAGTTGTAAGTGCTTAATGATAAGTCCAATCAGTAATTATAATAATTCAGCATCTAGAGTTATCTTGCTTGACAAGGGGTTGTCTTCACGCTGTCCTCACTATTTAAGCTACAAATAAATCTTATTTTTCATGCCACTAGGATAGGTCTAAAAGGAACCCTTGAACCGAGTTATTTTGGTACCGCGGCCACAGCTTTGGCTTATCTGTCCCAGAAGAAAGTTGGTGGTACTAGCTATACGTTTTCTGAGGGAGACTTTTAAAAAGAAAAACACCGCTATTTACAGTATTGAATAGATAAGGGTCTTATCGGTGAAACTATTTTGGAATAGAAAATCTATTTATATGCTGCGTATAGTGTTCATGAATTTATTAATTTCAAAACAAATGATCATTGGCTGTTGTTTTTGTTTTGGAAATAAGAGGCGAAGCTCAGCAGTAAATGCTGTGAAGAGATAGCCCCTTTTGTCTTTTTGGGATATGCTGACGAAAATCATTCAAATTTGATGATTGGGTGGACTCGATGCGTGTGAAGACAGTTTTTGGGCTTATTTTTTTACTTTTTGGTTTTGTTTCTTTTTGTGTCGGAATTGGCCAGATTATAAAAGGGGCAACACCTGATACGTGTATTGTCAGCTTTTCCAGATCGTTGGGCGGAAAGGCTTCTTTTGATCATGAACAATCTCTCCAGCAAGCAAAATACCGGGGAACCGTTGGTGCTTCTCTGGGCGTTGTTTTTTGTTTAGGAGGAAGTCTTCTGTTGGTGAGGTCAAGAAAATAACGGTTAAGTATTTTTTTGATTCTGAAGTGAAGTTGTTGTACTGGAGAAGAGCATGAGGGCAGAGCGGAAACCGCTTCGTAAAAAAAAGCGTCTGAAGGTTCGATTTGGAGCCGAATATCCTAAGCGGGTTGCATTTACAGGGGATATCTCCACCGGGGGGATGTATCTTATCACCGGCCAACCTGAGCGCCCTGGGACAAAACTGTTGATCGAAGTGAGTTTGCCCGATGAACAAAAAGTGGTTGTTTGTGGGAGAGTATGTTGGGCCAAAAAGGTGCCACCAAACTTAATCCGATTGGCTAATAAGGCTGGAATGGGAATTAAACTGACTCAGTTTGAGGCAGGGGAGCAGCCTTTTGGTGATTATTTGTCAACTTTACGGCACTGATTATAATCTATGTCTCAAAGTGTAAATCATACAGAAAATCTCCCTGCAGTAGCCCCGGACCTTGTTCTGGTGCGCTGGGGGCATGGTGAATGGCAGGTTCGGGGGGTGTCCGACCGGCTTACACAGTGGCTTCAACTTAATTCCTCTGATGTGCGGGGCAGTTCTCCCCTCTCTCTTTTTCCCGCATCGGTTCCAGCGTTGATTCCCTTGGTTTCTGAAGTCCTTGATCAAGGGCAAGATTTGAGTGGTGTCAAGTTGCGCCTTCTGCCAAACTTTCCAGAATTTCTTGCAGACATTCAATTTGCTGGATTGACCGATGATTATCTGGGGCAGTTAGTCAGGGTCAGTTTGCGGGGTGAATCGGTTGCAAGTAGGCAAGATGTTGGTTTCCGCAATATGGTTGGCAGCAGTGCAGCAATGCACGAAGTGTTTCGCAAAATTCGCCTGTATGCAGCATCAGATGCGGCTGTGATTATTACCGGCGAAACAGGAGCCGGTAAGGAATTGGTCGCTCAGGCGTTGCATGATGAGAGCTTGCGACATGATAAAACCTTTGCTGCTCTAAACTGCGCTGCGATTAGCGAGCAGTTACTTGAGTCTGAATTGTTTGGACACGAGCGGGGCGCTTTTACCGGTGCTGTGCGCGAGCATCGCGGTTACTTTGAGCGGGCAGATGGCGGAACCCTGTTCCTAGATGAAATTGGGGACATGCCACTCCAAACCCAGACTAAATTACTTCGTGTTCTTGAGGATGGGCGGGTCCAAAGAGTCGGAGGGGAAAAGAGTTATCAGGTCGATGTCCGTTTTATCGGGGCAACCAATGTTCCCTTGGAACAGGCAGTGACAGAAAAACGTTTTCGTGCTGATCTTTACCACCGCTTGGCTGTTTTGCGGATTCATCTTCCCGCATTGCGTGAAAGAGCGGAGGATATCCCATTGCTGGCTGAGTTGTTTCTTGAACAGTTTAGCTCCCGCTATGGGAAAAATATTAAACGTCTGACCGGGGAGGCTGTCCGGTTGCTGCAATCCTATCTGTGGCCGGGGAATATTCGTGAACTGCGTAACGTCATTGAGCGGGTGGTGATTGAATCGGAAACCGAGGCTATCAGCGCGCGAGCTTTTACCGAATGGATTAGTGAACGACAAAATTTTTCCCGTTCTAGTGACATTGTTCCTCTCGATCGAAAGGATGAGCCTCTTCCGTTGGCTATTCCTTATTCCCATGCCGATGTGCTTCCTCCCTATCAAGATGAAAAAAATAAGCGGATTCTAGGTCAACGGATCGATTTGTCTGAGGAGTCTATCCGGAAAGCCTATCATGAAGCGAATCAAAACCTTTCTGCCGCAGCCAGATCTCTTGGTGTCCATCGCGCAACCCTCTACCGTCATTTGCAACATTTAAACCTGACCCGTAACGACCTTTCCTGATTTATACAATAACCCATTATCGCTATGGAAAATTCTATTGTTCTGTGCGACGTCGCACCTGTCGCATCGATCTACTTCTTGCGACAGCTGCGACGTCGCAGATGTAACGGCATATGAGGGACTTTTCCGTAACTACCTAATCATGCAGTTGTTTAATCTTTTGTGTTTTTTGGTATGACTCTTGGATTATCTGTAGTCCAGCAAAACAAAAACAACCGTTATAAAAGGAGAAACAAAATGTTTGGATTACAGTTTGTGAATGAAGTGGGGCATATGCAACGTGAAATAGATCATCTTTTTCGAGGTTTCAGTGAGAGTTCTGATTCGCGTCTGCAGGTAAAAAAAATAAACTTTAAAGTGAAAGATCGTGGGGAAAGCTACTGTATTGAAGCATCGTTACCTGGGCTAGATGCCGACAAACTTGACATCAGCATGATGGGCCGGCGTTTGCATGTGTCTGGTGAATTTTTACAGCCCGAAGTGCCAAAGGATGTTCGCTGGCATCGCCAGGAACGAAGTGCTGAACCATTTGAGGAGACTTTGCAGCTTACTGCAAACCTAGATGCAGAAAAAGTTGAAGCAGAGTACAGGCAGGGGATTTTGAAAATTATTTTGCCAAAAGCTGCTTCTGCGTTACCCAAAAAGATCGAAGTTGTCGTTAGTTAAATGGGATTTTTATTATTGGATTACAAAGAATGGATGAAGGAGATATGTTATGGAGAACATGAAGGTTCAAGAACATAAACAAGATCAATGCAATGAAACAACATCGCAACGGGCAACATTTCGTTTGTCACCCGCAGTTGATATCTATGAAACAACCTCTGAACTGGTATTAAACGCTGAGCTGCCGGGTGTGGAAGAAACTGGGTTAAGTCTTGAGGTCTCCCGTGGAGTCCTGACGTTAGAAGGGGATATTGTTGTTGGTGAAGAGGAGCGACCAAGGAGTTTTTATCGACAATTTAAACTTTCAGAGCGGATCAACGGAACTGCTGGGGATGCTGTATTAAAAGATGGTGTTTTAACTTTGAGGTTACCGAAAATTGAAGAAGAAAAGCCCAAGAAAATTGCTGTGAAGACGTTACACTGATACAGGGACAGAAGGGCATTGGACTTTACAGAGTTCAATATCCTTCTTTGTTCAGGCTGGTAATAGCCCTCGCTTTTTTATGGCCGTTGCTCTTTAAGGGGTTATACTTAGATTGTGGGCAAGCAGAAAAAATAACACGTTGGGAGTGACTATGATTGATCTGAATCGAACCACCCAGAAAGTCCAAGATGCTCTTCAGGAAGCTCAGGCTTACGCTCTTCGTTTTGGGCATGTCGAGATGGATGGGGAACATCTACTCTTGGCTCTTTGTGAGCAGGAAGAAGGCTTGACGCCACGGTTGCTTCAAAAATTAGATATTACGACATCTGATATGATTGACGGTTTGAATGGAGATTTACAGTCACGTCCTAAGGTGGGAGGCCCAGGTGTTGATAGTGGTCAGCTCTATGCCAGTCGTCGTCTTGGCAATCTTTTTCTTCAGGCAGAAACGGAGGCTAAACAGCTTAAGGACGAATATGTAAGCGTAGAGCATATTTTGTTGGCAGTCGTGGGAGAAGGAGAGCGGACGGCAGCCGGTAAAATATTTAAAAAGCATAAAATTGATCGTGATCGACTGCTGCACGCTTTAACAGAAATACGTGGCCATCAGCGGGTGACCAGCCAAGATCCCGAAGCAACTTACGAAGCATTGGAAAAGTATGGTCGAGATTTGGTCGAAGCAGTTAAGAAAGGGGCTCTTGATCCGGTTATCGGTCGAGATGAAGAAATTCGTCGGGTGATCAGAATTCTTTCACGCAAGACGAAAAACAATCCTGTTTTAATCGGTGAGCCAGGTGTCGGAAAGACTGCAATTGTTGAAGGATTGGCTCATCGAATTGTCCGAGGTGATGTGCCCGAGGGGCTGAAGGATAAGACGGTTTTCTCACTGGATATGAGTGCTTTGGTTGCCGGTGCGAAATACCGCGGTGAATTTGAAGAACGCCTCAAGGCGGTTTTGAAAGAAATTCAAGACAGTGACGGGCAGGTTTTACTCTTTATCGATGAGCTTCACACGATCGTTGGTACGGGAAAGGCGGAAGGGGCAATCGACGCAGGAAATATGCTCAAGCCAATGCTTGCGCGGGGAGAATTGCATTGTATCGGAGCCACCACTTTAGATGAATATCGTCAATACCTAGAGAAAGATCCCGCCCTTGAACGCCGTTTTCAACCCGTTATGGTCGAGCAACCCGATGTCGAAGCAACCGTCAGTATTCTTCGTGGTTTGAAAGAACGCTTTGAGGTCTATCATGGTGTTCGTATCCAAGATAACGCGTTAGTTTCAGCTGCTGAACTGAGCCATCGCTATATTGCTGATCGTTTTTTACCTGATAAAGCGATTGATCTGGTGGATGAAGCCTGTGCGACGATTCGTACTGAAATTGATTCAATGCCTGCGGAACTTGACGCCATCACGCGACGTTTGATGCAGTTGAAGATTGAAGAGGCTGCTTTAAAAAAGGAAAAAGATCAGGCCAGTCGCGAGCGATTGGTTGTCTTGCAGAAAGAATTGGCAGAACTAAAGTTGAGCGAGCAAACTCTGGCAGCACAGTGGCAGCTAGAAAAAGGTGGTATCCGTGGGGCGCAACAATTGCGTGAAGAGATTGAAAAGACCCGCCTCGCCATTGATGAGGCCGAACGCAACTATGATTTGAATCGTGCCGCTGAACTGAAGCATGGCCGTTTGCCAGAACTTGAACAGCAGTTACATGCTGAAGAAGGGCGAATGGAAAGTGCGGATGTGACCAATAAGTTGCTTCGTGAAGAAGTGACTGAAGATGGAATAGCCGAGATTGTTGCCCGCTGGACCGGTATCCCCGTGACACGTCTAGTTGAAGGTGAACGGGAGAAATTGCTCAAATTAGATCAGATTCTTCATCAGCGGGTGATTGGTCAAGACGAAGCAGTTCAGCGTGTGGCAGATGCAGTGATTCGAGCTCGCGCAGGTATTAAAGATCCCCGTCGTCCGATTGGTTCATTTATATTTCTTGGTCCGACAGGAGTTGGGAAAACTGAGCTGGCCCGTACCCTTGCTGAGACTTTATTCGATAGCGAGGACAATCTAATTCGTATAGATATGTCGGAATATATGGAAAAGCATGCGGTTAGTCGTCTCCTTGGGGCGCCTCCCGGATATGTTGGTTATGAAGAAGGGGGACAGCTCACAGAAGCAGTGCGGCGACAACCTTATGCGGTGATTCTTTTTGATGAGATCGAAAAAGCTCACCCCGATGTGTTCAATGTCTTATTGCAAATTCTCGATGATGGCCGGGCGACGGATTCCAAAGGGCGTACCGTGAGCTTCAAGAACGCTGTTATCATTATGACTTCTAATATTGGCTCCCAATACCTGTTAGAAGGGATTCAAGAGGGAGAGTTGTCAACCGAGGTCATCCATCAGGTTGAACAGGAATTGCGGCAGAGTTTTCGCCCTGAATTTTTGAATCGTGTCGATGATACGATTATTTTTAAACCTCTGAACCGGGCAGAGATCAGACAGATTGTCTTGATATTGATTAAAGAGCTTCGTAAGCGCATGGCAGAGAACCACCTTGTCTTGGAGATAACCGATGGTGCGTGTGATTATATTGCCGAAACGGCTTATGATCCGGTCTATGGAGCGCGTCCCCTGAAACGTTTTATCCAGCGACAGTTGGAAACAAAGGTTGCTAGAGCTTTGATTTCTGGTGATGTGAACGAAGGAACCCGGATCGTTGTTGATTTGGATAAAGATGACCTCGTTGTCACGGTACAAAAAGAAAAATAAAATCAAGATAGCTGACTAATGTACTTGTCTATTTTAAAAAAATATGTACAATATAACCAAATCAGTCATGATTAGAACTCATTCAGTAAAGGAGGAGTGTGATGCGTATAGATATTCTTTGTACTCTGGATCATCCAGAAAGTTGCCAGGGAACAGCAGACAACGTGCGTGAAGCACTTGATCAACTTGGGGTTGAAGCTGAGGTTCATCAGTTTAATGATTCACGTAAAATGATCGATAATCGTATTTATGTTGTCCCCGCTCTGCTGATTGATGATCAGGTTCGAATCGCTGGTCGAGTGCCAGATGTTAGTGAAATTGTTAGTTTTATAACCGAGCGACCACGTTACTTACAAGATGTGGCAAAAGTTGCTTGACGACTTGAGACGATAAAACTCCTATAGATTGACTTGCTAAAGGCTCCCGCGTATCTGCGTTGGGAGCCTTTACTTTTTGATATTTCTCAGGTAGGCTTAATCTGTATTTTCTAAGGAGTCGCTGATGTCAAAAATTCTACTGGTTGATGATGTTGATCTGTTTCTTGAGCTTGAACGATCCTATCTCGAAGGGTGCGGTTACAATCTGGTGACAGCCTCTTCAGGCGAAGAAACTCTGCAGCGGCTTACAAAAATAGCACCAGATGTGTTGCTTCTCGATTACTATATGCCTGGAATCAATGGTGATGAAGTGTGTCGTTTGATTCGTAAGGATCCAAACTGGAAGAAACTACCGATCCTTATGGTCACGGCTGCGGGAAAGCCTGAAGAGGTCCAGAGTTGTCTTGATGCCGGGTGTGATGATTATATTACCAAACCGGTGAATAAGCAGGAACTGCGTGACAAAGTGAAGCGTTTGCTTGGGACGGTACAGCGTCGATCAGCGGAGCGGGTTGCGGTGAAATTGCCCATTCAACTTCAAGAAGGAGGTCGTCTTCACGTTGTTACAAGTAAAGATATTTCTTCAAGTGGTATCTGCCTCAAGTCGGAAAATCCAATAGAAGAAAATAGCACCGTTGAAATGAAGCTGGAAGGATCAGACGGAGAGCTTCTGTCCTTGTATGGAAAAGTTAAAAGAGCTCCGGGACAAGCTGATGGCGAGTGTGGGGTCTATTTTATCTATCCGGATCAGGACAGTAAAAAGCATCTGGACCGATTGATTCGTAGTAAAAAAGCGGAACAATTACAAAAAGATGGGGTGGATGAGCGTCTCAGCCGTCGTCTGCAAATGTTGGAAAACGAGTGTTCGAAATTGCGTACTGAACAGGATGACGCCTTACGTCGGATTGGAGAGCTGGAACAGGAAAATCTCGATTTTGCCAATCAGCTGGTTCAGGTCGAAGATGTGAATAATAATCTGACAAACCTCTATATCGCGTCTTCTCGGCTCCATTCAACATTGGATCGTGAAGAAACTTTGGAGATCATCAAAGAGGTTGTGATTAATTTTGTTGGTGCTGAAAAGTTTGCAGTTTTTCTTTTTGACAAGACGACAGAACATCTCCGTTTTGAGACTGGTGAAGGATTTGAAGGGGATGAAGAGTTCCCTGATATTCCACTGGGTGAAGGCGTTCTTGGTAAAACAGCTGAAAATTCCGAAAACTATTTCTACCCCGGTAAAATTACTGAAGGATCCGATGATCTGATGGCTCCGATTGTTGCTATCCCATTGATCATTCATGGAAAGATGATTGGTCTATTGGCGATTTATCGCTTATTTATTCAAAAAGAACAGCTTGAATCGATTGACTACCAACTTTTTTCAATGTTGGGGGAACATGCGGCTTCGGCATTATTTTCATCGACTCTTTATGGACATTCAGAACGCAAGCGTCAAACTTATCAGGGGTTTGTTGATCTTCTTCTTAAGTAGGGGGCTCTGGCAGGAGTAAACCTTGGGAGACAGCAAAGTCCATCAATTCCGTTGCCGTTTGTGGCTCAATCCCTTGTAATAGCTGCTTGGTTGTCTTTTTGTTCCTGGCTCGGTTCAATAATGTCGCGAAATCATCATCAAGAGATTCAACAATAACCTCTCCCTGTTGACGCAAAAATATGAGTTTCTCTGGTTCTGGTGTCACCTTTCTGATTATTTTTTTCAATGGTTCTCCCCCAACCGTTTCCAGGGCTTCCAAGGAAAAATGAAAATCTTTCAACTCAACCGCTGGGTTGAGTGCCCATGAACATTGCATCAATTCACTTTGATTTGGGCGTTCTTCCATAGGGCGACAGTCATCTGCGAGCAAGGACTCTGCGCAGAAAAAATGGTAGTTGATGAGATCTTCTGTAATATCGATGAGGTTGTCTTTTTTGTTTATAGAAAACAGATAGCGGACATACTTCTGTTGAAGGGGGAGAATTCCTCTTGGTGTCCAGCTCTCGATATCGAGAACTCTGGATTGATTGATATTCTCTTGTTGGCAGAACCATTCACTAAATTGCTGGAGGAAGAAGCTTGGTGCGAGTGACAGACTTTCGCACAGTTGGAGGAAGAAGCCGACGGCTCGGCCGCGGTTGTAGAAAATATCGGTCGCAGCTGCAAGGAGGTGACTTTTTTGCAAATCCTCTTCTGAATACGTTGTGTTAGAGCGGATCAGGTAGGGCGGGCGGGGGTCTCCCTGTATTCCGAACGCCTCTTGGTTCTCAAATAATTCTGTCCCTGGCAGGACCGCCAGCGGAAAGACATCAATCTGATTAGGTTGGAGCTTTAGGGCAAAGTCGAGACTTTTCTCAAAGCCACTATGGTTGTCACCAGGAAGCCCATAGATCAGATCAAGCCCAAAAGTAATTCCGACATCGCTCATGTGACTCAATCGCTGGGTCATCTGTTTTGCGATTAAACCCCGATGGAGTGGCTTCAATACGTGTTCGGATGCTGATTGAAGACCGATCTGAACCGAGCAAGATAGCTGCGAGAGTAATTCAATGGTTTGAGAGTCGAGAAAATCAGCTTTGGCTTCGATGTGATAGTGGATATGAGGCGCAAGCTCAAGCAACATCTCAAGTAATTGTCTACCGCGTTCTGGTGGTGCATTGAAGGTTGAGTCAAGGATCCAAACTTGTGAAACCTGCTGTTTGGCAAACAGTTGCAATTCTTTTCTTAAACGTTTTAAAGGCAGGGGGCGGACACCCTGCAGCCCTTTGGCATCGTAACAAAAAGCACAATTAAACTGGCAGCCGCGAGCAACCTCCCAGAGAACACCACAATCCTCTTCCACTGTGAGCTGCCCCGTTAGCCATGGTGATGGTAAAAGTGAAAGGTCAGGGCATACTGCAGCAGGGGGAATAGTCGCCTCTGTTTGCGTGGCGGAGAGGAATCCCGGAATCTCACTGGTTGATGTTTTTTCATAGAGGGCTGAAATCGAATCTGCAAATGCCACTTCGCCTTCCCCACGAATCACACCATCCAGAGCTCCCTCGATGATTACGTTGTGGCTGTCGGCGCTCGCTTCAGGGCCGCCTGCAAGGAGAATCAGGTCGGGTTTCTTTTGTCTGAGTTGCTGGCTGAGAAGAAGGATGTCTTTGCGATTCCAGAGATAGAGTGGAAAAGCAATCACTGACGGGTTCAGATCAAGAAGCTGTTGAGCTTGTGACATCGTGTCAATCTCGGGGAACAAGTCAATGAGGTCTGTTTGTTGTTGCAGACTTGTTGGCAGACAAGCTTTTAGACATCCTGCGGCCAATGGAACCGCTTGTGCCGAGGCACGTACGTGGAGGGTGACAATGAGAATTCGCATGATAACTTCTTACTTTTTCAGACTGACTTTAATGCGTGGTTTGTCCCCATTGGTGTCAATACTGAACTCAACCGGTTTATCGCCGTAACGACTGCGGATTTTTTCTCGTTGGGTTGACAAAAAAGCGGCCACTTTCTCAGCACTTGGTCCGTCTCCGGAAAGACCACACGATGCTCTGGCTTGGCTAAGTTCTCGCTGTAGTCGCGCCGCTTCAACTTTAGGGTCGATATTTTTTTGTTTCGATTGTTGAGGCGTTTGGGCACTATTGATTTTGCTGGTGTGGCGGTGGTACTTGCCTTCATCAATCAGGCGCAAAATACGATCCCAATATTGTCCATATGACATCAGGCGTGAAGCAATGCTTTGATAGCGAAATTTCAAGTCGGTCCAAGTGATATGGCGATTGGTAAAATGGCGAATTTTTCGTGCCAGATCCTTGCGCTCCTGATAGGGTTCACGCTTTTCAATACCGGCAAAATATTGTTCGTAACGAATTTCCAGCTCTTTAAGCTGTTGTTGGATTTCGTCAAGATCTTGTGCTAACTGGCGCCGCTCATCCATATGTTTCTCCCATCGAGAAAAGACTATACGTGAGTCATATGAGAATGTAAATAATCGGTCGTGAATGTCGTCGGGGCGTTGCCCATCTTGTGTTCTTGTCGATAGTCAATTGAACTTATCAGCTTTTGTTATGAATTTGTGAAATATGGTTTCTGAGATGCTTGATACTTGACATTTTTATGGATATTTTGCGATAGTTAAGTTTTTTTTAACACTAATAAATCTAAAGGGGTATTTTGTATGAATAAAGGGTTGGCAGCAGTCATTTTGGCTGCAGGAAAAGGGACGAGAATGAAGTCGGCTTTGCCGAAAGTATTGCATCCAATTTGTGGCCAACCAATGCTCTATTATCCGCTTGATGCGGCCCAGAAAGCAGGCTTTAAACAGTTAAAAGTTGTTGTCGGACACCGTGCTGAACAGGTGACAGAGGCTTTCCCTGACAAAGACCTCACTTGGATTAATCAGACAGAACAATTGGGAACAGGTCATGCTCTGATGTGTGCTGCAGAATCTTTGCGTGGATATTCTGGTCCATTATTACTGCATTGCGGGGATGTTCCTTTATTGAGACCAGAGACGTTAGAACAGTTGAAGAGTTATCACTCTCAACAGCAGGCTGCAGTGACTGTGTTGACAGCACAAATGCCGAACCCCCATGGATATGGGCGAATTATTCGCGATGGAGAACAGATTTTAGAAATTGTTGAAGAAAAAGACGCCAGCGAAGAACAGCGTCAAGTGACAGAAATTAACGCAGGAACTTATTTATTTGATGCCGATTTTGTCCTTTCTGCTCTTAAAGGGCTAAATAAAAATAATTCTCAAGGCGAATATTACCTCACCGATATTGTTGCCGCTGCGGTCGCTGCCGGGAAAAAGACCCGGGCCCTCTGTGTTGAAGATCCAACTGAGGTGATGGGAATCAACGACCGTTGTCAGTTAGCAGAGGCTGAAGTTCTGATGCGTTGGAAGATCAATGCTGATCTGATGTTTGGTGGGGTGTCTATGGTTGATCCGACAACCGTTTATATCGATAACGGTGTCGAAATTGGTTCTGATACAACTCTCCACCCCAATGTTCATTTACTTGGTAAGACCAGTATTGGCAAAAATTGTATTGTTGAAACGGGAGTTGTGGTTGTCGATTCCGATGTTGCAGAGGGATCTCATTTGAAAGCGGGATCGGCGATTGAAGAATCGAGTATCGGTGTCAACTGTAAGGTGGGGCCGATGGCGCACATTCGTCCCGGTACGATCCTGACCGGTAACAATAAAATCGGTAATTTTGTCGAAACAAAAAAATCGGTTTTGGGGAACAAATCTCAAGCAAGTCATCTGACCTATATTGGTGATTCTGAAGTCGGTGAGAACGTCAACTTCGGTTGTGGCACGATTACTTGTAACTATGACGGAGTCAACAAACATAAAACGACTGTCGAAGATGATGTTTTTGTTGGTAGTGACTGTCAGTTTGTCGCCCCGGTCACTATTGGCCGTAACAGTTTGATCGCTGCCGGTTCGACGATCACTAAGGACGTTCCAGCTGATTCGCTGGCGTTATCGCGAACAGAGCAAAAAATTATTGAAGGTTGGCGTCTGCGTAAACAGAAAAAATCCTGAACATTGTCGGAGGGAATATAATATGTGTGGAATAGTTGGTTATATCGGATCGCAAGAGGCTTCACCGATTATCATTGATGGTCTGAGGCGGCTCGAATACCGTGGGTACGATTCAGCTGGAATCTGTACCCTCAACGGGGGGGAACCTCAGCTGCGTCGAGCTGAAGGAAAACTGATCAATCTGGAGAATATCCTCCGCGAAAATCCCGCGACTGGTAGTCGGGGGATTGGTCACACACGTTGGGCAACTCATGGGCGCCCTTCAGAGATCAATGCTCATCCCCATAAAGCGGGAAACATTATTGTCGTTCATAACGGTATCATTGAAAACTACCTGAGATTAAAGACTCGTCTCCAAGAGTCGGGGCATACCTTTAGTTCAGAGACTGATACCGAGATTATTGCCCACTTGGTTGAAGAACATTTTAAGCAGTGTGGGGATTTTGAAAAAGCGGTTCGTTTAGCTCTGGCTGAAGTTGAGGGGGCTTATGGGGTGGCAATCTTATGCACCGATGAACCCGATAAGCTGATTGCCGCTAAGCTGGGCTCGCCATTGGTTGTTGGTCAAGGAGAGGGTGAGTTTTTTGTTGCTTCTGATATCCCTGCCATGTTGTCCCATACCCGTGAAATGATTTTTCTTGATGACGGTGAAATTGTTGTATTTAGCCCCGAAAAGATGTGGATAACCGATCTTTCAGGGCAGCCGGTCGTCAAGCAAAGCAAGACCATCACCTGGAGCCCGCTGATGGCAGAAAAAGGTGGTTATAAGCATTTCATGCTTAAAGAAATTTACGAACAACCGCGAACTTTGGCCGATACCATTGCGGGGCGTTTACAAGGTGAAGAGGGTGATATCTACCTAGAGGATCTCGGTCTCAGTCAGGAACAGTTGGCCGATCTTGAGAAAATAAATATCATTGCCTGTGGAACCTCTTGGCATGCTGGGCTGGTCGGTAAGTTTTATATTGAAAAGTTATCGCGGATCCCTGTTGAAATCGATATTGCCAGCGAGTTCCGCTATCGCGACCCAATCGTCACCGATAAGAGCCTGACATTGCTCATTAGTCAAAGCGGTGAAACCGCTGATACTCTTGCTGGATTGCGTGAAGCCAAAGGGAAGGGAGGCAAGGTTGTTTGTATTTGTAACGTTGTCGATTCCTCCATTGCTCGTGAAAGTGACGGTGTTATCTATACCCATGCCGGACCCGAGATCGGGGTCGCTTCAACCAAAGCTTTTACCACTCAGTTGGTTGCTCTCTATCTTCTGGCACTCAAGTTGGGCCGAGCGCGTGGAACCTTGACCGCCGATGATTGTCGCGAACAGGTCGAGGCTCTGTTAGCCCTTCCTCGCAAACTCGAAGAATCGTTGGAGTTGGATGGGCAGATCGAGCAGATTGCCCGTGATTATATGAATGCTCGCGATTTCCTTTATATGGGACGTGGTAACCAATATCCAATTGCCTTGGAAGGAGCACTGAAGCTCAAAGAAATTTCCTATATCCATGCAGAAGGTTATCCGGCTGGAGAAATGAAACATGGCCCAATTGCCTTAATTGATGAAAACCTTCCGGTTGTGGTCTTGGTTCCACGCAACTCAACCTATGACAAAGTTGTGTCCAATATGGAAGAAGTGTGCGCCAGAGGTGGGCAAGTGATTGCCGTGGCCAGTGGTCAGGAAAGTGAGTTGCAGGGAAAAGTGTCCGCCTTGATTCAGGTGCCTGAAACAACCGAAGACCTCCTTCCGATCCTCACATCGATTCCGATGCAGCTCCTTGCGTATCATATCGCAGTTCTTAAAGGGACTGATGTTGATCAGCCACGCAATTTAGCAAAAAGTGTTACGGTGGAGTAGGTTTGTTAGGTCTTTGTAAAGGTCATTAAATCGACAAAAAACTATCGCACTGCTGGCGCTCCAAGCTTCATCGGCTAAGCTTGGAGCGCCTTATGAAATACATCTGAGATCCTTTTCCCAAAACGACTGTTTAACTCCTTGAAATTGCATTTCATGTATTGCAAGGTTTGAAAAAACACGATTCCTTTTTTGTTTTCCTCCTTAGTTCTCTTTATCTGTCGTGCTAAAAGAAAATTTAGGTACCACATTTGCCGAATCATTATTGGATTTAGGGTAGTATTTATAATAATGCATGTTGTTGCTCTCACGGAACTTGTGGCGCAGGGGTTTCCCATTGAATGAACCAACAACTGAAATGGACTGTCACTATATGGAATCAATTCGAGAGTTGTATCGTATCGGTACTGGACCTTCAAGCAGCCATACGATGGCACCAGGTAAAGCTGCTGAGCAATTTTTGCAACGTTTTCCGGATGCCGCAGCATACAGGGTTACACTGTTTGGTAGCCTTGCCGCGACCGGGCGCGGACACCTGACTGATAAAGTACTTATAGAAGTGTTTGCTCCGCATGCGATTGAAATTGTTTGGGTACCAGAGAAACAATTACCACGGCATCCCAACGGCATGCGTTTTGAGGCTTTTTCAGCTGAGGGTCATCTTCTTGAATGTTGGGATGTTTATAGTATTGGTGGTGGAGCCTTGCTTGATCCTGCGGCTGCTCAACCCGAGATAGCCGAGCAATTTTATGATCTGCACAGTATGGAAGAAATCCTCCAGCGTTCGATTCAAACTGGAGAGTCTTGTTGGGAATATGTCCTCTCATGTGAAGGGGAAGGACTACTCGATTTTCTCGATGGTGTTTGGGACGTCATGGCTGCTTCAATAGAGAGTGGTCTGAAACAGGTGGGGGTTTTGCCTGGAGGTTTGGGTGTCGCCCGAAAAGCTCGCGCCTTTCATCGCAAGGCTGCGCTCTACGGGCCGCATATCAAACACCACGCACAGGTTTGGGCTTATGCGTTGGCGGTTTCAGAGGAGAACGCAGCGGGCGGTAAAATTGTCACTGCGCCAACGTGTGGTGCTGGCGGAGTGCTTCCGGCGGTGTTACGCTATCTCGATGAAACTCTGGAGTGTGGTCGTGAGGAAGTTTTGCGTGCTTTGGCGACAGCCGGATTAGTTGGGAATCTGGTCAAGTACAACGCATCGATCTCCGGTGCCGAAGTTGGCTGTCAGGGCGAAATTGGCACCGCCTGCGCCATGGCTGCGGCTGCGGCTGCCCAGTTGCATGGTGGCACTGTCCGGCAGATTGAATATGCTGCCGAAATGGGACTAGAGCATCACCTCGGTCTGACCTGCGATCCGGTCAACGGGTTAGTGCAGATCCCCTGCATCGAACGAAATGCTCATGCCGCGACCAGAGCCTTGAGTTGTTGTCATTTTGCATTATTGGCAGGTGGTGAACACAAGATAACTTTTGATGAAATTACCATGGTAATGAAAAAGACCGGCCAAGCGTTGCCGCCACTCTACCGAGAGACGGCCGAGGGTGGAATTGCTGAAGCTTTTCGGCAGCGAAACAAGCTATAACCTTCTTCACCAGACGATTGTTCTGCTGAATACGCAGAACAACTTGGTCTTCAAGGCATCGATTCCCCTCTCTGGATGGATCCTCTTTGTTGGACTGGTGACAGAGACTCAAAATTATATATGGCGCGACGAAATTCTAGTTTATTAACAATACTGTCATGGTTGGAATTAACTGATTGAAGTTCTAGGCAAAAGTATTGAATTAAAAGAAAAAACTGTATTGACCTGCTGTAAACCCTGTCGTACATATAATCGTTTGAATTATTTGCTATCTTCATCATAAAAATATGTTTTGGGAACACAGAGTTACCCCCTTTTTTTGGATATAGCAGTTCTCTGTCGCTCAGAAAAGCCAGACAATGAATGGACATCATATTTCATCTTCATTTTATACCTGCACTCGTGGATTACGACGATTGACTCAGCAGTTTCTTGGCCGATTTAAGATCAGTGATAATACTTTTCTAATCGTTCTTGCTGTTGTTGTCGGTTTGTTGGGCGGTTTAGGAAATTATCTGTTTCGTAAAACCATTGAGCTGATCCATTGGGTCGTTGTTGAACAGGGGCTCGAATTGTTTGGCGCTTCATTGGAACATTGGAGTCTGGAACGTTTGTGGGTGGTGTTGTTTCCGGCACTTGGTGGCCTCCTGTTGGTGCCGATGTGGATATTGTTCGCTGATGATATAAAGGGTGGTTTTTCTGGTTTTTTAGTGAAGGTTAACCTTAAAGGGGCCAAACTTCCTTTTCGCCCTTTGTTTACCAAGGGGTTGGCTTCTGCCATTACTCTTGGGACGGGTGGCAGTGCAGGGCAGGAAGGGCCTATCGCAGTCATTGGTGGAACCATTGGTAGCCAGTTTGGCAAGATGTTTAAAGTCAGTGGCGACCGGATTAAGGTTCTGGTGGCGTGTGGTGCAGCAGCAGGTGTTGCGGCAACGTTTAATGCTCCTCTTGCGGGGGTATTTTTTGCGACAGAGATTGTTCTTTTATCATCATTTGAAGTGGCCAGTTTCACCTCTATTGTCATTTCTAGCGGAATGGCGACGGTCGTATCGCGAGCCCTGTTAGGGAATGTTTCAGAGGTGGTTGCCCCGCCGTATGTCCTGAACAATTTCTGGGAAATTGGCCTCTATGTTTTGCTTGGTATATTGATTGGTATTCTCGCAGCAGGGTTTATTGGGCTCCATTTTCGGATTAAAGATAGTATTGATGCGATTAAATTACCGCGCTTAAGCAAGCCCGTATTGGGTGGTTTGACAGTTGGAGTCATCGGTATCGGTCTGCCCCAGGTTTTTGGCAATGGATATGAGTTTATCGGTTCGGTTTTACTGGGTAGTCATCCGTGGTACCTGCTGGGCATTCTGGTTGTTGCCAAGATGGTCGCAACTTCAATCACTCTCGGTTCGGGAATGCCGGGTGGATTATTTGCTCCCTGTTTGTTCCTTGGTGCTGTCGCTGGTGGGGCGTATGGTCATCTTGTTGAAATGATTTTCCCTGCGGCAGAACTTTCGGCTGGAGCGTATGCTCTGGTCGGTATGGGAGCTTTTTTGGCCGCAGCGACCCATGCGCCGATGACAGCAATCTTTCTGTTATTTGAGATTACCGATAGTTATGAGGTCATTATTCCGATCATGCTGGCGTGTGTTATTGGCACTTCTATCGCTCGCCACTTTAACAAGGATAGTTTGGAAACTGCTGAATTAAGCCGGCTTGGAATTGACTTGGAAGCAGGTAAAGAGCGCAACATTATGAAAGGGTTAGCTGTTGGCGAGGTGATGTCACATCGGGTTGAAACGGTTCCTGAAAATATGACCCTGGGGAACTTTGCAAAATTCATAGAGCAGACCCATCATACGAATTTCCCACTGGTTGATGAATTGGGAGAACTAACCGGGATCATCTCAGTTCAGGATTTCATGGGGGTGGTTTTTGAGAAAGAGCTGATGGATCTGGTCGTGATCAAAGAGTTGGCCACCAAAGATGTTATCACTGTGCATGCCGAAGAAGATCTAGATACGGCGATGCGTAAAATTGGCTATCGTAATATTGAACAACTTCCAGTCGTCGATCGTGAAACTCATCGGCAACTATACGGAATTATTTCTCGGCGCGATATGGTCTCTGCCTATAATCGTGTACTGATGAGTCGTACTTTAGGGGAAGACGATGAATGATCTCCTAACAGAATTAAATGAACCCCAGCGCCAAGCTGTTTTGCATCAGGATGGTCCTTTGTTACTTCTGGCGGGAGCAGGTTCGGGGAAAACCCGCGCTTTGACGCATCGGGTTGCGCACTTGATTTGTGAGTGTGATGTTCCTGCTTGGCGAATCATGGCAGTCACCTTTACCAATAAGGCGGCAGCAGAGATGCGCGAACGTCTTGAAACTTTATTGGACCAAGCTGAGCTCCCTTGGATCTCCACATTTCATTCCAGTTGCGCCCGCATTCTTCGTCAGGAAATCCACCATCTTGGGTTCGGTAGAGATTTTACGATTTATGATGACCAGGATCAGTTACGACTGTTGCGCGATCTTCTTAAGGCTCACCAGGTCTCCGAAAAGATTTTAAAACCCCGTGCGGCCGCCTCTTTTATTGATCGGGCAAAAAATCGCGGTTTGCTTCCCGATTCATTTGATGAAATTCGCAGCGACGAGCAATTTCTTGTTGATCTCTATGGTCAGTATCAAGCAAAACTCAAGTCAGCCAATGCTGTCGATTTTGGTGATCTTCTATTGTTGACGGTCCGTTTGTTTGAGGATTTTCCCGAGGTTCGTCAACGTTGGCAGGAACGCTTCTCCCATGTGCTGATTGACGAGTTTCAGGATACCAATCGTGTCCAGTATCAATTGATGCAGTTGTTACTTGGGGCAGAAACACATCTTTGCGTTGTTGGTGATGATGATCAGTCGATTTATCGTTGGCGAGGTGCCGAAGTTGATAATATCCTGGGATTTGATCACGATTTTTCCAATGTGACTATTATCCGTCTGGAACAGAACTATCGTTCTTCTCAGAAAATTCTTCAGGCGGCGGGAGCCGTTGTCAGTCATAATAGCGATCGACGTGACAAAGAGCTCTGGACCGATAACCCCCTTGGGGAGTCTATCCATATTGAAACGTCCCCCGATGATTTGGATGAAGCACGCTTTGTCGCTGGAGAGATTTCACGACTCCAGGGGCAGGGGATTGCTTTGCGCGATATTGCTGTTTTTTACCGAACCAATGCCCAATCTCGGGCGGTTGAGGAGGCCTTGCGCGGGAGCCGAATTCCTTATGTCATGTTTGGTGGCGTGAAGTTTTATTCCCGCCAGGAAGTCAAAGACGCTCTCTCCTATTTACGCGTTCTGGTTAACCCAAAAGATTCCCTCGCGGCTCGGCGTATTATCAATGTTCCGGCACGGGGAATTGGCAATACGACGGTTGAGCGCATTGCTGCGTATGAAAGCGAATCGGTTGGTTTTCTTTCTGCGTGTCGTTTGGCTTTAGAGCATCAGGCCCTCAAGGGGGCGGCAGTGAAGAAGGTGACGGCTTTTCTCGCGATGATAGATGATTTCACCGCGCGTTTGGAGCGACTTCCTTATCCACAATTGATGGCCGAATTGATTGATGCAAGCGGTTATGGTCCTCTCCTCAGAGAAGAAGCAGAAGGGGCGTTAACCAGTGATGGTCGGCAAGAGGCTAAAGGGCGGCTAGAGAATCTGGAACAACTTTTGGCCGGAATGGAAGAGCATGCCGCTGTTGATGGTTCGGTCCAGGACTACTTGGAGCAGATTGCTTTAATTACCGATCTTGACAAATACGATGCGAAACAACAACGGGTGACGCTAATGACACTCCACTCTGCCAAAGGCTTGGAGTTTCCAGTGGTTTTTATGACCGGGATGGAAGAAGGGCTTTTCCCCCATTCGCGTTCAGGGAATATGGGAGAAGATCTTGCTGAGGAGCGGCGTCTCTGTTATGTCGGTATGACACGAGCCATGGAGAGGCTGTATCTCTCTCATGCGCGACGACGTAGGGTCTATGGAACTTATCAATTTAATCCTCCGAGTCGTTTTCTTGCTGAAATCCCTCTGGAATTGCTAACCAGCTTTTCCCCCGCAGTTTCGGCCCCTGAAGCACTGAAGCAAGGGCACAATTTAGCTTCATTGGCTGACTTGGTTGCCGAAGATAAACCGAGTACCAAGGTCGAAGAAACCGTTGCTTTTGTTCAGCCAAAGAGACCGCAACAGACGTGTCCACCTTCTGATGAAGGTGGGATGCGTCTGGGATCGCAGGTTCGGCACGTAAAGTTTGGAATCGGAACGGTGCGGCGCCTTGAGGGGAGCGGAGATAAGCAAAAAATTATTGTTTATTTTAACTCGGTTGGATCAAAGAAATTGTTACTTAAGTTTGCCGGATTGATGCCGGTTTAAGAGGGCCATGGTGGAAAACGAGAAACACTTCACTTTGCTTTTGGTAGACGATAATCCAACCAACTTATTGTTGTTGGTCAAGATTATTGAACTTGATCTCCCAGAGGTGCGCGTATTAACTGCCACCTCGGCAAAGGAAGGTTTGTCTCTTGTCGAGAATGAATCGATTGACGGTGCATTCATCGATGTTCAAATGCCGCAAATGGGTGGCCTCGATATGTGCCGTGAGCTACGAAGGCGACAGCAAACTGCAACGACTCCGTTGGTTTTGATGACGGCTCATATCGCTTCACCGGCAATGCGTGCAGAAGGTCTTGAAGTTGGCGCTTATGACTTCATTTCTCAGCCAATCAGTAATGTTGAGATGTTGGCGCGGATCAAGGTTATGTTGCGCTTGTGTGAAGAGGAACACCTCGCTCAGGAAAATACCCAACAATTGCAACAGCAGGTGACCGACCATGCAGATCGATTGCGCTGGATCAGTGGATTATTGATCTCTGGTAATGGGTCATTAGGTGAGCAGGACCAGCAGCTTCTCTCTCATCTTGTTAACCAATTGCCTGCCCCTTCTCAAATTGATGAGAAATTGTTCTTTGAAAAGCTTTTGACCGAATTCCCCCTTTCGTGGCGTCGGACCCTGTTGAAGCTCTCCCTGCTCGACAGAATTCCGATGACGCTGTCACAAAAGCTGAGTGAAATTAATGATGTTACGGCTGTTTTCGATTACCTAAGCCGTCATCAATTCTCTTTAATAGAAACTTTGGATGGAGAAGATTACCTTTTTCTCAGTCCTCAGGTCAGAGATTTGTTGCGTCAAAAAGTTGATGAATATCTGTCAGAAAATGAACGCAAGCAGACCTCGCTGATCGCAGCCGACTGGTATCGGAAGAAAAAAGATTTTTCTGCTGCTCTTGGATGTCTTATCTCAGCGAAAGAGTACTCAGCTGTTTCGCAGTTGCTCAGTCAGGTTGGCTTTTCTCTGTTAAACAAAAAGGATAGCGCTCAGGTTTTTTATTTGCTTGATACCGTTCCAGAAAAGGTCGCGGAAACATGTGGCTGGATGTCTTTATTTCGCGGTGTGGGGCGACTCCAGGAACAATCAATTGAAACCAGTGCTTGGCTAACTTTGTCGGGCCAGCGCTTTCGGTCTGCTGGTGATGCGCGTGGCGAGCTTTTAGCTTTAGCCCAACAAGTTTCCCAGTTTATTTTCCTTGATGGTGCATTTGAGCGTTTTTTAAAAGTCTTCCCCATTTTTAAAAAGCTAGCTACGGAGCAACTCGAGCTTCTTGAGCCCATTGAGCGGCTCAAAGTTTCCTATGCTCTTGGCTTGGCGGAACTGTTTTTTGGTGAAGATCCTTCCGCAGCGGATGTGGTTCTAACGGATGCTTTGGCTGAGGCACAGCAGCAAAAATTACTGACGCAGCAATTAGAATTAAATCTATTACGCGCCCTGTCTGCTCTGCAACAAGGACGTTATCTCGTGGCACGAACTGCGCTGGAGCATGGCTTGGATTTAGCTCTTAAAACAGATGCTCCACTGGAAAGTGCAGCCTTGCATGTTGTTGCATGTGAGTTACTGCATGCAAAAGGAGATCTGGTTGGATTTAAGAAACAGCAGCAGATATTATCAACCTGTTGCAGTTATGAAGTTCAACAGCGGACGGTATTAAGACCACTTATCAGTTACTATGTTGCCAGTTTGTTTCTCGCTAAAAAAGATCAACAGACAGCTTTAGAAACACTTGAAATTGCTTTGCTTGATGGTCAGGCGGCGGGGAATTCGCATCTGCAGAGCCGACTATTGCAGTTGCGGGGGTGGATTCGTGCTCTGTCTGGACAATCGTCGAAGGCGCTCATTGACTGTGATATGGGGTTAGCGCTTAGGATTAAGGCTGGTGGAGCCGTTTCTTCTTTGGAGAACCTGTTGCTTGCTGGTGCAACCCGTTTTGCTCTGCACGATTATAATCAGGCAGCTGAATATCTTGCGAAGGGCTTATCGAT
>JADGDX010000099.1 GCA_016744675.1 Desulfuromusa sp. | reverse complement strand
AATCGGTAATAAAGGTGAAGCTAGGAGAAGTCCAACGCTTGAGAAAATAATGTCATAAATACGTTTATAGCCTCGCATGAAAGGTGTCATACGAAAACCTTGCGTATAGATAAACGCACTAGGTTGCATATTCTCCACGAGGAGACTTCCTGTTTCTTGCTCATGATAGGTAGTCGCCTCAACAATATCTACACCACGCAACTTGCCATGCATAAACTCTCTTAGAGGTAAGTTTCCACGTCTCTCGCTTAGGGCAACAACAAGTTTTTGAGGGCGATAGTCATGAAGCAGATTATCTATCTCAGAGATGTGTCCAACAATAAGTTCAGGATTAACAACTGGTTTTTTTTCTGTACAGGCAACAAAACGGACAAAACTATGAACATTTTGATCTTTTGGAACGATTTCGGCGATTCTTTGTGCTAATTCCCCGGCCCCGACAATTAATATTCTGGTTGCGAATTGAGCTGAATGGGAAAACTTGCGAATCAGAAATCGCGTCGCTAGCTGGAAACAACAAAATAGAATAATGGTGATAAACAGTAATCCCCTTCCAAACTGAAGGGATGGGAAAAGATAAAAAATTGCTGATAAAAGGAAAAATGCAAAAAGGGCAACTGATCCACTGCGATACGCTATAAACTTGCGGCTAAAAAACTTTTGTCTGTCATAGAGCTCAAAGAGATAAGTTGAAAAAATTACAACGCACAGATAACAAAAAAGCTGGAAGAAACCAACCATCAAAAACCCATCAAGGGCTGAGAACGAACCAAACCGGAGGAGATAAGCACCGGCAAGACACAAATAGGCAAGAAGAATGTCAGCAATGATGATAAAATATTTGGGTCTGATGATCATAAATTTCCTAACCAATCGTGCCGGTCTAATTTGACTTGGCTATGCTTGCGCCCCTGAGGAGCACAGCGCGAAGGAAGTTTTATTTCTTCTCTCCTACTAAATTTTACTAAGCTGCTCTTTTGCCTGTTGCGATTCACTGGCTGATCCATTAACTACGACCTGCTCCAATAAAACCTTTGCTGCAGCAGTGTCACCGACCTGAATCTTGGCCATCGCTAAATGCAAAGCAACTACCTGTAGGTCAGGAAGAAGTTCGTGGGCTTTCTCAAGTAAATTCAAAGCATCCTGCGCACGATCATTTTTCACCAAAATATAACCAAGAGTATCCATGATCCGCGGATCATTTGACTGCAACCGATAAGCACTCATCGCGTAAGTCAGGGCTTGTTCTTTTTCACCAAAATTATCCACCAAAAGGTATGCTAGATTATTCAGTGCAGGGACACTTTTTGAATCATATTTCAACGCCTTTTGATAAAATTCACGTGCCTCTCCTTTTTTCCCCGCTTGTTCCTTCAAAAACCCCAAAGAGGTATAAGCCGGAGAGAAGCGTGGAGTCGTATCAACAATTCTGTGGTAGAGCTGTTCTGCTTGCTGGGACTTTCCACTTTGCTCATAAATACGTCCCAGTTGCATCTGCAGGCGGATTGGTTTCGCTACAGTAGCAATCCCTTTTTCTAAAACTTCGGTTGCACCACTGAGATTTTTTTGGCCACGCAACAAACCAGAGGACAGAAGATAAGGATATTCTTTATCAGCATCAGAACTCATCAGTGCTGCAACAAACTTCTCAGCCTTATCATTCTGACCACTCGACAGATAGAGACGGACCAACAAACTGTTACCACGCTCTGGTGCCCCCCCAGAAAGTTGTGTATATGCAGATTCTGCCTGTTCAAGCTGTTTATTCTGTAGATGCAAACCACCCTTGAGCTCCAACAATGGAGCCGAAGCTTTATGTTCCTCAAGTCCGCGATTCACAATTGCGAGTGTCCCAACCAAGTCTTTCTTTTTTAATTGATAGCGCGCCGCTGCGACAAAACCTTGTTCACTTCCAGTCGCTTCAATCTGACCATACATTTTATCAAGCTCAGCGTCTTTCCCTTGGACATTATACAGTGCCGCAATGCCCATAAGAGCTCTCATATTCAGACTATCCTTAGAAGTCACCTGTTGATATTCGGCAATTGCTTTATCATATTCAGACTGTGAGGCGTAATACGAAGCAATATTGAAATATGGGGTCAAATAGTCAGGGTTAACATCTTTGGCTTTTTGCAAGGCAGAAATAGCCTCTTGCGGTTTTTTCTGAGAAAAATAAGCTGCTGCAAGGTAATTATTAAGTAAAGCGTCGGCTTTAGTGCCATTCATCCCTTCTTGCAAATTCTGAATCGCTGCCGAATAGTTTTTTTGCCTTAAGTAGTGAGTCACCAGCATCAACCGACCATTAAGAACCTCTGGAGCGGCTGCAACAGCTTTTACCAGATCAGCTTCCCCTTGTGCCCCCTGCCCTTTGGCTAAGTGAAAGATACCCCGCTTCATATGCGCGTCAGCTAAAGTCGGATCGAGTTCAGTGGCCAGATCCAGCTCTGCCATTCCTTCGTCATATTGGCCATCAGCAAGATAAGCACTTCCGAGAATATTATGGGCATAGGCATTATTGGGATTCGTCCGTAAAACTTTCTGAATCGTTATAATAGCATCAGATAGACGTTTCTGCTTAAGCAGTGTCATCCCAACAAGAACGCGAGCGCGTTCAAAACCAGGATTTAGGTCAAGCGCTTTCTGGAATTGATTTAGTGCAAGCTCGTACTGCTCTAATCCATAATAGCTTAAACCAAGAAAGAAATACGAGAGGAGGTGCTGTTGAGATTTTAGAGAATTTTCAAGGGCAATCTTTGCGTCTTCATATTTAGCTTGTCGATACAGAAGCAAACCATTTAAACGAGAACCCTCTGGACGATCAGAAAATTGGGTAAGCATCTTATCGACACTGCCCTTAGCGGCATCAAGATCACCCAAATCCATCTGCAAAATTCCAGACATGTAGTAGGCTTGCAATTGAGCAGAATCGACCTTGATAATTTCTTGATAAGTAGACAGGGCGGCCTCACGCTCACCTTGCCGGGTTTCAATGTTAGCTAAAAGGTAATAGGCTTCAATCTGGCGACTATCCCTTGCGATAACTTCTTGGAGATATTGTTTCGATTGAGAAAAATCTTTTTTCTGTAGATAAACTTTTGCTAAATTCAAACGCGGTTCAACAGAATCAGGATCAAGCTGCAAAGCTTTTTTAAACATGGTTTCAGCAGAACCAATATCACCAGATGCTCCATGAGCACGCCCATAGAGGACAAGAGACTCAACAGTTTCATGACTTTCAGCATGGAACTTGTCAAGCTCAAGGAGGGCTTTTTCAGGCTGTTTCTTCTGGATGTAGACAGTCGCTAACTGAAGCAACAAATCATCTTGAGATGGATTTTGCAGAAGAACTTTCTGAAATTCTTTTTCGGCACGATCATAATTACCAGAACTTAAATAGGCATCGGCCAGACCAATGCGAGCATCAATATAGTTGGCATCCTTTTCC
>JADGDX010000098.1 GCA_016744675.1 Desulfuromusa sp. | reverse complement strand
CTGCCAAGCACGTACCAAATGATCCGAACTTGCTTTACTGGCTGAATAAGGGGAACTCGGGGCATAAGGTGTTTGTTCGGTGAACAGATCTACCGGCCCATCAAGATCACCATAAACCTCGTCTGTTGAGATATGATGAAAGCGAAATGCAGATTTGCAATCTAAATCGAGGCCATCCCAATAAGCACGAGAAACTTCCAGCAAGGTGTAGGTACCAACAATATTGGTCTCGATAAATGCTGATGGTCCATCAATAGAACGATCGACATGACTTTCCGCAGCAAGATGCATTACAGCATCAGGCTGATATTGGTTAAAAACCCGTTCTAGCTCTGATTGATTACAAATATCAACCTGCTCAAAAGCATAACGGTCTGTTGATTCTATTCCTGCCAGTGATTCCAGATTGCCCGCATAGGTTAGCTTATCAACATTAACAACGGAATCGTTAGTTGTATCAATAATGTAACGTATTAACGCAGAACCGATAAAGCCCGCTCCACCAGTTATTAGAATGACCATAATACTCTCAGCAATCAGTATGTACTCTAAAATAAAATAAGGGGCTAACCATCTCCAGCTAACCCCCCTGATATTATAGCGGAGAGGCAGAGATTCGGTCACTACGTCATCGCCATCATGGCGATTCCTGCGTCACCTCCCCTGCGCTCACTGCCGCAAACATCCTGTTTGCTCTTCTGACATTAAGTCAGCGTTCGCTTCGCTTCAAATCCCCCCTGAGTTAATACCACTTTCCAGCTATCACGCATATTTGAACGATAGCTGCTTTTGCTTTTTATTATGGCGGAGAGGCGGGGATTCGGTCACTTTGTCATCGACATCACGTCGATTCCTGCGTCACCTCCCCTACACTCACTGCTGCAAACATCCTGTTTGCTCTTCTGACATTAAGTCAGCGTTCGCTTCGCTTCGAATCCCCACAAAAAGATCAGCGATTCTTATTATTGGCGGAGAGGCGGGGATTCGAACCCCGGGTGGCTTGCGCCACAACAGATTTCGAGTCTGTCACCTTCGGCCTCTCGGACACCTCTCCGCATTATTCTTTTTTTTGTTTTTTCTCTGTTCTTAATTTCTTAAAAAAGTGGCTGAGCTGGTGACTGCATTCGTCTTGCAAAACACCTTCTCGAACTTGAACATGATGGTTAAAACGCTCATCTTCGGCAAAATTGTAGATTGAACCGACTGCACCAACTTTAGGATCACGACAACCGAAGACCAAATACGGAATCCTAGCCAGAATGATTGCACCCATACACATAACACAGGGTTCCAGCGTGACATACAAAGTACAATCGAGCAGCCTCCATGAATCCAGTTTTTCTGCCGCCTGCCGGATCGCAATAATCTCAGCATGCGTTGTCGGATCATTGGTGGTTTCACGCAAGTTATGCCCACGACCGACAATCTGGCCATCCAGCACAACAACAGCTCCAATGGGAACCTCTTTCAGGCTTTCAGCGATAGCGGCTTCTTCCTGTGCAACCTGCATAAAAAACTGATCTTGTTCATCATTGTTCAGCATCATTCATCATCAATCTATCTTCAGGCAAAAAAAGGGAAACGGAGACAATTTGTTTACCCGAACAACGCCAAAACTTCTATCATGAAGCGGGACGGAATTCAAGCACAATGACCAACCCCAACCAAGCGTTGCGGCCAATCAGTACAGATAAAAGTGGCTCCTGCATTGATAAAATCTTGCGCTTTTGTCACCTCATTCACAGTCCACAGGTTAACCCGTACCCCCGCTGCGATCACCTCATTGATCAACCGCCTGTCTGTTATCTGCGCATCGGGATGATAGGCAGCAACGTCGAGTTCGGACAGATAATCCAAAAGGTTTTCCGGATGGCTATTTTCGACCAAAGCAGCGGTCTCAATTTCTGGATTAATTTGCTTAACTTGACGCAGATAATGATGATTAAAGGAAGAGAGCAGCACCAGATGTCCGGTATTGGTCGCCTTAATAAGATCGAGAACCTTCTTGACAATTCTTCTATCTGCGGGATTTCCGGTTTGATCTTTGATTTCAATATTTACAGGAAAATCGTACTGATGACATTCATGCAGAACATCACGCAACAAAGGGATTTTCTGTTGTCTGATAACAGAAAAATCAGCGGCAGAGACCTCCCCGGAGACAATTGTCCCAAAAGGGTCCGATTGCAGAAACCAGGAACCAGCATCCAGCCTTTGCAATTCATCATAAGTAAACTCTGTAACATTCCAAGGGTGACGCTTAGAAAACTCTGGCCGAGTCGCGACATCAGTGGTGCGATCAAGAGTCCGATCGTGAAACACAACCAGTTCTCCATCGGCACTTAATTGAATATCAATTTCCCAAAGATCAGCACCACATTGACGTGCTTTATCCAGTGCCATATGGGTATTTTCAGGTGCGATAGAACGAGCGCCGCGATGGGCACAGACATAGCCGCCAGGGAGAAAGCGATCAAAAAATGACTTCATCGCCCCATAGTCCCCTGATCAATTTTTTTCATAAACGCTTTAGAGGGGCGACTGAAATTGTACTGGTCCTGCCAATGCGGTGTGAGCTCTTCCCGCGCCGCTTCTTCAAACCCCAGGCCCAAAAAGAAATCCCACATTTTGGGATTGACGCTCAAAGCAAAAACGTAATCCTTCTTTAACTCAGCGGCCTTTTCAATCATCTGAATTGCAAGTTGCCGCGCCCTTCCCTTGCCTTGGTAACGCGGCAAAGTACAAAACTTTGCCAGCTCAGCACACTCCCCATAATCAACCAGCGTCGCAGAGGCGACAATCGCAGAATTAACGGTATAAACAAAATAGTTCTGAATATTTTCAGCGATCACATCTTCAGAAATCGGCAAGATAGAACCTTGCTGCATCTCATGTTTGACCAGCATCAACAAATCAGTCAAATCCCCATCCCGACCTTGCCGGATCACGTTTGGATAATCTTCGGTCAATAATGTTCCGCTGCCTCGGTGGGTAAAGATCTCCTCAAACAAAGTGCCACTTTTCCCCTCGAGGATAACAATTTCAATCCCAGAACGGCGGGTTTCTGCAATCATGGCCCTTAAACGTGCTGGTGCCATATTTAACGCTTCATCCCGATCTAGATAATTTTCCAATTCATCCGGACAAGGATGTGAAAGGTATCGATCTTCCAGGTACAACCCTTTTTGTGCTCCTAGGAAAAAGATCTTATCGGCCTCCAGTTCTTCGGCAATATGCAATGACTGCTGGGTTAACGCTTCTGACTGCTCCTGCGATTTCAAATCCAAACCAATAACCGCCACTTCTTCCCAAGCCCGCTCGCGATTGAGAACCTCTAGCGCCTGTTCAGGGGTCTGAGAAACAATATGTTGAAAACGGAACCCCCTTTGACCCCAACGATCAAGACAATCGCCAATTGATTGTTCAGCCTGATAGAGAATGACAATCCGAATATGGGATGAAAAAAGGACTCGAATATCTAACATGATCTGCTCTAATTGTGCGCCATCGTCCAAAACC
>JADGDX010000097.1:3295-3559 GCA_016744675.1 Desulfuromusa sp. | reverse complement strand
GTTTTGCGCGGGCCTCAAGGCACGCTCTACGGCAAGGACGCCATCGGTGCGGTTATCAAGGTGGTGACTAAAGAACCGGAAAACCAATGGCATGGAAATATCGGCACCGAATACGGTAGCTACAATGATATTCAGGGCTCTTTCAATGTCAACGGTCCTCTCATTCAAGATAAGCTCTATCCCGGATTGCACGGTCGCTATCAGCAGGATGACGGCTGGACCACAAACGACTACACCAGTACCGATGAATTCAATAAGAGTAAC
>JADGDX010000097.1:0-3285 GCA_016744675.1 Desulfuromusa sp. | reverse complement strand
GGTTTACTGCTAAGCTCGTTCTGTCAGATGATTATTCTGAGGTTTACGGGTCAAATAGTTGCTCGCTGGCTGGTGGTGCCGACGCTAGTGAGTTTAATCGGGATGCTGCCGAGCATGTCTCTATCGATGAAGAGTCAAATGAAGAGACCGAAAGTCTGGCTCAGAGTCTTCACCTGAAGTACGAGCTTGATTCCGTGACACTAAGTTCGACAACCACCCACAGGGACTTTGAGTTAGAAGGTGTCTACGACCGTGATAACATGGCAGGTACCAACTTTGACGGCCTTTTTATGATTGATGGTAACAGGACTGAAACCTGGAGCGAAGAATTGAGACTGGTTAGCAATAACACAGAGGGCGTGCGTTGGGTTGCCGGTCTGTATTTCGACACCGAGGAGGTGGAAAAGAGCCCCTACGCGATACAGTTTCCTTCCCCTGGATCTGCTTTCGAGATGAATTTCGAATCCGAAACTGAAAGTGAGACTCAGGCTCTGTTCGGTCAGGCAATGATTCCTTTTCTCGACGGTTTTGAATTAACCCTCGGGGGACGTTATCAGCGGATTAACAAAGAGATGGATCTGGATACGTACTATTACCAGGTTGGAAGCAGTAGCGATCCTATGTACTCTCTCAAGGCAGATGAAACCTGGGATGTCTTTTTGCCTAAAGTTGCGCTTTCATACCGGTTGAACGATAACTGGACCACTTACGCTTCTGTGGCGCAAGGTTATATGCCTGGCGGTTTCAACTTTAATGCTTCTTCTGGTTCAGCAAAAGACAACACCTTTGAGTCGCAGCGGTCGACCAACTACGAAATCGGCGTCAAGGGGGAGCTTGATCGCGCCCGTTTTGCCGCCGCTGTCTTTTATATGGATATCGAAGACATTCATATTATGAAATATGACAACGTCAGCGGTATGTACATGACTGGTAACGCCGACAGCGCTCACTCTTTGGGGGCAGAGCTGGAGCTGACCTACTTGCTGACCAATTATCTCGAATTGACCGCAGCCATTGGCATCATTAGTGCGGAATACGACGACTACGATACCGGCACTGTTGTTTACGACGGTGAATCAATCGAGAATACTCCGTCCCATACGGCGCGGATCGGTGCCGCCTACTTCCACCCTAACGGATTTTATGCTCGTGGGGATGTCATGAGTAAGGGCGAGAATCCCTACTATGATAGTGCCAATCAGGATTTCCGCGAGGTGGATAGCTACATCGTTGCCGATGTCAAGGTCGGTTATCGCTTAAAAGGCTACGATGTCTACGCCTATTGCAACAACCTGACCGATGAAGAATATATGACTTCGTTCAGATCGGACAGGATGAAGTCGACTGCAAGCTACGGCGATCCGCGTACCTTCGGTATCGGAGCCCGCTATAGTTTCTGACCTTGCTGACCAGCATGGCTAAGCTTGGCTTTCCAGCCACAATGATGGCAATTGTATTTAAAATCAACAACGTGAGGACTTGAAAATGAATACCCTGATACGTTTCTTAATCGTTTTTTTACTGTCTGCATCAACTGCTCAAGCTCATTCCTTTTGGGTCAATTGTCTTGAGTCCACCAAGGCCCATCCGCCTGGTCATGTCACGGTTTCTCTTGGCTGGGGGCACACCTTGCCTGTTGATGACATGCTTAACAGCCCCAGTGTCGGGATTAAAGTCGCTGAGTTCAGCCTCATTGATCCTATCGGCAATAAAAAAGCACTCTATTTGCCCAAATTGGAGAAGGCTGAGCCATTAGAAAGCAATGCTGATTATGATTTGTATCTATCCAATGTTGCCAACCAGCAGATTGCCCTAAAAAAGGAAACCAGGCAGGGCGTCTATTTGATTGAGGCCATCACGAAAAAGAACAGCTACACTTATTACCTTGATACAAAAGGGAGAAAAAGATTGGCGCACAAGCCGATGGATGAAATCGACAATATCCAAGAGGTTTATGTGTCTTTGCAGTATGAGGCCTTTGCCAAATCCTACCTGACGGCAGGAGAGTGGACAACGCCGGAACCGGTTGGACACGATTTGGAAATCACCCCTTTAACGGATCTATCTCAAGTAAAAAGCGGGGATATGGTGGAATTTGATGTCCGCTTCCACGGTAAGCCCTTGTCTGCTGATCCTAATAAGGAAGCTTATATAACCGGATATAGCCCTACGTTTGGTGGCGGTGAAGGGGGTGAGGGTTTTGCTCTGTATTCCAAGCTGAAAGAAGGCAGGGGACGGTTTCGTGTACAAAGCGCAGGGCAATGGTTGGTTACTATAAAGTACACTGAACTCGTGACCAAAGACGGCCCACTGAAGGAAATGTACGGTAAAGTGAAGTCAGTCGTTAATGTTGCCACCTTGACGTTCACAGTAAAATAAGCCCCTCCGCTCAGGTTTCAACCCTTGACCGTTGAGACCTGAGCAATCCTTTTCGTGGCAAATATCATTTTGAATCTCCAGCGTCAAAAAAAGACACGCAACCGTTAGTCGGCCTTTGTGTCGACATGCTACATAGGTACGATAACGATCAAATAGTTTGCTTGGTAAACGCTTGCTTAAAGGAATACAGGTTTTTTGAATATGTTTACAACTGCCCTGAAAAAAAGTCTTCTTATTGTCCTTACAGCCCTCTTTTTTCTCCCCAGTGCTGTCTTTAGCCAAGATTTGAGCGGCAGGGAGATCATGGTTCTTGCCGATGAGCGCCCTGACGGCGACGATCGCCATTCAACCCTGACCATGACGCTGATCAACAAACGCGGTCGCAAGCGGGTGCGCGAGGTGGATAGCTTCTCCAAAGACTACGGCAAGGATAAAAAATCGGTCATGGTGTTTCAGCAACCGGCTGATGTGAAGGGCACTGCATTTTTGTCCTGGGACTATGACGACACGGCCAGGGATGACGATAAGTGGCTCTACATGCCGGCGATGAAAAAAGTGCGCCGCATCAGTGGCTCTTCCACCAATGACTACTTCATGGGGACAGACTTTACCTATGACGATATGGGCGACCGGAGTGTGGATGAAGATACCCATACCCTGCTCGGCAGAGAAGAGATAGGTGGGCGACCTTGCTGGAAGATCGAAGCGATTCCGCTGGATAAGCAGGACATGTACACGCGAAAGGTTATATGGATTGATCAGGAAGCGTATTTTTCCCTGAAGACCGAGTATTACGATAAAGACGGCCCGCTTAAAATCTACCAGGCCGTGGATTTCAAAAAGCAGGACGGTATCTGGACCGTATTCAAGTCGGAAATGGACAATATCTCACGGGATCATAAAACC
>JADGDX010000096.1 GCA_016744675.1 Desulfuromusa sp. | reverse complement strand
CTTCCATTGCCATGGGGCATCCACTTGCAGTCACCTTGGCAGCAGTTGCAACGCTGTTCGGACTCATTGACAACGGCTTTAATTTTGCCGGATTGCTTGGGCTATTTGCCAACAATGCCTGGGGGATCTTCCTTAATTACACCTTGGTCGCGGTGCCACTATTTATCTTCATGGCACAGATTCTTGATCGATCCAAGGTCTCCGAAGGTCTGTTCGACGCACTTTACAGTGTCTTGGGCGGTCTCCGCGGAGGTCTGGGGATGGCAGTCATCGTTGTATCCACAGTGTTTGCCGCAACCACCGGCATCGTCGGAGCTTCGGTAGTCGCCATGGGGCTGATGGCTGGGCCTGCTTTGCTACGCAGAGGGTACGATAAAGCCCTTTCAGCAGGGATCATCTGCTCATCGGGAACCCTCGGTATCCTGATTCCGCCATCGATCATGTTGGTTGTCTACGGCGGGTTGACCGGACAAAAAGAGACCTCGGTCGGCAACCTGTTTGCTGCCGCCATTCTGCCCGGCCTGCTGCTATCCGGCATGTACTTGCTCTATGTTGGCGTGCGCTGCTATCTGAACCCAAAACTTGGTCCACCAATTCCTGCGGAAGATCGCACCGCAACCGCCATGGAAAAAATCACCATGACGATGAAAAATTTTGTCCCCCCTTTTGGTTTGATCCTCACTGTCATGGGGACAATTCTGGCGGGGGTTGCAACACCGACAGAAGCAGCAGCGCTGGGTTGTATTGGCGCCCTGTTCCTTGCCCTCGTAAATCGCAAACTCAACTGGGAGGTCATCACCCAAGCCAGCATATCGACCGCACGCACAACAGCCATGATTATGGCTCTGTTTATCGGCGGCAAGTTCTTTTCTGTCGTCTTCCTGAGTATGGGTGGTGGTGATGTCGTTGCAGACGTATTGTTGGGCATGGACGTCAACCGCTATTTTGTATTTGCAATCATGATGACAGTTGTCTTCTTCATGGGAATGTTCATCGACTGGGCAGCAATCCTGTTGGTCGTGGTACCAATTTTCACCCCGATAGCCATGGATCTGGAATTCAATCCACTTTGGTTTGCCATGATGGTTTGCATCAACCTGCAAACATCTTTTCTGACACCACCTTTCGGCTATTCCCTCTTTTACTTTAAAGGGGTTGCACCTCCAGAATACAGCATGGGTGATGTCTATCGCGGGATTATTCCTTTTGTTATGATACAGATTATTGCTTTGGCATCGATGATATTCTTTCCACAGATTATCACCTATCTGCCAGATGTGTTCTTTGGTCGTTAAGTAACCAGAAAGGAAATAGAATATGCTTCCAGAAATTAAGACAATTCTCTACGCAACCGGGATGGGTGCAGGTGCTCCACATGTTTTTCGCTATGCTCTGACGATGGCTAAACAACATGACGCCCAAATCGTTGCCGTCTCGGCCATCGAGACCTTGTCTGAATTTGCCCAAAATCTTGTCGCGCCATACATTCCAGCGGAGCAACGGGAAAGTATTCACGATGAAGCTCACCAGAACTCCAAGGAGAAGCTTCAGAAACGGATCAGCCAACTCTGCGAAAAAGAATGCAACAATGATCAACAGTGCATACAACGTCTCGTTGCTATCCATATTGAAGATGGTTTAGCAGCTCAGGCCGTCCTGAAAGTCGCTGAAGAAATCAATCCAGACCTGATCATCATGGGTTCACACCGGCACACCGCTCTTGGGGATGCGATACTGGGGACAACAACCAGCAAGGTGTTACATAGCACCACAACACCCGTCATGGTCGTACGTATTCCAGAAGGATTTCACGAAGAAGGTTTTTAGAGTTCAAATAAGCCCCAGCCAAAACAGGGCTATGACATAAGAAGGAACATATGATTTCCGAGCACATCACCGCAAAACTGGTTCAGTTACTAACAAAAGAAAACGTCATAACAGAACAGGAAGACCTCCTTGTACTGGGTTACGACTCGACACCCGGCTTACACGCAATGCCTGACATTGTTGTCTATCCGGTGAACAGCGAACAAGTCCGCGATGTCATGATCATTGCGCGTGACGAAGGGATAGCAATCACCCCACGTGGTAGCGGCACCGGTCTGTCGGGCGGAAGTATCCCCATCCAGGGGGGCATCGTTATTTGCCTGAATAAGTTGAACAAGATCCTGGAAATCGACGAAGAAAATCTGACTGCAACCTGCCAATCCGGAGTCGTGACTCTGGATCTCTTCAATGCGGTAGCAGAAAAAGGTTTATTCTACCCCCCCGATCCGGGCTCTCAAAAAATTTCAACCATGGGTGGAAATGTTATGGAGGATGCCGGAGGGCTGCGTGGCTTGAAGTATGGTGTCACACGTGACTATGTCATGGCTCTCAAATGTGTCCTTCCAGATGGTAGCCTGCTGACGACTGGTGGTAAAAGTGTCAAAGATGTCGCCGGGTATGCATTTAAGGATCTGCTTGTCGGGTCAGAGGGAACCTTGGGGATCATCACCGAAATTACGGTCAAGTTAATTCCACCACCACAGGAAAAAAAGACATTTTTGACCTATTTTGCTGATATCCGTACGGCGGGAGAGGCTGTTTCCAAAATTATTGCAGCCAAAATCATCCCATCGACCATGGAAATCATGGACAAGGCAACAATAAACTGCGTTGAAGATTATGTCAGTATTGGCTTGCCGCGTAACATGGCCGCGCTGCTCCTCATTGAAGTTGATGGTCATCCAGCAGTCGTTGCCGAAGAGGCGATTGCGGTTAATAATATTCTCGAGCAAGTCGGAGCTGCAGAAATCCATATTGCCAAAGACGTTGAAGAGGCGGCAAGCCTTGCTGAAGCACGCCGCACGGCCTTGTCGGCACTTGCACGGGTTTGTCCAACAACACTACTGGAAGACGCAACCGTGCCCCGTTCACTGCTCCCGGAAACATTCACCCTGATAGAAAAACTTGCCGAGAAATACCAACTAAGAGTTGGGACATTTGGCCACGCCGGGGATGGAAATCTTCACCCGACAGTTCTGTGTGACGAACGGGACAAGGACGAAATGAAACGGGCGCACGCCTTTTATGATGAACTCTACGAGCAGGTTCTTAAATGGGGTGGCACAGTATCTGGAGAGCATGGAATCGGCATCGCCAAAAAAGGCTACCTTGCCCGTCAAATCGGTGTCGGTGGAGTCGCTGTGATGAGGCGGATCAAAAATTCCTTTGACCCTCAAGGCATCCTCAATCCGGGCAAAATATTTGAGTCAAAGCAGGAGTCCTGAGATGGCATGCACAAAACAGCTCGGAAATTTTACTCCTGTAGATGCTCCTGAATATGAAGGTGTCCTCCAGTGTATGCGCTGTGGTTTTTGCCTGCCGACCTGCCCGACATTTTCCTTAACCGGTCGAGAAAGATCGAGCCCACGAGGTCGCGTGGCATTGGCACGTGCCGTTTCTGAAGAAAAACTTGAATTCAATCAAGCCATGAAAGAGGAAGCCTATTTTTGCCTCGATTGTCGCGCCTGTACGACAGCTTGCCCATCAGGCGTCAAGGCCGGTGAAATCATGGAAATTTGTCGCGCACAAGCACATCAGCAGCAACCTCTGCCAAAGTGGCAGTCCGTTTTCCGCAACTTCATCCTGCAAAAGATGCTTCCAAGCCCTGACCTACTTGAGACATCAATGCTGCCGGCACGACTTTACCAAAAATTGGGTATCCAATGGCTGGTGCGCCACAGTAAGGTTTTAAAGCTGGCTCCAACAT
>JADGDX010000095.1 GCA_016744675.1 Desulfuromusa sp. | reverse complement strand
AGACGGGACTATTATCCCCTTATCGCTATATTAAAGGCCAAAAGAGGAATCTCTAGGCTGTAAACAGTGATTTAATATTATCTGCTTATTGTGGTATTTAGGATTGAACATGGAAAAGCCCCCTCGCTTTAATCCGAACCCTGACTTGAAGTTAATAGATCAAGTACGGGAAGTTCTGCGGTATTATAGCGAGGCTTTAAAAACGGAACAAGTTTATTGTAGGTGGACCTTATAACTCAAAGCCCTCTGGATAGCCTCAACCTGTAACCCGGGAGATGACATATGCGCCGTAGTGACAAGGCAGTGACAGAACAAGCAGCAATAGAGAAGATTTTTCGTGACGGGACAACTTGTCAACTTGCGTTCTCAGATGATCCGGTTCCTTATTTGGTGACCTTAAATTATGGGTATCATGATGGGGCCCTCTATTTTCATGCCGCTTCTGAAGGGAAGAAAATCGACCTAATCAAAAAAAATGGTCAGGCGGCTTTTACTGTGGCTCTTGATCGGGGTTTGATCAAGGGGGATACTGCGTGTCAATGGAGCGTTCGCTTTCAATCGGTGGTTGGGTATGGGGAGATTTCATTGCTGGAGAATACAGAAGAAAAAAAGCGGGGGCTTGATCTCTTTATGGCACAATACAGTGGTGATAGCTTTTGTTATCCCGATAAAATGATTCAGGCAACAGCGGTGATGAAACTGACGATCAATTATATGACGGTGAAACAATCAAGGATCGATGAATGACGGCTCCACGCTCAAAATTTTCACAGATGAAAAGTTATCTTCTTGAGTTATTGATCGATGCTTTAAAAACCTCTGGAGAACTTTTTAAAATTATCATTCCCATCAGTATTGTTGTGCGTTTTTTGCAACAATGGGGAGTGGTGGATCAGTTTGGCTTGCTTCTGCAGCCGGTGATGGAGCTGGTTGGTTTACCCGGGCAATTAGGGCTGGTCTGGGCAACAGCGATGGTGACAAGTATTTATGGGGGGATGGTGGTGTTTGCCGCGGTTGCTCCTGAATTGAACCTGACCGTAGCTCAAGTGACGGTTTTAGGGGCGATGATTCTGGTCGCACATGGGTTGCCTGTTGAGCTACGCATCGCCCAGAAAGCGGGAACCCGATTCAGAGCAATGGCGATCCTGCGTGTGGGTGGGGCGTTGTTGCTTGGCTGGGTTCTTTATCACTGTTATCAGTTGACTGGGACATTGCAGAAGCAAAATCACGCCTTGTGGAATCCTGAAAAAGTTGCGTCAACCTGGAGCAGCTGGGTTGTTGCTGAGTGTCAGAATATGGTCATGATTTTTCTGATTATCCTGAGCCTCATGGCTTTTTTACGCATTCTTGATAAAATCGGTATTAGTGATTTGATGACACGACTCCTTGAACCGGTTCTTGCGCGCTTAGGGATGGGACGTGAAGCGGCACCGATTACAATCATCGGGATGACGCTGGGTTTAAGCTATGGGGGTGGTCTGATTATCCGTGAGGCTCAATCCGGCAACTTGAGCCAACAGGATGTTTTTTCTTCCGTTGCGTTGATGGGCCTTTGTCACAGTATTTTTGAAGACACATTATTGCTGATGGTTCTCGGGGCTCATGTTTCGGGGATTTTCTGGGGAAGAATCTTATTTTCATTGCTGGTTATTTTCCTTTTGGCAAAGTTGATCAAAGCATTACCCTGCTCCTTTTTTGACCGTTATCTGGTGCGGCGAGTGAAGGGAAAAACGCCTGAGAGTGAGGCTAGCTGTTGCTGATTTCATTGATTGTCGCGATGGCAAAAAACCGGGTCATCGGTAGAAATGGCCAGATTCCTTGGCATTTGCCCACTGATTTACAGCGTTTTAAACGTTTGACGATGGGGCAGGCTTTGCTGATGGGACGACGTACATTTGAGTCAATCGGAAGGCCATTGCCGGGACGGTGGATGATTGTCCTTAGTGGTCATTCTGAATATACGGTTCCTGGTTGTGATGTGGTCTCCGATATTGATTCAGCACTTGAGCTAGCCCAACCGGCAGAGGAATTATTTATTTGTGGTGGGAGTGATATCTATCGTGACCTCTTTCCACGGGTTGATCGTATCTATCTTACCGAGTTAGATGAGGATGTTGAGGGGGATACTTTTTTTCCTGAGTTGCCACTTGAGGCCTTTGAGACGATCCATTCAGCGCGATGGATTGACGCGATTGAATACCGCTTTTCTATTCTGCAACGACGTGGAAAACCTTCACCGATGGAATTAATCAATGAAAAGATATGATGTCATTGTCATTGGTGGTGGACCGGCTGGGATTTTTGCTGCCGGGTTTGCTGCTTTGGAAGGGGCAAAGGTTCTCCTTCTGGAAAAGAAGCGGCGTTGCGGCTCAAAACTTCTTATCACCGGCAAAGGGCGTTGTAATGTCACCCATGACGAAGATGATGCCCGTCGTTTCAGTGAGGTTTTTGGCCGCAATGGCAAGGCCTTACTGACGGCACTCTATGCATTTGGTGTTGCTGAGACAATCCGTTTCTTTGAACAACGTGGTCTGCCTCTACGGGTGGAACGAGGGGGGCGGGTTTTCCCCGAAAAAGGAAAAGCGAGTGATGTCCAGAAAGTGTTGGATAGCTTTATTAAGGAATCTGGCGTTGAGTTAATGACCTCTTGTACGGTGCAAAACCTGCGCTGCGAAGGGGAAGGCATCACTTGTGTTGAGGCCTCTGCGGGAGAATTTTCAGCGGATCAATTTATTGTCGCAACGGGGGGATTATCCTACCCTGAAACGGGCTGTAGCGGTGATGGCTATCGCTGGGCAGAGCAGACGGGTCACGCTCTTATTTCTCCAGAACCAGCCCTTGTCCCCGTTTTTTTATCCGAAACCTGGACTCGGGAGCTGAGTGATTTTAACCTGAAAAACGTTCATATTTCTGCATGGCAGGGTGGTCAAAAAGTCGCGGAGCGCTTTGGGGAAGCATTCTTTACTCATGGGGGAATTGGTGGCCCGATTATCCTTGATATGAGTGCGCAGATTCGTGATGCTTTAAAGCGGGGGGCTGTCGAGTTGGTTCTTGATCTGAAACCGGCCGTTGCAGGTGAGCTATTTGATAAGCGTTTGCAACGTGAGATGGCTACTTATAGTAATAACCCCTTTCGCAAATCGTTGGCGAATCTCTTGCCTAAAGATATGATTCCCTTGTTTCTCCGTTTGTCAGAAATCGATCCCGAAAAAAAATGTCATTCGATCACAAAAGTCGAACGGACCAAGCTGTTGTCTTTGTTTAAAGGGTTGAAAATGACGGTTTCTGGAGTTGAGGGATTTAAAAAAGCGATCATCACCTCAGGGGGGGTGTCGACAAAAGAGATTGATATGCGCTCAATGAGTTCGAAGAAAATTTCAAATCTCTATTTTGCTGGCGAAATTATCGATCTTGATGGCCCAACGGGAGGATTTAACCTCCAAGTGTGTTGGTCAACGGGTTATCTGGCTGGGGTAAGTGCCGCTGCGCGCTAGCTGTTCTTCGACTTATCTAAAACATGTCGGACACTTTGTAAGAGTTCTGACATTTCCAGCGGTTTATGACAAAATTCTTGTATGTCTAATTGCTCTGCTTCTTCTTCAGATAAGCTGTTACTATGGCCGCTGCAAAGGATAATCGGTATATCCGCATTAATCTTCCGGACTTTTTTCGTTAATTCCCGACCGGTGAGTTCTGGCATACTTTGATCGGTGATGATGAGATCAAACGTTTGAGGCGTTTGTTTGATAACCTCCAGTGCTTGGAGACTGTTGCTTTGGCAGGTGACATCGTAACCAGCATCCCTGAGCATTTCAGAGGCAAGCTCAAGCAGCATTTCTTCATCGTCAACAAGTAGAATTTTCTCTGCTCCTGTTGGCATACTCGTGTTTTT
>JADGDX010000094.1 GCA_016744675.1 Desulfuromusa sp. | reverse complement strand
GGTCTATGGCGAGCTTTAACGGTCTTGTTATGAAAAAGGGTTTTGTTCGTGAAAGTAGTACCCATTGGGATGAAGAGACACGTATCCCAACCCGACTTGGTGATACACAAATCAATTTTTATCTGGCTCGTATTATTAATGGGAAAGTCGAACCGTTTTACCGTGGAAACTTTGCTTGGGATCAGAGCAAGTTGAAAATTAGAGAAGGATTGCTTGAAACACTTGATTTGACTAATAGCGATGAAAAGATTCTTGCTACTTTTAGAGATGAAACCGCTCTTTTTCACAAAAGTGATTTGATCCTTCCCGTCAGTAAAGTAGGTGATAAGTGGGTTGCACGTGGCTATGACAAACGCGAGAACGAGATGATGGTTGAGTATGATTGTAAGCAGGGTTTGACAATAGAGCGTTACCAACAAGAGGAAGAGTGAGGGATTTAAAAATGAATTTGATGACTGACCGCTGGCTACCGGTGCGAAGGCGTGATGGTAGCGAAGAAAAAATTGCCCCCCATGAGGTGACAACACAATTTGATAACAATCCAATTGTAGAACTGTTGGCACCTCGCCCCGATTTCAAGAGTGCCCTGTATCAGCTTCTCATTGGTATGTTTCAGGTTGCGGTAATGCCGAAAGATGAGGATGGTTGGCTGGAACTTTGGGATGAACCGCCGTCGCCAAAATGGCTACAGGAAAAGTTGTTAGTGTATCAGGAGTGTTTTGAAATCGACACCGATGGCCCTGCGTTTATGCAGGACATTGGTCTCCCTAAAGTAAAAAAGAAATCGATCCATCAACTGTTAATAGGAAGCCCCGGTGAAAATACTATTAAAAATAATATTGATCATTTTGTGAAGAGAAGTGAGCACTTTGTTCTCGATGGATATTGGGCTGCAATTGCAGCATATGCGTTACAGCTTTTTGGTCCACCTGACGGAGGTGGGCACCGAGAGGGTTTGAGTGGGAGTGGTGCTGTTTCAACATTGTTGTTGCCATTAAATAAAAGCGGTTATGTTCTCCTTTGGGAAAAAATTTGGCTAAATATTTTCCCAAAGGAGGAAGTTATTACTTGGGGTGGGGACTCACAAAAGTCAGAGTTACAACATATTTTTCCATGGATGGGTAACACAAGAATCAGTACTGGCGATAAGATTACTGAATTAGATCACTTGCATCCACTAAGCGTTTATTGGGGGGTTCCGCGCCGATTGAGGCTTGATTTTGAACGAGAAAATAATGTGCGATGTTCATTAACCAATGAGCTTACAAGGTGCTATGTAAAGCATTTTTCAATGGTAAAGCATGGGGCACTATACAGTAATTTATGGAGATACCCTTTTAGTTCATACAAAAAGGATCCAGAGGTAGTTCCCGATTCAAATAAAAGAGCTTCGATGAGGATGTCCCCCAAAGTTGTTGCTTATAGTAATTGGCTTCCATTGAGCTACGGAACAAATGAATTTAATCCGTCTAGAGTGGTAGCATATTTCGCAACTGAGCGTTCAAAAATTGTGGAAAATCAAGTTGCTTTGTGGGTTAGTGGTTATGACATGGTTCCGGGCAAGGCAACGGTTAACAATTGGTATGAAACGACCATGCCTCTATTCCCCCTATCTACAGAAGATTCAGAAATCGTAAAAAACAGGGTTTCAATTCTTATCGGGGCGGCATCCGATGCGGCTCAAAATCTTCGTTCAAGTGTCAAGTTAGCTTGGTTTAAGCGTCCGAAGGATGCCAAGGGAAATATGTCTTTTCTTGACACCTCTTTTTGGCAACAAACCGAAGCTGTTTTTTATCAAAACCTTGGTCGATTGGTTAAAGCTCCAGCGGATAAAAACCTCGTCGTCGAAATTGCAACGCAGTGGGAAGGTGAAATCAAGAGGTCAGCACGAGCTCTTTTTGATTCATGGGCGCTCTCAGCGCAAGAAGATGGCTTGAATATGAAGCGGGTGGTCAAGGCTCGGACTGAGTTAGAAAAATGGCTAAGAGACGGTAAACAGATGAAGGAACTGCAAAATCTGCAAACCATTACAGAATAGGGAGGTGGTGTAAATGTCAGAAAAGAAGAAGTTCAAAAAACAGTTTTTGAAAGAACTGAGAACTGAAGAGGCACAACAGAACTTGTTGAAATGGTGGAAAGAGATGCGTGAAGATAAGGGGGAGTGTGCAAGATTGAGGCGGTGCGAAACTCCAATGGAGGTAGCACTTTGCAAAAGTGTATTTCGTTTACGAAATTTGCTGCCGTTTTTGAACAATCAACCTGAAACACTGGCGACCGTGGCTGGCATTCTTTCTCATGTTGCTGAAATTGAAGAGAATGGAGCGAGTACTTCATTTGCCAAGCAACTTGCTCGACCTAAAGAAACGGGTGGTAAGCCGCTTTTGAGTGAGCATCGATTCCAAAAGTTGATGAAAAGTCGTGATCGGGAGGAATTTTATCAATCGCTACGACGGGTTCTTCAGGTGATGCGAAATCAAAAAATAAATGTATTGTCGTTGGCTGATGGCATCATCCGTTGGGGATGTGAACATGGCAAAACAGCAGAGTTACCGGCAGGAAAAGGGCTCAACTTTTTCTGGTCAGATGAGTTTTATAGCGAATACATCAAACACGAAAACAAATAGAGGAGTTTTACCATGGCTGAATTCATCCAAATGCACTTGTTGACCCATTATCCCCCCTCCAACTTAAACCGTGACGATCTTGGCCGACCTAAAACGGCTAAGATGGGTGGAGTTGATCGCTTACGTATTTCATCGCAAAGCTTAAAAAGAGCATGGCGAACATCAGAGCTTTTCGAGTCGGCAATGGATGGGCACATTGGCACTAGAACCAAACGTCTTGGTGTTGATGCGTATCATCAACTTGTTGAAAAAGGGGTCAAAGACAAAGATGCGATAACATGGGCAAAAAATATCGCTGAACGTTTTGGTAAGTGTAAAAAAGCGGAAAAAGAGAACCCACTTACTGAGCTTGAGATTGAACAGTTGGTACATGTTGCCCCAGAAGAGAGAGACGCTATTGAGCGGTTGGTGACATTGCTTGCCGATGAAAATCGGCCACCAGAAACTGAGGAGCTGGATCTATTGCGTAAACGAGTTGCCGCAGTGGATATCGCTCTTTTTGGTCGAATGCTCGCTCAAACACATAACCTGCCTTATAACGTTGAAGCCGCTGCTCAGGTTGCCCACGCTATTTCGGTCAATAGAACCGTTGTGGAAGACGACTACTTTACCGCTGTTGATGATTTGAACGATGGCAGTGAAGATTCTGGTTCTGCACATATCGGTGAAGCCGGTTTTGCTTCGGGTGTGTTTTACCTCTATATCTGCATTAACAAGACCCAGTTGGTTAAGAATTTAGGTGATGAAACGCTGGCAAATAAAGCAATCGGTTCGTTGGTTGAAGCAGCGGTACAAATTGCACCGTCGGGAAAACAAAATAGCTTTGCCTCTCGTGCACGTGCTTCCTATGTGCTTGCAGAGAAAGGCTCATACCAGCCCCGTTCACTCTCTGTTGCTTTTTTGAATCCTATTAATGCTGCCGATCAAGTTAATTTGGCGGTTAAAGCTTTGGAAAAACAAAGGGATAACATGGATAGCGTCTACGGAGATTGTGCTGAAAGCCGCTATACCGTCAATGTTGAAAAAGCAGAAGGCACCTTGGCGGGTTTACTAGACTTCGTCTCCAACTAAGGGGGAGACATTATGGACTACCTAGTCTTTAGATTATATGGGCCACTGGCGGCATGGGGTGAAATTGCCGTAGGGGGTGAACGGCGAAGTGCCACTCACCCTGGCCGTTCAGCGATTATTGGTTTGCTTGGTGCTGCCGCCGGAATCGACCGACATGATACCAATCGACAGCTAAGTATGAACAAAAGCTATGGTGTTGCGGTAAAGTTGGTATCTGCTGGTGGTATTCTCAAAGATTATCATACGGCGCAGATACCGAAAGATGAGCGGAAGGTTACTCATTATACGCGCAAAAGTGAGGTGAATGCTAACAAGCTCAATAC
>JADGDX010000093.1:2569-4063 GCA_016744675.1 Desulfuromusa sp. | reverse complement strand
ACGTTAAACAATTAGCAACACACGATCAAAAACGAACCATCACAAAAATATTAGAAACGCTTGTTAATCTAGGCTATAAAACTGATTGGAAAATACTTAACGCCCTTGATTATGGGTTACCTCAAAAAAGAGAAAGAATCTTAATCGTGGGTTTTTTAAACAAAGAGGTTGATTTTAAGTGGCCTAAAAAAATTTCTAAATATAAACCGCTTTCAGAACTTCTTGAGTCTAATGTTGAAGATAAACATTTTGCTAGTGAGAGAATTCGCAATAAACGCAAAAGTACACATACCAGTGAACATTATCCAGGTATTTGGCATGAAAACAAAAGCGGTAATGTTTCAAGCTACCCATTTTCGTGTGCATTAAGGGCTGGTGCTTCTTATAATTATTTACTTGTAAACGGCGAAAGAAGGTTAACACCAAGAGAAATGTTGCGACTCCAAGGATTTCCAAAAAAATTCAAGATTGTTTGTACTGATTCGCAAACACGAAAGCAGGCCGGGAACGCAGTTCCCGTGCCTATGATTAAAGCTGTAATTAAAGAGGTCATCAATGCGGCAACCAAAGCTGAGAGACACGAAAAACAGAGTAAATACAGAGCTGTATCCGATAGGGAATTTTCCACAACACGTAATTTACGAGATAAGTCGTTGGCTTATATATAATTTTGCAGTCGGCAAAGCAAATATTAGTGGAGAAGATTGGGGTGATATCTTTGCCAAATCAATAGACGGTGTCCACCTTTCAAGCCCAGTTGGTCTTGCCGATGTTGTTATAGATGGTCAGTCTTGGTCGGTTAAAAGCGTTCAACATAATAACCCTCATGCCTGTGCTGCGATCAGAGTGATTTCAGGAAGAAATTCACCAGATTATTCTTATGGCATTCAAAACCCACATGATGATATTCAGGAAACCGGTAACGCGGTCATAGGTATTTGGAATGAAAGGGTAAATATAGCCCTAGACCAATTTAATTTTTTGCGTACCGCAATTTTAATTAGGAATGTAAACAGTTTAGAATTTACCTTGTTTGAGGAAGAAACCCCAAAATATATTGCTAATGAGTTTGAATGGAAAATAAATAAAAACGGTAATTTCGAGGGACTTAATAGGACAACAGGGCAACATAAATTTACATGGCAGCCGCATGGAGCACAGTTTACAGTTAAGTATACCGCACCAGCATCAGCTACCCGCTTTCAAGTTAAAAGACCGCCGATATTAGATTTCGAACAGACTATGGAACAAATTGGATTTGAAGATTCATGGGTTTCAATTAAGTAAGTATGTCGTGACTTTAAGAAGCTAACGAGGCTGTAGAAAAAACCTCCTCAGAGATAGTTCCTAAAACCTCAACCTTGTTTTTGCTAAAATGATTACCAAGCCTTGAGATAACACCTTCATTAACTAAATAGTCGATAGTGCAAAAGCCCGTATTTCAGGCTACGCAAGTATTGAATTGTCGGTCTGATGGTTGCTATCCGTCAGATC
>JADGDX010000093.1:0-2561 GCA_016744675.1 Desulfuromusa sp. | reverse complement strand
CAACCATAGTGGGCGGCTCAAAAAAACATGGTGGGCCTGATTTAGGGCCAACCAGATCAAAAAAGGCTTGGGCAACACTTGGAGTTGATGGGATGGGGATTGCTTACGATCCACCAGAAAAAGATTTTGTTGGCATGCCAAGATTAACTGTAGAAATGGCAGCAAAAGTTCAAGGGTTTCCAGATGATTGGCACTTTACAGGCAAAAAAACACCTGCATATCGACAGGTTGGAAATGCATTTCCGCCACCTGTTGCACAGGCAGTTGCAGCAGAAATCCAAAGATGCCTAATGCATAAAAAAATATTTGCAGTGGCTTGATAAGGGTATAATTCGTCGATAGTGCAAAAGCCCGTATTTCAGGCTACGCAAGTATTGAATTGTCGGTCTGATGGTTGCTATCCGTCAGATCAGCAAATAGCTCTTTTATAATTTGGCGTAAAAAACTCAATACCTTCAGGATCAATCTAAGGTTGTAGCCGATAGCTGCCATCAGGGCGTTGACTTTGTCGCCTAGCAGTCCTCGAAGCTGATTCCAACCGAGTCGTCCTTCGGTTTTCTCGTGTCCGATGACGGCTTCGATTGCGCTGCGACGCTTGAGTTCTTTTTTGATCGTTGGAGTGACGTTACGCCGTTGTCCAGATAGAAAAATGGCTGTGTCTGTTACTCCATGTCCACGGTAGCCCCGATCAACATAGCAGCGTTCAGGTCTGACTCCGCTTAGTTCTGCAACTTGATCTAATGCTCCCTTGAGGGTGTGACCATCGTAAGGGTTACCTTCAAGGCCCTGGGTGCCGATAATAAAGTTTTCTTTGTTGGTCACACAAACGCTGACTTTGTTGCCAAATTCGTATTTCTTATGAGCTTTACCCTTGCTGATACAGGAGACATAAGGCTCATGTAAGCTGTAGAGTTTGTGGCTGTCATTACGTTGCTGCTTTAACAATCGTTTTGCCTGGGTTAAGGTATCCTTGAGTTCTGGTGTGACAATATCGGTCTTTCGTTCAATATCGCGTACGACTCGACCCAGATAAGTTTTCAGTGTTTTGATCGATTTTCGCATCCGCTTAAATTGTTTGGCATGTGCATAACGTCCAGCCTTGAGGGCTGTTTGCGGTCCTTTTCGTTGGTAGCTTTGCCGGAGGCGAATCCCTTCTTTTTTAGCGAGTCCAACCAGATGCTCACGACTGCGATTGAGCAATTTAGAATCGGTTGGATAGGTGATCGCTTTGGGCTGAACGGTGGTATCAACACTGACTCGTTTTAAGCTTCTAGATTTTACAGCTCCAACGGCCAGACCAACAGTGAGCGTTTGTTGCAGCAAGGCTTCCATCCCTTGACTGCTGATCCGTTTACGCCATTTACTCAATCCACTGCGAGCAATTGGTGGTTGATGCTGAAAAAATGTTTCACCGCACAGATATTGCCAGTAAGGATTTTCAGGCCAGCGATTAACCACATCATCTTCGCTTAAGCTGTACAAGCTCTGTAGCAGCGTAAGACCAACCATCATTCGGGTTGCAATGGCAGGTAGGTCTGCCTTCTGCTGAGTAGAGAGCTGCAAACTGTTCATCAAGTTTGTCCCAGTCGATCTGGTCGGCCAACTTGACCAGTGAATTCACCGGGTCGCAAACAACATTCAACCGGATCTGAAATAATTGATCCTGAGGCTGTTTTTTAGGTTTCTTTGGTCGCATAGTTTTGCCAGAAAATAGAGGCTAATGGATACTTTTCTTGCAAAACAATATAGCACATATCAATATTTAATTCAGTAAATTCATATAGTTAATGCTTTTAGAACGACCGACTAATTCATGGCAAAGAAAATTGGCGCACGAACAAAGCTTAGAGAGCATTTTTTATCAAATATTGGCAAATTAATGGACTCTGATGAACTCAGAGAAGTAGCAGGGGGCATTACAGAGTGGGCGAGACGAGTTAGAGAGCTACGCACAGAAGAAGGTTATCAGATTCAAACACACAATGACCGCAGTGGTTTAAAGCCAGGTCAATATATTCTGGATGATCCAACGCCACAACCAGCCTTTGAAAGAGCAATATCAAAAGAAACCAGAGCATTCGTTTTGGATAGAAATGGTTTTACTTGCCAAATGTGTGGAGCGGTTGCTGGTGAACCTCATCCATATGACCCATCAAGGAAAACACGTTTGCATATTGGACATATTGTAGATAAATCTCAAGGTGGTACTGATGATGCTTCAAATCTAAGAGCCTTGTGCTCGGTCTGTAATGAAGGAGCCTCTAATCTCACACTTGAAAGGCCATCCGTTCAAAAGTTATTAATCCAAGTCAGAAGAGCTAAAGGTGGCGATCAACTCGAATTATTACGATGGCTAATTCAAAAGTTCCCAAATCAAGCAAGAGAGTTGCTTGAAGATAAAAGCACATAACAAACGCATACACGCGGACAAAATAAAGCTGCGCCGCTTCGCTCTGCAACTTTATTTTGCCGGTGATGCGAGGCGTTCAAGCCGCTACGCGGCTTGAATCGGCGGAGCTGAGTACACTCAAGCAACTTGTGCACGCCGCTCCGCGTCATGA
>JADGDX010000092.1 GCA_016744675.1 Desulfuromusa sp. | reverse complement strand
ATCTATACGCATTGTAACTTTTAATTTTGTGATTATTAAAAATGGGTCGTCTATTTGACGACCCATTTTTTTTGGCCATTGCCGTAAGTGGATGTAAGAGGTTATTATCCTTCTTTTTTAGATCAAAATGAGCCAACTACTCTAAAGAGTTGAAATTGTTCTGGCAGTAAACTTCAATGGAAAATATTAAACAGGAGAGCTCTTTATGCTTGAAATTGTTATCGATCAAAATCTTTGTTGTGGAAGCAGCCGCTGTGTAGACATTTGTCCAGAGAAGGCAATTACTTTGGTTAACGGAAAGGCAGTTATCGACCTTAAAATGTGTGATTTGGACGGTATTTGTATTCCCGCCTGCCCACAGGGGGCAATTTCTTTTCATGAAGGGTATGTCGGAGGCTGTGGCTTCTGAGATGGACTCGAAAACACCGACAACAATTTATTTGAATGATTACCGTTCTCCTGCCTACTTGGTTGAGTCGGTCGAATTGAAATTTGAACTGTATGATTCTGCGACACTGGTTTGTTCACAGATGAAAATGGTTCTTAATCCTGATCGACAACAAGTCTCTGAACCTTTGGTTTTGTCTGGAGAACAGCTGCGTTTACTCGAAGTAAAGCTTGAAAAAAGGGGACAGATTTATTTATTGTAATTTTACCCACAAGCAAGCCACCGCCTTTTCTACCCGCTACAATGTCCTTGCCACAAGCACTGAGTATAACATCGGCACACGGGTATATTCGGGGGACACAATACCAATTTAAAAAACTTGCCGGAACAGAAAGATTTCGTTAACCTATCGATCACTTGCCACAATATATAAAATGATGTCAATTCGGAGGGGGATTGATGGCACGTTTTGCTCGTCTGGTTTTACCAGACCATCCACATCACATCACGCAGCGCGGTGTCCGTTCCATGGACATCTTTGCTGACGATCAAGATCGACTTACGTACTTACAATTTATGGCTGAGGAAGCCGAACGTTCGGGCGTCACCTTTCTGTCATGGTGCCTGATGACCAACCATGTTCATCTGATCGCCATCCCCGAAAAAGAGAACTCTTTGGCACGTGTTATCGGTGAAGCCCACCGTCGCTACACCCGCATGAAAAACTTTAAGGAAAAGGTTCGCGGTTATCTGTTTCAAGGACGTTTCGGTTCCTGTGTGCTTGACCAGACCCATCTTCTGGCCGCAGGGCGCTACGTAGAACGTAATCCCGTTGCCGCTAATATAGTTGAATCTCCCTTAGACTATCAATGGTCGAGCGCACGGTATAATAGCGCAACCATTGATTATGATCCGCTCATTAAGGAACGGATATTGCCCACAATGGTGGATAACTGGCTAAGGTTTTTGGCAACAACAAATGAAGAGCAAGATCACAAGATTAGAAAAAGAACAAAAACCGGCCGGCCTTTGGGTGGAGAAGAGTTTGTCCTTCATCTGGAGACACTCACTGACCGAGCATTGAAAATGAAAGCACCGGGAAGACCAAGGATTGGGAGGAAATAGGTATTATGTCCCCAGATATCACTAGAATATCTCAGAGAAAGTGTCTCAGCTACCGGGCTCCCCGGGAAGTCTTTGATGAGGCTCAAAGTGGTGCACATGCAATTTGAATTCAACTTCGTTCGTAAATATTGGACAGAAATTGTTTGATTTTGGGAGGTTTTATGGTTTTTGACGTAGGTTTTTATAGGATGATTTTCTTTGTTTTAGTAGTTGTTCTACCTTTTTCATCATGCTCGTTTGCTCAAGAAAAGTCTTTAGATGATAGGTCGATTGATTTCTCATATAGGTATATGCAGAATCACTATTCAATGAATATTAAAGGTCTTGAGGAGATAACTAGCAACAAATGTCCTTCTACGCAATATGACTTAATGCGGGCTACAAAAAATGAAATACTAGATAATTTTTTAAAAAATAATATAGATATAGAAGATCAAAGATCTAAAAATTTTGATGAAGTTTTTTGCAGTATTAAAAAAAGGAAAAATCTTTTCCGTACTGTTAATTGTTCTGGTGATTTAATTTTATATAAAAATGATGGCGGGGTTGCTGCAAAGGTTCAAGTCAATATGAATATTGATATAAAGGAAGTGAAAGGTCACCTAGTTTTTTTTCCAAAAGCCTGTAAATAATTAAAAGAGGAGGGTCTATGGCTACTTATGTTAATTATGGAGATATTTCTGTCCCTACGGTTCAAGATGTCATCGATGGTATTAATACTTTGACTAATGTACACGATATTTCTAGCAACTATACTGAGGAACAAAGGCAAGAGGTAATAAACGAGCTTGCTGAGGAATATGTCCGTGACAAGGAAATTCTAGAGGTGTGGTTTGATCACCTTGAGGAGATCACGGGGAATGTAGATTATGAGCCTGGTGGGGCTGATTATGAACCTGGCTATCTACAGGAGGTTATTGTGACTGCTCATGAGCTGGGTTTAGATCAGGTAGATTATCTAGACTACACTCAGAAGCTGCGAGATCGCTTAGCAGAGAAATACCCCGATGGTACAGAAGTCCCCGAAGGTACCGATGGCTCAGAAGGCTCAGATGGCTTGCTAGGGTACCCAGTAGAGGAAGGTGATACTTTAGGGGAGATTGCAGATAAATTTGGTGTGCCATTGGAAGACCTGTTGGCCGCAAACCCTGGCATAGATGATCCTGACTCAATTTACCCTGATGATATAATCAACATCCCTCGTTCTGCAGTTGTGCCTGCTCCTGAAGGGGCGAGTGATGTCTTGCCAGAAGAAGGCCATTCCCTTCTTAATAGCGATCCTCTCGTTCTAGACCTTGATGGTGATGGTGTTGAGACTCTTTCTCAGGTAGCTGGTGTTCAATTTGACTTAAATTGTGACGGCTTTGCAGAAACAACAGGTTGGATTTCTCCAGATGATGGTTTTTTGGTTTTAGATAGGAATGGAGATGGACTGGTTAATGATGGCTCAGAGCTTTTTGGGGACATGTCCACACTTGGTTCGAACGATTTTGCAGAGAATGGATTTGAAGCTTTAGCTGACCATGATGAAAACCTTGATGGGGTTATAGATATAAACGACTCTATTTTTGCTGATTTGAGGGTTTGGAGAGATCTTGATAGCAACGGTATATGTGATGCTGGCGAAATTCAATCTCTGCCAGAGTTGAATGTTAAGTCTTTAAGCCTCTCTTATGAGACTCCCCAAATAGTGGATTCGAATAACAATGAACTAGGGCAAGTCGGTACCTGGGTAGACGGCGATAATGTGTCTCACGAGCTGGGAGATATTTGGTTTAGCATAGATCCCACCCGTACAACACCTATTGAATATATAGTCATCACTGATGAGGTTATGGCTCTACCAGATGCCAATGGGTATGGTGTTGTTAGGTCACTGCGTGAAAGTATAATGCTTGATGATTCCGGCGAGCTTCAGTTGATAGTTGAGCAATTTGTTTCTGAAAGTGATTATAGCGTCCGCCAAGATCTTTTCACACAATTGATAACGACATGGGTGAACGTTAATGTTCCGCATGAGTTCTCTGGATATGTTTCTAATGAAACAATCTCAGAAACCCAATATCGTAACCTGATCGCATTTATTGGCGTTGAAAAGTCATTTACTACCACTGATAGCGCAGACCTTCTTTTCGAACGCTACGAGCAGCTAAGTGATCTTATCTTTTACCAACTGTCATCACAAACATATTTAAAAGACTACTTTAACTTAGTTGATTTTAGCTATGACGAATCGACTGGCGGGTGGACTGTAGATGTTGAGCTAGCGATAACAGTGATGGGTGTTCAGGCAATGTTAGATAGTACCTGGGATTCGTCAATAATGAATGATTTTCTCCGTGCAGTAGAAAGAAAAAAAGGGGACAGATTTATTTATTGTAGAATCTTGCTTATTGTGATAGATACCCTCCATGCCACGAACTGCTCGCATCGTTATACCCGATTATCCCCACCACGTTATCCAGCGCGGTCACAACCGTCAGGTTGTATTTTCCGCCGAGGATGATTATCTCTATTACCTTGACAATCTTGCGGAATGGAAAGAGGTGTACGGATGCAAAATCTACGCATTCTGTCTTATGACCAATCATGTTCACCTCGTCATTAATCCAGGAGATATCCCTGAAAACCTGGGGAAGTTGATGAAAAGGGTTGCCGGTCGCCAAACCCGCTATGTC
>JADGDX010000091.1 GCA_016744675.1 Desulfuromusa sp. | reverse complement strand
GTGCATAAACATATTCATGCGGGCAATGGCCGAGGTGATCAGGTTGATCTCCTGCCCGTAAAGCTTGAGGGTGCGGTACTCTTTGCCCACTTCTTTTAAGTGCAGCGCACAGTTCAGCAACAGACCACCGGAACCGCAGGTGGGGTCATAGACACTTTCACCCGGTTGCGGGTCCATGATCATGGTCATCAGCTTGACCACGGTGCGGTTGGTGTAAAACTCGGCGGCGGTGTGACCGCTGTCGTCAGCAAATTCCTTGATCAGGTATTCGTAGGCGTTGCCGAGTTGATCATCTGGCACATTGCCCAAGCTCAGCTTGTGCTGGCTGTAATGCTCAATCAGGTTGGTGAGGATTTCATCGGAAAGACGATCCTTGTTGGTCCAACTGGCATCACCAAAGATGCCGTGCAGGGTGTCGGGGTTGGCCTTTTCGATCTCACGCATAGCGTTTTGCAACGCCAGGCCGACGTTGACGGTGGTCTCCCGCACATCCTGCCAATGCGCCCCTTCGGGAATCTGAAAATGATGGTTCTCGGCAAACTCAGCGTATTCAATATCGCCATCACTCTCAGCCAGGGCCTTTTCAAATTCTTCGTCATACACATCGGAGATGCGTTTAAAGAATAACAACGGGAAAATGTACTGCTTGTAGTCCCCGGCATCGATGGTGCCGCGCAATGCCGTGGCCGCGCCCCAGAGGTATTTTTCGAGTTCTTGTTGGGTCATTCCACGTCTCCCTCAGCATCTTTATAACGAGACAGGAATGAGGTAACCGTTTCCGTCGTAGTGGAGAGAAGGTCTCCTAAATAATTACCCAACAATTCACCGGCAGCATCGCCAGTATCATCAGCAACTTTTTTACCCACCTTTTTAAGGACGTCCTTGAATATCGTTTTGGCGTTAACGTCTTTCTTAATACCGCATGCGATGAGGGCTTTATCCACATCCGCTTTTTTTACTTTGGCAAACTTCTTGTTCACCAAAGCGATGTACGCATCAGGAGTTAGCTTTACTAGCTCAGGTGAAAACGAACCGTCAGTTATATGCTTGAGCTCTTTAAGCTCATGTTTGAGATGGTCAATTAACAGAGGGTTTCCGATTTCGAGACAAACCTTGTCATTGTCTTTCAGGAAAACGGGTTCCTTAAGGAGCTCCAGCAGCTCATCTTCTATGTTCGCTGCAGTACTCTTACGCAGGTTGACTTCGTAGAGCAAATTTCGTGCTTTGGCACGAGTGATTCTTAGAGACGATACCAAGCTGTAAAGATCGGGAGTGTCATCAAATATTCCAAGTTCTTGTAAGCACTGGAATAAAGCAATGTCCTCTTCTCTCTTAGGGAGCGCGCCAAATGCAGGGTTAATGTAATATTCGATAAGCTTAGCCAGAGATTCTTTGGCCACTGTTGAATCAATCTTCTCAAGGGCCTTAGTGAGATCCTCTCTTGAAATTGGATTAGTCATTAAATGAACCTCGCTAGAATTGTTTTAAATTTTTCTTCAGCCTTCAGACTCTCTTCCCATGCAGCCTTCAGATCGGCCATAGCCTCTTCTACACTGGGCAGATTGTCTTCGATGATCTTCTCAACGTAGAGCGGGATGTTGAGATTGAAGTCGTTCTCTTGTAGATCATCCATGCTGGCGACTTTGACGTAATTCTCAATATCAGCATAATCGCGATACCAGGTGTAAATCTGCTGCACATGCTCTGGCTCAAGGAAGTTCTGCGCCCGCCCGACCCTGATCTGATCCGAGGCATCAATAAAGAGAACCTTCTTTTTCTGCTCCGGCTCCTTGTTCTGCTTAAAGACCATCACGCAGGCAGCGAGCTGGGTCCCGTAAAAGACGTTCGGCCCCAGGCCAATGACCGCTTCCAGCAAATCCTGCTCAAGCAGCGCCTTTCTGATCTTTCCTTCGGCCCCTTTACGGAACAGCGCCCCATGAGGCAAAACCACCGTCATGCGACCGGTGCTGTTCATCGACTTGACCATGTGCTGCACCCAGGCCATGTCACCATTCCCCTTCGGTGGCACACCGGCTATGTTGCGGCCATAAGGATCGTTAGCCCAGTTATCAGCACCCCACTCTTTTAAGGAGAAAGGCGGATTGGCAATAACACAGTCGAAGGTCTGTAATCCATCCGCCTCAAAAAAGGCCGGATTACGTAGCGTGTCACCACGGAGGATCTCAAAGTCTTCAATCCCATGGAGGAACATGTTCATCCGGGCGATGGAACTGGAAGTCAGATTTTTCTCCTGTCCGAAGAGCTTAAGGGTGCGGTATTCCTCTTTATTGTTTTTGAGGTCATTGACACATTCCAGCAACATGCCGCCTGTCCCACAGGCAGGGTCGTAGATCGTCTCCCCTTCGTGTGGATCAAGAATCAGCCCGAGTAGATGCACCACCGATCGAGGCGTGTAAAACTCCCCAGCCTTCTTATTGACCAAGTCGGCGAAGTGCTTGATGAGGTATTCGTAAGCATTGCCGAGCATGTCAGAATCGACATTCTCATTGCCCAAGGTGTACTGAGAAAAGTGCTCGATCAGATCGATGAGCAACCGGTCTGAAAGTTTGTTTTTATTGCTCCATTGCGCATCGCCAAAGATACCGTAGAGGTAGTCCTGGTTGGCCTGTTCAATTCCGCGCAACGCTGCTTCAATCGCTTGACCAACATTGGTTGTCGTCTCGCGTACATTGGTCCAATGAAAGCCATCAGGGATCTCAAAGCGATGCATCTCGGGTAGAGATGCATAATAGGTATCACCCTCGGACTCTTCTAACGCCATGCGAAACTCTTCATCGTAGACATCAGAAATACGTTTGAAGAACAGCAGTGGGAAGATGTAAACCTTGAAGTCTGAAGCGTCAACTGGACCTTTTAAAATCCAGGCGGATTTGGATAAGTATTGCTCAAGTTGAGATAATGTAAGCTTATTTTTGTTCATTCACAAATCACTCTATAAAAATCTGCACAGGTCTCTGATTATAGTTGCCAAAACTGAACTTAAATTCTCAATTTGAAGCAGGATTATCAGGCAAACCGTAAACACACATAAATTACTAGGGAATTAAAATTGCTACAACAAAATTTCATAAATTTACTAAGACTGCATATTACACGTGGAATCTGATATATATCTTACTCGCTGAGGGCCGAAACAACTATATAATATAGAGAAGAAATAAATTACTTCCAATTGTCAGTCTTTTTGCAGCAACAATTCAATCTGTGCAACGATGATTGAAGGTTTAGTGCTCAGTGCATTAGATATTTTAAAGAGGCTTTTAAGAGAAGGGAGGCGTTTGCCACGTTCTAGAAGAGATACAAAAGTTCTGTCGAGGTCGGAATCTAAAGCGAGACGTTCTTGTGACAAACCAGCTTTTTTTCGATTTTCTTTTAGAGTGTTCGCAATTGCAGTCTCAAGTTCCATGGATTCCCCTTTTTGAGGAATATTATTTACTATGTGACCAACGGTCCACGGACTATTGTCTACAAAAAAGTATATTTTTGTGCTAAACAATATTTTTAAAATTAAAAGTAAAACTAGGAGGACAGTTTATGCGCATAAACAATAATAAAAAGGTGCAACTAGGGGTATCACTGCCCATGACACTTATGGACAGAGTCGAAGCCGTTTTAGATTCTCCGGTATCTGGGCATCGGTCTAAGCGGCAATTTGTAGAGATAGCATTGTTGAAATACTTAGAATCGGTTGAGCCAGTGGTCGCCAAGCTAGAAAAAGAACTTCTGATTATTCGTGGCTTAAGGGAATGTGACAATAAACAATCATTTTCATAACACTAACGAGAATAGTTATATTCAAGATTGCTCTAGCTGAACCTAGTTTTTAACTTGATCCATATCTAACAGGCAATAGAACAAATGACATTCTAGAGTGAACACTATTTGCACTGCAACAACTCAAGGTCCAATCGAACTTCTCGCCCACTGCCCTTAAGGACTAAATCTCCTGTCGTATTAGTGACGCCATGCTCACAAATTTGGGGGTCTCCAAAAAACTAGGGATAATTCAATGTTATTTTTCTTTACCAATACAAATATCGCTAACTCCTTCAGCAAGTGCGGACTTCTTGTATCGATGGTACTGTTTAAACACAAAACCCTTTTAAAAAAACGAAAGTTTTGCAACCTCCACGTTAGCATGAAAAAACTATGCAAGAAACGGACAGATAAAATGTGGTTACTAACTTTACAAGTTTTTGGATTTATATCTTTACAAGGTAAAACTAAACCACCATGCACTGAAAGTGCATGGGTTTGGGTCGGGACTGAAAGTCCCTAATCTAGCTTAAAGTTATT
>JADGDX010000090.1 GCA_016744675.1 Desulfuromusa sp. | reverse complement strand
TCAAAAACCTGCGCAATCGATGTGGCAAGGGTGGTTTTGCCCGCTCCCCCCTTACCACTGACGACTGAAATGATCACATCACAACGCTCTTTAGAAAAAATTGGTACGGGTTGCGTTATTGGTTTTGTCTCTGAGAAGTCGGGCTGCAAAAAATACTCTGCATTAGGAGCATCAACATCCAAGTCATAGAACTCTGCTTCAAAAACCTGCGCAATCGATGTGGCAAGGGTGGTTTTGCCCGCTCCCCCCTTACCACTGACGACTGAAATGATCACTGTGGGCCTCCGCCACACACTTGGTCGTTGCTGATTGGAGCCAGTTGATCATTAAGAAACAGATCAATTGTCTCTTGAACGGTTTCTCCTGATCCTGCATAGACTTCAATTCCGGTTTCACGAAATCCCTGTAGCGGGCGACCGCCGATTCCTGCGACGATTAATTTATTCACATGGTTGGCGCTGAGTAAGATCACGGGGACCGAACAACCACCTTGAATATGTCCTCCATTTTTCATCGCAACAACCTGTTGCACCTGCTGATCTTTAATGTCAATCAACGTGTAGTAAGCGCATTTTCCAAAATGACCAGAACGTTGAGCCTCAAGACCTGCATCTGTGTCTGCTGGAATTGCGAGGCGGATGGCACCGTCTGCGGCAGCGGGGACGGTTTCTACTGGTATTTCTGCTGCCTCCGGTGCTGCTGGTGCTGACTCTTGAGGGATGCCGGCGAGAACTTCCTCAACCGTTCCTTCAATATGTTCATTATAGGTAATTTTAGCTTTATCGAGAACTTCAGCAGCTTTTGGTCCGACATGCCCTGTATAAAGAACATCGACCTTGTATTCTGCGAGCAGTTGAGATGCCCCTGTCCCTGCACCATTTGATGCATTAACCCCATCACTGTTGTCGTGAACAAAGACTTCACCGGTTTGACTGTTAGCAATTAAAAAATAAGCGGCGCGGCCAAATCGTGGATCAACTTCAGACTGTAGGGATGCCTCTTTGGCAGTAACTGCGATAATCATAATGTTTGTAACTCCATTGCTAGGTGAACTTAATTTATGCTGGCTGCTTGTTTTTAATTTGATTTATGATAAATGTGGCCGTGGTAATGATATGCAGATATTTATTTATCTGCGGCCTTTTCCTTGACCACGCCCTCTTCCACGCCCAGCCCCTTGGCCCGGTTGGTTTTCTTGTGCTTGATTTCTTCCGGGGCCCGATCTTTGACCTCGGCTAAGGCCTTGACCACATCCTGCTGCTTGACCTTGTTCAGCGACTCCCATGCCTCTTCCTGTCATTGCTCCTTGGCCTTGTGGACCTGTTCCATCTCTTCCTGGCATAATTGCCTCCTTTTGGTTATTTGTTAATGGTACTCGCTGGATGAATTCTTCACTAAAAGATTGACGATGGCATCCATTGTGTGTGCATATGCACAAAAAGAGGTTAGGCTGATTCGACTGTCTTGTCAAGCGATAAATGTGCATATGCACAAAATAATATCTTGATACTTTTTACCATCGATCCCTGCAAGAGGATTTATTTGGGTCGTAACATTTTAGGATAAGGGGGGGGGTGGTAATATGAAAAGATGGTGTTGATTTGTGCCGTGGTGCAATGTATGTATGAGGCGCTTTGAAAATGATATCAAGTCATATGATAAAGAATGGATATTAAGTGAAACAGAATACTGAATTTAAAAAAACAGACGTTATGATCCTCTCCCTTGCTCACCTTGCGCATGATACCTTTTCTGCGTTTTTAGCGCCGTTGCTGCCACTGCTGATTGATAAATTGGGAATGTCACTTTCAATGACCGCATTTCTCGATATCATCAGGAGAATTCCCGCTCTGTTTAATCCCTTTCTTGGCCTCTTGGCTGAGAAAACTGGAATTAAATATTTCGTTATCCTCACGCCAGCAATTACGGCGATTAGTATGGGGTTGGTGGGGTTGGCAAATTCGTTTGCGATGTTGTTTATTCTTCTGTTTGTGGCAGGTATCTCAGCGGCCCTGTTTCATGTTCCTTCTCCTGTTATTGTCAAAGAAGCTTCGGGAAACAAGGTTGGAACCGGGATGAGCTTTTTCATGGTGGGTGGAGAGCTTGCGCGAACACTTGGCCCGTTGTTGGTTATTTCTGCCGTTTCACTCTGGAGCCTTGAAGAGATCTATCGCCTGATTCCGCTGGGGCTTATTGCTTCCCTGGTGCTTTACGTTAAATTAAAAAATCTCGATGGTGACAGGCAGGTTCAAAAGCCTAAAGAAAAGGGAGATACGCGTAAGTTGCTCCGTCGATATTGGCCATATTTTAGCGTCATTGCCGGATTTCTTTGTTTTCAGGCAGCGATGAAAAGTGCACTGACCCTTTATCTTCCGGTTTATTTAGTGGGGCAGGGGGAATCTCTCTGGTTTGCCGGGATTTCTCTGTCAGTGTTACAATTTTCGGGAGTGATCGGAACGTTTTGTGCCGGAAATATCTCAGATAAAATTGGACGGCGAAAAACCCTGTTTTTCTCAAGTATCGGGTCTGTTGTCACGATGATGGTGTTTATTTATACTCAGAATATCTTTGTGTTGAGTGTTTTAGGATTATTTTTATTTGCATCTGGTCCTGTTTTGATGGCCAGTATTCAAGATACCGATTCCAGCATGCCGACCTTTATGAACAGCATGTATATGTTTATTAACTTTGGAGTTGGCGCTGTGGTGGTGTTTGCATTGGGAATTGTCGGTGACTGGATTGGGTTGGAGAAAACCTATGAGCTGTGTACAGTCTTTGCCCTTGGAACGATTCCCATGGCATTTTTACTCACACGATTTAATCGACCTATCGCAACCGAATAGATCATATAAAGAAGTGATACTGATCTGTGTTCCCCTCTCCATATGAGGAAGAGGGGGAGCACGTTTTTTATTCAGTCAGTCCTGCAAGTTTCTTGAGTTCGGTAATTTCTTCTGGCCAGAGGTCGGGGTTGGTTGTTTCCAGAACCAGCGGAATGCCATTAAAACGATCATCAGCCATAATATATTTGAAACAGTCCCAGCCAATTTCTCCCGCTCCAAGGGGAGCATGGCGGTCAACTTTGCTGGCAAAAGGGGTTTTGCTATCGTTGATATGCATCCCTTTTAAGTATTTGAAGCCGACAACCTGTTCAAATTCAGCAAAGGTTTTTTCACACGCATCCATTCCACGCAGGTCATATCCCGAAACAAATGTATGGCAGGTGTCAAGACACACTCCAACACGGTTTTTATCCTCAACCTGTTCGATGATTTGCGCTAAATGGTCAAAGCGGTAGCCGAGATTACTTCCCTGTCCAGCCGTATTTTCAATCACTGCAATCACATCTGGAACCTGCTGCAAGGACAAGTTAATTGATTCAGCAATGCGACTTAAACAGTCCGCTTCGCTCATCTGTTTTAAATGGGTTCCGGGGTGAAAGTTAAGGTAGATCAGCCCCAACTGCTGGCAACGCTGAAGCTCATCAGTAAACGCATTGCGTGACTTCTCCAGCTTTTCGGCCTCAGGGTGACCAAGGTTTATCAGGTAACTGTCGTGCGGAAGAATTTGCTTGGGGCTAAAGTTGTTTTCTTTACAATTTTTCTTGAACTTTGCAATAACATCATCGGTTAAGGCTGTGCTTTTCCACTGTTTCTGGTTTTTTGTAAACAGAGCAAAGGCCGTTGCTCCAATTGCGACAGCGTTAAGTGGTGCATTGAAAACACCACCAGCGGCACTGACATGGGCTCCGATATATTTCATTGGTATGTGTCCTTATTGTTTTGAAATGAATGAACCTGAACTGTCTTTACGAAAGACGATGATGTCTTTAGTTAAAGGGGATGGTGATGTTGACTTTTCCACCATCAAGTTTTTTTGTCAGGTCTTCCTCTTCCTTGTCGATTAATGCACCCGCACTGATTTTAACTTTTCTTTTTTCGGTTGATTCACTGACCATCTGTTGATCTAATTCGGTGTTGAGGTTTTGCTGACTGTTAGAATCAATTTTGTCGATCAGTTCTTTTGACAGACTCAGGTTGACCTGAGGAGTCGCGGTTGAGCTTTCTTTCTGCTCTTTTGGCCGATCCAGCACTTTTTGTTCTTCAGGTTGAACCGGTACTTTTTGTTCATTGTTTTGTGTTTGTTTCGCTATTTGTTTTTGTGGCGTTGATTTCGGTGCGGTTTCTTGCTGGTCTGTTTGACAGGCTGAAATCAGAAAGCAAAGAGCAATAGTGCAAACAATATTTCGGAAGGTTTGAAAGTTTAGAGACATGTTGGTGATATCCTTATTTAATTGATTCAGGGGAATGCGGTGTCTGGTTTATTTAATCTCACTAGCAC
>JADGDX010000008.1 GCA_016744675.1 Desulfuromusa sp. | reverse complement strand
CAACCAGCCAGGTATCAACGAGAAATGTTTTCATCCCGGTTGCCACCGCCGCAAGGTCATGGCTGATATCATTGCCAACCATGAGGCAGTTTTCGGGTGCAATGCCAAGTTGGTCAGATATCGCCCTGAAATATCCTGCATGGGGTTTGCAGTAGTGACTATTCTCGTAACTGGTGATGTGAGTAAAAAACTCTTCTTTTAACTCAGCCCACTCCATGCGCGCTTGAATCATAAATTTGGGGAAAACCGGATTGGTTGCCAGAACCATTGGCAGGCCAGTTTTGTGACAATCAGCGATGATTTTTTTCGCCAGAGGGATGGGGAAGATAAATTCTTTAAGTTGTTCCAGCCCATTATCTTTGAGCTGGGAGAGACCTTCACGCATGACCGCTTCAGGAATGGCAAGTTCTCTATGCATGCGGTTGTATAATCTATTTTCATTCGTCATAGAACCATCACCTTCGATATGAATCAGTTCGCGGATAATGGTCAATAATGTTTTTTTAAACTTTTCTGGATCAACCAGGTCAGCACAATACGCCGATAGTTCGCCGATATAGCGTGGAACAAATTCACGCATGTTTGCTCGGAGCAATGTTCCATCAAGGTCAAATAAAATGGCTTTGATCTGGGAGTTCCTTGGTAAATCAGACATAAAAGGCTCCACTGTTAAGGGATGCATCGTTTAACTTTTACCATAGGGGGAAATGGCTGCGCAATCGTATGCTTCATCGGTTTACGGGAAGACGGCCGCTCATAGGTCCTCTCTCTATTGTGTTTTGTTGGCCCTGTGAATAGCTATGAAAACTTGACTGTTTGGTCAATGAAGGCTAAAAGTTTATATCTACTTTTGCACAAGGAATAGGGGCATGAACGAATTCAGGTCTGAAGTTAAAGAGTTGCAGATAGGTCAAAAAATCCGTGAACTCAGACAGAAACAAAGGATGACCCTGCAGGATCTTTCTGAGGTCACAGAATTATCAAAACCTCTGTTGTCGCAAATAGAAAATGATCAGGTGATCCCGCCTTTGGCAACATTGTTGCGGATTGCCAAGGCTCTGCGGGTGCCTTTGCAAACTTTTTTTGAGGAAGAAGACAATAATCAGAAATGTCTGGTTGTCCGAGCCGATGATGCAGAGCGTATGAACCGAAGGCCAAGTCACGGCGGTGCCCCGCAACCCTACTTTTATCATTCTCTCGCCTATGGAAAAAAGCATAAACACATGGAGCCTTTCTTGGTGGAATTTGACCCCGCTCAGACTGATCAGTCTCAGCCTGTCAGCCATTCAGGGGAAGAGTTTTTTTATATTCTTGAGGGGCAGGTGGAATTAATGCACGGGACCGAAACTTATGTTTTGAACCCGGGGGACTCTGTGTACTGGGATTCAAATGAGCCCCACAGACTCAGGGCTTTGGGTGATGAAATCGCCCATGGGATTGCCGTTCTTTATCCCCGAAACTAAAAATGTCAATTTGGTTCTGCTATGCTGTTAGATATCTGGCTTTTATAATTTGTTATCCCGAAACATTATTCAGGAGGTTACGATGGCAAAAGTGGGAGTTCTTCTTTCTGGCTGCGGTGTCTATGATGGCAGCGAAATCCATGAAGCGGTTATTTCTTTGCTGGCCCTCAATCGTGCTGGGGCAGAGGTCGTTTGTATGGCTCCTGATGTGGAGCAAGCAGTTGTGAATCATCTGACCGGTGAGCAGGTCGATGGTATCAGCCGTAATGTGCTTGAGGAGTCAGCAAGGATAGTACGGGGTGAAATTAGTGACATTGCGAAAATAAAAGCGACTGATATTGATGCTCTTTTTATTCCCGGAGGGTTTGGCGCTGCCAAAAATCTCTGCGATTTTGCTTTTAAGGGGCCAGATTGTGATGTGCAAAAAGATGTCGCTAGGCTGATTCGAGAGGTTGTTGCGGCAAAGAAGCCTCTGGCAGCAGTTTGTATTGCTCCTGCTTTGGTTGCTAAAGTTCTTGGGGCTGAACTGACCCCACAGGTCACAATTGGAAGCGATGAAGGCACTGCTGAGGCGGTTTCTTCTATGGGGGCAACGCATGTGGCTTGTCCTGTCACTGAGTTTGTCATCGACAAAGAGAATAAAGTGATTACCTCTCCGGCTTATATGCTTGCAGGGAATATCAGTGAGGCCGCTGAAGGGATTGAGAAGACTGTCGATGCTCTTATGAAAATGATCGACTGAAAATCAATTTTTAATCATAACTGTGGTTGTAATGATTTGCTGAATCTGTTAATTTCTTGTCCAATTAACTTACTCAAAGAAGGAGGTTCAAATGCAAAAATATGTATGTCTCGTTTGTGGTTATGTCTATGATCCAGAAGAAGGCGATCCAGATAACGGTATTGAGCCTGGTACAAGTTTTGAAGATATTAAAGAGGATTGGCTCTGTCCACTTTGTGGAGTTGGAAAATCTGATTTTGAACCAGCGTAAAGTTTATTAATAGCTGAATGAAAAACAAGGCCCGGTCATTTATTTGAGCGGGCCTTGTTTTTTTGATCGTGATATTCGATTTGAATCTGTACAATCAGTCCGATCGTAAAATCTATTATCAGCTGTAGGGATAGGTGGATGGATTCAAATTATATTCGTAAGCCCGATTGGCTCAAAGTTAGATTTCCTGCTGGTGAAAATTATACTCGGATCGATCGCTATCATCGTATCAACGGACTCCATTCCGTTTGTCGTAGTGCTGCCTGTCCAAATCAAGGAGAGTGTTGGAGTCAGGGAACAGCGACATTTATGATTTTGGGGAATGTTTGCAGTCGTCACTGCCACTTTTGTAATGTTGGTAGCGGTCTTCTTGCCCCGATCGATCCAGCAGAGCCCAAGAACGTCGCGACAGCAATTTATGAGTTGAAACTCAATCATGCTGTGATTACAACCGTGACCCGTGATGATCTCGTGGATGGTGGGGCCAGTCAGTTTATTAAGCTCATCAGAGAGATTCGGAAGTTAACGGATAAGTGCCGTATTGAGTTGTTGATCTCCGATTTGCAAGGCAACTGGGATGCTCTTGCCGAGATCGTTGCTGAAAAACCTGATATTCTTGGCCACAATGTTGAGACGATCCCCCAGTTTTACTCTCAGGTACGACCCGAAGCCGAATATCAACGAAGTCTGTCACTGCTTGCAGAAGTTTCTCGGTTGGACCCTCAAGTTACGACGAAGTCTGGATTAATGCTGGGTATGGGTGAGACAGAGAAAGACGTTCTTAAGGTAATGAAGGATCTGCGTGATCACAACTGTCAACTGCTGACGTTAGGGCAGTATTTAGCGCCAACGCGCCATCATTTTCCGGTGAAGCGTTATGTGCCACCAGAAGAGTTTGCCGTTTTTGCAGAAAAGGGACGGGCCTTGGGCTTTGCCCACGTTGAAGCAGGGCCTCTGGTGAGGTCTTCGTACCATGCTGAAGAGCAATATGATGCAAGTAGAAAGGGAACCCATGGATAATTTTACTCTGGTTCGCCCTGAGCATTTAAATCATCATGGTTATCTTTTTGGTGGTGTGATGCTCAAGTGGGTCGATGAAAATGCCTGGATGGCAGCGTCCCGGGAATATCCCGGTTGCAGTCTGGTGACAGTTGGGATGGATGCCTGTCGTTTCAAACATCGCGTTGTCAATGGTTCCATTTTGCGCTTTCACATCGAAAAAATTAAACAAGGTAAAACATCGGCAACTTATAACGTGGTTGTCTTTGCTGATGCTCCGGGTGTTTTTGAGGAAGAAGAGGTTTTTAGTATTTCAGTCACCTTTGTCCACTTGGATGAGGAGGGAAGGCCTTGCGTCCTTTCGTGATGGCCGTTCGGTCGTTGCTTGTCCAATTAAATAGCCCCGCAGCGGACTGGAGCCGATACGGGGCTTTAACGTTTTCATTTAGTGGAAAATGGGTCGTTAGGCTTTGACGTCTAAATTGAGACCCTTACCTGTTTGCTCTGCAATCTGGAGTCGTTGTTGTTCCCCGGTTTGCATCTGCTCAGTTTTTTCAATTGTTTTGGTTAAAACATCAAATCCTGTTTGAGTTTTATTTGTCGCAATTTCTTGAGCAGCAAAGCTCATTGATCCTGAAATGTCCATGTACGGCTCCTTTCGACAATTCTAACCATGCGAAATATAGCAAAAAAGTTAAAATTAGTCAATCGTTATTGTTTTGTTTTAATGATCGACTTGTATGTCATTGTTTTTAGGTTGATTGACGAGGCTTATTGCGGAGATTGGGCGTCTATTTTATACTCAAGGGCAACCGTTTGAAACAAGGATCAGTTCGGTTCTTCGGCTGTCGTGAAAATAATCAAACTTAGATTTAAGTGGAGAAAATCATGTCTGAACAGATTTTTGATTTAATTGTTATTGGTTCGGGTCCTGGCGGTTATGTTGCTGCTATTCGTGCAGCGCAGCTTGGTTTCTCCGTTGTTGTTGTGGAGAGACGCGGAGTTCTTGGAGGAGTGTGTTTGAACGAAGGTTGTATCCCCAGTAAAGCATTACTTGAATCCAGTGAACATTTTTCCCGGCTGAACGAAGAAATGTCTGAGCACGGCGTCGAAGTTTCTGGAATTAAACTCAACTTGGAACAGATGATGTTGAGAAAGGCCGGAATTATTAATAAATTAACAACCGGTATTGCTGGCTTATTTAAAAAGAACAAAATTGTTTCAATAGCGGGGCAAGCAGAACTTCTTGCTTCTGACGATAAGCTCAGGAAGGTCAGGGTGACGAGTGAAGAAGGATCAAAGAACCTCTTGGGCAAAGCCGTATTACTGGCAACCGGAAGTGCCGCAACTGAGCTGCCTGATTTGCCTTTTAATGGGACAACAATTATCAGTGCTAAAGAGGCATTAAATCTGAAGTCTGTTCCCGAACGGTTGTTGGTCGTTGGAGGCGGCGTGATCGGTCTAGAACTGGGGTCGGTCTGGAACCGTCTTGGTTCGATTGTAACCGTGGTTGAGATGTTACCACAGATTCTCCCTCAAGTTGATTCACAGGTAGCCCAGACACTCCAGCGCAGCTTGAAAAAGCAAGGCTTAGACATATTTATTAAAGCCAAAGTTGATAAGGTTGAAACCACGGGTGATGGTCTGTTAGTCACGTTGACAACAGCAAAAGGTGAGCAATGCATTGAATGCGATAAGGTGTTGGTTGCTACTGGTCGCCGTGCTCAAACGGATGGGTTGGGCCTTGAGGCAGTTAATTTGAAAACGAACCCTCAGGGGCAACTCGAAGTTGATGAAAACTATCAGACGTCTGTTTCGGGAATCTATGCGGTTGGTGACCTGATTCCTGGGCCAATGCTCGCTCATAAGGCGAGTGAAGAGGGGATTGTTTTTGCCGAAAGACTCTCCGGTCGTAAGTCATCCCTGAATTATCAGGTTATTCCTGCTGTGACCTATACGTGGCCAGAAGTGGCAACGGTCGGAAAAAGCGAAGCTGAGTTGAAGGAAGGAAATATCCCTTATAAAGGGGGGAAGTTTTTCTTTGCTGCCAGTGGCCGCGCACTTTGTAGTGGCATGAGTGACGGATTTGTCAAGATTCTGGCGGAGCCCGACACCGGACTCATCCATGGCATTCATATTGTCGGCCCTCATGCATCGGAGTTGATTGCTGAAGCAACGACAGTCATGTCTTCTTCTGGAACTATCCATAATCTGGCAGAAACTTGCCATGCCCACCCCACGTTGTCTGAGGCTCTTAAAGAGGCTGCTTTGGCAGTGAATAAAGAGGCAATTCATGCCTGATTCTCTTGACAAATTGAGGGGCAGAGAAGACAATAAATAGTTCTATTCAGGGGTGCCATCCGGCTGTCCTGAATTTCTGAAAATACATCCCTTTTCTGACTTTTTGTCGAAGAATGTTGTTGCGAGGTTTCGTCTTGAAAACACTGAAAAAATTGTTTCTGTTGTTGGTTGTTGTTGGTTTAGTTGCTGCTGGGATTTTTTATTATCGTGATACGGCCGCTCCACAGTTGAGTCTAACACCAGAAAGTGGTTCGATTTCACATAAAACACAAGCCGTTTTAACTCTGAATGATCCCGGGATGGGAATTAAAAATGTTGAAGTTGTGGTCATTCAGGGAAATAGCCGAATCCCTTTGGTGAAGCGTGATTTTCCTTTGCAGACGGATGCAGCCACGCTTGATCTTGACTTGGCTGGTCTGAAGTTGCAGCAAGGAGCGTTACAAATTGAGGTAACAGCAACGGATCAGTCGATTTATCACTTTGGAAAAGGGAATACCAGCCAGCAATTATTTTCCCTGACCTATGATAGCCGTCCTCCAATTGTTTCGGTTTTGAGCAAAGCCCACAATCTGACCAAAGGTGGAAGTGGGCTGGTTGCTTTTAACGTCAATGAAGAAGTTGATAAGGTTGGAATCCAATTTGGCGATTATTTCTTTCCCGCTTACCAACAGGATTCAGGTGAGTACCGCTGTCTTTTTGTTTATCCCTACAATGTCAAAGAGAAGGATTTTGTGCCGCGTATTATTGCACGTGATCTTGCTGGAAATGAGCGTCCTACTGGAATTTACTACCGGGCTAATAATAAGAAATTTCGTCACAGAAAAATCAATGTTTCAGATAGTTTCCTCACGATGAAAGCTCCAGAGTTTGAGTCTCAGGTGCCAAACTTCGAAACCCCACTAGAAATATTTCTCTACGTTAACCAGACAATCCGACAGGAAAACCGGGGTAAAATTGCTGAGTTAGGACAAGAAAGTTCTGAAGTGCCGCTCTGGGATGGGGCTTTCTTACGCCAACCCAAGGCTGCAACTCAGGCCGTGTTTGCCGATTACCGAACCTATTTCTATAAGGGAAAGGAAATTGACAGGCAGGTCCATCTTGGCCATGACCTTGCTTCAGTTGCTCAAGCAGAGTTGGTTGCAGGGAATTCTGGAGAGGTCGTTTGGGCTGAGTACTTGGGAATTTATGGTTTTTGTGTCGTCATCGATCATGGCCTTGGTTTGCAATCGCTTTATGCACATATGAGTCAACTCGATGTGCAGAAGGGGGATATGGTGACGAGGGGACAGATTATCGGGAATAGTGGCACAACCGGATTGGCCGGCGGTGACCACCTTCATCTGGGAGTTTTTGTTTCTGGAGTTCCCGTTCAGCCTATAGAATGGTGGGATGCACATTGGTTGCAGGATAATATCACCAGCAAGTTGTAGCGAAAGACTAAAAATCATCTTATTTTTTCATGGGTGAATGATTTTTATCGTTAATCGACTAAAGATTAACGGGGGCTTCTTGACACTCCCGGTTGTCTAGTCTAAAAAAACCATTTTAAACCACTTTTCCTCATCACGAGAAAGGCACAATTCAATGAAAAAAGCACCCTTGCTCCTGTTGCTCGTCCTCGCTCTGGCGTTTTGTCTTCCAGGCTGTAGCCAACAAGAAAAGAAGGAAGAAACTTCTTCAGCTCCTGCACCCGCCGAAAGTAAAGCTCAGGAACAGGCTGAGGACAAAGGGATCAAGGCAGGCTTTATCTATGTCGGACCTGTCGGTGATGCCGGCTGGACGTATGCTCATGATCAAGGGCGACAAGAGATGGAAATTCTTTCCTATGTCCAACCCTCAACTTTCATTGAAACGGTTCCCGAAGGTGCCGAGTCTGCGCGCGTTATTAATGGTCTTGCTCTTAAAGGGCATAATTTGATTTTTACCACGAGCTTTGGCTATATGGATGCCACGATTGATGTTGCAAAAAGAAATAAAGATATCGTGTTTATGCATTGTTCCGGTTTTAAAACCGCAGACAATGTCGGGACTTATTTTGGCCGGATGTATGAGCCCCGCTATTTGTCAGGGATTGTCGCTGGAAAAATGACCAAGAAAAACATCATTGGTTATGTTGCTGCTTTCCCAATCCCTGAAGTTATTCGTGGCATCAACGCGTTTACCCTTGGAGTACAGAGTGTTAATCCGCAGGCTGAAGTCAAAGTTGTCTGGACTCAGACCTGGTTTGATCCAGGCGTCGAGCGTGATGCTGCTGATAGTCTGTTAGATGTTGGTGCCGATGTTCTCACCATGCACCAGGATGCCCCAGCAACAATGCAGGCTGCTGAAGCGCGAGGTGCTTATGTTATTGGTTATAACTCTGACATGCGCAGCTTTGCGCCCAATGCTTTTTTAACTGCTCCCATCTGGAACTGGGGTTCTCTCTACACTAAATTGGCTGAAGAAGTTCACAATGGTACGTGGAAGTCTGAGCAAATCTGGTGGGGGATGAAAGAAAACCTCGTTGAGTTGGCAGCGTTCAGCAGCGCCGTCCCTGCTGAAGTTCAAGCATTGGTCACTGAAAAGGGTAATGCCATCAAGTCGGGGACTCTTCATCCCTTTGCTGGGCCAATTAAAGATCAGAGTGGTAAAATTGTCATCGCAGCGGGTCAAATTGCACCAGATGGTGACCTTCTGGGGATGAATTATTTTGTTGAGGGTGTCCAAGGGACAATTTCCAAGTAAATAACAGGTCATCAAAAAAGGCACGCTTTCCGGCGTGCCTTTTTTGATGGTGGTACCGTTCCTCTTTCTTTTATGAGACGCCTCATGTCGATTAGAGTATGACCGATATCATAGCGATTAAAAATATCCGTAAAACTTTTCCCGGAGTGATTGCTCTGGATGATGTCTCATTCTCTGTGTCTCGGGGAGAGATTCATACCCTTTTGGGTGAAAATGGAGCTGGTAAAAGTACCCTGATGAATGTTCTAACCGGGCTCTATCATCCCGATAGCGGTCAGATCCAGATTGCTGGTGAAAATATTCACTTTACCAGCCCTCGGGACTCTTTGGCTTGTGGTATTGGTATGGTTCACCAGCATTTCATGCTGGTTCCCGCTCATTCAGTTTTTGAAAATATTCTTCTTGCACTCGACAAGGTTCCCAATTTTTACAGTAGAAAAAAATATAAAGAAAAAGTTCAGAAACTGATTGATGAATTCAATCTTGATCTTGATCTGGATACTCCTGTTTGGCGGCTTTCGATTGGTGCTCAACAGTGGATTGAATTGATCAAATTGTTGATGCGTGATTGCAAGCTGCTGATACTAGACGAACCAACAGCTGTTTTGACCCCTCAAGAGACCGCACGATTGTTTAATGTTCTCCGAAAACTGAAAGAGCAGGGGAAGAGCATTATTTTCATTTCCCATAAGATGCGCGAAGTTATGGAAATATCGGATCGTGTGACGATTCTCAAAAAAGGCCGTAGTATTACGACTCGGGTTCGTGGTGATTTCGATGAATCAAAACTTGCTTCTTTAATGATCGGTCGGGACAAGGTTCCTCAGTGGCAAAAAAACTTACAAATGTCCGATGAGATTGTCCTTGATATTCAAAATTTATCAGTTCGGAATGATCGTGGATTGTCCGATCTGGATGATTTTAATCTGCAACTTAAAAAAGGTGAAATTCTCGGAATTGCAGGGGTTGCAGGAAATGGTCAGAAAGCCCTCGCCGAAGTTTTAACTGGTTTAAAAAATACCAATCAGGGGCGAATTTACGCAAAGCAAAAAGATATAACCAACAGTAACGCCAGATATTCTTATGTCGCTGGAATTGCTCATATCCCAGAAGATCGTAAAACAATTGGAATTGCACCCGACATGAGTGTTGATGAAAACCTGATTATGAAAAGTTTTAAGAGTGGCTCCTTTCGCAACTGGATTTTTCAGAACAAAAAAGCCATTAAGCGAAATGCCGAAGAAAAGATTGAACAATTTGCGATTAAAAGTGGCCCTGATGGAACTCCGGTTCGATATCTGTCGGGTGGCAACATCCAAAAAGTTATTATTGCTCGGGAACTGTCAGAAAAACCTGCCGTCCTTGTTGCCCTCTACCCTACGCGAGGACTCGATATTGGTAGTGCGGGGTATGTGCATAAAGTGATCGCTGATGGTGCCGATCAGGGTATGAGTACTATCCTGATTGCTGAAGACCTTGACGAGTTGCTCAAGCTGAGTGACCGTATTGCTGTGATGTTTCGCGGTCGATTGATCGGTTATGTTGATCCACGGAATACGACGCGTGAAGAAATTGGTTTGATGATGAGCGGAGAGACTCCAGGAGAAAAAGTATGAAACTGGTGATTGAACGCCGGGAAATTTCTTCCGCCTTACTTCGATTCAGTGCACCAATTGCATCGATCGGGGTCGCGTTATTTGTTGCTGGCTTTTTATTGTTGGCCAGTGGCGTCAGCCCTCTTGAGGCCTACAAAGAAATTATCATCGAATCACTTGGTTCAATTTATGGTCTATCAGAAACTCTGGTGAAGACAACCCCGTTAATTTTTGCCGGACTGGGTGTCAGCCTTGCTTTCCGTATGCAAATTTGGAACATCGGCGCAGAAGGACAGATTTATGTCGGTGCGATGGGGGCGTCCTGGGTCGCCCTTTTCTCGGGGATTCAAACTCACTGGATTATGCTGACGGCGATGTTCTTTGCTGCGTTTCTCTGTGGTGGAACTTGGGCGGGTGTTGCAGGTTTTCTCCGTGCTCGTTGGAAAGTGAATGAGGTCATTGTGACCTTACTGATGAATTATATCGCCATCCTCTGGGTCGACTATTTGATTTACGGTCCATGGAAAGATCCCAAGGGCTTCAATTTTCCCTTAACAGCTCAATTCAGTGATACGGCTCGCTTGGCCGAATATTTTAATACCCGTATGCACAGTGGTTTTTTTCTTGCTCTGTTTTGTGCTTTGGTCCTTTATCTTTTCATTGAAAGAACCGTTTGGGGCTATGAAATTAAAGTGATTGGTAGTAACCAACGGGCGGCCAAATACGCTGGGATGAACACTGGGATGGCAATCTTTTTTGTCCTCTTTCTTAGTGGGGCGATTGCTGGTATTGCCGGCTTCAGCGAAGTTGCTGGCTTGCAACACCGTCTGCAGCACGGTATTTCTCCCGGTTATGGCTATACCGCTATTATTATCGCTTGGCTGGCTAAGCGTAGCGCTATCGGTGTTGTGATTGTCTCATTCTTGATGGGAGTTTTGCTCGTTGGCGGGGACAGTTTGCAATTATTATGGCAATTGCCGGTTGCCTTTGTTTATGCTTTTCAGGGTTTGATACTCTTCTTCCTTTTGGCTTCTGACTTTTTTATTATTTATCGGCTTAAATTCGTTAAGGGAGGCGCTCATGTTTGAGATTCTGCTCGATGCAACGGTGCGAGCCGGAACTCCAATATTGTTTGCGACCTTAGGAGCAATCATCAATGAACGTGCCGGGATTATTAATCTGGGTATTGAAGGGTTGATGCTGATAGGGGCCTTAGCTGGTTTCTCTGGAACCTACTTGAGTGGGTCTCTTTTCGTTGGTGTCATTGCTGCTTTTTGTGCCACTTTCATTGCAGGTAGTATTCATGCGTTGATAACGGTTCAATTGCGCGGAAACCAGATTGTTAGTGGCTTGGCTCTGACGATGTTTGGTGTGGGAGTGACGGCCCTCTTTGGGAAGAGCATGGTTGGTTTGACGATTGTAGGTTTTAAGCGGGTTGCCATTCCCGGTTTAAGTCAACTACCCTTTATTGGAAAAGCATTCTTCAATCAGGATTTGTTGATTTATTTCAGTTTTTTTCTGGTGTTTATGATCTGGTTTTTTCTTTACCGAACCCGCTGGGGGCTGGGAGTTCGTAGTGTCGGGGAGAATCCGGCTGCTGCCGATACCTGTGGTTTTTCAGTCAGTAAATACCGCTTTTTAGCGGTGACGGTTGGGTCCGGCTTTGTTGGTATTGGGGGGGCGTACTTAAGCTTAGCAAGTACTCCAATGTGGATTGAAAACATGTCTGCAGGTCGTGGTTGGATCGCGGTGGCGTTAGTTATTTTTGCTGGTTGGTCAAGCCCCCGGGCGATGTTGGGAGCATATCTGTTTGGTGGGATTACGGCTATGCAGCTACGCTTTCAGGCAATGGGGACAACGATCAGCGCTCATATACTGCAGATGCTTCCTTACTTTTTTACAATCCTCGTTCTGGTTATATCGACGCATCGATTGCAAAAGGGGGCGAGTCAGCAACCCGAGGGGTTGGGGCTCCCTTATGATAGAGAGGATAGGAAATGAGTGCTGCTGAAACTTTGATGGAGCGTATCCATAAAGATGGCAAGATCAACGGTCAGATTGTCAAAGTGGATCAGTTTCTCAACCATATGGTTGATCCGGTGTTGATCCATCTCTTAGGGGATGATCTTGCAGCGCGTTTCAGCCAATACCCCATCACCAAAATACTGACAGCAGAAACCAGCGGGATCATGCTGGCTCAAGCTGTTGCTTTAAAGTTGCAAGTTCCGTTTGTTTACGCAAAAAAGAAGCGTCCTATCACTATGCCGGAGTATTTTGCTGCGGCAAGCTATTCCTTTACCAAGCAGGAATCGACAACGCTTTATGTTTCTAAAGAAGTCCTTCATCGAGAAGATCAGGTTTTGTTTGTTGATGACTTCTTTGCCAAAGGATCAACTCTCAAAGCAATAGAAGAGATCATTGGTCAATGCGGAGCTTCTCTGGTAGGTGCTGCGGTTATTATCAATAAATCACAACGAACGGATATCGAATCTATTCTGACTTTAGATGACCTCCATTCGGCTGTCTCGGGCTCAGAGTAATTACTGACTCATCCAGTTGCTCATATTGTCGACTAACTTTATATTCTCACCTTTGAAAAAATTGTTTTGGAACATTGCATCGTCGGCAAAAAAAGCAAATTTTCCTTTGCCAAGTGTTCCCGCGACAACAACGCCAAATTCCTGAACAGCATCTTTTGCAGATAGAGTGTCATCCCGATTTAGATCAACCCATGCGTTAGAGCTCGTGCTAGCAATGATCTTAGCACTGTCGCGTAGGGGAAGGAGTGGCCAGCTGCCGTAGATTGAAATGTGAGATAAGCCTTTGGTGAGGGGGTGCTCCACCAATGATGAAGTTTTAAAATTAAGGGGCTGATTATCGATGACAAGTAATTTTTCATGTTCCCGCACAACACCATTAGCTGAAGCGACTCCAAAAGTGTCTAGCAGTGGAATGAGTGGTGGGGCAATATGCAACATGACAATCAGATTCCCACCGTTTTCAACGAATCCCTTGACGGCTTCTATTTCGCTTTTCTGAAGAGGGGTAAAGGCTCCTGAGATGACCAAGGCTTTGACGTCTGCAAGTGTTTTCGGAGTGAATGATGTGTCCGTTGAGGCAACCTGCCAGCCATTGTTGCTAAATTTCTCAGCGAATTGACTGAGTTGCAATGGGCCGTTCTTTTCAATGGTAAAGGCTTGTCTGTGTCCTTGGTCAAAAAGAACTTTCGGTGAAGAAGCCATGCTGATGCTGCTGAAAAACAGAAAAAAGAAGAGTAAAGACAAGGTTATACGCATATTGATCGCCTCACAAAATTGTTGATGAAAGGGGTTCGCAGTATCGTTTGGAAGTGGGTGTGTTCCTAAAAAATCCGATCATACTCATGTCAACATTTTGAGATTGTAGCATATCTATAGAATTTTATGCTTTGATGTTGGATTACATTTTCTTTAAATATGTTTCGCATTATTCTTTAACGGTTTCATGGGGAAGGCTACGGGTTGCAATGACTGCTATCCCTGTGTTTGCGACATTTTCTATAATAATTTGTCCTAGCAGAACAGGAGCTTCGACCTCAACTTCATGCAGCTCTGTGACAACGTTGGTGACGTAATCCTTTGGTACTGCTGCAATGGTTTTGACTGGAAGTCGAGGCCAGAGCCCAGAACGGCAGGCGACAGTTGTCGTGACTACTCTTTGGGGATGGGTGAGCTCCTGCCGTGCATATATTTCTCCATTTTTACATCTGTTTCCAGTAATGCTCAAAATTTCACCGTTAACAATTGTGAGCTCCAATGGACAGCTCATTGGGCAGCTAATACAAATGAGTTCCTTTTTCATTATTGTGCCCCCTCCTCAGATGAAACTTCAATTCTAAGTTGTTCACCAAAGAAATGGTTAAGAACCTTGGGGGGAAGAGACAATTTGACCATTTCTGAAGGGACGAGTGTTCTAAATTTTTGTTCGTATCGATTTCCAATTTTCAGAGTGGCATCTTTGACCGGTTGTTTCACGCGTAGATAAATGGTTTGCTCTCTGTCGGAAGAAAGAGAATGGGGGGTGCAGGATGCGATATTCTCTCCAGGGTAAAGAGTAATATTGTCTCCGGGACGTCGCATTCCTAGGGCGAGCTCTGCAGCATATCGACCGGCACGGTGGGATTCTTCTGAAACAAAATCGACAATGTCATGAACGTGAAGAACATTGCCACAGGCAAAAACTCCTGGTAAAGACGTTTCCATGGTGCTGCTGACCTGAGGGCCACCGGTTGCTGGATCCATCTTAATCCGCAGCCTGGCTGAAAGTTCATTTTCGGGGATCAGGCCAATGGAAAAAAGCAGAGTGTCACATTGGATATCCCAAGATTGTTTGAGGTCGGGTTTATAATCAGTTGTGACCGGTGCTAGTGTCAGGCGCTCGACACGCTTTCGTCCATGAATAAAAGCGACCGTGGTTGACAGGTGCAGGGGAATATCAAAATCATCCAGACATTGAACTTTATTTCTGGTCAATCCGCTTGAAAAAGGGTGTAGTTCAAAGACACCAACCACTTGACACCCTTCCAGTATCAGTCGGCGTGCCATGATCATCCCGATATCTCCCGATCCGAGAATGGCAACACGTTGACCGGGGAGAACTCCCTTCATATTAACCATCTTCTGAGCTAGCCCTGCTGTCATGACTCCGGAAGGTCTGAACCCAGGGGTTCGAATGGCTCCACGGGTTCTTTCACGGCAGCCCATGGCGAGAACCACAGCTTTGGCCCGCAGGTTTAAGTAGCCATGCTTTTTACTGATCACTTCAATCTTTAAATCGGGTGTAATATTGAGTACGTAGGAATCGGTGAGAATTGTGATCTTATCTGAGCGGACTTGTTGATTGAATCGTTCTGCATATTCAGGGCCTGTCAATTCTTCTTTAAAATAGTGCAATCCAAAGCCGCTGTGGATACATTGGTTGAGGATTCCACCTGTCTCAACTTCACGATCAATGATAAGAATACGCTCTGCTCCAGCTTGACGTGCGCCTAATGCTGCAGCGAGACCGGCTGGCCCTCCACCAACGACGATCACAGAATAGTTTTTCCGCATTTGATTTTTCACCTGTCATCCTTTTTAGGAATAATGTCATGGCGTTGGATGCAAATCTCTGAGCCCTTTCCGCGTTTGGTTATCTCAGACAAAGGAATTTCATCAGCTTGTGCAAGAAGATCCATCAATCGGGTTGTGCAGAACCCTCCTTGGCAGCGTCCCATCCCGGCACGGACTCGAAACTTGACCCCGTCAAGCGTGCGTGCACCATGTTTGATTGCGTAAAGAACTTCAGCTTCTGTGACTAACTCACAACGGCAGACAATTTGTCCGAAAGCCGAGTCTTTATGGATCGCAGCTTTGCGATCTTTGGGTGACATTGCCGCAAAGCGGGGCGGCCCATCAATATCCGCCTTCCACGTTTGCTTTTTAACCAGAGAAAGGTCGTTATCCCGGAGCATATTGATGACATATGTTGCAATGACAGGTGCTGCGGTCAGACCCGGAGATTGAATTCCGGCAATATTGTAGAAATTTTTGACAGGTGATCGTTTGATAATGAAGTCGTTGCTTTCTGATACAGCTCGTAGCCCGGCGAATTCAGTAATCGTGTCCCTTTCAGAGATCGCAGGACACGTCTTGCGGACTGCTGCAAACACGTCAGCGGCTCCTGAATAGCTGGTCGACAGATCTTCGCGATCATCAATGTCTTCAGCCGTAGGGCCAACCATGGTGGGGCCATCGACTGTTGGAATGATAAGAACCCCTTTGCTCGTTGCTGTTGGAGTCGGAAAAATCAAATGGGTGACGATTCCCTGAAGTCGTCTGTCGAGGAGGTATTCTTCTCCCTTACGGGGGGAAATTGAAAAAGTCTTCGCCCCAACCATTGCTGCGACATGGTCTGCAAATAAGCCAGCCGCATTCAAGATGATCCGCGCTCTGAAGCTTCCTCGTGGTGTTGCAATGGAAAAATTGTCCCTTTCTCTCTTGATAGATTGCACCGGATGATCACAGAAGAGTTCAAGGCCATTTTGTTTCGCACACTCAATAAGCCCAAAACATGCTTCATAGGGGTTGATGACTGCAGCTGTCGGAGCATGGAGGGCTTTAAGGATGGTGTGGCTGAGGTTTGGTTCCTCTTTTTGAATCCGTTTTGGTCCCCACATTTCAAGGCCAGTGACACCTCTGGAATCCCCTTGTTTTTTCAGGTTTTCCAAATATTGCAAGTCTTCACGTTTTTGAGCAATCAGCAATTCACCAATGTGTTTAAACCCGAATTTAAGTTCTTTGGCAAGATCACCCCAAAGTTGATTGCCAGACCATTCAAATTGACCTTTCAGGGTTCCAGGCGGTGAATGGTGACCAGCATGAATGATTCCTGAGTTCGTTTTGCTGGTTCCAAAGCCGACTTCGACTTCTTTTTCAAGGAGGGCGAGGCGTACATTGTAGCGAGACAGCTCTCTGGCCAGAGCACAGCCGATAATTCCACCACCGACAATGATGACATCATACATTTTGCTGACTCCTCTATCCAAAGCAGTTTGTGAGAATTGAAATGGTGAGAACTCTTACTTATATTTAAGCACGACTCTGCAAGAAGACAACATTAATCAGGAGGAAAATTGGTATTTTAGATTACTTAGGAAAGTCCCTTAAGACTAAAAGCGGTGGAGAAGGGGGATCAGTTGCATGTACTCACGGTAAGTCAGAGAGCTCTGCCAATGTCCAGTCAGCATGCCGGAGGCCACACCTAAGATAAAAACTAGCATGACCAGCAGGAGGAACAGCCAGTTTGGCATAAAGGTACGACGACCGACGGTTCCCATCCCAAGGACCAGAGATTCGGGGCAACTCTCGACACAGCTTAAGCACCCAGTGCATTCGACAGAGGCGACCTGCTGTTTGCGAGAGACGGGAATCGACGCTGGACACGCTTGATCGCAGTTGCCGCATGAGGTGCAATTGTGAGCATCTCGGGTGATTCTACATGGACTAAAGAGGCTGAAAAAACCGAGGAGAGCACCATAGGGGCATAAATAGCGACACCAAAATTGACGGATCAATAGGGATAAAACAACCAGTGCGACAATGATCATTATGCTGAGTTGTGAAGGATTGGTGAAAAAGTGGAGCATCTTAATGTCGCTGATTGCCCAGTAGGGGGTCGAGAGGAAACTTTTTAGAGCATTAGCGGGCATCCCGAACAAAATCAGCTTGAGAAAGAAAAACAACAGAAGATACTTTGTGCTGCGAAGTACGATATCGAGCCAGCGCCAGACTCTGAGTCTCCGGCCAGTGAGGCGCTCACTGCTGCGCCAAAGAAATTCGGCAAGGGTTCCAACCGGGCAGATCCAAGAACAGAAAGATTTACGGGTAAAAAGAGCCATGGCAAGGAAGGTCAAGAAGAGAACGAGGGCTGCTGGGTGGACAGGATCGAGCGTTCCGTTAAGTATCCAATTTTTTAAACTGACCAGTGCACCAATCGGGAGAAAAGCCTCCACTCCGGGGGGACGACTGATAAATGGAGTTTGCCCTTTGCTGACAAAGTGTTCCACAAATCGAGAAAACTGAAAGCCTAGATAGAGGCACCAGAAGAGAAAGGCGGCCTGGATAAGATTGCGCCATACCGTTGGCTTGTCACGAAGTTCATCGAGATGATTTATCATAAAATCCTACGTCAATATAATTTGACTAAGTACTTACTGTAGTTTGTCTGAAAAGACCAAGCTTTTTTGAATAACCGTTGAGTTATTCGTGGCGATAATTGGTCCAGCAGAGGCAAAGATGTTAGCAGTTTAAATAGGTTTTGCTCAGCATGAAGTCATGCCGACAACCTATCCCGATAGTATTTTGATGCACATGACCGTATACTATTTTTTTTGCTTTTCATGTCTCATAAGGTAACGATGAATAATAAAATAGATATCCGTAAATTTTTGAATACCTGCGCAGCGATAGAAAAAACCATTGCTACAATCTATCGCCAATTTGCACAGACAGTCCCTGCAGATGAAGAATTGAAATCCATTTAGATTAAGCTGGCTAATGATGAAGATCAGCATGCTTTGGATATTAGTTTTGCTGCGCGTCTGCCCCATGAAGAATTAGTTACTGTTAAAAGCTTAACGCAAGCAAGGGTCGATCAGCTTCTTGATTCGACTCAGGCGATACTAGAGAAAAGTAAGTCTTCACGATTATCGACAAAGGCAGCGGCCGAAATGACTTTAAAGTTGGAACAGGAGTTTCTCGCTGTGCATATTACCGCTGCTATTGAATTTGAAACGAAAAGTATGCGTCAAATGTTTCACTCCATAGGGAAGAGCGAAGAGGAACACTGTCGGGAAATTAGGGCATACTGTGTAGCGGCTTCAATTAAAGCATAAGGCACAGTGGGCCCATAATGAGAGTTGTTTAGATCTGTTTCTGCGGAGTACTTTGAAGTCAGCTCTGTGCTGATAGAACCCTATTTCGCCCTTGTTCTTTTGCTTTGTACAGCGCCTCATCTGCTAGCGCAATTAGCGTCGCAGGTTGTTGATCTTGCGTTGGAATCAGAGTTGCTACACCAATGCTGATAGTGATGATGCCGCTCACCTCTGAGTCCTGATGTGGAATCTGGAGCGCTTTGATCGCTTCGATGGCCCGCTCAGCGACTTTTAGAGCCCCGTCCGCTGCGTCCTCAGGCAGTAATAGCACAAATTCTTCACCACCGTAGCGGGCTGCTAGATCGGCAGGGCGTAGAACAACCCCTGCCAATGCTTGCCCGACTTGTTGTAAGCACTCATCCCCGGCTTGATGGCCATAATGATCATTATATTTCTTGAAGTAATCAATATCTCCAAGCAGCAAGCTGATGGGTTGCTCTGTTCGTTTAAGGCGTTGCCATTCTTTCTCTAACGTATCATCAAAACAGCGCCGGTTAGCAATCTGAGTCAGACCGTCAATCAGCGCCATCTTTTCTAATGCAATATTGGCTTGTTCCAGATCCTTTTCAGCCTGTCTGCGACTGGTGATATCCTTAAGTTGTGCAATAATCCCCGGGTTCCCATCAATGGTGATATGTGGGGCGGTCGTCAGTAAATAATAATTATTAATATTGTCCGTCAGGTTTGATAGCTGCACATCAAATTCATGAGTCTTCCCATCGTGAATACTTTTTAGCGGACAGCTTTCACTTTTGCAAAGGTGATGTTCCAGAAAAGTTGAGCAGGATTTGCCGATGACATCTTCCTTGTTTTTTCTAAGAATTTTCAGCATGGCATCGTTTGCTCTGATAACACTGCCATCTTCTCGTAAAACCCACATGGGATCTGAATATACAGAAAAGATCTGTTCCAATTCCATCCGAGCCATTTCTGATTGCAGCAGGGTGGCATTGTTTTCGCCAATCATTTGCTCACAATCCCGCTGCAACTGTTTCAGGTCTTCAATTGACTGCAGAAGGATTTGATTGTCCTTCTGCAATTGAAGGATTTGTATTTCTAATTGTTTGTTAGCTTCGGTCATAAGTTAGACTCTTAAGGTGAGATTAACCTCAATTACAACATGGTGAAATCCGTTGAGGAAGTGGCTGTGTTGTTAACTTTCGTCATTCTGTAATCACCTCAAATTCGGGTGGATCAGCAATGGCTTTTTTTACTGAACACATCCCCGCCGCACGAATAATAGCTTTTTGGTATTTTGTTGGGAATTCGGGTGGAAGTTGGATTGCCATTTTGACTTTTTCAAGCCGACGCGTCTCTTGATTTCGTTCAATATCCAGAGTCATGGTCATCCCTTCTGTAGAGATCTCACGCTGGCGGCAGAAGCTTTGAGCATAAAAACCGGCACAGGTGACAATGGAAGATAAAAAGAGCATGTAGGGCTCTGGCGCACTGCCCATTCCACCTTCATTGATTGGTTGGTCTGTTGCAACTTCAAAATTTTCAAAGTTGGCTGTTACCTTTGTTCTTCCGGGAAAAGACACTTTAATCATCGACATACGTTTTCTCCTCTGTGTTTATTTCAATCAATTAATCGCCAAACATCTGGCTGATATTATCAAAAAAACTGCTCGCACTCGCCGCTTCATCCTCGGGCTGTTGCGTGGCCGAGTTTTTATCTGTAGATTTTTGTAGCAGGGTGTCAGGAATTTCACTGAGAAAACGGCTTGCCTCACGTTGTTCCAGTTTTCCGTACTTGCGTCGTTGTTGAGCTCCTAGCATAAATAACTGTTGCTGTGCCCGTGTTATCCCAACATAGCAGAGGCGACGTTCTTCATCGATATCAAAGGTTTCGTAGATCGACTTCTTGTGGGGGAGAAAGCCCTCTTCGAGTCCGGCTAAAAAGACAACAGGGAATTCAAGCCCTTTGCTTGAGTGTAAACTCATCAAGGTGACGGCATCAAGTTTCAGTTTGCTCTCTTTGTCATTTTTTCCGACCGTTTCGTCATCAAAGAGAGATATCCGCTCCAAATAACCGGCGAGGTTGGGGGCTTCAGTTCGATCCAGGTAGGTTGACATGCTGTTGAGCAGCTCTTCCTGGTTTTCGACGCGCCGTTTTGCAGCCTGGGGATCTTTCTCCTGACGATAAATTTCGTCTGCGAGTTTCAGTTCGGAAAAAAGCTCTTGAAGGGTCTCAAGAAGGCGCAGGGGTTGTTTGAAGTTTTTTCTATAGCGGGTGATGAGTTCAACAAAAGAAAGACATGCCGCTGCGGTTCGATCGTTCATCTCAGGGACCTGATTGACTTGTTGCAAAACTTTCCAGAGCGATATGTTTTGATCGGCCGAGTAGCGAATGATGCGATCAATACTCCCTTCCCCAATTCCACGTTTAGGATAGTTGAGAATTCGCAACAAGTTGACTTCATCGGCAGGATTTTGAACTGTCTTCAGGTAGGCGATAACGTCTTTGATCTCTTTACGATCAAAAAATTGCTGACCACCAATAAGAACGTAAGGGATGTTCTCGTAACGTAATTGTTCTTCGAATGCCCGTGACTGACTGTTGGTGCGGTAGAGAATAGCGAAGTCACCATAGTTAAGTTTATGGCGATATTTTTCGCTATGGATCTTTTCCATAACCTGGCGGGCTTCATCTTCACCATCGGTGCAAAGATGGTATTCAATTTTAGCTCCGGCTCCGCTGTCGGTCCAGAGGGCTTTTTCGGTTCTTTTCTGGTTGTTTTTGATAACCGCGTTGGCAGCGGCTAGAATGTTTCCCGTAGAGCGATAATTTTGCTCCAGTTTGATGACTTTTGTGCCGGGGAAGTCGTGTTCAAAGTCTAAAATGTTGGAGATGTCGGCGCCGCGAAAAGCATAGATCGATTGATCGTCATCACCAACGACGCATAAATTGCTGTGGCCGCTCGCTAATAATTTAAGTAGCCGGTACTGAACCGGGTTTGTGTCTTGGTACTCATCAACCATCTGATATTGGAAGCGCTTACAATAATCTTTCAGCAGGTCAGCATGTTGTTCGAGTAACTGGACGCTAAACATCAGCAGGTCATCAAAGTCGACGGCATTAAATGCTTTCAGTGCCTTTTGGTAGCGGGGATAAATTGTCGCTACTAAAGAGGAGACTGGATCACGGTCTTGAACTTGATAGCTGTCGGCACTTATGAGGTGGTTTTTGGCATTGCTGATACGCCAGAGAATTTGATCGGCATCTGCCGAACTGTTGTCTGCACCAATTTCGCGAAGCAGATCTCTGATTAAGCGTTGTTGATCGGCCGATGCGTAGATGGAAAAGTTTTTCTTGAAACCAAGACGATCAATGTTGGATTTAAGAATACGAACCCCAAGGGAGTGAAAGGTTGCAATCACCATCCCTTTCGTAGCGTTTCTTCCGATCATTTCCTGAACACGTTCGGCCATCTCACGTGCGGCTTTATTGGTGAATGTGAGCGCAAGGATCTGTTCAGCAGGGACGCCTTGTTGCCTTAAGTGGCTAATACGACAGGTAATAACCCGTGTTTTTCCTGACCCGGCTCCTGCTAAAAGGAGTAGGGGGCCTTTATTGTGAGTGACTGCACTGCGTTGTTGAGGATTGAGGCTGTTAAGATCGAACATTATTTAACCATGTTTTTTATTATCTAGTAGTTGATTCGTAAGGATTCTTTTGTTAAGTTGCGCGCCATGTTTCGGTTAGTGATTTTACTCATTAGTTTTGTTTGGGCGTCATTGATGCTGATTTCCTGGAGTGGGGCAACCCCGCCTGTGGGACATTCAGAGATCGAAGTGTCCACACCCGCTCGCTCTTAAGCGATTCTGGGTGGAAAATTTCTCCGCTGTTGCGGAGCGTACGCCATTATTCTCATGTTTTTAGTCTGTCAAGGTTGTGAACTTTCGCCTGAAGGTAAAATCAGTCAGTCTGAATTTTCTCAGCTCTATTCTTCAGGTTTCAAATATTTATCTCCCTGCTGTGAACCGCGCCTCTCTAGTTCAGCATCAATCGCATTGAGGACTTCCCACTTATTCATTGACCAGAATGGTGCGAGGAGAATATCGCGTGGACCATCGCCGGTGAGCCTATGGATTAACGTCTCTGGCGGTAATCGTTCGATAAAGTCGACCACTAACTGCACATACTCATCCATCTCCAGCATCGGTATCTGACCATTCTTGTATAGATCGCCCAGAGGTGTGCCTTTCAGAATGTGGAGTAGGTGAAGTTTGATTCCGTCAACTTTGAGACGCGCTAACTCAGCGGCTGTTTCTAAAATATCTTCGCGACTTTCACCTGGAAGTCCAATGATAACATGAGCACAGATGCGCAGGTCACGTTGTTTGGCCCGCTCGTAGGCATCAAGAAAACAAGCATAGTCATGGCCGCGTTGCAAGAAATCAAGGGTCCTATCGTGGCAACTTTGTAGACCAAGTTCCAGCCAGAAGTCGGTTTTTTGGTGGTATTCCGCCAGAAGGTCAATGACGGGTTCAGGCAGGCAATCGGGACGAGTTCCGATCGCTAATCCAACAACATCTTCGACAGCGAGGGCTTGATCATAGCAATTACGCAGGTGGGGAACGGGTGCAAAGGTATTGGAAAAGGGTTGAAAATAAGCGATGAACCATTTGGCGCGATATTTTCTGCGCATGAGTTCTTTCGCCCGTTCGACTTGAGAGGCGATCGGTTCACTGCGGTCAATGCCGACAGCGCCGGATCCTCCCGGATCGCAGAAAATGCAGCCGTGAGCATCGCGACCACCTTTGCGGTTTGGACAGCCGAAACCGGCATCAATTGAAATCTTATGGACTCTTCCCCCAAAGTGTTGCTTCAAGTGGGTTGAGTAGAGATTGAAAGCTTTTTTTCGCATGGGCGGGACTATGCCAGTTGCTGAGTGACAGGGCAAGTCTCTTTCTCCTATCGGACAAGCATCATTGACACAAAACTGATATAATTTTGTAATCGCGTGAGCAACTTTTGCTATAGTTCAGCTTTTAGTTCAATATCATTGTTATTTAAGAACGCAAAATAAGATAAGAAGGAATACAAATGGCAGCTATTGCCGCTGGCACTGACACTGAAAATACCCTTAAAGTCTGTATTCTCTGGCATATGCACCAACCCGATTATCGGGATCCGGTGAGTGGTCAGACACTCCTTCCTTGGACCTGGCTCCATGGGGTAAAAGATTATGGGGAAATGCTGGAAACAATTGTTGAAACGAATGCAAGAGTTACCATTAATCTGGTTCCCTCTTTGCTAGAACAGTTGGAACGGTATGCACAAGGTGATGGGCAGGATCGTTGGTTAGAGTTGCTCTCTCGCTCACCGCAAGAATTATCTGACCATGAGCGCCAATTTATGGTTGAACAATTTTTCTCTGTTAACGAAGAAACACAGATTTTTTCAAACCGACGCTATCATCAGCTCTATCAATTGCGTGGGATTGGTCCTCATCCCAATGCACTCAGTTTTAGTGAGCAAGACCTGCTTGATCTTCAGGTCTGCTTTCTCCTTGCTTGGACCGGTTCTCATCTACGCAGAAAGTCGTCTGTTGTTGCCTCGCTTTTGCAGCAGCGAGAAAATTTTCAAGAGGGGCAGAAACAACAACTGCTGGATTGTTGTAATGATGAATTGGGACGAGTCCTGCAATTTCATCGAGATCTTGAAGAAGCTGGACAAATTGAAATTTCTGTCACGCCATACGCGCATCCAATTTTACCGCTGCTCTGTGATTTGAACACAGCGCAGGAGCCGAGCCCCGGCTTGCCCCTTCCTGCTGCAGACTTTCGTCATCCGGAAGATGCCCGATTACAGGTGCGAGAGGGTTTGCGAACAGCTGATCGTATCTTTGGCAAACGTCAGCGTGGAATGTGGCCCGCCGAAGGGGGTGTTTGCCCTGAGGCAGTGAAGCTGTTGCAAGAAGAGGGAGCCCTCTGGGCTGCCACTGACGAAGACATCCTTGCTAGAAGTCTTGACAGTGGGTTGGCTCGGCGCAGCGATCTTTACAAAATCTATCAATATAACGATCTGCCTCTGTTGTTTCGGGATCGTGAGTTGTCAGATCGGATTGGCTTTCTCTATGCCGGTTGGGAGACAGGTGAGGCTGTTGCCGATTTGCGTCGACGTTTACAGCGTGCTGCTCGACAGTCTCCGGGGGGGACGGTTGCAATTATTCTTGACGGTGAAAACTGCTGGGAGCGCTATCCCGACAACGGTTATCCTTTTTTGCGCGATTTTTACCGCGCATTGCAAGAGGATCCGCTGCTTGAAATGACAACCATTCAAGATGCTTTGGCCAAGAGCGAACCCATTCCATTAAATCGACTTGCTGCGGGGTCGTGGATTCGTTCCGATTTTACCACTTGGATTGGCCATCCCGAAGAAAATAAGGCGTGGGAGTTATTGCAGCAAACGCGTAAAGAGACGATTGATGATGATGTCAATTATGCCCTGGCTCATCCGGATGAGCCTTTGAGTGAGCCGGTTCGTGAATTGTTGCGCGCCGAAGGAAGTGATTGGTTCTGGTGGTTTGGTGATGAACATTCGACGGCTCAGGCTGATATTTTTGATCGCTTATTCAGGCTTCACCTTGAGGGGTTGTATCATCTCAAAGGACTTCCCGCTCCTGCACGATTGCACCAGGCGATAAAACCGGTCCAAAAGAAGATGGTCGGTTTTGAGCCTACGGCTTGCTTTACTCCGCAGATCGATGGCTACATGGGGGATTACTTTGAGTGGCTGGCGGCGGGTCGTATTGATTTGGCGGTTGGTGGAGCGATGCATGCCAGTGGTGAAAGCCTTGAAGACCTTTACTATGGATATGATCAGGACCACCTTTATTTCCGTTTCGATCAACCCAAATTGCTGAAACGCCTCTGTGGAAAAGGGGGCTGCTTTGAAATGCGTCTGCTGGTGAAAGAACTCTTTCAAATACGTTATGACTTTGATGAAGGATCCCTCGAAATACTATCTGATAGAGAGGGAGCCTATAGCGGAGTTGGGGCATGCGGGAAGATTCTTGAATTGGCTGTTCCACTTGCGGCTCTTAATTTACAGGAAGGTGATGTTGTTGCCTTAAGCTGCCACGCTCTGCAAAACAGGCGTGAGAATGGTCGCTGGCCAACCGAAGGAAATGCGAGTTTCTGCTTTCATGGGACTGTTCTCGACGAAGATAACTGGATAATATAAAAGAAGCGCAATAAATTTATTCAACCATCTATTTAGGGTCTTGCTGTTGGGTAATTATTTCGATCACTGAAAGGATAGAAACCTTGTCTGAATTTCGTTGGGATCCATTGAAAAATAACTGGGCCATTATTGCCAAGGGTCAGAGTCGTCGACCCCAGGATTTCTTACAGCAGCGACAAGTGGCCGAAATGTCTTCTTGCCCATTCTGTGATAAAAATGAAGATAAAACACCCCCAGAAATCTATGCTCATCGTCCTGATGGAAGTGCTCCAAACCAGACTGGTTGGAAAGTTAGGGTTATTCCGAATAAGTTTCCCGCCTTACGCATTGAAGGGGAGCTCGATAACCAGGCCGAAGGCCTTTACGATAGGATGAACGGTGTTGGTGCCCACGAAATTATTATCGAAACGCCCGACCATGATAAGTGTCTTGGGGATTTGTCAGTTGAAGAAATAGCCGAGGTTCTAAAAGCATATCGAGCCCGAATGCTTGATTTGCGCAATGATAGTCGCTTTCGCTATATTTTTATTTTTAAAAATCATGGGATCGAGGCTTCTGCAAATATTCCTCATTCCCATTCGCAGTTAATTGCCGTCCCACTGATTCCACCTCTGGTGGCAACGAAACTCAACACTTCCCGTGAGCATTTTCAGCGTAAGGAACGCTGTCTGATCTGTGATCTGATTAAGCAGGAGAAAACGGCAACAGATCGTATTGTGCGTGATGATGGCAATTTTCTCGTTTATGTTCCGTACGCAGCACGATTTCCCTTTGAACTGATGATTGCCCCCCAAGAGCATAGCCATGACTTTACTCTTCAGACCGATCAGAAGCTTCTTTTACTGGCTGAAACGCTGCGTAATACATTGTTGCGTATGCGTGCCGTCCTGAAAGATCCTCCCTATTCATTCATTCTGCATAATGCTCCCCCGATGCATTTGCGCTGGGGTCGGCCCGATTACTGGGCTTCTTTTCCTTCCGATTATCACTGGCATATTGAGTTAGTTCCCAAGCTGACACGGGTTGCTGGTTTTGAGTGGGGGTCCGGATTCCATATCAATCCAACTCCTCCCGAAGAGGCCGCCGAGTTTTTGCGCAATGCCGATTTAAGAAATTATTGAGATTCATAGAGAAAAGTAGCCATCATATGTCGAACGATTTTTTGAAAGAATATTATCCATTGGGGGTGCAGTGTGGCCGCAAGGCCTGGGATGAAGTTGTGCTTAAGGAACAGTTCGAAAAAGAATCGCGGCCCAAGCCGACCTTCTTTCGCCACCTTCTAGCAGATTACCTGCGACAATTTTCAGAGACAGCATTGAACGCAGCTGAATTGGAACTTCTCACGACCCTGAACCTAGTGTTGCGTCGGATTGCAGGCGACTTTCTCTCAAGTCGCCATTGTTCCGTTATGAAAAACCAGATTGAAATATCTGGGGGTGTCGTTGATCTTCCCAAGATGGAAGAGACTCTGTATGAGTTTTTACAGTTTTTTCCTGCCGTCCCTGTTGAGCTGAACGTTGTCATTCCAACTGAGATCATTGCCCCTTCGGAAAGCAATGATCATGTCAAAGATATCTTGATTGAAATGGTTCTTCTCTTTACTCAGAGCCAAAACTCAGCTCTGAAGTTAAGTCCAGAGTTGTTTGCTGACGAGGAACAATTGTTTCAGAATGTCACAGATTATCGACAACAATTATTGCAAATTGACCATGTCTTGCCGCAAGAAAAGGATCACTTTCCGCAACAGCCACAATCGCTTTTGCGGCGTTTGCTTGAACCGCTTCAAACAGTAACAACGCTTCATGGACAACTCCAATTATTACGAACTGTTTGGGCTGAGATTCTGCCTGCCGATTTGCAAGATAGAATCTCTTCAGCGATCGAAGTCTATGAACGAGAAGGGCAGACGTTCGACTTTCAGGGAGAGCCCGAAACGACAGCACTTGATCCCGCTGCTGCGATGTATGAAGAGTATGCCGATTTTACTGTCGATCTCGAGTGGATGCCTCGAACTGTTCTATTGGCCAAGTCAACCTATGTGTGGTTAGAACAGTTATCGCGTAAATATCATTTTCATATTACCCGCCTCGATCAAATTCCAGATGAGGAATTAGCTGAACTGAGCAATTATGGGTTTACCAGCCTTTGGCTCATTGGGGTGTGGGAGCGTTCAAAAGCATCATTAAAGATCAAAAATCAAAGCGGACAGGTTCAGGTTGCTGCTTCGGCTTATGCCATTGACGATTATCAGATTGCTTCTGATCTTGGTGGAGATAGTGCTTTAGAAAATTTACGTTCTCGCTGTCGCCACCATGGCCTTGATCTCGCCTGTGATGTGGTAACAAATCATACGGGGATAGAGTCTGCCTTGTTGCGTGAACACCCTGACTGGTTTGTCCAACTTTCACACCCTCCTTATCCGGGATATCAATTTAACGGACCTGACTTAAGTGAAGACGCTGACTATTCCATGCAGATTGAAGATGGTTACTTTGATCATAGTGAGGCTGCGGTTGTGTGTCGTTATCAGAATCGGCACAATGGGGACGTTCGTTTTATCTACCATGGTAACGATGGAACCCATCTTCCTTGGAACGATACGGCTCAATTGAATTATCTGTTGCCCGAAGTTCGTGAAGCAATGATTCGATTGATTATTGATGTTGCACAACGGTTTCGCATTATTCGTTTTGACGCCGCTATGACACTGGCAAAAAAACATTTTCAACGCCTTTGGTATCCCCTTCCTGGGGGGGGGGATGGGGTTCCCTCACGCAATGATCATGCGATAAGTCAGGAGGAGTTCAATCGCCATTTTCCCGTAGAATTCTGGCGTGAACTGGTTGATCGTGTCCAGCTTGAAGCCCCCGATACATTACTCGTGGCCGAAGCCTTTTGGCTGATGGAAGGGTACTTTGTCCGTACCTTAGGGATGCATCGGGTTTACAACAGTGCCTTTATGAATATGCTCAAGCGTGAAGAGAATGAGAAGTATCGTCAGACGCTTAAAAATATTCTCGAATTCGATCCGGCAATCCTCCAGCGGTTTGTCAATTTTATGAGTAACCCCGATGAAAAACCTGCTGTTGAACAATTTGGCGCTGCTGATAAATATTTTTGTGTCGCTACTTTGTTGGCAACGATGCCGGGAATGCCGATGTTCGGTCATGGTCAGGTCGAAGGGTTACATGAAAAATATGGGATGGAGTATTTGGCTCCGCGCTGGCAAGAAGAACCCGATAGCGCTCTGATTAAAGGGCATAAGCAACTTGTTTTTCCTCTCTTACGGCAACGGGCTCTGTTTAGTGGCGCAGAACGTTTTCAATTGTATGATTTTATCTCCACTCATGGTGGTGTTGAAGAAAATATTTTTGTTTACAGTAATGGTTTGGGCGAACAGACATCACTCGTCATCTGCAATAACTCATCGGATGCCATCAGTGGAAAGATTGGTATGCCTGTCGCGATGGCCGACAGGGATAGCCTGAACCTGACGGTTGCCTGCGGGATTGATTGCTCAAGTGATTTTGTCCTGATGGAGGATTTAGCGAGTGGAGAACATTCCCTTCAGCCAGCATCAACTCTTACCGAAGGCGGGGTTTTTCACCTTGCTGGTTATGCGCGTCGGGTGGTGGGGCACTTTCAGCCCCTTCAAGACAATGATGGTCGTTGGAATCAGTTATGGCAGCGCTATGGTGACGCTCAGCGGAGAAATCTCTACTTTGATCGCGATGGATTATTGCTTGAACCAAGTTGGGAGAGCGCTAAGGCACTGTTAGCTGTTGAGCGACCGGGGCAAGCGAAGGTCAAAGTTTCGAAACAACTAGAAATATTGAAGACACTTTATCAAGCCCCGAACCTTGTTAACTTGTCTCAAAACTCTTTGCTTGAGGTGCTCGTTCACACGCTCTTTCCTGCTCATTTGTTGACCACGAAAAACTGTGATGAATTGGGACAACTTATCGCTGCGACTTCTTCATTGGATGAAACAGAGCTGTTTGTGTTGCTTGATCGTTTCTTTAATCATCGAGACCTTAGGCCTTTATTGAATTGTCATTATCATGAGCAGACCGACTGGTTTGGAAAAGAACCTTTTGAGCTGCTCTGTCTGCTCTTGCTGCAGTTTAAATTAATGACCAATAGCCGTGATGAGTCTTTGGATAACGCTGCATTCCACGATCAGGTCGTCACGCTTTTGAAGACTCTGGATAAGGCGAAAAAATGGGCTGAAAAAAGTGGCTATGGTGTTGATACCATGTTGCAATTGATGGACCCGGCGCAGCCCCAAGAAAAGGTTCTTCCCGTCCCCTTTGGCAGTGGCATGAAAATCCTTTTTGTCGCCTCAGAAGCTGCCCCTTTTGCCAAGACGGGTGGGTTGGCAGATGTTGTCGGCTCTTTACCCCGAGCTCTGCGAGAGTTAGGGCATGACGTGCGGGTAATTATCCCATGCCATCAATCGGTGATGCGTCGTTCTGAAGCACCGGTAAAGTTGGATAAAAGTATTGAAGTCCCTTTGCAGGGGACCACTTTCCGAGGGAGTTTGAAGGAAGCGGTCTATGATGGTGTTCCTTACTGGTTTGTTGATACGCCTGAGCTTTTTGATCGCCCTGAGCTTTATGGAACAGCTTATGGTGATTATGCCGATAACGCTTTGCGATTTGGTTTCTTTTCCCGAGCCGTACTGGAATTGATCAAAGTTGCCGACTTTAAACCAGACTTGATCCATCTGCATGATTGGCAGACTGGCTTGGTCTCACCGCTATTGAAAAGCTTTTATCAGGATGATGACTTTTATGCCGGGATAAAAACGGTACTAACGATCCATAACCTTGGTTATCAGGGGATGTTCTCTCCACAATCCTTACGTGAGTTAGACTTGCCGCAAGAACTGAATTCCCCTGAGGCCCTTGAGTATTACGGGCGTATGTCATTTCTCAAAGGTGGAATTAATTTATCCGATCTTGTGACAACGGTCTCTCCTACATACTGCAACGAAATACAAGAACCAGAGCAGGGGCATGGTTTTGATGGCCTCTTGCGGTCCCGGCGTGATGTCCTTCATGGCATTATTAACGGTCTCGATCTGCGGCTTTGGAATCCTGCAACGGATATCCATTTGCAAAGTCGATACAGTGCAGAGAAGCTGCGTGGAAAAAGTTTGTGTAAAAAAGCGCTGCAACAAGAACTAGGGCTTGAGATCGATAGCAGTAAAGCCCTTGTAGTCGTCGTCAGTCGTCTTGATCCACAAAAAGGGATCAATCTGATCGAAGCGATGTGGCCGCAACTGCTGGAGCGGAATCTGCAGTTTGTTCTTCTTGGCTCTGGAAGCGAGGAACAAATGTCTTTCTGGCAAGAGCAACAGGGAAAGCATTTAGGTCAGGTATCGATTAACCTGACTTTCAATGAAGGATTGTCTCACCGTTTGTATGCCGCTGCGGATCTATTGCTTGTCCCGAGTCGCTATGAGCCATGCGGTTTGACTCAGATGATAGCCCTGAAATATGGCGCTCTTCCGGTTGTCCGTCGTACTGGCGGTCTGGCTGATAGTGTGACAGATGTGGATGCCTCACCAAAGCATGGTTATGGTTTTGTTTTTGATCATGTCGACGCCGGACAATTACTCGCAACGATCGATCGTGGACTGTCCCTCTATGGCCAGAGACGGCGATGGCTGCAGGTTGTTAAACGCGGTATGGCTGTTGATTTTAGTTGGGGGAATTCGGCCTCTCAGTATGTGAAGCTGTACCGTCAATTGCTTGAAAAATGATTATTCAGTGATACGATGAAAACTATGATGAAAGCGATGTTGCTGGAAAAAGTATCCGACCTTGAGGTTGAACATGCGCCACTGCGGTTGGTTGAATATCCCGTCCCAGAGCCTGGGATTGGAGAAGTGCGCATCAAGGTCAGTGTGTGTGGAGTGTGTCACACGGAGTTGGATGAAATCGAAGGTCGGACTCCACCACCACGATATCCAATGATTCCTGGACATCAGGCTGTTGGCAAAATTGATAAAATTGGAACCGGTGTTAATGAAAGGCAGATGGGGGAGCGGGTCGGTGTCGCCTGGATTTATTCAGCCTGTGGTCAATGTCGCTGGTGCCAGCAGGGCTTGGAAAACCTTTGTCCTGAGTTTAAAGCAACGGGACGAGATGCCGATGGTGGTTATGCCGAATACATGGTTGTTCCCGCTGGTTTCATCTTTCCCCTTCCTGATACGGTTAATGATGCTGAGGCAGCCCCTTTGCTTTGTGCCGGCGCAATCGGATATCGTTCTTTAAGTTTGGCTCGTCTTCATTCCGGAGGTGCTCTAGGCCTAACAGGCTTCGGTGCCTCGGCACACTTGGTCCTCAAGTTAGTTCGGCATCAGTATCCAGACCTTCCTGTTTATGTTTTTGCCCGTAGTGAAAAGGAACAACACTTTGCTATGGAACTTGGCGCGACGTGGGCAGGAAGCACAGAGGAGAGTGCCCCAGGACTCATGGAGGCCATTATTGATACCACTCCTGCGTGGCGCCCTGTTGTTGCAGCCATGAGGCAACTGGAGCCTGGGGGGCGGTTAGTGGTCAATGCGATTCGTAAGGAGGATCGTGATCGTCACCTGCTTGCAGGGATAGATTATCCCCGAGACCTTTGGATGGAAAAAAATATTCAGAGTGTCGCCAATGTGACCCGAAATGATGTGTCAAAGTTTCTTGCTCTGGCAGCTGATATTCCTATCCATCCTACCTATGAAGAATTCCCACTGGAAGATGCCAACAGAGCTTTGCTGGAACTTAAAAACCGCAAAATCCGCGGGGCCAAGGTTTTGAGAATTTCCTGAGTGGTTCGATAGGGAGTTTTTGAGAATAGAGGACTGGTGATGAAAGAGGCTTTGCTTTATAAAAAAATGGAGAAAGGACAGGTGCACTGTCAGCTCTGTGCCCACTCTTGTGTCATTGCGAGTGGTCAAAGGGGGATCTGTCAGGTACGGGAAAATCGAGGTGGGTTTCTTTATTCTCTTGTTTATGGAAGGTCGATAACACAAAATGTGGATCCGATAGAAAAAAAGCCGCTCAATCATTTTTACCCAGGAAGTCGCTCGTTTTCTATTGCGACTCCGGGTTGTAATCTGCGCTGTGACTGGTGCCAGAATTGGGAAATATCTCAAATGCCAAGGGAGCAGCATTTTCTTGCCGGGCATGAGTTGTCTCCTGCTGATATTGTTATGGCTGCTCAGAATTCTTCCTGCCGTTCTATTGCTTACACTTACACAGAGCCGACGATATTTTTCGAATACAGCTATGACACGGCTCGCCTAGCTCGGGAAGCTGGGTTAGCCAACGTATTTGTGAGTAATGGCTACATGTCGTCGCAGATGCTGGAGCTGTTACAACCGGTATTGGATGCAGCAAACATTGATCTCAAAGCTTTTCGGGATGAAACCTACCGTCAATATACTGGAGCGACTTTGCAGCCAGTTCTCGACAGCTTGAAAAAGCTTTCTGCTTATGGGGTCTGGCTTGAAGTGACAACTTTGGTGATTCCTGGGGTGAATGATGACCCCCAAGAATTACAGGAAATGGCAGAATTTATTGCCACAGAATTGGGGACGGAGACTCCCTGGCATATCAGTCGATTCTTTCCCCAGTACAAATTGCAACAGCTACCGCCAACTCCACCTGATACGCTTAATCGAGCAGCAGAAATCGGAAGGAATGCTGGGCTTAAGCATGTATATCTAGGAAATCTTGGCGAGGAGATAAACACGTGTTGTTCAGCGTGCGGCAAAGTCTTGATTCGTCGAGGTGGCTTTGAAATCAGCAGTCATCACGTGAATTGTCATGGGTGTTGCCCTGATTGCGGCGAAAATCTCGCCGGGGTGGGGATGGATGAAAAAGGATGAGGGCTTTATTCTAATAGATTCTAGGACTTATCTCGCCTAGTAACACTTTGTTGTGATGTTACGTTTGTTCATTCAGTCGTTGCAGATAGTCGTCCCACTCCATGGGAAGTAGGTTTTTTTTCTGATTGTTACAATCTTTGCACGCCGGAACACAATTCCCCTTTGTTGATCGCCCCCCTCTGGCGACAGGGACAATGTGGTCAAGGGTTAATTCTTTTGGAGGAACGGTTTTCTCGCAATAGTGACAAACCCCTCTGGCAATGCGGTTTTTCCACCAGTTTTGTTTGCGTAGTTCCTTTGCTTTCCCCCGTTCTTTGCGGATTTGCTCTTCATCAATATCGATTTCCCAGTCCATCAACGTCTCCTTGAATTAAGACGTATTATTGCACAATTTAGTAATTTATGCGATCTTGCAAAGTTGTTGTTTGCTATTAATTACCTATTTGGAAGAGATAACTTATGAAAATCCTTGTCGTTGGTTCAGGTCAGGTCGGCTACTTTTTATGCGATCGACTCTCCCGCGAAGGGCATGAGGTCACTCTGGTTGATCGCGACGAAGCGGTTGTTGAGCGAGCTCAGGATCGCCTGAATGTTTTGGGTGTTGTTGGTAACGGTGCCAGTGCAGAAACTCTCGAGCAAGCTGGTGTTAAGGATGTCGATATCTTTATTGCCGTGACGAACATGGACGAAGTCAATATTCTTGCTTGCCTTCTGGCGCGTGAATATCAGGTTGAAATACTCATCGCGCGCACTAAAAATATTGAATATACCAGTCAAAAAGCGGTTCTTTCCAAAGAAAAGTTGGGTATTGATCTGCTGATTAATCCTGAAGATGCTGTTGCCGAAGAACTTTCCAAACTGGCTTGTAATTCCAAAGCTTTTGATGTTGCTGAGTTCGCCGATGGACAGATTCTGTTTCAGGGGTATCGGATTGAAGAAGGGAGCCCTCTTTGTGATTTAACCTTGGCTGAGCTCGGCGAACTGAGGGGGATGTACCGCTTTGTTGTTGTTGCAATAAATCGAGGGGATACGACAATCATTCCCCGTGGTGACGATACAATCCAGGCGGGTGATCGGATCTATATCTTTGCTCCCCAGCAGGAACTTCCTGCGATCAACTATCTCTTACAGTCAGACCAAATAGAAGAAAAGCCGACACATAGAGCGTTTATCCTGGGTGGTAGCCGCATTGGGTTTCAGGTGGCTCAGAATATGGAAAAGCTCCATTATCATACCAAGTTGATTGAGAGAGATGAGGAGCGCTGCTACAAGTTGGCTGAGCAACTCAACAAGACGGTTGTTATCAATGCTGAAGGTCTCGACGTTCAAACTTTGGTGGATGAAGGATTAGGTGAAGCTGATGTCTTCATTGCTGTCACCGACAACGATCAAACGAATATTCTGACCTGTTTGTTGGCTCGGCAGCACAAGGTGAGAAGAACAATGGCCCTTGTCAGTCAACCCGAACTGATTGGATTGGCATCTGATCTGGGGATTGATGCCTGCATCTCACCTCGCTTGGCTGCTGCTGGGGCGATCCTGAAATTTGTTCGTCGTGGAGATATTATTTCTTTGACCGCTGTTGAGGGAAGTAATTCTGAAGTCCTAGAACTGGAAATCAACAAGGAGAGTGGTCTTCTGGATGCTCCGTTGAATTCACTCCATTTTCCCAGGGGTGCGATCATCGGTGTAATTGTGCGTGGCGATACTTATGAAATTCCTACCGGTGAAAGTGTCTTGAAAGAGGGGGATCGGGTGGTTGTCTTTACTCTCCCGGAAGCATTGCAGAAAGTCGAAAGGTTTTTTGCCTGAATGAATCTTATCCTGACGCTACGTATTCTTGGAGCCCTCCTGCTGTTTTTGGGGGGATCTCTTTTTGCCCCGCTTCCCTTTTCAATCTATTACGATGATGGAGCTTGGCCTGCATTTCTCATTTCTGCTGTCATCTGCTTTGTTGTTGGTGGATTATTGTTCCGCTACTGTAAAAGCCCAAAGGAACTGACGGTTAGGGAAGGGTTTGCCGTTGTCACCTTTGGTTGGACGGTATTTGCGGTATTTGGTGCACTGCCCTACCTTTTTGCCGGAGCGATCACTTCCCCTCTGGATGCTGTATTTGAGACGATGAGTGGGTTTACGACCACTGGTTCAACAATCCTGACCGATATCGAAGCACTGCCACAAAGTTTACTCTTCTGGCGGTCTTTGACTCACTGGCTCGGCGGAATGGGAATCATTGTTTTATCTCTCGCCATTTTGCCGATGTTGGGGGTCGGCGGGATGCAGCTGTTTAAGGCTGAGGTGCCAGGGCCGACGGCTGATCGTTTGAAGCCAAGAATTCAGGACACTGCGAAAATGCTTTGGGGTGTCTACTTTTTATTGACCATGGTTGAAGCCGTTCTATTGATGTTTGGTGGAATGAGCTTTTTTGATGCCCTCTGTCATTCATTTGCAACTCTGGCAACCGGTGGTTTTTCAACCCGCAATACTTCAATTGCTGCTTATGATAGCAGCTATATTGATGGCGTCATCACACTGTTTATGATTCTTGCTGGGGTCAACTTTGCTCTCCATTTTCAAGTTTTGCGTGGCAAGGCACGTGAATTTTTCCGTAGTGAAGAGCTTCGTGTTTATCTAGGGATTATTCTAGTTGCAACAGTGATCATCATGATTTTTAACTGGTCGGCTGGCCTTTATCACAGTTTTGGTGACAACTTCCGTTATTCCATTTTTCAAGTGTCTTCCATCATTACGACAACTGGTTTTGGTACGGCTGATTTTGAACTGTGGCCGGTTCTGCCGCAATATCTTCTGGTTTTGTTGATGTTCATTGGCGGGTGTGCTGGTTCCACTGGTGGTGGAATGAAAGTTGCCCGAATTCTCCTATTGTTCAAGCACGCACAGGTGCAGGTGTTTCGTTTGATTCATCCTCGGGCGATTCGCTTGGTTAAGCTTGGAAACCGTCCAGTTGATAAAGATGTCCTGCAATCAATATTGGGCTTTTTCGCGTTGTTTATTGGTGTTTTTGTGGTGGGATCTCTTCTCGTTGCAGCCAGTGGGATGGATCTGGTTTCATCAGGAGGCGCGGTTGTCGCTTGTTTGTCAAATATTGGTCCTGGTCTAGGAAGTGTTGGACCCGTTGATAATTTTTCTCATGTCCCCGGGTTTGGTAAATCTGTTCTGATCGTCTGTATGTTGATGGGGAGACTTGAACTTTTTACCGTTCTAGTTTTGTTTTTTCCATCGTTCTGGCGAAAATAGCAGGGGCCCTAAAATACGAAAGCCCCCATCGCCCTGTGGGCGATGGGGGCTTCCCCCCTCCGGAACCTGTTTGTTTAAAAGACAGGCAATTGATTAAATCTAGAGGGAGTATAACGATTCTATCTGACAAAAATCTGATTTTTGCCTCAAATCTTGAAAAACTTTTAAAAAAATCCCAGTTATTTAGTTAATTGCATGAAATTTAATTGTCTGCCAGTGACCCCATTGTCTCTTCGATGCGAGAAGAACAACTCTGGATGGCAACAAGTACATTCTTTGGTGATCTGAATGTTTTGTGGTTTTAACCCCGCCTTTTCGAGTTGAAGTTGGCAACTCAAAGGAATATCCAAGAGCCAGTGGCCGAGTCTTGTTTCTTTAGAGGTGTCATTCCAAAAACCCGTTCCTTGTCTGAACGCATCGCGTACTGGACGATCAACCTCGTAATCGTGCGCCCCGATCCCAGGTCCAACGGCTGCATGAAGTTCACTTGCTGGAAGGCCAAAGTGGTTGTGAATCGACTGAAGTGTTTTGTCAATTAATCCACTTGCCGCTCCTCGCCAGCCTGCATGGATGACGGCGATGACTTTTTGTTTATCGTGCCAGATCAAAAGAGGGAAGCAATCAGCCGTTAGAACTCCTATCATGATATCTGGTTGGTTGGTTATGATTGCATCAACTTCAACGGTTAGAAAATGGCTTAGGTCCGGGTTTTGCTCATCTATCAAGAGGATATTTTCACCATGATCCTGTTTGACCGTCAAGAGTTGGGCCGGAGACAGGTCAAATGCACGAGTAAATGCCGCCCGGTTCCCTTCGACACTGGCTAATTGATCGTCTGTTCCCAGTCCTAAGTTTAAAGAATTATAGGGCGGACGACTGACCCCGCCATTACGTGTACTGAACCCTGCAACCACATGGTGGGGAAGTTGTTCTGGTTGTAGATATGAGATTTTTCCTTTGCGGACAAGCTTCATGAAGAACTCCATTGTTGATGGCAGAGAGAACGATTCTTTTCCTGCCATCAATATGATTAAGATGTTTGATCTAAGTAATCGATGATATTTTTGAGAGTGTCAGGCATTTCGCTGAAAAGTTCCAGATATTTTCCACTTGTTGGATGAATAAATCCAAGTTTTTGTGCATGGAGAGCTTGTCCGGGCAATTGATCGATCAAGCGACGCAATTCCATATCTTTAATCGCTGTTGTTCGAGATCGATTTCCATAGAGAGGATCGGAGAGAAGGGGACAGTTGATTTCTGAAAAATGGACCCTGATTTGATGGGTCCTTCCTGTTTCGAGCTGTAATTCCACAAGGCTCATTCTGTTGGTATTGTATTGTTTGAGGGTTTTCCAGTGGGTGACTGCCCGTTTTCCGTTTCTTGATTTTCCACTCATTTTTTTGCGTTGTGTTGGATGACGACCAATCGGTTGGTCTATTGATCCTGATTTTGTGTCTAGAGTCCCGTGGATCAATGCGATATAGCACCTGTTAATGGAGTGATCCTTGAATTGTGCTGAGAGGGATTGATGGCTTTGATCATTTTTTGTCACAACAAGAACCCCTGAGGTGTCCTTATCGATTCTGTGTACGATTCCTGGACGAAGTTCGCCGCCAATTCCTGCGAGATCGGTACAATGGTGGAGCAAGGCGTTCACAAGGGTGCCGCGAGAATGCCCGGCGGCGGGATGTACAACCATACCAGCTGGCTTGTCAACGACAATGACATCTTGATCTTCATAAAGGATATGCAGAGGGATGTCTTCTGCTAGTGCTTTGGTTGGCTCTGCTTCAGGGAGGGTGACGCGTATTAATTCTCCACCCTTTAGTTTATGACTGGCTTTCGTGGGCATGCCATTGATGGTGATCTGTCCACATTCTATCAGTTTTTTCAATTGTGAACGGCTAATATCAGGCAATGCTTCAGCAAGAAAAGTATCGAGGCGTTCTGTTTGGCGATCTTCAGGAAAGAGCAGGTGTTGGTTTGATTTCATTTACCAGATCTGACTTTCGATCTTTCCTGCTTGTTTGATCATAATGTCGACAATTGCTCGCTCGTAGAGGTGATCGCGATTTTTCATTTCGGGAGACACGCGCGTAAAAAAGTGTTCACGCCCTTCTTCTAGCTCTTCATCGAGTAATTCAAAAATACTGTCACTCTTGATCCCCTCTGAAACTTTGTCCTGATTATAGAGGGCAATGTCGGATACAATTGCACGGGCCAGGCGAAACGCGAGATCAGGGTTTTCTACCATTCTTGCCATGGAATCAGCCTCCAGACCACTGATATGTGTAGGTGAAATACTTGTTCTATGTTTGAGTTTATTAATTCTTGTCCAATATAGCAAGCATTAATCTTGTTTTGTATGATTTTAGGAGGAAATTGCTGTTTACTAATAAAAATATATGCTAATGTGTCTTTTCTTAATAGTCCGTGGCTAAGGCTACGTATGATTTAACGCATAAGGGATTCTCGTTTACAAGCGAGGGACTTTAGATCTCAATAGGAATAGCTAAATGTCAGGTATGATAAAAATACTCTGTGTCGATAACAAAAGAAGCATTCTGAAGTCTCTCAGTGGTTTGTTTGTAGATAAAGAAAAATATATAGTTTTTGTCACTGAATCTGGGACTAAAGGTTTAGAGATTCTTGAAAATGAGGGTGATGTACGTATAGTTATTTCCGATGACCGGATGCCGGATATGACAGGAGTCGATTTTTTACGTCAGGTTTGTGATAAGTGGTCGGAAACGATGCGGATTCTCTTGTCGAATTATGCGGATACTGCTGCGGTTGTTGAGGCGATCCATTTAGGTCAGATCTATAAAGTTATCCCCAAGTCATGGGATGATGAAGAATTGATATCGGCCGTTTCATTAGCGTTAGACTATCAAGCATTACAGTGGGAAAATCGAAAACTGAATGATCAACTACAGAAGAAAAATTCTGAATTGCAGGAAGTTAACAAAAATCTGGAAGACCAGGTTATAAAACGGACAGAAGCGTTAGATATTAGGAATCGAATCCTACAAGTTTCGCAGGGGGTCCTGGATGTTTTGCCGGTTGTTGTTATTGGAATTGATCCGGAAGAGATGATAGTTCAATGTAATGAGTACGCCCGTGATTTGTTTCCCCATGGTGGGATTGGTCCTCTTGGGAGTGGTCGAACGGATGTGTTAAGTTCTGAGCTCAATGAATTGATTGACCGACTTAAAACTGAACGATTGCCGTGTGCCTCTATTGAGGTGAATCATCAAAGGTTCCGAGGTGAGGTTAGGCGTTTGCATGATAACCAGATACAAGGGGTTGTGCTGGTACTGATACCGGAATTTTCTTCTTGATCCATTTCAAATGTGATATCCGGGTATTGTTGAAACAGACTGAATCGGATTAGGTGATTAATATGTCTGACGAGCGATGTTCTCAGGTGATCAAAGAGATTCTTTTTGTCGACGATGAAGAAAGTCTTGCCTTGCTCGGGGCGGATCTGTTGGGTGATTTTGGTTATCGAGTCACGTGTGCTTTCGATGGCGAAGAGGCTCTGACGCTATTTCGACAAAAAGAACCTTGCTTTGATATCGTCATCACAGATGTCACGATGCCGAAAATGAATGGGTTGGAGTTGGCGCAAGAAATATTTTGTATTTCTCCGGATACTCCCATTATCCTCTGTTCTGGGCATATGTTAACAATGCAAGAAGAGGGGATGGAAAAGACGAATATTCGCGCTGTGCAAGCTAAGACAACCGTTTGTGAATGCTTGCCTCGCGTGATCGAAGAAATACTTTCTGCGGGTTAAGCAGAAAACGGATTGTGTCCTAAACCATATATGTTGCAAGCATCAATAGCACCACAAAAGCAATAATGATGATTGATAGCAGTGATATCCCGCTAGCTTCCTTTTTTTTTGTTCCCCGTTTTTCAATTTTTCCTACAATTGGAAATTGCTCAATGACAGTTTTAACGTGCGGAGCAGATTTTAACTCTTCGGTGAGATCGCACCCTGCCTGATGTGCCCCTTCATGTTGTCCATCCTTCCAGCGTGGGCTGGAAGTGAGATCGTAAACTATGTGGTTAACTGCGACATAGGCCGCTCGACCTTCACGTCCATCAAATCTGGAAAGTTCCTCAATTGTCATTTTATATCTCCTGAGCTTTATTGAAATAGGTCTGGTCATTGAGCCGTTCAGAAAATAGATTTAAAATTTTCTGACGGTCGTTGATCGTGATTTTCTGATTTTTTACAGCACCTTCAATTTTGTCACGAAAATCGTTAAAAAAAGAGGATGGATTATATTCCAACATCTGCAAAACTTCAGAGATCGTGTCGCCTGACTGTTCTTTAATGACATCAAAACTTGCGTCACTATTAATCCTAACACTGATAACATTGGTATCGCCAAACAGGTTGTGCAGATCGCCAAGAGTTTCCTGGTAGGCTCCCATCAGAAAGACCCCAAGAATATAATTCTCTTGCTCTTTAAAGGGGTGCAAAGGAAGAGTGCTGCTTTCACCTCCTGAGAGAATAAAGTGGTCAAGTTTGCCATCACAATCACATGTGAGGTCTGAGATGCTGGCGTTTCGTTCTGGATATTCGTCAAGCCGATGAATCGGCATCACTGGAAATACCTGTCCAATCGCCCAAGTGTCAGGGAGTGATTGAAAAACACTGAAGTTTCCATAATAGATATCAGCAAAGTTCTGCTTTAGTTTAAGTACCGAAAGCGGAACGTCCTTTTGTCCGTCGAGAATTGATATCAATTTTTTTGCAATGCCGAGAAAAAGATTTTCAGCAAGTGCTCGCTCGCGAGTGCTTATCGTTCCAAGCCTGAAAAGTTCTCTAATTTGGTCCCGTGTGTCGATGGCGAGAGGATAAACGTTTGTAAATTCAGTTTCCTTTATCTGCCGAAACAGTTGATATTGTTTCTCTACGAGAGGGTGAAGGTTTTGAGGAAGCGTCTCCGGGATAGAAATTGGCTCATAGCGCATAACATCAAGGACATCAAAAAGGAGAATCGAGGTGTGGGCTACGGTGAAACGCCCAGATTCTGTCATGATGGTTGGGTGTTCAATGCCCTGTGGTGCGAGAGTCTCTTTGATCGTGGTCACTAAGGCTTCGCAATAATCACTTAAATTATAGTTGCAGGATTGACTGTGATCTGACTGATTGCCGATATAGTCGACAGCAAGCCCACCTCCCAGATCAAGGTATTTGAGAGGAATCCCCTCGTCAGCTAAGTCTGCGTAGAAACGGCTGGCTTCACGAACTCCAACTTTGATCTCGTTAATATCTGGAATTTGAGATCCCAGGTGACAATGCAGTAGCTGCAGGGAGTCGATCATTTTTTGATCTCGGAGCTGATCGATTATTGCGATGAGCTGAGCGGTGCTGAGACCAAAACTGCTACGGTCTCCACTTGTTTCCGTCCAGAGGCCACTGACTTGTGCCGAAATTTTAATCCGCAGACCGATCAAAGGCTTGATCTTGAGTAATCGACTTCGTTCTATGATCAGCGGGAGTTCTGATGGAGATTCAATGACAAAAAAACAGCGATATCCTAGCTTTGTTGCCCACAAGCCGAGATCGATATAGTCTTGATCTTTGTACCCATTGCAAATCAGAAGACCATTGGTGTGTAAATTGGCTAGACAAAGAAGCAGTTCTGCCTTGCTTCCTGCTTCAAGGCCATGTCCATACTTTACCCCGAAACGAGAGATTTCTTCAATAACGGCACACTGCTGATTCACTTTGACGGGGAAAACGCCTGTGTAGCTCCCGTGATAATCAGCTGTTTTTATCGCTTGGCGGAATGTTTCATTGATCAGAGTGATCTGTGCATCAAGAAAGTTTTCAACTCTGAGCAATAGAGGTAATGCATAATCGCGACCCCGTGCTCCGTTGACGATGTCTATCAGTGGAACAGAGACATTTCCTTCGGGGAAGGGAATTGTAATTGTCGCATCACCTGTATCAGAAACAGAAAAGTTTCCCTGCCCCCATTTCTTGATTCCATAGAGGTCTATAGAATCATTAATCGACCAGTTATTCTTTGCTTGAGATGTCATTCGGCAATATTTTCGCGGGCAAAAGTTGGTAACATAAACGCTCCCCGATGAAGATCTTCATTATAATATCTGGTATGGAATTTCCGACTGGCAGCACGGTTTTGGTCGAAATCGCGGATGGGGTGGTATGTTTTACTGGCAAAGGCAAAACTCCAAAAACCACTTGGATAAGTTGGAATAAAGGCTTGATACATTTCTACAATGGGAAATACCGCGCGTAAATTTCGATACATGCTTTTCTGAATTTCTGCATGATAAAAGGGCGATTCACTTTGTGCAATCATGATCCCATCATCTTTTAATGCAGAGAAAACAAGTTGATAAAAGTTTTCCTCAAAAAGACCGACGGCTGGGCCAATCGGGTCAGTCGAATCGACGAGAATAATGTCAAATTCATTCTGATGCTCCCGAATATAGGCCAAACCATCATCGACATGTAATGTGACTCGGGGATTATTCCCATCAATTTCACAAGCCATTGATGGAAGAAGATCGATCGATTTTTCTATTACAAGGCTATCAATTTCACACAGAACCGCATGCTCTACCCGCTCGTGCTTCATGATTTCTCGAATTGTACCCCCGTCTCCGCCTCCGATAACCAAAACTTTTTTTGGGTTGGGGTGAGTAAATAAAGCTGGATGAACGATCATATCGTGATAAATGAACTCGTCTCGTTCAGTGACCATGACTAACCCGTCAAGGAGCATCATTCGACCAAACTCGAGTGTTTCAACAATATCAAGTTGCTGATACTTGCTTTTCCCTGAGAAGAGGGTTTGGGTGGTTTTCATCGTTATGCCGGCATTGTCACTATGCTTTTCTGTGTACCAGAGATCCATGATCATCCCTCATCTGTCCTGATATGTTGTAAATCTTAGCCATTTCACCTTCTGCTGGTGAAATTTTTACCCCGCTGTGCTAAACAAATCAAGCTTGATAGTTTCGTATATCATTTTTTCTAAGATCATTATAACTGGATTGCTTCATAAAGAAAAAAGGGGTTTCTCATGACGAATGCTCAAAAAATTGGTTTTATCGGTGGTGGCAATATGGCTGAAGCCTTAATTAAGGGTCTTCTGGCCGGATCTTTTCCTGCTGACAGGATTATGGCCTCGGAACCAAGTGACTTGCGCCGGCAACATCTCGTTGAGGAGTTCAATATTGAATTAGCCGACAGCAATTTCGCCTTAATGGAGGATTGTGACATTATTGTTTTGTCGATTAAGCCGCAGATTGTTGGTGAGGTTTTGGAAGAGGTCGCTGGTGCTTACCGCAATGAGAAGCTGATTGTTTCCATTCTGGCGGGTGTGCCCTCGGCATCGATAGAGAAATATTTCCAGGGTGATCCGCGAGTTGTGCGGGTTATGCCAAACACTCCAGCATTGGTTGGAGAGGGTGCTAGCACCATTTGTCGAGGTCGGTATTCCAGTCAAGAAGACTTGAATGTGGTTAAGCAATTGCTGGAATCTGTTGGCCTTGTTCAATTGATTGATGAACGTCAAATGGATGCTGCAACTGGCCTGTCCGGCTCTGGCCCGGCTTATATCTATACTGTTATTGAGGCTCTGGCCGATGGTGGAGTGCGTGAAGGGCTACGCCGCGATATCGCTCATGCTTTAGCCGTACAAACCGTCGTTGGTGCTGCATTAATGGTTCGTGAAACTGGCGAACACCCTGCAATACTGCGTGATCAAGTCTGTTCTCCGGGGGGGACTGCCATTGCTGGCGTCAGTACTTTGGAAAAGAATGGTTTGCGGACAACTTTGATGGAAGCGGTTGCGACCTCTGCTGCTCGGTCTCGTGAGCTTGGTAGTGCGTAATGTCTCGTTTTTTTAAGAAAATCTTCGCTTCTTTTATTTGTTAACACTCTAACGTAGGTTGATATCGAACCGTTATGATTGATCAATTCTGGACATTTTTTATTGCGATAACTCTGCTCACGTTTTTTCCGGGAGTCGATTCGCTGTTGGTTGTCAAAAACTCCTCACGGGGTGGGTGGAAAGATGGCGTGTCGACCAGCACTGGAATCTGCCTTGGTTTGTTTGTCCATGCTTTGATTTCTGCATTTGGAATTTCTGCGTTAATGCTTCAATCTGCGGTTGCTTTTAACGCACTCAAGTTGATTGGTGGAGGGTATCTGTTGTGGTTGGGGGGCTGTAGTCTTTGGCAATCGGTTCGCGGCCATTCCCCTGTCGTATATGATCTGCCCACATCTTCTGGCCGCTGTTTTCACTTGTCTCGCTCTTTACGTGAGGGGTTTATCTGTAACGTTTTTAACCCTAAGGCTTTGTTTTTTTACATGGCTTTTTTGCCCCAGTTTATCGATCCGAACAGGTCACCGCTTCTCCAATCTTTATTTATGGCTGCGGTCCATTTTGCGATAGCGATGATTTATCAGGGAGTGTTAACTCTTCTGGTTTGTCGTGTTAAGGGTTGGTTCAGTGGTGGTGTTTTGGGGCGTTTGCTTGAAGGCGTGACCGGGGTTGTTTTGGTGTCTTTTGGAGTTCGGATTTTTCTTGAAAGGCGAACATGAAAAAGATGTTTTGATCTGTTTTTATTTGAGGCAGGGGCGTGATCATCACGCCCCTGCCTTTTTTAGTTGGAGGTTGTCACAACAGTTTTCCACGGTTAGTGAAATAGCGATTATAAAGATTAAAACTTCTGCGATATTGGTGGATTTCGATGAAAATAATATTGATGATACTGGCAATCGGAACACCAATAATCATTCCCATGACTCCGTAAAGTTTCCCCCCCATAATAATTGCGAGTATGACCCACAGAGGGTGGAGGTTAGAAACTTTGGAGATGAGAATTGGAATGAGGATGAAATTGTCGAGAATAATCTGAGCAATGAGAACATAGACACAAAGAATCCACCAGAATTGCCCCCCCATCCCTAAGTCGACCAATGCAATAACTAGCCCGGGGATCATGCCGATCAGCGGACCGATGTAAGGGACCAGGTTTGTCGCTCCAGCAATAACCGCCAGAATTGGAGCATACCGAATATCCGTGAGGGATAATCCAATCCAAACGACGATGCCGATGATCAATGCTTCGAGGATTCTTCCTCGGATAAAGTGGGATAATTGCCAACTGACGTGAGCATAAATATCCAGAACCATCTCAAAATATCGATTGGGGGTTAAGGAAATCAAGCTCCGCATGATGCGGCGACTGTCGCGGAGAAAAAAGAATGAAAAGAGGGGAACCAGTAGGAGAAGGCTCCCGATCTTGATTGCTGAGCGTGGGGTTTGCATCAAAACTACGCCGAAAAATGTTTGTGACGTTGCCCTTAGGCGCTCAGAAAGGTCATAGTTTGTGATAAAGGGAAAGTGCTGTTGCGCCACGGCCAATAGCCCACTCAACCATTCTATCGCTCGACTGATATAGCGGGGGAAGTCAGCTTTTAAAGCATTGATCATCCCTTCCCAGTTGGGGGGACCGACAATCAGTAAGAATAAGAAGAAAAGTGAGAACATCAGGATATAGACAATAAAGATGCTTAACGTCCGGTTGATCTTCTGTCCTTCAAAGAATTGAACCGCAGGGTCAAGAAGGAATGACACAATTAAAGAAAGTAGCAGGGGGAGAAAAAGACCGGTGGTTGCTGTTTTAAAAAGTGCGGTCACCGTTGACGCAGAGGAATAGATGACGATTCCAGATGCAATAGCAGTCGTCAAAACAAGATATAGGACGGCGACTTGCGCACGACTCATGCCGCTAGAACTATTCATCGGACTGTTTTTTCTGTAGTGCCGCCAACTGTTTTTTTAAAACTTCCATCTGCAGGTTGCATTGCAGCAGTCGATCACTGATGACGCGGTTTAGTCCTAACATGATTTTTGACGAAGGAACGGGATGGCGACGAACCGCTTCTATCATGTCAGAGCGGAATAAACCGATCAGAACGGTCGGCTCTGTCGTCCGAGCTGCAGCACAGCGGGGGCGTGATGCTGTTAAAGCAATTTCACCGAAAAAGTCTCCTGCTTCCAGGACCGCTTGCTCAATTTCATTCCCATGTTCGTCAAGTTTGTAAATTTGGACTTGTCCGGTGCGGATACAATACATACCAGACCCGACATCTCCTTCCCCGAAGACAACCTCATCGGTTCCGTAGTTTCGGACATGGACAATGTTTTCGAGAAATGCTAGTTCCCGGTCGTCCAATTTTTTGAACATCGGCAAAGTTCCGAGGAAGTAGGGCAGGGTTTGTTTGTGCCCGTCACCACGGAAAATGTTACTCCAAAATGGATTCACTATTTTACCTTTTGGGAAATTGTTTTGGCAGGGTGTGTGATGGTCGAGACTTCTCCCATATGAACCGAGAAAGTCGTCAACCTCTCTTCCTGCGAAGAATATTCCAGCCTGCCAGTAATAAGCTGGTATTATACCAATAACTTCAGTGAGTACCAGATAAAAACAGTGAAAGACAAACAGCACTTTATTCAACTTCGATTCTTTATTATGCTGTAGCGATGATTGATATTGATTTAAAAAAATACCCTCTGGCACCTGGGGTCTACCAGATGTTTGGTGAAAATGACGAAGTTCTTTACGTCGGAAAAGCCAAATTATTACGTCATCGATTGCGTAGCTACTTTTCAGCAGGGGGTGATGGTCGGCTTCACATCCCTCTTTTGATGGAAAAGGTGCAGCGCATAGAGACCATCATTACTGATACGGAAAAAGAAGCCTTACTGCTCGAAAATACCCTGATAAAGAAACACCGTCCCCACTACAATATAGATCTTCGGGACGATAAAACCTACGTTTCAGTGCGGATCGACCTCAATGATCCTTTTCCTCTGATGCAAGTGGTGAGACAAGTTAAGAATGATGGCGCTCACTATTTTGGTCCCTATTCCTCTGCATCTGCAATCCGTGAAACTCTGAAAGAAATCTATCGAATTTTTCCACTGCGCCATTCTTCAATCGAACGCTGCAGTAAGCGGGGAAGACCCTGTCTCTTTCATCAGATAGGACAATGCAGTGCTCCTTGCCATGGCAAGATTAGTCAGCCCGATTACAGAAAACTAGTCGATGGGGTGATTCAGTTGCTTGAAGGGCGGGAATCCGAAGTTGTTGAGCGACTTCAGCAACGGATGACCGAGGCTTCAGAGGGAATGCTCTTTGAGGAAGCAGCTCGACTACGGGATCAGATTTTATCGATTGAAAGAAGTGTTGAAAGGCAAAAAGTAACCGAATATGGCGGTGGTAATCAGGATGTGATTGGTTTGCACCAGGATGGAGGGGAGGTCGAGGTCACAATCCTCTTTGTTCGACAGGGTCGATTGATTGGGCGGCGGAGTTACCCTTTGGAATGGAAGCTTGATCTAACCGAGTTGCTCAGTGCATTCCTCCAGGAATATTACTCGGGGCAAGTCATTCTTCCTGATCAGTTATTGCTTCCTTTTCCTTTGGAAAGTGCCGACCTTCTTGGAGAGTGGCTGAGTGAGAAGCGGGGCAAAAAAGTTTTTTTGACAACTCCACAACGGGGAGAAAAGAAACGTCTCTGCTTGATGGCTCAAAAAAATGCGGTGGAATCCTATCGTCAGCGCGGGCAGCGCCAAAAGGCTCGAGAACAGGTTCTGGATGAATTGCGGACAAAGTTTCAAGTGCCCAGTTTCCCCGAGCGAATTGAATGTTACGATATCTCAAATGTTCAAGGAAACCAATCGGTTGGCAGTATGGTTGTGTTACTCAAAGGTGAGCCGGCTAAAGCTGAGTATCGGCGCTTTAAGATTAAAACGGTTGAGGGTGCAGATGATTACGCCTCTCTGCGTGAAGTCTTGCATAGACGTTTGGAGCGCGGCATCAGTGATGGTTGTCTTCCGCAGATGATTTTGATTGATGGTGGAAAAGGACAACTTGGAGTTTTGACACATGTCCTTAATGATTTTGGACTGGGAGGGAAAATTGGGGCTGTTGGTATTGCCAAAAGTCGGGTTTTTGCAAATGTCCATGGGAAAGTTGTCGAGCGGAGTGAAGAACGTTTCTTTCTCCCCGGTAGAAAAAACCCGATCAGCTTTCGACATGGTTCGGCGGCTTTATTTCTGCTTGAGCGTTTGCGTGATGAAGCTCATCGATTTGCTATCACTTATCACCGTAAAATTCGCAATAAGGCAACATTGCGTTCGTCTCTAGAAGACATCCCCGGTGTCGGGCCAGCTCGAAGAAAAGCCTTATTGAAATATTTTGGAAGTTTGAAAAAAATACGAGCGGCATCTCTTGAGGACATACAGAAAATGCCAGGGCTGCCTGCTCGTTTGGCAGATGAAATTTATAGCGCATTGAAGAATTAAGGGTCAAAGTTCCTCTTTGGGGAATGTTTCATTTTGGAGTTACAGAGATTCCGCTTCGGTATAATTAAAGAAGCCCAATTATTGGTGAGATAATCGGGCTTCTTTTTTTAATTAATTGGGCAATGAGTTAGAACTTGCCAAATTCATCATCATCTAAAGCGATCGCTTGTTGTGCAGCAACGCCACCCCACTCATTATTGTTCATAGGAGCGTTTTGAGCTGCCGGTGTGTAAGAAGCGTTTTGCGGTTGGTAATTTGCTTGCTGCTGATGATTTCCCTTTAGCTGAAAGCGCTTTAGCATATTGAGAAGTTCAGCCGCTTGACTGGATAACTCTTCAGCGGCTGCTGCACTTTCTTCCGCTGTTGCTGTGTTCTGTTGAATTGCTTGATCGATCTGACCAAGCCCCTGATTGATTTGACCAATGCCAGAGGCTTGTTCATTGGATGCTGATGCAATTTCTTCGGCGAGGTCTGAAACCTTTGAAACGCCACCAATAATAGTTTCAAGTGATTCAGCCGTTTGATTCGCGATTCTTGATCCATTACTGGTTTTTTCGACAGAGCCTTCAATTAGCTGAGCTGTTTCACTGGCGGCCTTTGCGCTACGCGCTGCAAGGTTACGAACTTCTTCTGCTACGACCGCAAAGCCTTTCCCGTGTTGTCCAGCACGTGCCGCTTCAACAGCAGCATTAAGGGCCAGAAGGTTGGTCTGGAAGGCAATTTCATCAATAACTTTGATGATTTTGTTAATGCTTTGTCCTGCTTCACTGATCTCGCCCATAGCAGAGATCATCTGTGCCATCCTCGCTTTACCTTCTTCTGTTGCTTGTTTCGCTTCACTGGATAGAGTATTCACTTGGTTTGCATTTTCAGCATTGTGTTTAGTTTGACTAGACAACTCACTCAAGGACGAAGATATCTCTTCTAGTGAGGCAGCGGATGTCGTTGCGCTATGTGATAGTGACTGTGAAAAATCGCTGACACTTGAACTATTTGCCGTTATTTGCTGTCCAGCATTCTGAATTGCTGCCATTACTTCATTGAGATCGTCTTCCAGCTTGTTAAAGGCACCACGAATTTCGTCCTGACTGTCTCGTGCAACAAGGTTCATATTTAAATTGCCGTCAGATAGTTTTTGTAATGAACCAATCACTTCATGCTGCATGTCATCGGCAAATCTATCCATGGCTTGTGTCATCTGACCCACTTCATCACTTCTAGTAAAGTTGAGACGACCAGACAGATGTCCTTTCTCTACTTCTCCAAACATGTTGACTGCTTGTCTCATTGGGCCGGCAATTGAGCGAGAGAGTAAATACGCAATAACGCCAGAGATGAAGATGGTTAGTAAAACAATAATCAGGATAGTATAAAAAGCTTTGTTGATTTTTGCTTCTAGGTCATCAATATAAACACCGCAACCAATAATCCAATTCCAATTTTTACTTCTTTTAACAAACGAGAGCTTTGGCTGTGGTGTCTCTTTGCCAGGTTTTGCCCACATGTAATTGACAAATCCTGATCCTGTTTTTTGAGTTTCTTTGACCATCTCAATAAACAAATGTTTGCCATTTGGATCAGCAGATTTAGATAGGTCTTTCCCATCTAGTGCCGGTTTTATTGGATGCATAATCATTTTAGGCTGAGTATCATTGATCCAAAAATAGAGTTTTCCCTCTGAGAGACGCAAGTCTTTGATTGTGCCTTTAGCAAATGACTGGGCTTGTTCTGTCGTCATTGAACCATCAACGACGAGATTGCTGAAATGATCAACAATCCCGACAGCGGTTCCTGTGGCCGCCTGAAGCTTTAGTTCGGCAGTTGCATAAATTTGGCTTCGGTAGCCGGTGTAAACCCAACTGATTGCTAAGGTGAAGATCAGAATGATCATCGCGATAACTAGATAAATTTTAGTACTGATTTTTAAATTTCCGAAACTCATAGGACCCTCATTGTTATTGCTGTTTTAGTTGTGTACTTTGGGGAGTTGATAAACATATGTAGCTATTCTGCTATAGAAATCCCCCTCTGAAAATAAGAATAATTACATGGTACAATGTAGATTAGTTTGTATTTATTGTCAATTAATAATTTAAATTTAATAATGTTTAGAGGGTGAGCACAAAAAAAGGCCTCTGAAAACATCAGAGGCCTTTTTTGAGAAATTAAGCTGGAAGGGGAATTGTTATTCGACTGTAACAGTCGCATCTTCCATAATTAGATCATATTTGTAACCGTAACCAAAGTCTTTATCGAGAGTCAGCGTTCCACTGGCAACAATAGTGTCTCCAACAGCAACTTGAACACTGCTGGTAATCGTCAGGTCATGAGTTTTTGCAGCTTGATCACCACTTCCATCTTGAAGGTGAATCCAGTTTGTTCCCATAATTTGAGGGCTGAATTTGACAACCTTGCCGCGCAATGTGACAGGCTTTCCAGAAAGATTCTCTTTGTCAGCATAAATCTCACCAACGGTTAATCCTTCGGTCGCTTTTTCAATGTTTGTCAAGTCAACTTCTGCTGGGGCAGCTTCTCCGCTAATAGAAGGGTGTCCTTCAGGCATTTGCATGTCGCCGGCATTCCCTGCTGCTCCCATCATTCCCATGCCAGATCCGCCCATTGATGGGTTACTGGCATTCAGAACTGATTCAACAAAATAGACGACATCAAAATCGCGCTCTAGGGTCTGGCTATGGTAGTTGTGCATGGCCATACCTTCTGGAACCATAACTTCGTCGCCAACTTCAACCGAAAACTCAGGAGCAGCTGCCCAGACTTTTTCAGTTCCGTTATCAACATAAACATAGGTATATCCAGCAGCATTCATCGTTTCGACAACGTTTCCTGAAATTCCAGCAGGAGCAGCTGCAGGTGCTGGTTCTGGACTTGAGTCCGTAGGCTCAGGTGCTGGAGCTGGTGTTGTCTGTGCTGCGGGTTGCGCCGGCTCTTCTTTTTGACTGCAGGCGACCAACGGGGCAATTGTAAAAATCAAGATGATTAAAATAGTAAGTTTTTTCACTGTTTTCCTCCAGATATTGATGTTGTCGGAGAGGTTGATTTGACTACGTCTCACCGAAAGCTATTTATGACTCGATTTGTAATTTTGTAAACTAGCACGGGTTTTGAAATTCAGACAAGAGGATTGAGCTTCAGCTTAAATTTCTGTGGGATTGCACAGATTGCGTCCGTACAGATGTGATATGGTTTTTAATTTCTCAATGATTTCGGGTGAAAGAGCGTCTTTGTCAAAGCGCCATTGCCAATTACCCGTTGCTGTTCCCGGGACATTCATGCGGTGAGCTGAGGGGAGAGCAAGAATATCCTGTAAGGGGACGATTGCTAACTTAGCAATGCTGGACAAAGTTGTTTCAATCAGTGGCCATGGCATGTTTTTGCACGGGTTATGCAGAGCATCCCTGACCTTTTGCTTTGATTCGGTGCTCAGAGAACGCCACCACCCAAGGCTGGTGTTGTTGTCATGTGTCCCGGTGTAAATAACAGAGTTTTCTGAATGGTTCGCTGGCAGGTAAGGGTTATCTGGACCTGAATCAAAAGCAAACTGAAGAATCTTCATCCCGGGAAAGCCAAATTGATCGCGTAACTTTTCAACATCTGGAGTAATAATTCCCAAATCTTCGGCGATAATGGGAAGGGCCCCGAGTTCTTCTCGGAGCTGTGAGAAGAGTTCTTCACCCGGTGCGTCAAGCCATGAACCATTTTCAGCTGTTGTTTCGGCGGAAGGAATCGCCCAGCAGGCTGAAAACCCACGAAAATGGTCGACACGAAGCAGATCGAATAATTCAAGGTTCCAACGAAAACGAGCTTGCCACCAAGAAAAATTATTTTCTGCCATCCTGTCCCAACGATAGAGTGGATTCCCCCAACGTTGCCCAGTTTTACTGAAATAGTCGGGGGGAACCCCAGCCACAAGTGTTGCTTGATCGTTCTCGTCTAGAAAAAAAAGCTCGCGATTGGCCCAAACATCAGCTGAGTCTTCGGCAACAAAAATTGGCAGATCGCCAAAGAGCAGGATGTTGTTGTGGTGAGCGTATTGTTTTAGATTGTTCCATTGTTCGAAAAAGATAAACTGAAGATATTTATGCCAGTAAATATCGTGATGGAGCTGATCTCCCCATGACTGTAGGGCCGATTGCTGACGCTGTTTAATCTCTTCTGGCCAATGCTGCCAACCTTTATCGTTTTGGTTTTTGCGCATCGCTTGAAAAAAAGCATAGTCATTCAACCAGTAAGCTTGAGTCGAGCAGAAATGTTCAAAATCATTGTGTCGAGCTGTCCCTTTTACTTGTTTGAAATGATCACAGGCTTTATGAAGGAGGGGGTATTGAACTTCTATCCCCATATTAAAATCGGCAACTGCAGAATCTGGGAATGGTATCGGGAGATCCGCTTCAGAGAGATCGCCGCTTTTCGCTAAAAGTTGAAGGTTAATCAGCAAGGGGTTGCCAGCAAAAGCTGAAAAGCTGCTGTAGGGGCAATTGCCGTAGCCAGTTGGCCCGAGAGGGAGCATCTGCCAAACAGATTGCCCAGCATCTCTGAGGAAATCAACAAACGCATACGCTTCAGGCCCTAACGAGCCGATCGCTTGATGTCCCGGAAGGGAAGTTGGGTGGAGTAAAACCCCGCTGTGACGCTGTGTGAGCATTGTATCTCCAAAATCTCTAGCGAACAGGACATCAGAAAAACTATTACAGGTGATGGTGATTGTCTTGGTGTTCTTGATCTTCTACGAAATATTTGGCTTTACGGACAGATAACCCGATCCGCCTGGCATTGAACTTCAACCATCTCAAACATATTGGTTGTCCTGCCAACTTTTAACTTGTCTTTTTTCTGATAAAAATCAAGGCAAAGTCCGCAACTAGCAATATCAACGTCGCGTGTTTCTAGTGCCTCTAACGCTTCAAGGACTGTCGACCCTTCTGTGGTGAGATGTATGCCGCTATTAACGAAAAGAATCGTGTCTGGAAGTGGATTCATTTCAAGCAGTGTGGTGAGGAAATTCCTCATCAGGATCTGACCGAACTCGTTGTCGCCATCTCCCATGCGATCACTGCCGCAATAGATGACAGTTTCGCCCGAGCTTATCGGTCCATTTTGCTGTTCGGCTTTTTGGGTTGTCTCTGGTGCGTGATTCAAAGGAGTCAATTCGATTTTAAAGTTATCTCCAGCGCTTTTTACCGAAGCTTGATAACCCATTTTTTCTGCAAGTCGAGACACGTTATCACGTCCTGCTTTATCGCCAACTTGAACTTCAAGAGCTTGACCCGGATTGGAGAGAATTTGCTTGCGGGTTTCTACGACAGGATAGGGGCATTGGTGTTGGCTATAGTCAAGTTTGATCACGGTTTTACCTCCAAATGTTAGTTTCTTCTGAGGCTATATTATTCGATCAATGAAGTCCAGAAGAAGGGGATGAATCCGATATTATATACAATATTTGTAATAATAAGAATCCTTGATGTGTTTATAAGATATGCTTATTTGTTAGGTGGTTATTGAGGTTTTATGAGAAAGGGTTCGGATGGATAAACAACAAAGAGCCGTTAAATAGAATTTAGTTTTTTCATTGTTTGTATAGTCGTAACATATCAATATAGCGATTGAAATATATAATCACCGGTCACTTATGGGCGTATAAGATCCTTATATGGCTATTTATTCCACATAATGGTCTAAAAATGACTTGTAAGCTGAACTTATAGGTGATAGTAGACATTGTAATCTTGACTAGTTCGATAAACAAGGCGCCCATTGGCGTCGTCATTACTAACAAGGAGATCGGGGATGAAAATGAAAAAGCTGTTAATGGTAGGACTTATTCTTATGGCATTTACTGCAACCAGTGTTCTGGCTGTCGAAGGTGGTAACTCGCGCAAAGGAAAGCATCTTTTCAAAAATAACTGTAAAAGCTGTCATAACGCTGGTGGTGAAGCCGAAGAGTTGAATCCAATGTCGAAGACCATGGCGCAATGGGATCGCTACTTCAAAAAGAAGGCAAAGAAGCATTCCGGTAGCGTGATGAAAGATCTCTCTAAAAAAGATCTCAAAGACATCCATCAGTTTCTCTTTGACAAAGCAGCCGATTCTCCTTCACCAGAGACTTGCGGTTAGTTTGTTGCCCTGCCACATAAATAATTCTTATTAGGAGGAAATACTTGATGAACAGATTTTTAGTTTTACTTCTGGCTGTTTTACTGACAATCCCTGCAACGGTGTTTGCCGATCCGACAGTTGAAGAATTGCAAGCTCAAATCGCCGATATTCTCGAAGAGCTTGATGACCTGTCTGATCGCCTTGAAGGGCCAGAAAAGCATACTGCGATGGACCGGATCAGCTTTACTGGGGATTTACGGAATACGGTTGATTCTCTTCATTACAAAAATGTCGTATTCAGTCCCGGGATGAAGGTACGGATGCCTATGCCAGGTAATCCTGTTGTGGAAATGCCCATGATCAATCCGAATACTGGCACCCCATTTTTCCCTCTAGAAAAAAGGGATATCGATAATGATCTGATGTACACTACTCGTCTTCGTTTAAATATGAAGGCCGATATCGCCAGCAACATGAACTTTTCTGGGCGTTTGGCCATGTACAAAAATTGGGGAGATTCAACCTCAACTAATGTTTTTGATTCTTGGGATGCTTTTGCCATGGATGGAACCAGTAGTGGTAAAACCTCTGGTGATTTGTTAAAAGTTGAGCGTGCTTTCTTTAACTGGAAAGATATTGGTGGTAGTGACATCTATTTTTCAATTGGCCGTCGTCCTTCTACATATGGCCCTCCATCCAATTTTCGAGTTAATGAATTACGTGGCGGAACTCCATCCGGTCATCTGGTTGATTTCAACTTTGATGGTTTAACAATTGGTTACCACCTCGATAAAATTACTGGGATAGAGGGTCAGACAATCCGCTTCTGTTATGGGCAAGGATTTGAGTCTGACTGGGGAAATGGTTCTCTGATTAACAGTGATATTAATGACAACCTTGAAGATACCCATCTGGGTGGTTTCAATATTGATCTGTTCAATGATGGCCAAACCTTCGTTCAAATGACCTTGTTTCGTGCTCAAGACGTGGTCGATGGTTTTAAAGGTGAATTTGCTTTCCCAGATGCATTTGTCGATATGTTTACTACTTATATATCGCAGGATACTGCTGAATTCCCCAATATGAACTTCAATGTTCGATATACCCCAAGCACTGTGATTGGTGACATCAACCTAGCCCAGATAGGTTTCACTCGCGAGGAAGACAATGGTTTTGTCTGGTTTGGTTCCGTTGGTTGGACTCAGCTTGATTCTAATGGTAATGCTGGGATGTTTGGTGGTATGGGAAATGATATGGTTTATGAGCCGGTTTTTGACGGTGGTGGTAATATGATAGGGGTTAGCCCTACTGGTGCACAAAATGATGACACGCAGGATGGTTATGGTGTCTATGTGGGTATCCGCACTCCTGCACCAATGGGTAAGTTTGGCTTGGAGTACAACTATGGCTCTGAATACTGGACTCCATTTACTCAAGCTCAAGATGACCTGCTCGGTAGTAAGCTGTCAACCCGTGGCCATGTTGTTGAAGCTTATTACATATTTGATATTAACCCGAATGCTTTTATCAAAGTTGGTGGCCTCTACTACGACTATGAATATTCTGGTAGCGGTTCTCCGGTTGGTGAGCCAAAGAAAATTGATGATATCATGGATGGTACCGCATATTCACTTCTGCCAGTTGTTGATACGGCTTGGGATGCATATGCCAAGATTACGATGAAGTTCTAATCATTTCAATGTCGTTTAACGCTATAAAGGGGAGAGCTCGCTGGGTTTCTCCCCTTTGTTTTAGAGAAAACATTTAATAATACTGATGTTTTAATGAATAGGGTGAAGGTAGATATGAATAAAATATTGTTGATTGTTGTCGGCTTGCTCTCTCTGTCTCTAACCTCACATGCTGTTGATCATAGTAAATTTATCAAAGGTCCTTTCGCTGATGGAAGTGAAGTGACAAAAGTCTGTCTGGAGTGCCACGAAGATGAAGCGACTGACTTTATGTTAACTCCTCACTGGACATGGTCGCGGACACAAGTTGTTAACGGTAAAGAAGTTCAACTTGGTAAAATCAATGCTATCAACAATTACTGTAGTACCATTGTCAGTAATGAAGTTCACTGTAGTGAATGTCACGCAGGCTATGGTTGGTCGGATCAATCTTTCGATTTTTCCGATAAGACCCGCGTTGATTGTCTGATTTGTCATGATACCACTGGAACTTATCATAAGGATGGCGATAACTCAGGTTGGCCGACAGATCATGTCAAGTTGGCTACAGTAGCGCGTAATGTTGGTATGCCCGTGCGTCAAAATTGTAACTCCTGCCATGCTCTCGGTGGTGGCGGAAACAACGCAAAGCATGGTGATATCGGTCTCGTCCTCGATTACCCTGAGCGCTCTGTTGACGTTCATATGGATGCCGATAGTAACGATTTTCAGTGTCAGACCTGCCACGTCACACAGAACCATTACATCTCCGGGGCAAACTTACCAACGGCTGCTGATGGCTACAAAGCGATCGCCTGTACGCAATGTCATGAGGCCGATCCCCATGCGGAATCGCGCCTGAATGCGCACGTTGCAAAAGTTGCTTGTCAGACGTGTCATATTCCAGTTTTTGCAAAAGAAGATGCAACGCAGATGGACTGGGACTGGTCAACAGCCGGTCGCGACATTGTTCCTGCCGGTGTTGATGGTAAAACTGTGAGATATAAAAAGTCTGTTGGAACCCAAACTTGGGTGAAAAATGTTGAACCCTCTTATGCCTGGTTTAATGGCAAAGCAAGTGTTCATCTTGTTGGAGATATAATTGACCCAACAGTACCGACAAAAATGGCTTACCCTTTGGGTGACATTGCGGATAACACCGCTAAAATTCATCCTTTTAAGATCCATACTGGTAAGCAGGTTTATGATAGCAAGAACAACTATTTTATCACTAACCATATCTATGGTGATGATGGTTTCTGGACAACTGCTGACTGGGAGCGTTCCATCAAGATAGGGATGGAAGCAAGCGGTCTTCCCTATAGTGGCGAGTATGATTTTGCGCAAACAACCATGCACTGGCGTATCGATCATATGGTCGCACCCGCCAATGAAGCTTTAGGTTGTCTCGATTGTCATGGTGATGATGGTCGGATGAATTGGGAAGCTCTGGGGTATAAGAGTGATCCGATGAGAATGTAATACGTAGATGTAGGGGCGGGCCCCTGTGCCCGCCCGTTATTTTTTTACATTATTTTTAATCCGCCGCTTGTTCAATTACAGAATAGACTATAGACGCTTTCTTGCAACTGAATAAATTTCTTTATCTCTGCGTGGGCCAACAGCTAGAACATAAACCAGTACTTGGTGATTGGTCACTTGATATACAACGCGATAGTCACCGACTCTAAGTTTACGCAGCGGTGCTAGATTTCGTGCCAATGGTGAGCCAAACTCAAGTGGAGCCTGCGTTAGTTTTGTATCAATGGCTTGCAAGATGCGCTTTGCCGCAAAAGCTCCAATACTCTTAAGATCCTTCTCCACATCCTTGTGGTACGTAATGACCCATTTCATGCCTCAAACTTTTTCATCATCTCTTGGTGTGAAATTGCTTCGTTTGTTGCAAACGTAGATAATCGGGCTAAGCCAAGAGCAGCCAGCCGTAAGTCCTCTATTTCCTCTTGCATTGCAGTGTATGCATCTATGGATAACAGAATTGCTTTTGGGGTATTATTTTTGAGAATAATAATTTCACCTGAGTCACTTTTTTCAAGGCTGTCAAGGGTTGCAGCAGTTTTTTTTGACAGTGCTGTTGCGGACAGGTAATTTTCAATCTGCATAATTATCTCCATGTTATGTGAGTTATTATTCCTATAATAGTCCGGATTGTTGTTTCGGTCAATGTGCAAGAAAATATTAGGTAGGATGTGGTGAGTGCAATGAACTGCATCCTACCTGACCGCATCTCTTCGTTAAACTTTTCGTTTTGCCTTTCTTGGTACTGGTGGCCATATTCGGTTTGAATAAAAAAAGCCCGGCTGTTTCCAGCCGGGCTAAAGTAAATCATGTCAAAAGTTTAGTTGAGAATTAGAAATTCCAACCGAACCCTACGTAACCGTAGTAAGCAGTGCCATCTTCATCATCATAAACATATTCTTCACCCATGTCGAAGATATCGTAGGTGCCTGATACGTTGGTGTAAAATGTATCAGTGAAGTTGTAGGTTGCACCAGCAGTAAATTGATACTGCTCGTAGGAGAGATCTGAATAGCCAGAAATCTCATTATTTAACTGCCAATTATCATAATTCTGGGCAGAATACATTCCTGGAGTCGCACCAGAGTTGTCAGCTAATGGATTCCCAGAATTTAAAGCTAATACAGCAGATCTTGAGGTGAATTCCCAATCCCAACTATCATCAGCTTTGCTGTAAGTGAAACCAGCATTTAAGAGGAGCTTTTCAGTCGCCTGAAAATCTGCGTTTAAAGCAAGTGTGTGAACGTCTGATTCATATTCAACGGTCTTACAGATCGACCCAAACTGGGTCGACGCAACGGCGTTCGCTCAGCCATGGTACCAGCCGACGCAGGCGCGGTTTTCTGTGTCTTGATTGTTGAATGTGTAAGACATTGTCAAGTTGAGTTTTTCGTTTGGTGCATGCCAGAAGCTGATGCCCGGAACGAACGTTGTTTGCTCATAATTGACTTCATCATTTTCTTCATAGCGAGTGCGCATAAAGAAAGTTAGTGCCATGTCAGCCCGTGGTGTCCAAGTTGAGCTTAGTTTGACTTCATGGACAGCATCGGGTTGATTGGTTGCATCAAGCCCGCGTGATGGGTAAACAGAGTTCCAGTAGTAAACCCAGTTATCGTTACCGGGTGTAGCTTCTGCACCACTATTATTAAACTGAGCTGTATCCAGCCAAGCGAGGCCTGAAACTGGATCATATCCACCTACGAGAGTTCCATCTTGGAATTCTCCCTGAGCGATACCGGTAGCATTGTGGGCAACAAAAGGATCATCGATGTCTTGAAACTCATAGCTGATGCGACCTGATAGGTCTTTGTTAATACGAGTCTTAACAGCAGCTTTGATTGTATGAGTCTCGGTTTCACCAAGTTCTTCGTGCTCACGCTCAATCTCCTCAAATTCGTACCCGAGACGGAGTGTGGTTGCTTTGGCCAAACGGTAGACAGCATCAATACCAAAATCAGTGACTTCGCGTGATTCAGCCGAGATATAATCTTGGTCGTTGCTCATGTCGTGAGTTTGGGGACGACCACCAGCTGTAGGCGCATCATCACGCTTCTCATAAGTGATAGTATACTCCGGACCTTCAATCTCATAGTACCCACCACGAACCGACAAACGAACAGGGCCAAAAATAGTTGCAACTTTACCATTAAAGCCGTTGTATTCACTGGAAAGAGAGTCGCCATCCAGATCGAAATCGCTTGGCTCATCAGTTTTAGCACTTTCGACATCAGCATTTACGTAGCTGGCAGAAATGATGGTGTTGTTTGGCAAGTCAACACGAGCTTGAAGCACGTGTGAGTCTTTTTCTGAGTCAGGTGTCTTTGCAAACTCGTAATCGCCAGTGTCATACAAAAGGCTACTTGCTTTGACTAAACCACCAGCATCAGGTGCTGGTCTGAGGTAGAAGCGTGTTGGAGCATCAGCTTGTTCTTCAAAGTCACGAGTTAAATACTCATAGTCGAAAGTAACAATACCAAATTTACCCGTTGCGCCAATGGTGAACTCCTCGGTGCGCTCATCAATTTCCTTGCCTTTCGCACTGACGTGACAACCGCCACACTTGGACAGGCCGATGGCTTGTTCCATACCTTCACGTGTCTCAATGCGCAAACCCGCATGGAAGACAATGTTTGGCAGTACAGGTAAAGCTAGGTCGACTTCACTTTTGAGCTCACGACGGGTGACCATATAGTCGTTACTGACTTCTTCAGCCCAGGCTGCTGCTGGATCATAAGCCAGGACATCGTCTGCAGTGTTCCAAACTCCATCAACCCCAGGTGAAGCTGATAGACTGGCACCACCAACAGAAACAAAATCGTTGCCTGTTGATTCAATGAGATCGGCGTAGATTTGGTCAGTGGTAACGTTGGGTTGTGAAACAGCAATATCATCACGTGCGGTTGCACCCATTTGACTCAGCGTTTCATGGTCCTTTAAGTGTTGGAAGGACTGATATCCGAGACCAAATCGAAAAACTCTGTTGATGTCTGTTTCAAGGTTAAAATCGTAATTATCTTCACCTTTGACATCAGCTTCAACTTCTGCAGCGATTCCCGCTTCAGTATATTCCAAGCCAAGATTGATGGCTGGGTTTATGGGGTTATCGTCATCATCTGTTGTTTTTACATATTCGTTGACGCGTGCAGGACTGTCATCGATATCCATACTCGAGATGCCGAGTTCCACATGGCCGCTGGTCATTGCTTCTCCAGCTATTGCCATGGTGGTGGTCGTCATCAAAGTCAGGATGGACAGTAATGCAAGCAGCCATATATGGCGTTGCTTCATTTTTAGCCTCCTCAAGTTAACGGGTCAAGCCGCCACCGGTGAGCGGTTGCGATGGGAAATCACTTCCGTGTACCACTTTGTGACAAGTTGTACACTTTGTACCGTATGACATCTGGAATCCTTCATGGCCGTTTGGATTGGCTATGTTGGCTTCTGTCGACGGTGTACTTGCATCACCACCAATGTAATTGGATTGGCGCACCATATGAAAGTGACCTTCGTGGCACTGCAAACACAAGAACGGCTCATTCTGAGCGAGCAGGTTGTTAGCAACGGAACCATGTGGATCGTGACAGATGGTACAGTCGTCTTCAACCGGAGCATGACCGAACATAAATGGACCCTGGAAGCGCGTATGGCAATCGAGGCACAGATCGTTGGTGCGTTCGTGGGTCGTCAACTCACCGTGTGGGTTGTGGCAGTCACCACAGCTCATCTTGCCTTCTTTGATGGGGTGATGAGATGGGAAGTGAGACTTTGCCTGCATTTCCTGGTGACAGGAGTAGCACAACTCAGGGTCTTCTTGTTTAAGGCTAGCTTTAAGAGGTTCTTCAGCGTGCATGCTGTGGCAGTCAGTACAGCTGAGATCAGCTAATGCATGCTCACTGTGAGTCCAGTCCATCAGGTCACCGTCGGTGTGACAGGTAGCACAGATGGCGCCGACTTCTTCGGCGGAGAGTTCTGCTGGTCGGAGAATTGAATCGGGGTCTCCCTCAGCGTCTACGTGTAGGCTGCCAGGTCCGTGGCAGGTTTCGCAGCCTGTTTCTGCACCCAGCATCTCAAAGTCGGCTAAGCGACCATGAATGGTGTGGGCAAATCCTTCACCGCCTGTACTTGTGGCGAAATCTTCGCCCGCCATATCATCATGGCATTCGAGACAGGTGTCCTGTCCCACATAGCTGGCACCTTCAATCTGCGGCATGCTAAGCATTTTCTGTCTGATCGCGCCCGTGGCACATGCGGCCAAGAACATTACCAGGAGAAGTACGCTCACCAGTCTGCCGGTTTTAGTGCCGGTTGACTTGAATAACATGTTACCTCCTTTGGTTACTCAAAATGTTGACTTACTTACCTCGTTTGTTGTGTTGCAATGGTACGTTTTAATGATTGTTCAGCAGGTTTAGAGGCCTCCTTTCTTGCTGATTAATAATATAAAAATAATATTTATAAATGTTAATGGTAATTTTTTACATGCGCATACTACCTTGCTTGAGAATTCAGTTGAAGCAAATCATTTTAATAGGTATATTAGTGTAAGTAATGGGGTTAATTCATAATATACGGATAATTGAATGGATACGCGATACCTTAAAACTTTAGTGACAGTTGTTGATACGGGCAGCTTTTCCAGTGCTGCGCGAAGCTTACATCTCACGCAGTCTGCAGTGTCTCAACGCATTAAGTTTCTCGAAGAAGCATTTGGCTATTCCCTGTTTGATCGCTCTGGTGTTGCTCTGTTGTTGACATCAGCCGGAGAGATCGTTCTGGAAAGTGCACAGAGAATTATCGGAATAGAGGAATCATTACGCGGGAAATTGAAGCGCATTAAAGAGCGGCAGCGAGTTGCCCTGTGTTGTACGCCGACTTTTGGTACCGTATATCTGCCAGGAGTTTTAAATCGCTTTATGCTTGAAAGTGGTGCTCCGGCCGATTTGAAGTTTTTACTTCATAGCCCCGACCAGGCTCTTCAGGGTATTTTGACAAAGGAGTTTGATATCGCCGTTGTTGAACATTGTCCTGATGCCGATTTAAGTATGTTCACAAGTTACCCGTTGCCGCAGGATGAATTGCTTTTTGTTAGCTCTCCCGAATTGAAGTTGCCAACGCCGAACTTAGATATCGAAAAACTGTTGGATTTATGTCTGTTTGCTCGTAAAGAGGGGTGCAGCTCTCGTCAACTGATCTCAAGGGGGTTGGATGAGCAGGGGAAAACTCTGGATGATTTCGCAGGTGTTGTCACGTCTGATGACTTGCGTTTGACGTGTCAAACAGTTCTTTCTGGTGGTGGTATTTCATTTATGTCTAAAAGTCTTGTCTGTGAGTATCTTCAAACAGGTCAGATGGTCGGGCACTATGTCAAAGGGTTTCCCCATTCGCGTTGCCGCACTGTGATTTTTGAAAAAGGGCGAGAAGAAGACCCATTGTTACGCAGTTTTGCTCGTTGTATTTTTAAAGTTATGGACGTTCCGTCACCCATATAGACTCAACTTTTCACACTGATGGTCGGCAGGTTGAGAATTCTAAGACTAAGTTCCCTTTCTAAAGTTCATTTCTCTCCAACTGCACGACAGTTTCAATATGAGCTGTCTGTGGGAACATATCAACCGGTTGCAGCTGTTTGATCCTGTAACCATTTTCTGTCAAAAATTTCAAATCACGACATAGACTGTCTGGATCGCAAGAAACATAAATAATCTGCCTTGGATTCACCTCGCATAATGTTTGCAGCAATTCTTCTGAGCACCCTTTCCGTGGTGGGTTTACGGAAATCAAGGCGAGGTTTTTATGCCCGGAGTGTTTGTGTAGTTCTTCAGCTGCATCTCCGGCAAAAAAACGACAGTTGTACAAATCGTTCATGCGGGCATTTTCGCTTGCGTTGCGCACTGCCTCATCAATGTATTCAATCCCCTCTACCTGACCAGCATCTTTGGCGAGGTGTAGGGCGATTCCACCGATCCCACAGAAGAGATCGATTGCGGTGTCATTTTTGGAGAGTTTGGCCCAATCACGTACCAAAGAATAGATCCGGGTTGCCTGAAGAGTATTGATTTGAAAAAAAGCTTCAGGGGCGATCCTTAGGCGAATATCTCCAATTCGTTCGATTAAATCGGGGAGCCCGTGCAGCTTTAATGTTTTTTCTCCCAGAACGACATTCCCTGTCGAGCTGTTCACGTTTTGATGAACACCAATGACTTCCGGGACTCTTCGCATCAACCATTTGCCAAGTTTTGGAAGTTGCTGCAGATCGCGAAAGTTACTGACGAAGGTCACTAAGGCTTTACCGCTGGAAGGACTGACTCTAATTAGCAAATAGCGTAATAAGCCCCGCTGATGGCGGGGGTTATAGACAGAGATCTTCTGACGCTGAACTTCTTCGCGAACAACTGCTGCGATTTTATTGATTAGTGGATGATGAACGGGACATTCAGGACAATCAACAACCTCATGGCTGCCGCGCTTATAGAGCCCGATGAGAACCTTTTCTCGGTTTCGAGAAAAAGCTAACTTGGCGCTGGCTCGGTAGCCAAATGGAGGATCGGATGGCAATACGGAGGGGATTTCTGCCGCCTCGAGTAATCCATGCTGTTTGAGAGCATCAGCGACGCGATGTTGTTTGAATTGTAGTTGGTTTGCGTATTTCATACTTATTAATGGGCAGCCAAGACAATTTTGTTCAAGTTTACAGGCAAGGTTGGCGGTTCTTTGTGGGGAATTGCGCAATACCCGTCGCAAACTGGTGAAAATGTGCGTTCTTCCGGTATGCTCAACTTCAGCAACAACGGTTTCTCCCGGCAGAGCCCCCTGTACCACAGCCGTTTTGTTATTATGGGCAGCGAGACCGATACCATCATTGTCCAGCTTGTCGATGGTTAATTTGAGCGTCTCCGCTTGATTCTTTTTCATGACCGATTTCTTTTTTGTTGGTTTTATCATTCTTATGTTCCGTTCAATAGTGAATCACGTTGGTTCTGAGGGCAGGGAGAGTACTCTTAGTTTCACGTTGCTGTCAATTCTAACCGGGGTTGCTTGGTGATGGCAACTTAGATAAACTGCGCGACGTGAATGATCTATCGTGTATATAAGGGTTCCTTTTTCACGATATTCGGAAATAAAGGTCACTTCTATTCAAGCGGGCTCTGGAGATATTTTCTTTGTGTCACAGTGACGCTTTGGTCACATAATGTTGTATGTAGTTAACCCAAATCAGGAGTTCAGTCATTGCGACATAAAACCCGTCAACTTCAATTAGGTGATTTGACTATCGGCGGAGATGCGCCAATTAGTGTTCAATCGATGTGTAACACCGATACCTGTGACGTCACGGCAACGTTATCTCAGATTAAGGCATTGCAGGAAGTGAAGTGTGAGATTGTTCGTTGCGCTGTTCCCAATCAGGATGCCGCTGAAGCACTGGGCGCGATTAAACAAGGCTGCAACATTCCGCTTATCGCAGATATTCACTTTGATTATCAGCTGGCTTTGACTTCAATCAAACATGGGGTTGATGGTTTACGCCTTAACCCCGGAAATATTGGTGAGCGTTGGAAGGTGGAGGAGGTGGTCAAGGCGTGTGCCGAGAGGCAGGTGCCCATCAGGATAGGAGTTAACGCTGGTTCCCTTGAACGTGAGTTGCTCCAGAAGTACGGTCACCCGACGGCTGAAGCGATGGTTGAAAGTGCTTTAGGTCATATCCGGATACTAGAAGACCTGGGCTATCAGAACATAAAGGTCAGCTTGAAGGCTTCTGATATTGCTAGGACCGTTGAGGCCTACCGCATTCTGGCCGGTCAGGTCAACTATCCCCTTCATATTGGGATTACTGAAGCGGGGACGACTTGGAGCGGTACAATTAAGAGTGCTATTGGTGTGGGTTCTCTTCTGTATGATGGAATTGGAGATACCTTGCGGGTTTCGTTAACTGGAGATCCTGTCGAAGAGGTGAGAGTTGGTTGGGAAATTCTCAAGAGCTTGCGACTGCGGGAAAAAGGGCCAATCTTTGTTAGTTGCCCAACGTGTGGGCGCTGCCAGATTGAACTGATAGCAGTTGCCGAAGAGGTTGAGCAAAGGTTGGCTGAGTTTCCCAAGCCATTGACGATTGCGGTAATGGGTTGTGTTGTTAATGGTCCAGGGGAAGCACGTGAAGCCGACTTGGGAATAGCTGGAGGAGTCGGCCAGGGGATTTTGTTTCGTCATGGTGAAGTTGTACGGAAAGTTCCCCAACAAGATCTGGCTGATGCCTTGGTTGATGAAGCTTGGCGGATGATTGAGCAAGATGAACTGGAATAGAATAAAGTCTGGCCATGGTTTTATCCGACTCAGCTTAGTGTAGGCAATCTATTGCCACTGTTTTCTCTCTTGCTTAAGCGGCCCGCAAGCCTAGAACATTTTTTGCCCGAATATAGATTCTCTGCACCAAGAAAAGTTACAGATGATGGTTGAACATTATGATTGGGAGAACATGGCACCTGTTTATGATGATTGGCTAGAGGGAATTAAATGATATCTCCCCGGCTAGAGCTTGCTTTTCTGTAAAATACGGGTTAATTCTTACCACTTACCTAATTGGACCATAACTCCTCAAATGAACAGGAAAAACAAATGCGTTACTCCCAATATTTTCTGCCGACCCTTAAGGAAACTCCGGCTGACGCTGAGGTTATCAGTCACCAGTTGATGCTTCGGTCTGGAATGATCCGCAAAGCCGCTGCCGGTATTTATAGTTATCTTCCATTTGGTTTGCGTTCTTTACGTAAGATGGAGCAGATTATTCGTGAAGAAATGAATCGCGCAGGAGCTATCGAGTGCTTGATGCCGATGGCAAATCCTGCTGAGTTGTGGCAGGAGTCGGGACGTTGGGAAAAATATGGCAAAGAGCTGCTGCGTTTTAAAGACCGCAAGTCTGCTGACTTTTGCATGGGACCGACTCACGAGGAGGTTATTACTGATATTGTTCGAAGTACGGTCAATTCTTATAAGCAACTGCCCCTAAATCTGTATCAAATTCAGACTAAATTTCGTGATGAAATTCGCCCTCGTTTTGGCTTGATGCGGGGTCGGGAATTTGTCATGAAGGATGCCTACTCTTTTGATCTTGAAGATGCAGGAGCCGATGCCTCTTACGCCAAAATGTATCAGGCCTATCGGAATATCTTTAATCGCTGTGGGCTGAATTTCCGCTCTGTTGAAGCTGATAGTGGCGCTATTGGCGGCAATTTTTCCCATGAATTTATGGTTTTGGCAGAATCAGGTGAAGATGGAATTGTTTCGTGCGATAGTTGTGAATATGCCGCTAACGTGGAAAAAGCAGAGCTGATCTATCGTGATCTGGAAACACCAAAAGCGACGCTGGAACTGCAAAAAGTAGATACCCCCGCACAAAAAACAATCGAAGAGGTTGCTGAGTTTCTTAAATTGAGCCCTGACCAGCTAGTAAAGACTTTAATTGTCCAGACCTCGGATGATGAAGTTGTTGCTGTTTTGTTGCGTGGTGACCGAGACTTAAATGAAATTAAGCTGGCTAACTTTCTGGATGTTGATTGGGCGCTGATGGCTGAAGAAGATGTCGTCAAGAAAGTTACGGGGGCTCCAGCCGGGTTTGCTGGGCCGATTGGATTGAAAATTCGTATTGTTGCTGATGCCGAAGTAAAGGGTATGGCTGATTTTGTCGTTGGCGGTAACGCGGTTGATATCCATTATGCCGGCGCTAATCTGGATCGTGATTTTACAGCCAGTCAGTTTGCCGATTTGCGCCAAGCTGTGGCAGGCGATCCTTGCCCTCGCTGTGAAAGTGGAAAGTTTGAAAGTTGGCGCGGGATTGAGGTTGGGCATATCTTTAAATTGGGGATTAAGTATTCAGAAGCAATGAACGCGACTGTTCTTGATGCCCAAGGGAAATCCCAACCATTGGTCATGGGCTGTTATGGTATTGGAGCTGGACGGACTGTCGCGGCAGCAATTGAGCAGAATCACGATGAAAATGGGATGATGTTGCCCATGCCTTTGGCTCCCTTTCAGGTTTTGGTGACTATGTTGAATCCAAAGGATGACATGGTTCGTGAGGCCGCAGAAAAACTCTATCAGCAATTACTTGAGCTAAATATTGAAGTTCTTCTTGATGATCGGGACGAGCGTCCAGGAATTAAATTTAAAGATGGTGATTTGATCGGCATTCCTTTGCGTGTCACTGTTGGTGCCCGCAATTTAAAAGAGGGAAATGTTGAATTAAAGGTAAGAAAGTGCGGTACTATGACGATGGCCTCTCTTGAAGAGATTGTTCCCCAGCTACAACAGTTGGTGGCTGAGGGATTGGCTTTTGATCTTGAGGGTTAATTCTATTCTCTATTGTTTTCTGTTTGCTACATGGGTGTGACGTTTAAACTTTATGACAAAACTTAGTGTTGATAATAGCGGTTCTCTGGTGTTACCAGCTGAAATTTATCGGCCGCTGGGGGATCAGCCGCTAGCGGTCATTTCTGCTTCTTCCGCACATCTCTTATTGGGACGCCCTGACGCAGAAGGTCCAGTTCTCATCTCGGGAATTCTGGAAGAGGGTGCTGTTACTGATTTACTGTCATATTTTAATATGTTTCGCAAAACGGGTATTCTAACGATTGAGTTGGAGGGTGGCTTGAAGTCACTTTATTTCCAACAAGGAGAAATCGTTTTTGCGACGAGCTCATTTATCAGTGAAGATTTAGGCGAAGTGCTTTTTTCGCTTGGGAAAATTGAACAAGATGTCTTACTCGAGCTGCGATCGATGGTCGGGCCCGGAAGTTCACTGGGGAAACTTTTAGTTGAACGCGGGGTTGTTGCACCCAAAGATTTGTGGCTGGCTGCACGCAGTCAGGTAGAGCATATCATCTATACTCTTTTTTCTGCCGATTCCGGTGGTTTTTACTTCCGCTCTATGGCTATTGATCAGGAACAAATTCTTCGCTTGTCGATGAGCACTCAGAATATCATCATGGAAGGCTTACGTCGATTAGACGAAAAAGCCTTGTTTATGCGTAAAATTATTTCCTTGGATTATTTCCCCCAGGAAACCGGTAAGGAAGCGGATGATTTAACCCAGGCAGAAGCTGGGTTGATGAATTTAGCTCAGGCTGGTCAACAAACGGCTCTGAATTTGTTTCGTCAGGCGGGGTTGCGTGAATTTGATGGAATGCGGACTCTCTTTGGTTTAATCGAGAGACGTTTGATCCGCATGGAGGATTCTCCAACAACTCAGGTCGAAGGGGTTTTGGGGCAAATTCTGACTGCCTATAATAGCCTTTTTAAGGTTATTTTTGTCCGTGTTCTCAAAACGTGTCCACAATTTCCTCAAGAGGTTGCTCAATCGTTGCGTGATCTGCCCCAGCCCTACTCATTTGTTTTGCGCGATGTTGAGTTGCAGGAAGATGGAACTCTTGATGGCCAGCGAATTGTTACTAATCTGGTTGGTCTCGAAGAGGGAGATAAGAAAAAACTTCTGGCAGATTCGTTATGTGAAGTTGCCTTTACTGAAACCATGGCGTTGCGGCGTGAACTTGATGCTGAGCAGGCCAGACCATTGATTGCCCGGGTTCAAGAAGTCACAACGAAAATTCGGGATATGATCGGGAGAAATGAATGAAACAGACTGCCAAAGAGCGGCTAATTTTTGCATTGGATGTTGATGATTTTGCCGCCGCCGAAAACTGGGTTTCTATATTACATGAGCACGTTGGGGTATTTAAAGTCGGTAAACAACTGTTCACTCGTTGCGGCCCTGATGTCGTCAGGATGGTCCGTGAGCATGGTGGCGAAGTTTTCCTTGATCTGAAATATCACGATATCCCTAATACCGTAGCTAAGGCGGCGGTGGAAGCATGTAAGCTGGGAGTTAAGATCTTTAATGTCCACGCTTTAGGTGGCGCTGAGATGATGAGGAAAACGGTTGAGGAGGTTGATCAATATTGTGCTGCTGCAAAAATTGAGCGGCCGCTTATGTTGGCCGTGACAATTCTTACCTCATCGACAGAAGAAACCTTGTGTGATGTTGGAATTGATCGCCCCGTGGCCGAGATGGTGTCTCGCCTGGCAAAACTGGCACAAGAAGCCGGGTTTGACGGTGTGGTCGCTTCTCCCAAGGAAACCCTTCTGATTCGTGCCGCTTGTGGTGATGATTTTACAATTGTGACTCCTGGCGTTCGTCCCGCATTTGCTGCTCTTGATGATCAGAAAAGGGTGACAACTCCTGCTGATGCTATTCGTGCAGGAGCAACAGCCCTTGTGATTGGACGGCCAATATCCGCTGCGGCTGACCCTTTAGGGGCTGCAGAAAAAATTCTTACTGAAATAGAAGCTGCATTGGCTTAGGGATGAGTGAACTTCTTTATGGGATAAATCCGGTTCGGGAAGCGCTGCAGGGTGTTGGGCGTAAGCCGCTGGAAGTTTTTGTTACTAAGAATGATAATAACCAGAGAGTGCAGGAGATTCTAGATGTTTCGCTCTCTCAGGGGTTAAAGGTTAACAGTGTCTCTCCGGCCGAATTGGAACGTTTGGCCGGCCACTCCCGCCATCAAGGTGTTTTGTTGAAGCTGACACCTTTTCAGTTTACCGAATTTGATACACTTTTAAGTCGCGCGCAGGAGGCTTCAAGGGCTGCGTTCTTCTTGCTTCTCGATGGGATTACAGACCCTCATAATTTTGGTGCGATTCTCCGCAGTGCAGAAATCGCAGGGTGCCACGGCGTTATTGTTGCGAAGGACCGCTCCTGCCCGGTCACCTCTGTTGTCGAAAAAACGGCAGCTGGAGCTCTGTCGCACTTGTCTCTGTGCCGTGTGACCAACCTTGCTCGTACCATTGATGAGTTAAAGAAATGTGGAATCTGGTGTTATGGGTTGGCGGGGGAAGACGGTGCAGAGGATCTTTTCCAGAGCAATTTAAAAGGAGGGGTGGCCCTCATTGTCGGCAGTGAGGGCAAGGGGATTCGCCCTAACATCCGTAATCACTGTGATGGTCTACTTTCTATTCCTATGCAGGGGAAGGTTAGCTCTTTGAATGCTTCAGTTGCTACCGGAATAGCGCTATTTGAAGTTGTGCGCCAGCACAAAGATGGGAGTTAGTAAATTAATGGATTATTATTGTTGACAGAAAAGATGTAGTTGGTGCATATTCATCCGAACGAACATTCGATCTAGGGGCAGTAGATGAAGAAAAGATCAATCAACCCAGAAGAAAAAATATCAAAGGTTATTTTGGCCGCCCGGCGACTTTTTGTTGAAAGAGGTTTTGGTGGTGTTTCTATCCCTTCCATTGTTAAGGCCTCCGGGGTCAGTACTGGAGCGATATACAGTTACTTTAAGGATAAAGAAGAACTAGCTCGGACGATTCATAATCAGACGGTTGATGAATTCAACACCCTTTTTCAACAACGCTTAGAGGGCGATGAGCCTGTGAGTTCGGTCTTGAAAAAATTTACTGAACTTGTCTGTGAGTTGACTGAGGATGACCCGGTACTAATGAAATATATGCTGTTTATGTCGCATGGAAATAATATTGCTGATGTCTCGCCAATTTGCTCAACTGAACCGTTCCGTTTGTTGCAAAGCCATTTGAGGCGGGGAATCGAAACAGGACAAATTAGATGTAAAGATTTTATGGTCGCGGGGCTGTCTTACACTGGGATAACGATTAGGGCGGCTGAGTTGCGCATGGATGGTGTCTTGGATCTGCCATTAACAGAAATATCTGAGGAACTTTTTATTAATGGCTGGAATGCTATCAAAATGTAATTTTTTTGCTTTGATTTAAAGAACGATCATTCTTTCTGTCTGCTCGGGTGAAAGGAAATTGAGATGCATCGAAAGCTAATTTGTTTTTCTGTGATGTTGGGTGTGCTTGGCTGGGCCATTGTTGCTTCTGCCTCACAATGTGTGACATGTCACACCGACGTCAATAAATTAAAGGCGATTGCAAAAACAATCCCGAAGCCTGTTGCCTCGGCTGAAACTGCCGGTAAGGGCTGAGGTGGTTCTGTTGCTCCGTTGGAGCTACACGAAAAAGTTCTGGTCAGTGAAGGTTTTTTGTCTACAACTCATGGGGAATTGGGTTGTACGGAATGTCACGGTGGTGATGAAGATGCTGCGAACATGAACGCCGCACATAAGGGAATGCAAGCTGACCCGACTTTTCCTGATGCAACTGCTACATGTGGCCAATGTCATGAAGAGGAGGCGGAGCTGGCAAAGACCTCCCTTCACTTCACCCTCGGAACATTCAGACCAATGGTGCATCAACGCGCAGATCAAGATCCGACTAAGCTGTCAATGCTAGACCAAGGGATGGACAATCATTGTTATAGCTGCCATGCCAGTTGTGGTGAATGTCATGTTAGCCGTCCTAATTTCGCCAAAGGTGGTTTTATCTCTGGGCACAATTTCAATAAAACTCCTGATCAAACAAATCAATGTACTGCTTGTCATGGCAGCCGAGTCGGAAATGAATTTACTGGGGAAACCGGTTCTGGAGATGTTCATTACACGAAGCATGGAATGAATTGTATGTCTTGCCATGGAGACCATGACTTGCATGGTGATGGCAACGTTGGACATCGCGACCGATATGATGTCGAGGGCTTAGCTAGTTGCCAAGACTGCCACGAACTCGATAATCAAGTAGAGCAGCATGCCATTCACGGAGAAAAACTCTCATGTAACGTTTGTCATTCTCAGCCATATGCAAATTGTTATGGATGTCATGTGGGGCTTGACGGTCAAGGGTTAGCTTTCTTTAAAAATCCTGATGAGGAAGAGTTGTTCAGGATCGGTCGAAATCCCGAACCTAACCCTAAGAGGCCAGAGGAGTGGATGCTTGTGAGACGTGTCCCTTCGGTGCCGACATCTTTTGAGTATTATGGGAAAGACCTTCTTTCTAACTATGAACGGTTGAACAATTGGAAATACGCATCACCACATAATATTCAGAGAAAAACGACCCAGAACCGCGATTGTAATAATTGTCATGGTAATGAAGATTTGTTTTTAACTGAAGACAAGGTTGAGCCAGAATTTCGCAAGGCCAATAAAAAAATCATTGTCCCTGTTGCAATGATTCCTGAGAAACAAGCGTCAAAGATGAAGAAGAAGAAAAAAAAGAAGAGCGGATATTTCTAACTCTGCAATTTTGGTAGTAATACCCAACATCTATAAAAGGAGAAAACTATGAAAGGTTCAGTTCGGTTTGTGTTGGTGGCGTTCGTTGTTTTTGCTTTGATTCCGCTTGGTGCTGCAAGTGCATTGGCAGACAAGGTGTTTGTTACTGCAGATAAGGTTGCTGAGTTAGTGGATGCTGATGCTCCAAAACTAAGGGTAATTGATTGTCGTGCAGACAAGAAAGCCTACAAAGATGGCCATATCCCCGGTGCCGTATTTATGAATGTTAGAAAAGAACTACGGATGAAGGGTGATTGGGAGACAGTCGGAGTTCGGCGCCAGTTAGAATCGCAAGAGGAGATCTTTGGTCGTCAATTAGGCATCAGCAACGACACTATGGTGGTTTTGTATGATGATGAAGGTTGGGATGCTACGCGGCTGTTCTGGGAGTTGAAATATGTTGGACATGAGAATGTTGCTATCTTGTATGGTGGTCTGCCTGAATGGATTTCGCAGGAGCTCCCTGTTGAAAAAGGCGATGCTGTCCCAGAACCAGAATTGTTTGTTGGCGAAGTTAAACCTCAACTATTAGCGACATCCAGCTATATTGTGAGTAAAATGGGCAACCCAAATGTAGCAATTCTAGATGCACGCCCAGCTGCTCAATTCACAGGTGATAAAAAACATTCAGCTGCTAAAATCGGAGGACGTTTGCCAAGCGCAGTCAATGCATTTACTCGCGCAAATTGGGAAAATGACACCTATTTAAAAGATCCTGCTGAATTAGAAGAGATGTATGCGGATATGGGTGTTACCCCTGATAAGGAAATTATTGTTTACTGCAATACTGGCTATTATGCCGCAAACACATACTTTATCCTTAAGGCACTGAACTTTCCTAATGTTAGAGTATACGATTATTCTTGGGTCGAGTGGAATGGGAAAGGATTTCTTCCTAAAATTGTAGGCTCAGCAAAATAAGATTTCTGGTTTGTGAAAAGAAAAGCCCGCCAATTTGAATTGACGGGCTTTTCTTCATTGACAGAAGGGTTTTGATCATTTATAAAACTTCGCTGCAGATGCGGGTTAATAGGTCAAGGGTGAGACGTTATTTTTCTCTTGCTTTCAAGATTTTCATGGGTTATATATCCCGTCTTGTGCTGGCGTAGCTCAATTGGCAGAGCACCTCACTTGTAATGAGGATGTTGGGGGTTCAATTCCTCTCGCCAGCTCCAGTTAAAAAAAGGTGATTGGAACCGCCTTGAAATAAAAGATTCAGCAATAAGATGTCCCCTGGAGGGGTTCCCGAGTGGCCAAAGGGATCAGACTGTAAATCTGACGTCGTAGACTTCGGAGGTTCGAATCCTCCCCCCTCCACCATTTAGAACTTGCCGGATAAAACCCGGCTGCTGTGCACCAGGAGGCTTGTTGGGCCGATCGAACTGGAGCAGGGTCGTGTGGAATCCTATACCACACTATTTAATACGCACTAGGGCTTGGGCGGGAGTAGCTCAGCTGGCTAGAGCATCAGCCTTCCAAGCTGAGGGTCGCGGGTTCGAATCCCGTTTCCCGCTCCATTTAGCCTTATGCGGAAAAAAGGACGTTGGCCCACATAGCTCAGTCGGTAGAGCGCATCCTTGGTAAGGATGAGGTCACCAGTTCAAATCTGGTTGTGGGCTCCATCTTATTGTCAGGATGCTTTGTATCGTTTTTGTTTAAGTAGTTACCGTCGTTATAATATTTGTATGATTCACACATAACAGTAGATGAAAAGACTAAAAGGGAGGTTTTACCATGTCCAAGGAAAAGTACGAAAGGACGAAGCCGCACGTCAACATCGGAACCATCGGTCACGTTGACCATGGCAAGACCACACTGACTGCAGCCATTACAAGCGTATTGGCAGAGAAAATGGGTGGCGGCGAAGTTAAAGCATTTGATCAGATTGACAACGCCCCAGAAGAACGTGAGCGTGGCATTACGATCGCGACAGCCCACGTCGAATACGAAACAGACAACCGTCATTATGCACACGTTGACTGCCCCGGCCACGCCGACTACGTCAAAAACATGATCACCGGAGCCGCCCAGATGGACGGAGCAATCCTGGTTGTATCAGCTGCAGATGGTCCTATGCCACAGACACGTGAGCACATTCTGCTCGCACGTCAGGTTGGTGTTCCAGCAATGGTTGTTTTTCTGAATAAGTCAGACATGGTCGATGACGAAGAGCTTCTAGAGCTGGTCGACATGGAAATCCGTGAATTGCTTTCCAGTTATGACTTCCCAGGGGATGACATTCCAGTCATTGCAGGGTCCGCCCTTGCAGCCCTCGAAGGTCGCGACGACGAAATTGGTAAAGACAAAGTTCTTGAACTTATGGATGCAGTTGATAATTACATCCCTGAGCCAGAGCGTGCAGTCGACAAGCCATTCTTGATGCCAGTTGAAGATGTTTTCTCCATCTCCGGACGTGGAACCGTCGCAACCGGTCGTGTAGAGAGCGGTATCATCAAGGTTCAGGAAGAAGTCGAAATCGTCGGCATGAAAGATACCACTAAGACCGTCGTCACCGGCGTTGAGATGTTCCGTAAGCTTCTTGATCAAGGTCAAGCTGGCGATAACTGCGGGATCCTGCTTCGTGGTGTAAAGCGCGATGACATTGAGCGTGGACAANTACTGTCGAAGCCCGGCAGCATCAACCCACACACAAAGTTTAAGGCCGAAGCCTATATTTTGACCAAAGAAGAAGGTGGTCGTCATACCCCATTCTTTAAGGGCTATCGTCCCCAGTTTTACTTCCGGACCACTGATGTGACCGGTATTGTCGAGCTGCCAGAAGGTGTTGAGATGGTTATGCCAGGCGATAACATCGCTATGACAGCCGAGCTGATCACCCCGATTGCTATGGATAAAGAACTGCGCTTTGCGATCCGCGAAGGTGGCCGAACAGTCGGTGCCGGCGTGGTTAGTGAAGTTGTCGAGTAAGAAGTAGAAACATTTAGTGAGACTTTCTCTCTCGGCTTAGGCTGGGAGAGAATTAAGAGGTAAGAGTTATGCGTGACATTGTCACTCTCGCTTGCACTGAGTGCAAGCAGCGGAACTATACAACGACAAAAAATAAGCGAAATACTCCAGACAAGTTGGAGTTTAATAAGTACTGTCGGTTCTGCCGCAAGCACACTCCGCATAAAGAAACAAAGTAAACGGAGTAGGCGGCGAAGAGCCAAAATGGAATATGTAGGCCAGTAGCTCTAATGGCTAGAGCACCGGACTCCAAATCCGGGTGTTGGGGGTTCGAATCCCTCCTGGCCTGCCAAGCTTTGTGAAATAGTCCCTTTTAGTGAGGCCGGTTGTACGATGGGAAAATTAAACGAGTTTTTTACCAACGTCAAATTAGAACTCAAAAAAGTTACTTGGCCATCGAAAAAAGATGCCTATGCGTCGACGACGGTTGTGATTGTACTAGTTTTACTTTGTGCGGTCTTTCTTGGTGGTGTTGATATGATTCTTTCACGCCTTATCCGTCTGATCCTCGGTTGAGGAGATAAAGGACTTTACCATGGCAATGAAATGGTACGGCGTGCATACCTATTCCGGGTATGAAAATAAGGTTAAGCTGAATCTTGAGGAGCGAATTCGCTCTATGTCTGTTGAGGATCATTTTGAAGAGATTTTGATCCCATCGGAAACAGTCGTTGAGATGCGCAAGGGCGAACGTAAGACCTCGATGCGTAAATTCTTTCCTGGCTATATTCTGGTACGCATGGAACTCAATGATGAAACTTGGCATGTTGTAACTGGTACAGCAAAAGTGACCGGTTTTGTTGGTGGTGGCCAAAACCCCCCGGCAATATCAGAAGCAGAAATATCCAAGATCACTAACCGTATGGAAGAGGGCGTAGAGAAGCCCAAGCCTAAGGTTGAGTTTGAGATTGGTGAGACTGTTCGTGTCGTTGATGGACCGTTCCTCAATTTCACCGGTATCGTCGAGGATGTCCGTCCCGATCGTGGCACATTAAAGGTTATGGTTAGTATTTTCGGCCGGGTTACTCCTGTCGAATTAGAATTCATCCAAGTTGAGAAAACCAGCTAACTTGGGATACGTTTCGTTCGTTTAAGGAGTCAGTAATGGCCAAGAAAATTATTGGACAAATTAAGTTGCAGATACCCGCTGGTAAGGCGAACCCATCGCCACCTGTTGGTCCCGCACTAGGTCAACATGGGGTCAATATCATGGAGTTCTGTAAAAACTTCAATGCTAAAACACAAGATCAGGATGGTTTGATTATTCCTGTTGTGATTACTGTTTATGCAGATCGTTCATTCTCTTATATTACTAAGACGCCTCCAGCAGCTGTTTTGTTGCTTCGTGCAGCTAAACTGAAAAAAGGTTCTGGGGTTCCAAATAAAGAGAAGGTAGGAACAGTTACCAAAGATCAGGTTCTTGAAATTGCACGCCTGAAAATGCCTGACCTCAATGCTTTTTCAGAAGAGGCTGCAACTCGGATTATTGAAGGTACAGCACGCAGCATGGGAATTGAAGTCGCCTGAGACGGCGAGTAGTGGAGATAGAAGATGGCAACAGGTAAAAACATCAAAAATGCAAAAGGGCTGATTGATCGTTCCCAGCTCTATGGGATTGACGAGGCTCTTGAATTGATCAAGAAGGGCTCCTTTGCGAAGTTCGATGAAACGGTTGATGTCAGCGTCCGTTTGGGCGTAGATCCACGCAAAGCTGATCAGATGATTCGCGGAGCAGTCGTTTTGCCAAACGGACTTGGTAAATCTGTTCGTGTGCTTGTTTTCGCCAAAGGTGAGAAGGCGCAGGAAGCTGAATCTGCCGGTGCTGATTTTGTTGGCGCTGATGATCTCGCTGAAAAGATCAAAGGTGGTTGGTTCGATTTTGATACAGCGATCGCGTCCCCGGACATGATGGGTGTTGTTGGTAAAATTGGACGTGTCCTCGGACCACGCGGTTTAATGCCCAATCCTAAGGTTGGTACAGTTACCATGGATGTGGCGCGTGCTGTCGAAGAAGCAAAATCAGGAAAAGTTGAATATCGTGTTGAGAAAGCCGGTATTATCCATGCTCCTGTCGGTAAAGTTTCTTTTGATGAAACCAAACTTAAAGAAAATATTCTCTCTTTGATTGATGTGTTGATTAAGGCGAAGCCATCAACGGCTAAAGGGACATATTTGAAAAAAATCACCCTGACGAGTACTATGGGTGCCGGCATCAACCTTGATGTCACTCAATTACAAGCTCTAATCAAGTAAATTTCTTGATTTGCAGGCTCAGAGTCAAAGACAGCAGGTATGCAAAGCATTTAATGGTTTTCATCCACCTGCCGAGGCTGTCGGGTGCTGTGACGACAAAGTCGTCTCTCCCCCTCAACTTGACTTGAGCGGGATTTTTATATCCCATGATCTTAGTGAAAGGAGGAGAGTAGATGAATAGAACAGAAAAAGAACAGATTGTTCAGGATCTGGCGAAGCGCTTAGCTGATACTCCTGCAACATTTATCGCTGATTATCGCGGTATTAACGTTGATCAGGCAACTCAACTTAGACGTGAGCTGACTCAGGCTGGTGTCGAGTACAGAGTTGTTAAAAATAACTTATTGAAGCTGGCTGCAAAGGGAACTCCATCTGAGGACCTTCAGTCTTTCTGTAGTGGTCCAACTGCTATTGCATTGTCAGGCGATGATCCTGTTGCTCCGGCTAAAATTCTCAGTAAATTTGCAAAAGATGTAGATGCGTTTGAGCTTAAAGCTGGTGTCCTTAGCGGTAAGCTACTTTCGGTTGCAGAGATTAGTGCTTTAGCTGATCTGCCAAGCCGAGAGGAACTCTTGGCGAAAGCATTGAGTTCGATGAATGCTCCTGTTTCTAACTTTGTTGGAACAATGGCTGCTATTCCGCGCTCATTGGTACAAGTTTTAAACGCGATCGGCGGCAATAAAGCTGCTTGATTTGAATAAAGAATAAGTTAAATTTAAAACATATTTTCGGAGGAAAAAATGGCTGAAATCACAAAAGAACAAGTTGTAGAATTTATTGAGAACATGACAGTTTTGGAAATGTCTGAATTCGTTAAAGATCTTGAAGAGAAATTTGGTGTTTCTGCTGCAGCTCCTGTTGCTGTTGCTGCTGCTGGCGCTGCTCCTGGTGAAGCTGCCGCTGAAGAAAAATCAGAGTTTGACGTTGTTATGACAAGCTTTGGTGAGAAAAAGATTAATGTCATCAAAGCTGTTCGTGCAATAACAGGTCTTGGACTCAAAGAAGCTAAGGAACTTGTTGACGGCGTTCCTGGGACAGTTAAAGAAGGTGCTTCTAAAGAAGAAGCAGCTGACATTCAGAAGCAACTTGAAGAAGCTGGCGCTAGCGTGGAGCTGAAATAGTCCGCTTTAACCACTAATTTGTTTTTAGCCAAGGTCGCCTTGTGCGGCCTTGGCTATTGTCGTTGACAACTCGGTATTTATTACCAGAGTGGACTTATCAATAAGTCCAGAGTGGTGAGTACTTAGATCTTGTTTTGAGATCTGTACTATATTGACCCCCCCAAAGGAGAAATCATGGCGTATTCGTTTGCGAATAATCCGCTCCTCAGGAAACATTTTGCAAAGGTTACGAATATCATTGATATTCCAAACCTGATTGATATCCAAAAAACTTCTTATAAACGATTCTTGCAGGCTGATTTGCCCTCTTCAGAGCGCAAACAAAGTGGCCTCGAGTCAGTTTTTCGGTCTGTATTCCCAATCCATGACTTTAGTGACACATGTTCTATGGAATATGTTTCTTATGGTCTTGGTGCCCCTAAGTATGACGTTGAAGAATGCCATCAGCGCGGTATGACCTATGCGGCACCAATTAAGGTCAAGGTCCGTTTGGTGACTTGGGACGTTGATAAAGACGCTGGGACACAGTCGATCCGAGATATCAAAGAGCAAGAAGTTTACTTTGGCGAGATTCCATTAATGACTGAGAACGGGACGTTCATCATTAACGGAACTGAAAGAGTTATAGTCAGTCAGTTACATCGCTCTCCAGGGGTTTTCTTTTCTCATGATAAAGGTAAGACGCATTCAAGCGGCAAGGTTCTTTTTAGCGCCCGTGTGATTCCTTATCGTGGTTCATGGCTTGATTTTGATTTCGATCACAAGGATCTTCTCTGGGTTCGTATTGATCGTAGACGTAAATTGCCGGCAACGGTTCTGTTGAAGGCTCTTGGTTATACTACTGAAGAGCTGCTGCGTTATTATTATGATCTTGAAGAGATTTCCTGGGACGGTAAGGAATACTCAAAGAAGGTTAATTTTGACCTTCTTGCGGGTAAGCGAGCCAGTTCAGACGTTCTCTCGAATAGCGGTGAGGTTTTGGTTAAAGCAAACCGCAAATTCACACGAGCCGCTATCCGTAAATTAAACGATGAAGGTATTGAGTCAATACCAATTACAGCTGAAGATCTCGTTGGGCAAGTTGTCGTTAGTGACATTGTTGATGAAGCAACAGGTGAGGTTCTCCTTGAATGTAATGCAGAATTATGTGAGTCCAAGCTTGAAGAATTAAGAGAAAAGGGGATTAATACCTTTTCTACTCTCTTTATCGATCATTTGTATGTCGGTTCGTACCTGAGTGACACTTTAAGGGTTGATAAGGTCGATACGGCTGAAGATGCAATTATCGAAATCTTCCGTCGCCTTCGACCCGGTGATCCCCCCACAATAAGAACAGCAACAAACTTATTTGAGAGTTTGTTTTTCAGTGCAGATCGCTATGACATTTCTGCCGTTGGGCGTTTAAAGCTTAATCACAAACTCGGATTAGATAGCCCGTTAGAGCTTTCCACTTTAACGAAAGATGATATCCTCAATGTTGTCCGATATCTTGTTGGCCTTCGAAATAGTAAGGGAACTATTGATGATATAGATCACCTTGGTAATCGTCGGGTCAGGGCTGTCGGTGAGTTGCTCGAAAATCAATACCGCGTTGGTTTGGTGCGGATGGAGCGAGCAATTAAAGAGCGCATGAGCTTACAAGATGTCGATAGTTTGATGCCTCATGATTTGATTAATTCAAAACCTGTTTCGGCTGTTGTTAAAGAATTCTTTGGCTCGTCTCAGCTTTCACAATTTATGGATCAAACCAATCCTCTTTCAGAAGTTACTCACAAGCGGCGTCTATCTGCACTTGGACCCGGTGGTCTGACACGTGAAAGGGCTGGGTTTGAAGTTCGTGATGTCCATCCGACTCATTATGGTCGTGTTTGCCCTATTGAAACTCCGGAGGGACCAAATATTGGTCTGATCGCATCTTTATCTACGTATGCCCGGATCAATGAGTATGGTTTTGTCGAGACTCCATATCGAATTGTCAATGATGGTCAAGTGAGTACTGAGATAAAATATTTCTCAGCACTTGAAGAAGAGGGTCACGCAATTGCTCAGGCAAATGCACCTATTGATGACGATGGTGTTTTCATTAATGAACTTGTTAATGTTCGTCAGACTGGGGAGTTCCTCCTTTTACCACCTAAACAGATAGATCTGATGGATGTTTCGCCAAAGCAGATTGTGTCAGTTGCTGCGGCTCTTATTCCATTTTTAGAGAACGATGATGCTAACCGGGCTCTGATGGGTTCAAACATGCAGCGTCAGGCTGTTCCATTGCTTCGTACCGATGCCCCACTTGTTGGAACGGGTATGGAGAGGATTGTCGCTCATGATTCAGGCAACTCAGTTGTCGCTCGACACGATGGTATCGTTGAGAGTGTTGATGCTGACCGGATTGTAATTCAGATTGATGATAAAGACATCGATGAAACCGGAACTGGTGTTGATATCTATAATCTGCATAAGTTTAGTCGTTCTAACCAAAATACATGTATAAACCAAAAACCGATTGTTAAAATCGGCGACCGAGTGACAGGTGGCGATGTTATTGCCGACGGCCCTTCAACCCAATGGGGTGAATTGGCTCTTGGTCAGAATGTTCTCGTAGCATTTATGCCTTGGCATGGTTATAACTTTGAGGATTCGATTCTGATCTCCGAAAAACTCGTTCAGGATGACCGTTATACCTCAATCCATATTGAAGAGTTTGAGTGTGTTGCTCGCGACACAAAATTGGGTAAAGAAGAGATCACTGATGATATTCCTAATCTTGGAGAGGATGCTCTGAGTGATCTGGATGAATCCGGGATTATCCGCATTGGTGCCAGTGTTAAACCTGGCGACATACTCGTCGGGAAAATCACTCCTAAGGGAGAGACTCAGCTTTCTCCCGAAGAAAAGTTGCTGCGCGCCATCTTTGGTGAAAAAGCTGGTGATGTAAGAGATACCTCTCTACGTGTGCCACCAGGCGAAGAAGGTGTTGTTATTGGCGCACGCGTCTTTTCACGAAAAGGCTTTGATAAGGATGCGCGAACTGAGCAAATTGAAGCGCGTGAAATTGACAAATTATTGAAGGACCGCGAAGACGAGATTCGTATCTTGCGTAAGTCAACACGTAACAAGATTCGCTCGTTGTTGGTCGGTTCGACAGCTGCTGTGGCTATTGAAGATTTAGAGGGCCAAGTGTTGCTACCAAATCGACGCAAGATTTCTGAAGAGACCTTCGATTGTGTCCCCTTTGATAGAATCCAGGAAATTTCTGTTACTGGTAACAGTGATGCTGAAGAAAAAATCAGCAATTTACTGAATCGACTTGCGGAACGAGAGCAGTTGATTACAGCTGTTTTTGATGACAAGATCGATAAATGTAAGCGTGGTGACGATCTCCCGCCTGGTGTTATCAAGATGGTTAAGGTTTATATTGCCATCAAGCGTAAGCTCCAAGTTGGTGATAAGATGGCCGGACGTCACGGTAATAAAGGTGTCCTCTCCCGGATTCTTCCACAGGAAGACATGCCTTATATGGAAGATGGAACTCCTGTTGAGATCGTTCTTAATCCTCTTGGCGTTCCCTCTCGGATGAATGTTGGTCAGATCCTTGAAACTCACCTTGGTCTTGCTGCTCGGGGATTAGGGAACCAGATCAGAAAAGTTCTTGAAGAACAATATAGTGAGAAAGCTCTGAAGACTCAGATAAAAGAAGCCTATAAAGACAAAGAGCTTGATGGTTTCATTGATGGGTTGAATGAAGATGATCTTAAGGTTCTTGCGCGACGATTATTCCAGGGCGTTCCAATGGCTTCACCTGTCTTCGAAGGTGTGAGTGAAAAACTGATCAAGAAAGAAGTTGAGCGTGCCGGATTTAATTCAAGCGGACAGATGACCTTGTATAATGGTCAAACTGGTGAAGAATTTAAGGAAAAAGTCACTGTCGGAATTATGTACATGCTTAAGTTGCATCACTTGGTCGATGACAAGATTCATGCGCGGTCGATTGGTCCCTACAGTTTGGTCACCCAGCAACCGCTTGGTGGTAAAGCACAATTCGGTGGGCAGCGGCTTGGTGAAATGGAAGTGTGGGCAATGGAGGCCTATGGTGCGGCACATGCACTGCAGGAGTTTCTGACTGTTAAATCAGATGATGTCGCCGGGCGTACTCGAATGTATGAAGCCATCGTAAAAGGCAAACATACACTCGAAGCCGGATTGCCTGAGTCGTTTAATGTTTTGATTAAAGAACTTCAGGCTCTCTGTCTTGATGTTGACCTGCTTGAAGAGTAGTCAGCACGGTTAATACGGTCACGTATTTTAGAAATTAAAGCACTCATCCTGTAAGGAGAATGCGTTTTGGAAGATATTTTTAGTCTCTTTGAGCGTCCAAAAGATCCTTTGAGTTTTAACTCTATTCAGCTGTCGTTGGCTTCACCGGAAAAGATCCGTGAGCGTTCGTTCGGTGAAGTTAAGAAGCCAGAAACTATCAATTACCGGACATTCAAGCCGGAACGTGATGGTCTTTTCTGCGCCAAGATTTTTGGTCCTACTAAGGATTATGAATGTAATTGTGGCAAATATAAGCGGATGAAACATCGCGGCATTGTCTGTGAGAAATGTGGTGTTGAGGTCATTCCTAGCAAGGTTCGTCGTGAACGTCTTGGTCACATTGACCTTGCTTGCCCTGTTGCACACATTTGGTTTTTGAAGTCGTTGCCGTCAAGGATTGGGGCTCTGTTAGATATGACCCTTAAGGACCTAGAGAAGGTTCTTTACTTTGAGGCATATGTGGTTCTTGATCCGGGCGAAACTGCACTGGAAAAAGGACAACTTCTCCCTGAAGACAAATACAGCGAAGCAATGGATGAATTTGCTGGGCAGTTTGTCGCGGGGATGGGTGCTGAAGCTGTTCGTGAGTTGTTGGTCGAAATTGACTTAGTCGAAGTCGGCGACCAATTGCGTATCGAGATGAAAGAAGCAACCAGTGAAGCGAAACGGAAAAAAGTTTCCAAGCGACTCAAGGTCATTAACTCGTTCCGTCAGAGTGGTAATCAGCCTGAGTGGATGATCCTGGAAACAGTTCCGGTTCTTCCTCCAGAACTACGTCCTCTTGTTCCTTTGGATGGTGGTCGATTCGCAACATCTGACCTCAATGACCTTTATCGTCGCGTTATTAATCGTAATAATCGTCTCAAGAGACTGATGGAGCTTCGTGCACCTGAAGTCATTATCCGCAATGAGAAGAGAATGCTTCAAGAGGCGGTTGATGCCCTTTTCGATAATGGTCGTCGTGGACGCGCTATTACCGGACCGAGCAAACGCCCGTTGAAATCTCTTTCCGATATGCTTAAGGGTAAAGGCGGTCGATTCCGTCAGAACTTGCTTGGTAAGCGTGTCGATTATTCTGGCCGTTCTGTTATTGTCGTTGGCCCCGAGTTGAAACTTCATCAGTGTGGTTTGCCGAAGAAAATGGCTCTTGAGCTTTTCAAGCCGTTTATTTATCAAAAGCTAGATGAGCGCGGCCTGTCAACGACAGTTAAAAGCGCCAAGAAAATGGTTGAAAAGGAAAAGTCAGAAGTCTGGGACGTTCTTGAGGAGGTTATCAAGGAGCATCCGGTTATGCTTAACCGTGCACCGACCCTTCACCGCCTCGGTATTCAGGCATTTGAGCCGGTTCTTATTGAGGGAAAAGCCATTCAGTTGCATCCATTGGTGTGTACTGCATTTAATGCCGACTTTGACGGTGATCAGATGGCGGTTCACTTACCTCTTTCAATCGAAAGCCAGATTGAAGCCCGGGTTCTGATGATGTCAACTAACAACATCCTATCCCCAGCAAGTGGTAAACCGATCATTGTTCCGTCTCAGGATATGGTCCTTGGTTTGTATTATATGACGAAGGAACGACCTTTTGTCGCTGGAACTGGCAAGGTATTTTCCTCTCGTGACGAGGTTCGGATGGCTTATGATGCTGGCGAAGTTGATCTTCAAGCGGCAATCAAAGTTAGGATGTCAGCAGTTATAGATGGTCCTATTGAGAGAATAGAGACGACTGTTGGCCGGGTACTGTTGCGTGAAGTTGTTCCAGACCTTATTGATTTTAAACATGTCAACAAAGTTATGGGCAAGAAACAAGTTGCTGACCTGATTGATATTGGATTCCGTTATGCTGGGAATAAAGAAACGGTCATTCTTGCTGATAAAATTAAGGAAACCGGCTTTAGGTACTCTAGTCTAGCTGGTGTTTCGATTTGCCTTGACGATATGGTTATCCCAACAACAAAAGAAGAGCGAATCAAGGTCTCTTCTGATGAAGTCCGGGACATCCAGCAGCAATATACTGAGGGTCTAATAACTGACGGTGAGCGTTATAACAAAGTTATCGATATTTGGGCCAAGTGTACCGAAGATATCGCTGGGACCATGCTTGGAAATATTGCCGTTGAAAAAATAAAATCAGACAAGGGTGAAGAGGTCGAAGTTTCATCTTTTAACGCAATTCACATGATGGCCGATTCGGGTGCACGGGGAAGTGCTCAGCAGATTCGTCAGCTTGCTGGTATGCGTGGTCTGATGGCCAAACCTGATGGGTCGATCATTGAGACTCCCATCACTGCAAACTTCCGTGAAGGGTTAACGGTTCTTCAATACTTTATCTCAACACACGGAGCTCGTAAGGGTCTGGCTGATACAGCGCTTAAGACTGCAAACTCTGGTTATTTGACTCGCCGTTTAGTTGATGTTGCCCAAGACGCAATTATAATCGAGCAGGATTGTGACACTCTTGATGGTATCGAAGTTTCATCTCTGACAGAGGGTGGTGAAGTCATTGAACGCGTCGGCGATCGTATTCTAGGTCGTGTCGCTTTGGATGATATTATTGATCCAGTGACTGATGAGTTACTTGTTGAAGCCAATCAATTAATTGATGAACGGCTCGTTGCTATTATTGAAGAGGCTGGAATCGAAAGGATCAAAATTCGTTCTGTTCTGACCTGTAAAAGTAAGCGCGGAATATGTGCTTATTGCTATGGTCGTGATTTGGCCCGTGGCCACCTTGTTAATCTTGGTGAAGCTGTTGGAGTTATTGCCGCTCAATCAATCGGTGAGCCAGGAACCCAGTTGACTATGCGGACTTTCCATATCGGTGGAACTGCATCACGACGCGCAGAACAAACCGCACTTGAAGCTCGCTTTGATGGTTCACTTAAGTTTATTAACCTTACGACGGTTAATAATGCTGATGGCTTCCCCGTTGTCATGAACCGTAAAGGTGAGATTTCGGTCGTCGATTCTACTGGCCGAGAACGAGAGCGTTACGCCGTTGTATATGGTGCGCGACTGACGGGTCAAGAGGGCAGTGAAGTTAAGAGTGGTGATGTCCTCGCTGAGTGGGACCCCTACACTGTTCCAATTATCACAGAAGTTGCTGGTATCGTCCATTATGGTGATATCGCTGAAGGTGTAACAATGGAGGAACAGGTCGATGAGGTGACTGGCCTGTCACGTAAAGTCGTGACAGAAGCTAAGTCGGCCGAAAAGAGACCGCGTATCACACTCAAGGGTGAGGATGGTAAGGCTGTTAAGTTGCCGAATGGTGCGCAGGCTCGCTACATGTTACCCGTCGGTGCAAATATCTCCGTTGAAGAGGGTACTGAACTCTTTTCCGGCGCTATCTTGGCGAAGATTCCACGCGAAACGACAAAAACTAAGGATATTACCGGTGGTCTGCCTCGGGTTGCTGAGCTATTTGAAGCTCGGAAGCCAAAAGAACTTGCAGTCATTTCGGAAATCGATGGTGTTGTTTCGTATGGTAAAGATTCTAAGGGTAAACGCAAAATTATCGTCACTCCTGACATCGGTGATGCTGCCGAATATCTGATCCCGAAAGGTAAGCATATTTCGGTTCATGAGGGTGATAATATCCATGCCGGAGAAGAGTTGGTTGATGGATCCAGTAACCCTCATGACATCCTCAGGGTCCTTGGAAGTAAAGAACTATCAAAGTATTTGGTTGATGAGGTTCAGGAAGTTTATCGACTTCAAGGTGTTAAAATTAACGATAAGCACATTGAGACAATCGTTCGTCAGATGCTTAGAAAAGTTCAAATCAAGGATGTTGGAGATACCAACTTCTTAGTTGAGGATCAGATTGATCGCTGGGTTTTTGAAAAAGAGAATAATAGAGTGATGGCTGATGGTGGGCAGGCAGCAATTGGTGAGCCTATCATGTTAGGTATCACAAAAGCTTCTCTTTCAACGGAGTCCTTTATTTCAGCTGCTTCTTTCCAGGAGACTACAAAGGTTCTGACTCAGGCTTCTATTCAGGGGAAAACAGATTCCTTGCGTGGCCTCAAAGAGAACGTCATCATGGGACGTTTGATCCCAGCAGGAACGGGTGTCGGAAAATATCGTTCAGCTGAATTGATGATACCTGAGCCAGAGGTGAAGCTCGAGGAACCTATTGAAATAGATGAATCTGAGGCGGATGCTCCTGAGGGAATAGAGTAGTCCAGTAGAATCATCTATGTAGAGAGTCTCTTGACCGTTCAATAATAATGATCGGGCAAGAGAAAAGGTCTTGACAAAGCTAAGACCGATTGATAATGTCAGCGGGTTTTTCCCCGCAGAAAAGTCGATCAAGATCGACTGAAATAATGATAGAGATTTTGGAGAAATCAGATGCCAACTATTAACCAACTGATCCGCAATGGGCGAAAGAAAAAGGTCGTTAAGTCGACTGCGCCTGCATTAAAGGCTTGCCCTCAGAGGCGTGGAGTCTGTACTCGTGTTTATACGACGACACCTAAAAAGCCAAACTCTGCTTTGCGGAAAGTCGCTCGTGTTCGCTTGACAAACGGAATCGTTGTTACTTCTTATATTCCAGGCGTAGGGCATAATCTTCAGGAGCACTCTGTTGTGCTGATTCGTGGTGGCCGGGTTAAGGATTTGCCTGGTGTCCGTTATCATATTGTACGTGGCACGCTCGATCTCGCTGGAGTTAAGGATCGTAAGCAGGGCCGTTCAAAATACGGCGCTAAGCGCCCGAAGTAACTATTTAGATTTTAGGAAGAGGACGACACTATGCCAAGGAGAAGAGAGGTCCCTAAGCGGATCATCTTACCTGACCCCAAGTTCGGGGATTTGCAGGTCGCTAAGTTTGTTAATAACGTGATGGTGGATGGGAAGAAGAGCACTGCTGAGCAGATTGTTTATGGTGCCTTTGATCTGGTTGCTGAGCGTTCAGGGAATGATCCCCTTGAGGTATTTAGGGCGGCGATGGAAAACGTTCGTCCCGTTCTCGAGGTTAAGTCTCGTCGTGTTGGCGGTTCTACGTATCAGGTTCCTATTGAGGTTAGTCCTTCTCGACGGACTGCGTTGGCAATGCGCTGGATAGCGTTGCATGCCAAGGCGCGAAGTGAGAAGACAATGCGTGAGAGACTCGCTGGTGAGTTTTTGGATGCGTTCAATAACCGTGGGGCTGCTGTTAAGAAGCGTGAAGATACGCATCGTATGGCTGAGGCTAATAAGGCATTCGCCCATTATCGTTGGTAGTTTGTGGAATTGTAGAGATCAGGAGTTAGGTAGTGGCGCGTAAGGTTGCATTAGACAAGACCCGTAATATCGGTATCATGGCTCATATTGATGCCGGTAAGACAACAACTACGGAGCGGATTCTCTATTATACAGGGGTTTCGCACAAGATCGGTGAGGTCCATGACGGTGCTGCAACTATGGACTGGATGGAGCAGGAGCAGGAGCGTGGTATTACAATTACTTCCGCTGCGACAACATGTTTCTGGAAAGATCATCGGGTCAATATCATTGATACTCCGGGTCACGTCGACTTTACAATAGAGGTTGAGCGTTCACTCAAAGTGTTGGACGGTTCTGTTGCTGTTTTCTGTTCGGTCGGTGGAGTAGAGCCGCAATCCGAAACAGTATGGCGCCAGGCGGATAAGTATGGTGTGCCGAGGATTGCCTTTATTAATAAGATGGATCGAATTGGTGCCGACTTCAACCGTGGCGTCTCAATGATTCGCGATCGATTAGGTGCTAATCCTTTGCCTCTGCAGTTGCCGATTGGGTCTGAGGAAAATTTCCGCGGATTGGTTGACTTGGTAGCTATGCAAGCTATCGTTTGGGATGACGAGTCAATGGGGGCTAAGTTCGAGGTTGTCGACATTCCAGCCGATATGGTGGACGATGTAGATATGGCTCGCGAAGCTCTTCTTGAAGAAATCTCCGCAAATGATGATGATTTGATGGAAAAATATCTCGGCGGCGAAGAATTGACCCTTGATGAAATTAAGGATGCAATTCGACGTGGAACTCGTAATATTGATTTCTGTCCTGTCTTGTGTGGTAGCGCATTTAAGAATAAAGGTGTGCAGACTCTTCTTGATGCCGTTATTGATTATATGCCATCGCCATTAGATGTTGATGCGATTCAGGGTGTGAATCCTGATTCAGGCGAAGAACTTGAACGTCCTGCTGATGATGACGCACCGTTTGCTGCTTTGGCTTTTAAGATAATGACAGACCCATTTGTTGGTCAGTTGAGTTTTTTCCGTGTTTACTCCGGTGTTGCCGAGTCGGGAACAACAGTTCTGAATTCTACTAAGGGTAAGAAAGAGCGCTTTGGCCGTCTGTTGAAGATGCATGCAAATAAGCGTGAGGAAATAAAGCAAGTTTATGCTGGTGATATAGCAGCCGCGGTTGGCTTGAAAAATACAACCACTGGCGATACTCTTTGTGATATTCAAAATCCGTCTCTTCTTGAGTCGATGGAGTTTCCTGAGCCAGTCATTCACTTGTCTGTAGAGCCTAAAACAAAAGCAGACCAGGAAAAGATGGGTGTTGCTCTTGGTAAGCTTCTGTCCGAAGATCCGTCACTGAGAGTTCGGACAGACGATGAAACTGGACAGACTATTTTGTCAGGCATGGGAGAGTTACATCTTGACGTTATTGTTGATCGGATGAAGCGTGAGTTTAAGGTCGAGTGTAACGTTGGAGCACCTCAGGTTGCTTATCGTGAGTCGATTACTCAGACCGTTGAAGTCCAGGGTAAATTTGTGCGTCAGTCGGGTGGTCGTGGTCAGTATGGCGATTGCTGGTTGCGTCTTGAGCCAGGCGAACCCGGAGATGGTTTCAAGTTTGTCGACGCTATCAAGGGCGGTGTTATTCCACGCGAATACATTCCTGCTGTTGGTAAGGGTGCTGAGGAAGCTTCTGCGAATGGCGTTTTGGCCGGTTTCCCAATCGTTGATGTTAAGGTAACCTGTTACGACGGTTCTTATCATGATGTTGACTCGAATGAGATGGCTTTTAAGATTGCTGGATCGATGGGTTTCAAGGAGGGAGCAAGAAAGGCTTCTCCCGCATTGCTCGAACCTATTATGGCTGTAGAGGTCGTTGTTCCAGAAGAGTACATGGGTGATGTCATCGGTGATTTGAATAGTCGCCGTGGCAGGGTTATGGGTATGGACGCTCGCGGTGGAGCTCAGGTTATAGAGTCGCATGTTCCATTGTCGAGTATGTTTGGTTATGCAACCGATTTACGCAGTGCCACACAGGGACGTGCTACATATTCTATGGTTTTTGATCATTATGATCAGGCACCAAAAGCAATTAGTGAAGAAATTATCGCCAAGGTCAATGGCTAGTAAGGGATAGGAGTTAGAGATGTCCAAGGAAAAGTACGAAAGGACGAAGCCGCACGTCAACATCGGAACCATCGGTCACGTTGACCATGGCAAGACCACACTGACTGCAGCCATTACAAGCGTATTGGCAGAGAAAATGGGTGGCGGCGAAGTTAAAGCATTTGATCAGATTGACAACGCCCCAGAAGAACGTGAGCGTGGCATTACGATCGCGACAGCCCACGTCGAATACGAAACAGACAACCGTCATTATGCACACGTTGACTGCCCCGGCCACGCCGACTACGTCAAAAACATGATCACCGGAGCCGCCCAGATGGACGGAGCAATCCTGGTTGTATCAGCTGCAGATGGTCCTATGCCACAGACACGTGAGCACATTCTGCTCGCACGTCAGGTTGGTGTTCCAGCAATGGTTGTTTTTCTGAATAAGTCAGACATGGTCGATGACGAAGAGCTTCTAGAGCTGGTCGACATGGAAATCCGTGAATTGCTTTCCAGTTATGACTTCCCAGGGGATGACATTCCAGTCATTGCAGGGTCCGCCCTTGCAGCCCTCGAAGGTCGCGACGACGAAATTGGTAAAGACAAAGTTCTTGAACTTATGGATGCAGTTGATAATTACATCCCTGAGCCAGAGCGTGCAGTCGACAAGCCATTCTTGATGCCAGTTGAAGATGTTTTCTCCATCTCCGGACGTGGAACCGTCGCAACCGGTCGTGTAGAGAGCGGTATCATCAAGGTTCAGGAAGAAGTCGAAATCGTCGGCATGAAAGATACCACTAAGACCGTCGTCACCGGCGTTGAGATGTTCCGTAAGCTTCTTGATCAAGGTCAAGCTGGCGATAACTGCGGGATCCTGCTTCGTGGTGTAAAGCGCGATGACATTGAGCGTGGACAAGTACTGTCGAAGCCCGGCAGCATCAACCCACACACAAAGTTTAAGGCCGAAGCCTATATTTTGACCAAAGAAGAAGGTGGTCGTCATACCCCATTCTTTAAGGGCTATCGTCCCCAGTTTTACTTCCGGACCACTGATGTGACCGGTATTGTCGAGCTGCCAGAAGGTGTTGAGATGGTTATGCCAGGCGATAACATCGCTATGACAGCCGAGCTGATCACCCCGATTGCTATGGATAAAGAACTGCGCTTTGCGATCCGCGAAGGTGGCCGAACAGTCGGTGCCGGCGTGGTTAGTGAAGTTGTCGAGTAAGAAGAGGAAAGCTGATGTCTACTCAGAAAATAAGAATTCGTTTAAAGGCTTATGATCATAGTCTTCTTGATCTTGCTGTTGCAGAAATCGTTGACACAACCAAGAGAACAGGCTCACGTTTGGTGGGGCCTATTCCTCTGCCGACTATTATAAATAAGTACTGTGTTTTGCGTGGTCCGCACGTCGACAAGAAAAGTCGTGAGCAGTTTGAAATTCGGACTCATAAGCGCCTTCTCGATATTATGGAGCCGACACAGCAAACAGTTGACGCCTTGATGAAGCTTGATCTTTCTGCTGGTGTTGATGTTGAGATAAAGCTTTAAGTTAATACTTATAGTGATTTAAGGGCACGATAATGACGAACGGATTATTAGGAAAAAAAATAGGAATGAGTCAGATTTTTGCAGCTGACGGTCAACGTATTCCGGTTACAGTACTGGAAGTTGGGCCGTGTACCGTATTGCAGAAGAAGACGACTGACTGTGATGGATATGAAGCTGTTCAGCTTGGGTTCCAGACGAAGGAATCTCGGCGTGTTAACAAGCCTGAAATGGGTCATTTTAAAAAAACGGGGAAGGGTGCTTTTGCGCACATCCGTGAGTTTGAAGTGGTTAGTGAGTGTGCTGTGGGTGACGAGATTTCTTGCACTCTTTTCAGCCCAGGCGATCGTATTGATATCACAGGTTCAAGTAAGGGTAAGGGCTTTCAGGGCGTTATTAAGCGCTGGGGATTTTCTGGCGGTCGGGCGACCCACGGTTCTATGTTTAAGCGTAGGCCAGGGGCAATTGGTCAGTCCGCTTGGCCCGCAAAAGTTATCAAGGGAAAGAAGATGCCTGGGCAGCTAGGCAACGTTCGAGTCACGACTCAGAATCTTATTGTGGTTGACGTTCGCCCTGAGCAGAATCTTGTTTTTGTCCGTGGTGCTGTCCCTGGTGCAAAAAATGGATTGATAGAAATTCGTAAAGGGATTAAGGCGTAAGCCTGTGGGTTTAGGAGCAGATAAATGGCAACAGTAACAGTTTATGATCAGGATAAAAAACAAGTTGGTGAGCGTGAATTGGCTGACGAGGTTTTTAATACTGAAGTTAAAGAATATCTTTTGCACGACATGGTACGTTACCAACTTGCTGCACGACGTCAAGGTACTGCTGCGACGAAGAACCGTAGTGCTGTGGCTGGCGGAAGCAAAAAGCCATATCGTCAAAAAGGGACGGGTAATGCGCGTCAAGGTACCATCCGTGCGCCACATTTTGTTGGAGGTGGTGCTGCTTTTGGACCGTCACCACGTTCATATTCGTTTAAATTGAATCGCAAAGTTAAAAAGTCTGCTCTTTGTAGTGCGTTGTCGGCACGTTTTCAGGCTGAAAAACTCATTGTTGTAAAAGATTTGACAATGGACAAAATTAGTAGCAAGTCCTTTGATCAGTTGATTAATAAGTTTGAGATTGAAGGTGCATTGATTGTTATTGACCAGCCAAATGCTTTTGTAGAGTTGTCAGCTCGGAATTTGCGCAATGTTAAGGTTTTACGTGCGGAAGGGGTCAATGTTTATGATGTCCTCAAATACCCTAACTTGCTTCTGACCGACGCGGCTGTGAGTGAAATTGAAGGAGCTTTTGTCAAATGAAACCTTTATACAAAATTATTCGCAAGCCCTTAATCTCTGAAAAGGCCAACCTGCTTAAAGAAGAGGCTCAGATTGTTACATTTGAGGTTGATCGTGGAGCCAATAAGATTGAAATAAAGCAGGCAGTCGAAAAAGCATTCGATGTAAAAGTCAAAGCTGTTAACACAATTCAGTTCCGCGGTAAAACTAAGCGGGTCGGGGCTAACATCGGCCAACGAAATAACTGGAAGAAAGCATATGTGACCCTTGAAGAGGGCCAAAATATAGATTTTTATGGAGTGTAAGGCTGCGCGCTTTGCTGGTATGGAGTAGTTAATATGGGTATCAAGAAGTTTAATCCAACCTCGGATGGTCGGCGGCACATGACCTCTTCAACTTTTGAAGAGATCACAAAAAGCAGACCCGAGAAATCTTTGATTGCACCGCTGAACCGTTCAGGTGGTCGAAATAATTCTGGTCGTATCACGAAGCGTCATACAGGTGGTGGTCATAAGCGTCGTTACAGAATTGTAGACT
>JADGDX010000089.1 GCA_016744675.1 Desulfuromusa sp. | reverse complement strand
TATCTGCATCATGGTTCGCTAGTACTTCGCGATCAATGCCTCTGGTCAAGTCTTCTTTGTGAAGTTTTATTGCATATCTATTTAAAGCTGACTTTGAAATGCTGTGACCAAGAGAATTAAGCCATTCTACAATATCAATTTGATCAGAGGCTCCAGCCCGAAGGCGTCTTTTTGCTTCAATAACTATTTCAACTGGCAACCTATTGATTGATGAGCTTTTCATATAAACTCCTTATTAGAAAAACATATCAGCTCGTATTTCACAAAACAATCAATATCTTTTACTGCCATACCGACCGTTAAATCAATGAAAACAGCTTATTTTATGTAACGACTTATATGGCAGTAAAAACACTTTTAAAAAATGGCTGGAAATTCTTAAGCCGCTGAAAACTATAATAAATACCAGCGCATTTAACCGCATTCCGTCGCATCCCGGCTCACTGCCATACCTACTGCTAACTAACAATATTCAGAGAACGACCGTCGCCTCAGGAAAAGACCCCTAATCCGATAGGTAAAGGTCATATCATTTTGACCTCTACCTTTTTATGGTCACGCCTTCTACGTATTTTCGACAACATATCACGTAATGAATCATGCCAAGCATTTCTACATCAAATGCACTCGCTGCCCAATCACGCAAAATGACCGTTGCCATTGGACAGCCTTCTTATTGATCAATTTATTTTGTATAATTCAATCTTCCTTGCCAACTTTTGGGTGAAAGTTAGCCCAACTTTATAAATACCCACATCAATAATCGTAACAACCAGTGCCACAAATTGTACAAATCGTACGAAATGAATTCAGTAGAATTTCTCTTGTAACATCAATCGATTCACCCCATACCTTGCTCAAGTCGCTAATGACTAAACTTGAATCGAGAGGCGTTGTTTCTTTACCTTTAACTCTCACAAATGGACCATCTGTTTCCGGTAAAATTTTATTCCTCGGCATCAGCGAAACTAATTCTCTACCCTTTTTACTTTTTAGCATGGCAGGACCAACTGAAAACCAACAGCCTTGTTTTATAGCCTTCTCAAGCTGATGTTTAGTGCCAGTAAACCAGTGAAGTACAGGAATGCCAGCATCAGGGAACTGACCAAGCATCTTTAAAACATCATCAACCGCTCTACGACTATGAACAGAAAGAATTTTCCCACCCGCGACTGATGAAGTCTTTAAAATGTGCTCAAAAACATGTATCTGAGCTGCTGCATGCTGCTTTTGATTTGTGGAGCCATCCAATCCGATTTCACCAACATATTTCGTTTCATTGATCAAATAATCAAAAAGAGAAAGTTCTTCTAAACGTTCATGGGCTAGCTCGGGATGGAGCCCAAGTGCAGTGCGAATCTTTTTCCTTCCCTTTACAAGGCTATTGGACTTAGCCCATGCCTTAGGTGTTGTCGTCATCGACAACACATAAATGCCTGCGCTATCACACTGCTCAATGACACTTTCATGGTCTGGATAAAGGTCCAAATGACAATGGAAATCAATCACACAGACAATCCCTGACTTCTCAAAAAACTACCTACCTCCAGGAGACCTCGCCTGAAAACATCATAATACTCTTGTCGCTCATCAATGCTCTCTGACAAGGGGCCACTTGATGAAACCCAAGGCTCCACAGAGCAGTTCTCGGTACGAGATACCGCAAGCATCATTGCCAATAAATCGTCCCTTTCTTCTGGTTCTGCATAGACCTTCTCCAAATCATCACTTTTATACACATAATCATCCACCATTCCTGCAGCGTGCAAAGAAGCTCTACGAATTAAGCATGGGACACATCGTCCACATTGTTGCCATCCTCGTTTCCACTTACCGCAGGAAACGGTTGTTGACACTACGTTCGCAAGTAATTCGGGGTTATTACAATTTTGAATCATTTCCCCTTTAGTTCTGAATTCATAAGGATTAGTTATTTTTGCAGGAATTCCAACCTTATCAAAAATTATTTGTATTAGTTTCAAAAAATATGGGTGAGTTGTTCGCGTACTTAGTGAACCAACGCGACGTGCCGTCAAGGGGGCATTTAGTGCAATCAGGCCATTTTCTGGAACAAATAAATCTACAGATCGCCCTCCTTTCCACACTGACAATGAAGAAGAAACGACAGCGGCGTATGCAAGAAAATTGAAACTACGGGTCCTCATTGTCGTATCTTTTTTCGTTTTCGACCAAGGGCTTAACGCAACAGCAAAATGCGCAAGAGATTCTCCAAAGAGATCATAAATTTTGTTCTGTGCTTTCTTGTCCCCGGCATAAGAATGACTAACAAGGACGGGCTTCATCCCCTGCCCTAATAAATCCAGAACACCTATTGAACTATCTAGACCGCCTGAGAAAAGACTGACACAGTCACTCTCGTGCAGACATATTTTTTTCCCACGGCGAGTTGAAGGGCGCGGTACAATTGGACCATCTTCTTCAAAAGATAAATTCCAAATATCACCACTTAAAAAGTGTAGGCCTTTTTGAAGATCAGATTTACAGTTTTGCCAAGCGTCTCTATTGAATACTGGAATTATTAAGTCAAACTCTCTTGCCCATCGATCAGCGGCACTATCTCTCGATACAAACGTATCTGCTGCAGTAACCGCCTGAGCTATAGTCAAAAAATCAAAAGCTATCTGAGAGGCAGGAGCAACTAAACGCTCTATTTCACGTTTAAGTAAATTTCCAATAGCAGCTCCACTTGAAGATTGCGATCTTGTTCCATAAAGAAGAACCTTAATGTCACAATTCTGCTCTGTCTTAATTCTTTCTGGATCATCTGAAAATACAATCTTACTCATAATACCCCTCCCATATGCCCCACACTTCACCCACGGCTTGAAGTTGAATGTCATTGACCTGCTGAGGGGTCAACGACGTAGTCCCTTCTGAAAAGATAGGTCGCATGCTCTCATCAACAATACTCGCCACTAAATCGTGTAATTCACCCTCAGCACTCTGACATTCCTGAATACTGCCTTTCTGAAAGGCTTTATCTGAATCCATAATTACTTGTTGAAAAACACATTCACGCAAATAAAAAACCATCATATTGATGAGGATATCATCGGTTATCATCGAAGGGTCAAAATCCTCCATTCCTTCTAGGGACTCTGAAAGTGCGACATTCATTGAAACTCTAATTTTGTCAGAATCACCATTTTCTGGAAGAAGTGAAGTCACAATCTCTTGAATGGCGTAATTAATGTCTTTACCAGACAAATCGGACAAAACTACACCAGCGACTTCTTCACCGGTCCCACCAATTCTCAGTTCATTAATAACACCGAAGAGATTGCCACCAGCCTTAGACATAGCGCCAAATCTTCTTGGTCCAACAGAACTACCCCCGGTTGCCTGACTTGCATATTTGCCAAGCGAATGGCGAAGAACACTAGTTTCACCACTCTTTACAAATTTCCCCATATTTCTTCGGAAAGCGTTAAATCTTTGTTCGTCTGGTGGTGGTGGCAGAGGCTGATCTGGTGTTGAATCAGCCCATGGTGGTACAAGTGGCGAATTACTTCCTGGCCCTTTACTTGATGTAGATGTTCCCATTTCACCCCTCCTTTAAGTTAAACCATTCAGCATTCTTGAGCCTTACACTTAACCATGGTGGCATTTTAGAAAAATTGATGGTCATAATATAATCAGCCAAAACCTTTCCGGCACCCTCGGATTCAGCAGCAAGCACAAAAGCACCTTCAATACCCATAGGTTTTCTTTTCCAACTATTCTCCTTTCGAAGCTCTGAAATAATCGCTTCCATAATAGAGATATGTTCGGATAGTTCAACTTCAGCAATAACCTGCGTAGCGGATACAGAATTGGTTGTTTTAGTTTTCAATAAAACAGCAACGGCTTCTGCTGCCTGCGCAGACAACCCAGGACTGGACCAACGCAAGGGGACCGTTTCTCTACTTAGATATAAGGCAGGCCGCAAATCAATACCAGCAAGAGTAGGTTCCAATTGGACCCACTCAAATACAAATTTGTCGTGCTTCTTCCCCCAGGTTTCCGGAATATTTTTTTTAAAATCTGGCGGATTATCTGTCAGAGACTCTAACTTCTCGAAAAGTTCCGCCTTCCCTTCTGCAGCTTCATTGATTAAGCGATATAGTTCGGCTGTAGCTTGGCTGTCTGTGCATCTTTCAAAAAGAGCAAGTTTTGCGATTAGAGCTTCGTCTAATGACATACCCCTTTTCTGTGCTATCCGAGATCGCATTCGAACTACATTTAACATTCGTTTTACTATCCTAGGGTTCCCCTGTACACGGCTAGAACTAGCCAGGACAGGAGCTACTCTAGAGGAGATACTAAACCCTTCAGCAACACAGGGTTGCGCAGAGGCACCCAACAGTTTGAGCGCTTCCTCTGTAGTTAAA
>JADGDX010000088.1 GCA_016744675.1 Desulfuromusa sp. | reverse complement strand
GGGATGGTGATGTCATAAACAAAGAACCCTCCTTGTTTTTCCAAACCAATATAGGCAAAGGTCTTATCTCCAATTTTAACCACCACTAATGCTTCTGGCTCACAGCCTTTTTTTGCTGATCGGGCATCGACACCTTCCCAGAAATAAGCTGTATCACCAACGGTATCGTAGGGAGTATTTTCCGTAATCAATTCCGCAATATCTTCCAAATCATCGGTATCATCAACCCGAGTATTAAATTGTTTACTGTAGCGCTGCGCAAGAATCTGCTCAAACTCACAACCACTGTCATAAATTTGCTTACCAGCTGCATCCCAAATGGAGAAAGATCTCGTCCCTGCCAGATAGAGGCGAGTATAAACGCCATTTTCATTCTGACCAAGATCCTGCAGTACCCGTAGTTTTTTTCTCCCTTTAATATCCAGGATATTTTTTTTCAATTGGGGCGAAAATGGTGCTTTAAGTTCACTTGCTTTAGCATAATCTTCCCAACCACTATAATCACGATCATCCCCCTCATTGGCAGAGACAATATAGTCTTTACCGTTAACCTGGTAGGAAACAATTGTGTCAGGCTGGTAAAGGCCATACACGTTATCTGGAGCCAGCGCAACGTTTGCCCCATCTTTGCTATCAATATCTATGCGCCAAAAATCTTTGACTCCCAGCGAGGTAACGGCACTAATTTTTTTGGCGATGATATCTATGATTGCCAAACCATTATTTTCCTGCAACGAAACCCATGCGGTGGTTCCGGTGACATTGATAGCGACATATTCGGGTTCGATATCAATGGCCGGTGATACCCCTGGCTTAATTCGCAAATCGGCGGGAATTTCCACTTCATCAAAAAACATGGTAGTCACATTTTGCACCATCCCGAGACCGGAAGCACCTAAGTCAATAATTGACACCGATCCCTTAGGATCAGATTTATAATCGTCTGAGGGTTCTCCTTCATTGGCAGAAATTACCGTTTTACCATCTGGTGTAAAGGCAACCATGTCGGGCAAATTGCCAACATTGGCAGCATCAATAAACTGGCCTGTGGTCGAGTAAAACAGGATCTTTCCACCACCTATATCAGGATTATTTACCTCAGGTTGTACATCCACCTTGCCGGGCTGATAGCTACACGCCGATAAAATTAATGCTACCGTCACACTTGCTAAAAGTAAAAATCTCACGCCGATCTCCTTCTGCTAAAATTACATATATTTTTGTAGTTAAAAAACTATCCGTAGCCGTTAAACATCACCAACTGGCAGGAATAATTCTTTTCCATCCTTCAAATAACTACTGTTTGATCCACACCTTGAAACGTTCACGGGTATTTGCATCTGCTTGCTGGTACCAATACCTCAGCATCCGTTCAGCCATACGTTCTTCGACACTCAATATTTTTTCACTTACGCCAACAGACAGGGGCTGATTCTGTCCCACTTGATTAAAATGAGAACCCATTGTCACCGCTGCAGGCATGCCCGTCTGATTAAAGACGATAAGCTCCTTGGCATAGTCTCGGGTAAGTTGAAAACCCTCTTTATTTAACTTGCTGATTTGCACATCAAGCTCTGTGCCATTGCTTATAAGAATGAGAATATCGGGTTTAGAGTTGAATTTTATAAGCTGTTGTTTTTTTGTTATTTCAGGGATTTGCATAATTAATGAGGTGTTTTGTGCCCGAAAAAGAAGAACAAAAGTATCAGAATAAACTCTTTCTGAATCAAATTTCCGCCCTAGTTCTGCAACATAACGGATAGCAATTTGATTTAAACCATCAGGAAACTCAGCACGATCTTCGACCGAAACATTTTTCCCGTTAATAGCGACAATCGATACTTTTTCTGGTAGTTGCAGTTGAACCACAGCCCATGCCGAGACGGGCAGAGACAGTGAAACACAGAGAACCACCATTTGTATTAATTTCATTGAATAACCTTTTTCATTTTCATACTATTAAAAAGGGCGACCCATTCAGGTCGCCCTTTTTGACTTAATTGGTTCTTAGATTAAAACTTAACCCGCATACCAACCAAGTACCCCATATCACTATCTTCGCCGTCATCATCCGCTACTTCGGCAAATACACTTACATTTTTTTGCTTTGGGAATTTGTAAGCAGCATTAACGTACCAACCCTCAAGCTCATTGTCGTCGGCAGAATCAGCACCATCTAATTCGTTAAACGTATAACCGACACCAATTTTAGCAGTATCCATTACAGGGACACTAACAAAAACGTTCCAAACAGTGAGTTCCTCGTCGTCTTCTTTATTATCTGCAAAACTGTAATCGGCACCAATATAAACAACCTTGGCATCATAAGCTAAGCTAACACCATAGGTATTAGTAGAGTCATCATCAGAAACACCTTTGAATGTCTGATATGCGGCACCTATCTCAAATCCAACAAATTCAGCACCAATAAACATATCGGTAAAAGCACCATTTTCGCTCTTTTCGCCTTCGGCTTTAATTTCATGGGCAACGACAACCCTAACAAAATCGAAATCGGCTTCAGCCTTGATCAGGTCATCACCATTGTCTTCTGGAAAAGCATGAGCCTCACAACTGTTCCCTTCGATAGAGTCCTCAATACCGAACTCATCTGCAGAGCTGTCGGTTTTACCAAACAGAATACTGAACTTATCGTAAGCAAAGCCCAGATATACCTCTTCAAGTTCTGGCCCTGGAGCATCATCTTCAGCAGCATCCTTGAAACCAAAATCAAGTTCACCAAAAGCACTCAGACCGTTACCAAGGTCATATGAAATTGAATTTTTTAATTCGACGTCATCATATTCAACATCAAGATTTTGGTCGTCACCAACATCCTGACGCAATTGAAGCTGCAGATCTCCTTTGATCTTATAAGTAAAACCATCTTTATCATATACGGTTGCCGATTGTGCAACTCCAGCAAAAACAAATGCTGCAAGTACTGCAAAAAATAGGGGCGAAACAAACTTCTTCATCTATATCTCCTTTGTCATCATGACTAAAACGCGGGTAGCTTCCTATAAGCTTTGGCGCTATGTAATAGCAATCCGGTTGCGACCATGTTTACAACTTGAGTAACACAACCACACTATCGACCTATTCAGGACGGTGTAGATAAGACCAAACATAGATGAGCATTGAGTTAGAGCTAGACTAGATATATGTTAAAGAATTACACATTTGTTAGTAATTTATGAGCACAGTTAGTGCTGACGTTCATGCACCATCACAACTGCTTGCAAGGACACTAAGGATGATTTTTTAGAGGGTCACCAGGGGGAAGTGTAGGTGGAGGGAGATGCTCCTCCAAAATATTGAGGATGCAAATTAAATCTCAAAAAGATTTATTGGACTTAAACAGCAGATGAGTCAAATGGACATTGGCCTCGATGGGCTCAGTTCATGGCTGAAACGCCAGTACAGTCCGAAAACAAAAGACTTTAGCGGCGAAGAGGATGGAAAGAATACAATCCAAACTTTATCCTAATAATAATCTCACCGATGCCTAACCTGAATCTCCATAATTGAACCTAACTCAAATTGGAGAAACCATATGGCGCAAGTCGACTTACACGTACACTCGAAATATTCAAATCATCCATCCGAATGGTTCCTGCAACGGTTGGGAGCGTCTGAATCCTACACCGAACCGGACACCATCTATAAAGTAGCTCGCAAACGGGGGATGGATTTCGTTACCATCACTGATCACAATCGGATCAAAGCATCTCTTGAACTGGTCAAAAAACACCCAAAACGCTGCTTTACCGGAGTAGAATCAACGGCATATTTCCCCGAAGACAACTGTAAAGTCCATATTCTGATTTATGGTCTGGATCGAGAACAGTTCGCTAAAATCCAGAAAAAACGGCTGGACATCTATAAACTTAGAGATTATCTAAAAAATCAAGATCTCCCTTGTGTCGTTGCCCATGCCACCTATTCAGTCAATGGAAAACTCACTCTTGAGCATCTGGAAAAGTTGATCCTGCTATTCAATAATTTTGAGGGGAGAAACGGTAGTCGTAGCAGCCTGCATAACGATGTCCTCTCACGTGTTCTCTTGGGCTTGACAAAGCAAGACATCAGACGTTTAAGTCAGAAATACCAAATCGAACCTTGGGGATCGGAACCCTGGAAAAAATCCATAACCGGAGGCTCCGATGACCATGCCAATCTTTTCATTGCCAAAACCAGCACCGTTGCACCGGCACAAACACCTGAAGAATTCTTGCACCAGCTCAGGCGGGGAAAAACAAAACCTCAAGGGCGCCAGAATGACTTTCAAGGTTTAACTTTTGCCATATACAAAATTGCTTTCGATTTTTCACAAAAAAACAGTACCGCTTTTGCTCAATCAACCATCAGCGATCTGACCCGCTATCTTTTTTCTGAAAATCAAAAGTTGGGCATTAGAGACCGGTTGCGCC
>JADGDX010000087.1 GCA_016744675.1 Desulfuromusa sp. | reverse complement strand
CCATTAAGTAGTGCGGTTTTTGACCGTCATCATTAAAAGAATCTGCTGTAATTGTGTGGTACAATAGTGAGGAGAAAAGCAGGGGTTCTGTACGAATGAGGACTGCTTTCACATAACAAGTAGTTGAACCCGACAATTGCGTCTGTCACACTTTGTGCTTACGCACAAACCGCGCCAGCCACACTTGCAGGTTAACAAAACGTTAGGCGGAGAGAATCTCATTATTTAGGCATTGGACAGGGGCGTATTTTGGTGAATAAAGCTGGTAAAATGTTGTTCTTTCTTCTGTTTATTTGTGCAGGTTGTGATGATCCGGCCGCGCCAATACTCAGACCAGAAGTGTCCCTAAATATTACGATAATTGACGAACAATTCGACGAACTTCGCTTGTTGTTTGCGCAGGGCATTGCGGAAAACGTAGGCGAAGTAACAATATATTATCCACTAAATTGTCTTACCCCTGTCTTGATGTCGTTGATTGATGAGAATGGGGTTGAACTATTGGCACGAGACCCGGGACTTCCACCAGATTGCCCTCCGGGGCTATTTCCTCTGCTGCCAGGTGAAAAGATAGCCACTCGGTTAGATTTACAGGTTGCCTGGAGCGAGGAGGGTAGGGAGTATGAAATTTCGCCGGGCCTATACTCAATAAAATCGAAGTTTGTATACTCATGGAGCGGTAGTGCTGATTCACTTCAAGTGGAGAACGAATTTGCAGTAGAACTGGAGTAGGGTGCCCGCCTAACAAACGCTTGCAGCCGACAATCGCTTTTGTCACGCCTTGTGCTTGCGCACAAGCCGCGCCAAACCGGCTTCGCCGGACGCGCTTGCAGCTGAAGCCAACGTTAAACAGAGACTTGGAATAGTTGACATCATCTCCGTTGGTGTGTTATAATATGGTTATAACCGGGAGGTTTGAAGTGATAAAACAACTACGAAAAGTTGGCAACAGCAATGCCTTAATTCTCGATAAGCCAATACTTGAACTTTTGGGTCTTGAAGAAGATGGCCAAGTGCAATTGACGATCCAAAATGGAAATCTAATTGTGACTCCAACGAGGCCCTTACAAATTGATCCCAAAAATCTGAACGACAAGCTTGATTACATCGTTAAGAAACGAAAAAAAGTTCTCAAACGGTTGGCTGAATAATGAGCTCTATTTTGTTTTTGTCAGTGGAAGACGTGCTGGCAATTCATGAGCGTATAATATCAGAATTTGGTGGTGACTTGGGATTGCGGGACAGAGGTCTTTTGGAGTCGGCTGTTTCAATGCCTTGTTCAATGTTTTCTGGTTCTTATCTTCATTCAGGTATACCGGAGATGGCTGGGGCATATCATTTTCATTTGTGTTCCAATCATGTTTTTCTCGATGGAAACAAACGGGTGGCTGTTGCCTCGTCTGAAATTTTTCTTCTAATTAATGACCACGAATTATGTGCTCCCGATGATAGCCTTATTGAGCTTACTTTGAATCTTGCAATGGGTAAATCCACCAAGGAACAAGTGGTTGAGTTTTTTAAAAAGAATGTTCAGGCACTGTGATTTGGTCGGTAGATTTCTGTTAGTTTCGAAAATAAAGAAGCAACGTCGGTGCTGGTCCTTGTTTAACAAAAAGTTGAACCCGACAATTGCGTCTGTCACACTTTGTGCTAGCGCACAAACCGCGCCAGCCACAATTGCAGGTTAACAAAACGTTAGCTGGATTTGGCTTTAGCTTTCTTCTTCCCTTGACACTGTTTCCAAGCTCCTGTATTCTTATTAATAAGATTCAGGAACATTGGAGAAAAAATGAAACCGTTTACTACAAAAATGTCATCACGAGGTCAGGTTGTAATTCCCGAAGAGATTCGAGAGCAGCTCGGCTTGGTTCCAGGCACACAATTTGTCGTTGTAGGGAATCGTGATGTGGTCATACTCAAAACACTAGCTCCTCCATCAATGAGTGAGTTTGACAGCCTGATTGGCGAGGCGAGGCAACAGGCCAAAATGGCGAAAATGAAACGTTCTGATATTCAAAAATTAATTGAAGCTGAAAAGGTTAAAAAGTGAGAATCGTTCTAGATACGAACGTCCTTATTTCTGGAATTTTCTTTTCAGGCCCTCCTTATGAAATTCTTAATGCTTGGCGAAATAGTAAATTGAAACTGGTTGTATCCGCCGAAATAATGAATGAGTATCGCCGAGTGGGGCAGCGAATGGCAGGCAAGTATCCCGGGGTGGAAATTGGGCCGTTTTTAGCCTTAGTTGCTGTACATGGTGAATTTGTAGAGGCACCGCCACTTTATGAAGCCGTGTGCACAGACTCGACAGATGACATGTTTTTTGCATGCGCCATCGCCTCGGGATGTTCGATTATTGTAAGCGGCGATAAACACTTGCACCAAGCCAGCGGTTATGGCGGAATTGAAGTCGTTAGAGCCAGGGCATTTTTTGATAAATATTTGGCTCAGTAGGTCACCAGCTAACAACAAGTTGAACCTGACAATTGCGTCTGTCACACTTTGTGCTAACGCACAAACTGCGCCAGCCACACTTGCAGGTTAACAAAACGTTATCCGAATTTGGGCCGACCAAGAGTCCTGATTTAGCAATAGCCAGAGATATCACACACCCCAAGAAAGATATTGACGGCTATAATGGGTGCCGTTATAATATAACCCATGATACAGTCTTTCAAAAATCAGGGAACGGAAGATATCTTTGACGGGGTTGCATCACGTGTTGCCAGGAAATGCTGCCCTCAGGCCATTTGGCCAGTTGCCCAGCGAAAACTAGATCAAATTAACCGGGTTGGAGATGTTCAAGATCTCAAGGTTCCACCAGGGAACCGATTGGAGCGCTTGAAGGGAAACCGCGAGACTCAATACAGCATCCGAATTAACCAACAGTATCGGGTCTGTTTTCAATGGAAGGACGGCCATGCCTACGAGGTCGAAATCACAGACTACCATTAACAAGGGCATAGTGAGACGCTTGCCTCGCAACCGGCCACCGACACACCCAGGCGAGATGTTGTTTGAGGAGTTTGTTAAGCCTCTTGAAATAACACAGACTGAACTTGCTCGGCGATTGGATGTTTCGTATCCCCGGTTGAATGAAATTATCAAAGGCCGGCGTTCCGTTACGCCCGACACTGCTCTTCGTCTCGCACAAGTTCTGGGAATGTCTGCCGATTTTTGGCTTGGCCTTCAGCAGGATTGGGATCTTTGGCATGCGATAAATGGCCCAGGGGCGAAGGAGATTTCCCGTTTGAAGCCATTGTCGCGAAATTGAAAAATCGTATAACAACAAGTTGAACCCGACAATTGCGTCTGTCACACTATGTGCTGGCGCACATAGCGCGCCAGCCACACTTGCAGGTTAACAAAACGTTATACAAGAATATGGATTGGCATTTGTTGCCATTGGAAAAAATTAAACACTGAATAATGTCCAATATCATTGCTAATTACACCCATCAGTGGTACACTTAAGCGTACCTTAGGAGGTGCCACAAATGAAAATCCCAGATATAATCCCCGTGACGGATTTACGCCAAGACGCAGCAGCGGTCCTCAAAAAACTTCAAGATTCAGTTGACCCACTTGTAATAACTCAGCGTGGTCGTGCCATCGCAGTTATTCAGAGTGTCGAGGCCTATGAAAAATCCGAACACGACCGTGAGCTTTTGGAGTTGCTTGCAGTTGGTGAGAAAGAAATAGCTGAAGGTGAAGGTTATACCTTGGCAAGCGTCCTGAAAGAATCGGACGCCCTGCTGCGAAGCGGGAAAAAATGAAAGTTAAATTCACGCCCTCGGCTCGGATTCAATTTCTTGAAGGGCTTGAGTATATTCGCCAAGACAGTCCAAGTGCTGCTGCAGGTTTTCGTAATAAGGCAGAATCGGTTCTACGACGCCTTGGGGAGTTTCCCGAGTCGGGACGCTCAATTCCTGAGTTTCCTGGACTCCCTCATCGGGAAGTTATTATTCCGCCATATCGGTTTTTTTACCGCGTGGCCGGAAAGACCATTTGGATTGTGGCTGTTTGGCACAGTGCTCAATTGCCAAGGGGGCTTGGTCACTGATTTTGTATAACAACAAGTTGAACCCGACAATTGCGTCTGTCACGGTCCTGGCTTACGCCAGCACCGCGCCAGCCACACTTGCAGGTTAACAAAACGTTAGGCATTCATGGAACTTCAACTATCGGGGATTTGTTTGAATCGTCTTGCAAAACAAAAAATGATTCCGGTTCTGGCAGTAATCGTGATTTTTATGGGGTGTTCCAGTACCCGCATCCCCATTTTACCAGGGGAAGTTCGGCCCCAAGAGGAAAAGGGCGCTGATTATCACGTGTTGAAGGCAAGCGACGAGGTTAAGGTGGAGCTTAAGGACGGACGTGAGTTGGGAGGGGTTATAGTTGAGGCATCCGCCGACCATCTTGTCGTTGGCCAGACAGGGAACTATGGCTATGACGAAATTAGAGTCGAGGCAGAGTCGATAGAAAAAATTGAATGGGTAAATGGGGGCAGTGCATGGC
>JADGDX010000086.1 GCA_016744675.1 Desulfuromusa sp. | reverse complement strand
GATGAAATACTTCTTGCCCGCAAAGAAGAGTGGGCCGATGGGCGCTATAGCCTCGTCGCAGGATTTGTGGAGTTTGGCGAATGCCTTGAAGAAGCCATGGTACGTGAGACAGCAGAAGAGACCAACATCCAAATCAAAAATGTTCGCTACATCGGTAGTCAGTCATGGCCATTTCCCAGCCAACTCATGTGTGGATTTGTCGCTGACTACGCCGCTGGCGAGATTGAACTGTGTGACCAGGAACTTGCTGATGCCAAATGGTGCAAAATCGACCAACTTCCCACCCTCCCCCCAAATCGCAGCATTTCACGCTACCTGATTGACCGTGCAGGTGAGTTTATGACTGCAAGTCAGGTGTAGAGGTATCACTATCCGACACGGCAACGGGGTTGCTTTTATCGTTGTCAGCGTCAACAGGATTGGGCGTTTCTTCGAGTAACTTGAGACGTCCTTTCCTTTTTTCAATCGCATCCTGCTGAAACTTTTTTTGCCCGTCTTCAGCAATGTCCTTCATGGTTTCTTCTAGGTTTTCAATTTCCTCGACCAGTTGTTGTTTTTCATTCTCTATTTCCTCAGCCTTATCTGCCTTGTCAAAAGCGATGTCTTCAGCTGATGCTTTTTGATTGTCTGGTGCGGTATCCATAGTTGTCGGTGGGATGACACTCACCTTCTGATGTGATTGCCTTTGATTCATGAAGGAAGGAGACATAATTTCGACACCATGACCGTGCAGCGTATCTAATACACATCCGTAAAGGCTTGATCGCACTGTAATCAGACGCTTTGATTCTTCAAGGAGTCCAGACACCCGATATGTCACTGCAAAATTACCCAACTCCAGAATATGGACAAACGGTTCTTCAAGGCCACAAATATGAGCAGCCTCAATCAACAAATTTTCAATTTTTTTATGGTCGATATCGTAACCCAGCGAAAGTTTTGCAGAAATAATGGTCCCAGAACTAAGAGTCGCCACGACAGGGTTATTGATACAGTAGGTGTTGGGCAGGGCAATAAGTTCTCGTGTTTCGGTTTGGATCTCGGTATCAAACAAGCCACGTTCCGAGACGCGACCAAAATGATCGCCAATGCGAATAAAATCACCAACACGAAAGGGCTTTGTTATTCGTAGCAACACTCCAGCCATCAGATTTGAAATAATGGTCGTTGATGAAAAAGCAAGAACTCCCGAAATCAAAATACCGATTAAACCAATTAATTGATTCCGTGAACTTTCACCTATTGGCAAAACAAGCACACAAACCAATAGCCCCAAAAAGGTCAAACCGATCATAATCAGCTGACGTGAAAACCTTCGTTCACCATCAAGATTCGTCTGCCCACCAATAAGTACCCGATAAGCGCCCCACAAAGCGACACTAGCTGCGATGGCCATCCCGATAAAAGGGATAAATGAGATTAGTATGTCGAGAAGATTTCCCATATCATCAATTTTCCTTTTCTCTCATTGCGGTTAACATTTGCTTTCGTTTCTCAGTAAATGCCCACCATGGCTTTGACTCCCCTCCCTCCATAAAATAGATGACAGAGATCAAGACATCGATGACGCAAGGGTCTACCCGTTGACATCTTTTCTTACATAGCTGACCGTACAACTGAAATGCGTTTCCCCCGATTAATTCACAAGGGTGTTCAATTCCGATTAAACGAAGGTCTTTGCCAATCACCTTGCCAATATTTGGGAGCGCCTCAAGCTTAGAGACACTTTCTCGATCCGGTGATTTCAGGTTTCGCTCCTTCAGGTCAGTCCCTTCTCAGGACAGCTTAACCACGAGTCGAACAACATGAGACAAGCACTCAGAGCATAAATACCGATACAAAGACAGGTGATTTCTTATTACTTAGTCACCAACCACAGAGCATGGATAATTCCCGGTATATAGAAAAATAAGCACAGCACCACATTGATAAGTAAATCCTTGCCGACCCCATTATTGAGAAAAACAGCGACCGGCGGCAAGAATACTGCCAGTAGCATCAAAAGTAATTTATTCATTCTTAGCTGTCCTTTTGAAAGATAAAGAAATTCATATAAATGTTTTACGTAAGGTGATTATTTTACTTTGAGGATGCCGACCAAAATACAAATGGCCCCGCCAACCATACCGGCCCATGCTTCAATAGGTGTATCTCCGCTGAGTGCTCTCCCAATTTGCGAGGTGGCTGAGTCATAAATATTATAACCCCACATAGCTAAAGCAACACCAATAACGATCAGGACAATTCCAATAATCTTATTATTCATAATAGCTCCAATTCTTCTTTTCTAGCTGTTAGACAAAGCCGGATACAATTTGATATGGACCCGGCACATAACGAGGATGGAAACCGGCAACGATATGAAGTTTTGAATACCATCGCAATTTCAAATTACAGTTTTCAATTGGGTGCAGGGTAACTCTCAAACTAATAAGCCTACGTCATGAGATTCTACACCAAACAGCATCAACTTTCTTGAGGAATCGATCTTCATACCAATGCCATGGATGTCTGTATTCTTATTTCGATTGATGAGATGGTGGTTCTAAAAAATATATCGACGGGGCCAATAGTTTTTCTGTAACTAATCAAAAAAGACCGTCGGTTCGCGGACCGACACCCGCCTTCCTTTTTTCAGCATCTAAAAAGGAAGCAAAAGACTGGTTTTATTTCTGTTATTGGGGATGAGCCATTTTCATAGGATTTTACTATTTTTAAAAGTGATCGTCTTCGCTTCTAGGCCACCAGAGTGATGCGTGCGGGCGAAGAAAATAATTGAGCATTCGCAATTGTTCTCTCAGTGATCAACGCCCAACTCCGAAGCGCAGCTTCTCTTATGGGCGAAAAGAGAAGAGCCTTGATAAGTGCTTGGAGTAGAAGTCGATCCTTGCCGCCAGTTAAAAAACCCAAGACAGAATCTGGATGGTTCAACATTGATCAGTGGCCTGTCAAAGAACGAAAAAGGTGAATCATTTGCTTTAATGGATATTTTTACTCTTGACGGTCGGGATGCTGATAAGTGTTAAATTTATTCGTTAATAAATAGCTGCATGTAAAAATACTCCGCCACAGAGATTAGGCCCTTAGGTGTAAATGTGAGCTTGTTTATTAATTCTTCTGGAGAGGAGCGCATTTCTAAAGGGGGACCAAAAGGCGTCTCCTCTTTACCGATATTAACAATTGCTAATTTTCCGTTTCGTTTTAATATTCTTTTAGCTTCTTTGTCGAATAGCTGAACTTGTTCTTTCGAAAATATATGGAAGACAGTTGAAAGGTATATTAGATCAAGAGATGAATCTTCAAGATTTGTGTTTTGCGTAATATCACCGACAAATGCCGTAATATTTGAGTTCCCATCAAGCTCTCCATTAAGGGTTACAATAGAATTTTTGTCTGGATCGAGAGCGTAAACTTTTCCTTGCTTCCCGACTAATTTAGAAAATATTTTAGCCATATATCCATCACCGCAGCCTGCATCAAGAATACTATGACCAGTAAGAATGTTCAGTTCTTTAATTATTTTTTCTTCGTCGAGCAACCCTTCTGAAAATTTACCCATTTTCCCAAAACTCCTATTCAAAAAATCTAACAGTTCATGACAACCAACGGCGACGAAAGGGTACAGTCACCAACGCAATTTTAGATTTTTCTCTTTTGCCAAAACAGACGCATTTTCCGTCAGCTTTGATTAGTTTGATACCAGCGCAAGCCCACTCCATAGATCCAGAACTATTCAGTAAACTTTGAGTGTCGACCAAAACCCTCAAAGAAAGGAGCCTGCATATGAGATTCTACACGAAACAGCATCAATTTTATTGTGATATCGATCTTAATACCGATGCCATGCATGTCTGTATTCTTAATTCGATTGATGAGGTGGTGGTTCTTAAAAATATATCGACGAGACCGATAGTTTTTCTGTAACTAATCAAAGAAGACCGTCGGTTCGCGGACCGACAGCCACCTTCCTTTTTTCAGCGTCAAAAAAGGAAGCAAAAAGACTGGTTTTATTTCTGTTATTGGGGATGAGCCCTTTTCATAGGACTCTACGGTTTAAAAATGACCGTCTTCGCTTCAGGGCCACCAGAGTGATGCGTGCGGGCGAAGAAAATAATAGAGCATTCGCAATTATTTATTCAGTAATCAACGCCCAACTTCGAAGCGAAGCTTCTCTTATGGGCGAAAAGAAAAGAGCCTAAGAGACATTATGGCGATGCTAGCATCGCCTGTCGGACAATCAATGAACTCACTGCAAATTTATCTGTTTGAGATCAAATTTCGCTTCAGCGCAAGACAATCCGACAAGCGACTCGGTTCAACTTTCACAAGCTCAGAATGAAAGAGCCTTCTGAAGCATTTCAGACACCAAAGCTCCACCTTTTTCTTTAACATAACCATAAACGACTGGGGTAAATTTACTGAGCATTTCACTATCCATCCCCAGATTCTTAAAACTGCTCATGAGACCCGCTCCATCACTTAAGGATGAACCTGTCTTTTCTCCCAACATCGATGTCGCACTGCCCAAAAGGCCCTTTTTCTCAACTGGTACAGGAGCAGCACTTTGCAACGATTCAATCTCAGGAACGGATGCAGACAATTGCTTATAATCACTTTCAGACATTCTTTTTTGTGCCATTTCAAAGAGTGCCCATGAGCCACCTTCTGCCTGTTTTTCAGTAATACCTAACGTGTTAACCAAAGTGCTTACCAATCCCATATCGAGAGCCTGGCTGGAAGCTGGC
>JADGDX010000085.1 GCA_016744675.1 Desulfuromusa sp. | reverse complement strand
GAAACAAAATAAGTATTGGCTTAGTATTCCGGCGCCGAAACCACTCACACATGCCCAACAAATGCCGCTCGACCCCCCCAAACAATTCACCTACAGAAAGCATGGCAACTACTGGTTTATCTGACAAATTTTTATTCATTGTAGTTCACCTGGTTTGCGGTGGGAGATGGCTCTCATATTGATTTTTCCTGATTGAAATTAAATGTCAGCTGCTCAAAGAACTGGGTTTTACGGTTAGTCGATACAACCAACCCACCTAAGACCAAGGCTACCCCAGAAGCGAACCACCAGTAAATTTCATACAAGTCCATACCAAATATTCCAACAACTAAACGAACAAGAATAAATCCAGCGGTAGCCTGAGCAGCTGAATAACAGAAGGAGAGGTCTTGATCATGTTTTCGAATATGTTTTAATGCTCCCGGCGGAAGTTGTTTTTGTCGAACCAAACCAACCAGCCTTTTTCGCTGCGATCGAAAAGCCAGGGCTGAATGCCGAAAACTCATCATCATCACACCAACCAGGGTCATGAAAATAACAAGCCCCTGAACTCCAAGATTTGTAGCAACTTCCAAATATAAATTATGGGTATCTTGAGACCGCCCAAATCGAGCATTGCGGACGGCAGGAAAAGAGGCAACACCAATACCAAGGGGATTCTCCTGAAGAATAGTCATGGCATCTTCGAGGATTTGAATGCGAGCACCTTTTGAATTTCCCTCAGCCTCTTCCCCCCCGATACTCTTGAACCGGCCAATATACTCTTCCGGCAGAATAGAAAGAGCAATAATCCCGACAATGGCCCCGACTGCAAAATACCGGGCTTTATTATCGGATTGAAAGAACAGCCACAGCACCAACGCCAACAGCCCAACATAAGCCGTTCGCGAACCGGAATAGATAACGCATATCATCGACGTGCTGGCCGTCGCCAACAGTCCAATTCGCAAGATCCAATGCCGCACAGGAAAGAAAAGAAAGGCAACAAACGTAAGTGTTCCCATGGCGACACTTCCCAAGCTGTTGGGGTGCCTGTACATGGGCACAGCCCCATGCAATCGTGGAATACCCTGATTTTCCCAAACCAAACCACCACTAATCAATCCCTGAGTAGACTCCAGTGTGATGTAGAAAATTGAAAAAAGAAATGCTCCCAGAAACAGTTTTAAAGTCTTCGGCGATTCAACCATGGCCACAATAAGAAAAGTCAACAACGCAAACTTGAAAACCCTATCCATAAAAACTCTCTGAGCCTCGGCAGGATCTCCAGCTAAGGGCAGCTGTACAATCATAGCCACAAAGAGCAGCCCAATAAGCCAAACAATACGCTTTGCTGCTCCAAGCTCAACAGCCTGCCCTGAGATCTTTATGAAAGACATGACAACCGCCGCACCTCCCAGAAGGAACTCAAAGCGAATAGTCCCAAGAATATCCATACGCGACCCGCCACCAACATAACGAAATGTTACAAATGCTATAAACGTAAGGAAAAAAACTAAATTGAGCTTGGGATAGGTTGGCATCCGACCAGCTGCAGACGAAACGGAATATCTATATTCTCCCACTGGCAACAAACTCTGCCCCTCATCCATTAAACTCACTACTCCTGATACATATCAAATTTGAAAAGTAAAAGTCCAAGCTTAACTCCATCGACTTTTACAAAAACTCCTTAACCCTTTAATTCTCAATTAGTTCATCCTTAGTTTTTCATCCCAAATTCCATTACTAAAAACTTAGCCACTTCTATTTAGCTAGTCCGGCCAAATGGCGGGAACCAGTGACACCAAAAATCACAAAAGTGGGTCCGTCTTAAGATAAATCGCCTGGTGTTCATTGACACATTTTTCCCAGTTAAAACCTGACTCACAAAATAATCGCGCTCGGGCCGCCAATTCGCGCCGAAGATTAACGTCGTTTATTAATTCCAGTAGAGAATCGGCAAGAGCTTGGGCATTATCTGCAGGCACAAGCAAACCCGTGTCCTTGTCCTTGATAGCTTCAACATTACCACCAACAGCAGTAGCTACGCAAGCACACCCCTTGAGCATGTATTCCAACAGGGCATTACTGAAACCCTCCGAATCGGAGCAAAGAACACCAACTTGTAATTTCTCAAGGTATTCCGAAACAACACTAATGCGTCCGGCAAAAACCACCTGTTGAGCTATTCCTTCATCTTGAGCCAAGGCCTCCAGCTCACTTCTTAGTTGACCGTCACCAACAATGTGCCAGGTAATGTTGGAGTACTTCGCCTGCCTCGAAATAATCCCCGCCGCTTTAATAAACAGGTCTGTCCTCTTAACCTGCCGGGTTAGGTTCCCAACTATACCGATGTGGAGGGTTGGACCCTGATGCTCTACCCAGGGAAGAGATTCAATGTCAATACCGTTGTAAATGACACTTATTTTATCAGGACGAAGACCATCATGCTCAATAAAGTTTTGTTTAACAATTTTAGCGTTACAGAGAAAACTCGTCATCATTGGATAGACACTGCTTAATAACAGGGCCTGGCTGCGTGTTCGCCAAAACCCTAGATCACGGAAGCACGCAAGTCGGACAGGAACTCCTGCCAGACGAGCGGCGAAGCCAGCAAATACAGTAGAGTCCTGAAAGAAGGTTTGTACAATCTGGAAGTTTTCTTCGCGGAGATATCTATTGAGTTGAATAATGCTCCACACCGCTTTTGGGGAAAGCAAACGGGGAATGTTCCAGGCCAGATGCGGACAATGATCGGGGGTTAATTCCGGGTCCGAAGGCCGGATGGTAAGCAGGTGCGGGCTGAAACGTGCACGATCCAATCGGTCGATCAATCCGGTGAGTTGAAGCTCCGTCCCACCTCGGGCAAGGCTGTCGATGCAAAAAAGAATCTTAACGGGCTTTGCGTCAGCCATGAAATGAAACTCCTATTTTGAACGCATCAGCAAAATCATGAGTTTGTTTTGCTGCTATTGTGGAAAATCAAAGCAATCAGGCCAGAAAAATATTAGCCAGGGCACATTTGGCCACCATGTCGTTTAAATAGTTGTTCCTTTGGTTCAGGAGTTTAATTAGATACAGTTCTTCCAATTATGCAAAGGGCAAGAAATAACCCAATCAGAATTAGTAGGCAACTAATGTTCCAATAGTGATTAATATAACCGCAAGGCCCAAAAGTCCCAAAATCACTCAATTTAACAGCAACTAAAGAAGGTTCCTTCAAATATATTAATTATCTAGCCACACTAGCCATCACCAAGATCCTTTTGTATTTTGTTTCGTTCTACAAGCATGTTAAAAAAAGCTATAAAGTCAAAACAAGAAAAAGCACCATTTATCATTTTTTAAAATAAGGTTGCAAATAAGATTAAAACCTGATATACTTCTTAAGTAATAATCTCAAAATTTTACAACTGCTTGTCAATTAATCGATTCCGCTGATTTGGAAGATTTCAAACTGGCAATAATGGAGGGAACCCCGATGATTTACGGACAAAACCGCTTTTTTATGCTTGCTGCTGCCCTGGGCTTGCTGTTAGCGGCCCTGGCTCCTAGTGCTTTTGCCGCCACTGATGGCTTTATGCCCAATGCTAACCGCTTAGATTCACAGGTGTTGTACTACGGCACCAGCTCTAATGTGGATGTATTTTTCACACAAGACCGAGTGGTTTTCGACATAAAAGACCCTGAATCCCTTCTAGAAATGCAAGAGGCCCTGGCAGATCCCGATAACACCATGCCACTGCCAAGCCGCCGTGGACAAGCTCTTCACCTCACCTTTACCGGCGCCCAAGCTGATGCTCAGCTTATTCCAGGTGATGCCAGCGATACTCAGTATAATTATTTTTTCGGCAATGACTCCAGCAATTGGGTCAGTGACCAAACAAACTTCCACACTTTGACCTATCGCAACCTCTGGGATGGCGTGGACCTCGTGTTCACACTGAATAATGGCCAGTTGGATTATGAGATTGTAACTCACGATGGCGGAACCCGATCTTCTGCCAATCTGAGTTGGAGTGGTGCAGATCAAAGTCTAGCTACTGCATCCGGTACCGAACTGGTCACATCATACGGCTCCATTGTAGACTCAGGCTCAAACATCGGTCGCATTCTCGACGTTTCCAATGACAATCTCATCTTCGCCAACCGCGGAGCAGGAGCTCTCCTCTGGAGCACCCTGGTCGGTGGTACTCAAGACGACGAAGGCGCCAGTCTCGCCATTGCCTCCAACGGTGATATTTTCATCACGGGTGAAACATATAGCCCAGATTTCCCAAGCACACCCGGCGCTTACAATGATTCCTATTTCAACAGCTTAGACGTATTCGTCAGCCGCTTTTCGGATGAGGGAAGCAATCTGGTCTGGAGCACCTTCATTGGTTCTTCCTCCATTGATTATGTCAATAGCATCGCCTTGGATAGTAATGACAATCCTGTCATTGGTGGTCGCACTTTCAGCAGTAATTATCCCGTCACCCTAGGTGCCTACGATGAAATCTACAACGGCGGTATTGGCGATGCCACAGTCTCCAAATTCAGCAATGATGGCTCTACCTTAATTTTCAGCACATATATCGGTGGCAATGAAGTGGACAGTTTCTTTGATGTCATTCTTGATGCAAATGAAAATGTCATCTGTGCTGGCTATACAGCTTCTACTGACTATCCCTCCACCCTTGGCGCCTATCAATCCACTTTCGCTGGTCCTCCATACGATTACATTGTTTCAACGATCTCTGCGGATGGCAGCAATCTTTTGGCAAGCACCTACATCGGAGGCAGCGATAGAGATGCCTGCCGAGGAGTTTCTATTGATGCCAATGGTGATATTTTCCTGGCAGGGTTCTCCTATTCCACAGATTTCCCCGTCACTGCCGGCGCCTTCCAAACCGTGAAATCAAGTACTGACGATGCCGCTCTCCTGAAAATGTCCCCAGACT
>JADGDX010000084.1 GCA_016744675.1 Desulfuromusa sp. | reverse complement strand
CCACGGAGAGCCTCAAAGTCATGCCCGGTAAAGGCTTTTTCCCGGGAAATCAGAAAAGCATCTCCAAATTGATGTAGAGCCTCCTGCAACTTCGGGGTGGCCAGAGCCTTATCAATCCGCTGGCGATAGTCTTTACTGCGCTGTTGTTTATTCATCAATTTATCCCTTTGAAAGTTCTAATCACCACAGAAGTATGGAGACACAAACAAAAACAATTTTCAACGGAGAGGCAGAGAGAAGGAGAGCGGGGAGAGACAAATCTTTGTCGTTTTTAAAACCAAAAATTTTCTCTCCGCTCTCAGCGTCTCTCCGTTAAATGGTCTTTTGGGTGCCCTTAATGCCTTGGTGGCAATTCTTTACATTTCCAGAAAATCATCAGAAAGTCCCGGCACCAGCAGGATAAATAGTTCCTTTGCCCCATGGACACCAATGGTCAAAACCCGCTCAATATCGGCGGTTCGACTCGGCCCAGTCACATAAGCAATATAATTTTGGGGATCACGTTGATGCAGTTGACGCAACGGCTTCACTGCTTCGAGACCATCAGCAAGAATCTTTTTGGGGTCAAGGAGGGCAAACTGTTTTGATGGTAGAGTTGTCGCCAGACGGATATCCTCAGAAGTACTCTCCAAAACCAGTGTTCCGGTGTCGGCGATGGCAAAGTTCACGCCGGTCATCCCGGCTTCTGCCTGTGCGGCTACCGATCGGAAGTTGTCGGTCTCGACAGTCACTCCAGCCTTCTTCAAGGCAGCCTTCAATTTGAATCGACTCCCGGAAGAAAAAGATGGCAACAGTAAAAAACCTTCAATTTTCTCAGCAATACAAGCAGCAGCAGCAGCGACAGAATCTACGACAATAACTTCTGAACCGACATTCATAGCCGCCGTAGAAAATTGATCTATGAGTTGGGCCGTCGACATAGCACCTCTTCCTTTCGACAATTGGTCATACCACTGATCCTATATAACCACATTTCAAATGTCAATTTATAAAATAACATTGTTATGAGCACACAATAGAGAAGACCATGCTCTCACTTGTGGATTTTTTTGATTACTATATGAATCACACTGCTGTTGTGTATTTTTAGATAGTTAAGCTAACATAATCCCTATTTGATTCAACTATGAATCAAAAAAGCAGCCAGACCCTTGCTATTAAAACGGATAAGTTCGTGAATATAAAACGTTTTTATAATTTGGAACAGTCTTTGCTATTAACAAAGCATCATCATTCCTCACAATAGGAGACCCATCATGGAAAATGTTTTTGTCGTGTCTGCACTGCGTACCCCCTTCGGCTCATTTGGTGGTGCACTAACAGACATCTCGGCTCCAGAACTTGCATCTCAGGTTATCAGTGAACTCATACAACGCACATCCATTAAGGCGGAACAAGTTGATGAAGTCATCATTGGCCAGGTTCTCCAGGCCGGATCAGCTCAAGCTCCGGCTCGACAGGCGATGCGCTTGGCCGGGCTACCTGACAGTACACATGCCATGACAATTAACAAAGTCTGCGGAAGTGGGCTAAAAGCAATGATGCTGGCTGCGGATTCAATCCGCCTCGGAGATGCTCAATTAGCCATTGCTGGAGGCATGGAAAACATGTCCAAAACCCCCTACTCCCTGCCTAAAACACGTTTTGGCCAACGGCTGGGAAACGGTGAACTAGTCGATCTGATTATTCAGGATGGGCTACTCGATCCCTATTCCCAAAGACATATGGGTGACATCACCGAAGATTGGGTCAAAAGTCATGGTCTTACCCGAGAGGATCAAGATAAATATGCTGCCCGCTCCTACCAGCGCTCTCTAGACGCACTAAAAAATAATACGCTCACAGAAGAACTAGTTCCCGTCAGCATCAAAACCCGCAAGGGAGAAGTCATCTTCAGCGAAGACGAAGAACCTCTGCGTGGCAATATCAGCAAGCTCCCTGCATTACGTCCAGCCTTTCACAAGAACGGCACCATCACCGCAGGAAATGCTTCTACCATTAATGATGGCGCCGGACTGGCACTCTTGGCCAGCGGTGAAGCGGTCAGTAAATATAATCTCAAACCGATTGCCAAATTAATTGCCAGCAGCACCCATAGCATCCACCCAGAACTGTTCGCTGAAGCACCAGTGGGTGCCATTCAAAAGTGCTGCACCAAAGCCGGGTTACAGTTGAGAGATATTGGACTATTTGAAATCAATGAAGCCTTTTCATCCGTTCCCCTGGTCGCAATAAAGGAACTGGGGATCGATCCAGAAAAAGTCAATGTCAATGGTGGCGCCGTATCGATCGGCCATCCAATCGGTGCCAGTGGTGGACGATTGGTCGCCACCTTGTTACGTGAGATGAAAGTACGTAACGAAAAATATGGATTAACTACACTGTGTATTGGTGGCGGAGAAGCCGTTGCCGCTATCTTTGAGCTCGTATAAATATCTGACAGGAGATTAATATGAAACCAATTTTCACTGATGCCTCTAAAGCACTAGAGGGGTTGACTCACGACAGGATGACTATTGCTGCTGGCGGCTTCGGCCTCAGCGGCATTCCTGAAAACCTGATTACAGCCCTGCGTGATAGTGGCGCAACAGAGCTGACTGTCGTCAGTAACAATGCTGGGGTTGATGAGTTTGGACTCGGCCTTTTACTACAAACCCGACAGATAAAAAAAATGATTTCTTCCTACGTTGGTGAAAATGCCATCTTTGAAAAACAGTTTTTAAGCGGTGAACTGGAACTGGAACTGACCCCACAAGGAACTCTCGCAGAAAAACTTCGGGCTGGCGGTGCTGGCATTCCTGCATTTTTTACCCGTACCGGCTATGGCACCTTGCTGGCAGAAAACAAACCAACCCAAACCTTCAATGACAAAGAATATGTTCTGGAAGAAAGTATCACAACTGATATCGCCCTGATCAAGGCCTGGAAGGCTGACAAAGCTGGTAATTTGATCTTTCGCTACACAGCAAACAACTTTAATGCCGGTTGTGCCAAAGCGGGCAAGATAACCGTAGCCGAAGTTGAAGAGGTTGTCGAAATTGGCGAACTCGACCCACACCAGATCCACATCCCCGGAAACTATGTCGACCGTATCGTTGTTTGCGATAACTTTAAAAAACCGATTGAGCAACGCACTCTGGCCGGGAAAATGACCCTCAAAGGCTTCACTCCAGCCCGCGAATGGCAGGCCAAACGCATCAGCCAAGAATTTGCAAATGGTATGTACGCCAACCTGGGTATCGGCATGCCAACCTTGGTTGCCAACTATATCCCTGCAGAGATCACCGTAACATTACATGCCGAAAACGGCTTACTTGGGGTCGGCCCCTTCCCCGATGAGGGCAAGGAAGATGCCGATCTTATCAACGCAGGCAAGCAAACCATCACCTGGTTACCCGGCGCAGCTTTTTTTGACAGCTCTGAATCCTTTGCCATGGTTCGTGGTGGTCATATTGACCTGTCCGTTCTTGGAGCCATGCAGGTCTCTTGTCATGGAGATCTGGCCAATTGGATGATTCCAGGATCGATGATCAAAGGCCCTGGCGGTGCCATGGATCTTGTCTCGGGAGTCAAAAAAATCATTATCATGATGGATCACTGCGCCAAAGACGGCACGTCTAAACTAATGGAATCCTGCACCTTGCCACTAACGGGAAAAAATGTCGTCGATATGATTGTAACCGACCTTGCGGTCTTTGATGTGGACGCCAAAAAGGGCTTAACCCTGACTGAGCTGGCACCAGGATCAAGTCTGGAGATGATCAAAGAGAAGACAGCCTGCCCATTCAACATTGCTGAGCAGCTTAAATAGCCAGCATATTAAGGAGGATTTTCATGTCTGAACGTATTGCTGTCGTTACTGGCGCTTCCAGCGGAATTGGCCTTGCGGTCGCCAAATCGCTGGCTGCCAATGGAGATACGGTTGTCCTGGCCGATATCAATGAAGATGCGGGAACCAGCGAAGCAAAAAAAATTGGCGGAACTTTCATCAAAGCCGACCTGAGCACAACAGCGGGCTGTCGTGCCCTTGCCGATGCGGTTCTGAAAAAATATGGCCGCTGCGATATTCTCGTTAATAACGCAGGGATTCAGCACGTCGCCCCCATTGAGGAATTTCCCGAGGACAAATGGGAATTCATCATCAACCTGATGCTGACCGCACCATTTTTGCTCTGTAAATATTTCTGGCCCGCCATGAAAAAGAATGGCTGGGGCCGGGTTATCAATCTGAGTTCAGTTCACGGGCTCCGCGCATCTGAGTTTAAATCGGCCTATGTTTCAGCCAAGCACGGAATGATGGGCCTGACCAAAACAGCGGCTTTAGAAGGTGCAAATTGTGGCATTACAGTCAACAGTATTTGCCCTGGCTATGTCAGAACTCCTTTAGTTGACGGTCAAATTGAAGCTCAGGCAAAAACTCATGGAATCAGTAGAGAAGAAGTGCTGGAAACAGTTCTCCTGAAAAAACAGGCCATCAAACAAATGGTTGAACCTTCGGAACTAGGAGATGCTGTTGTCTATCTTTGTTCTGACTCGGCTCGCTGCATGACAGGGACTTCACTGACAATCGATTGTGGCTGGTCAGCCAGCTGAGGCCACTCACACTCCATTGCTCCTGTAGAAATCAAAGGAACCATGGAACAACAAATGTGTGGATATTATGGATAAAAAACTCCTGGAAATCGTCTTTGACAACCTCTACAACGGCATCTATGTCGTTGATGGCAAAGGTGTAACTATCGGTGTCAACAAAACCTTTGAGGAAATGTCGGGATTTAGCAATGAAGAGTTGGCAGGGAAAAGTCTTTACGACTTAGTCGGTAAAGATAATTATTTCTCCGGGTCGGCCAGCATCTTGGTGCTTGAACGTAAGTGCCCGGTTACAGCAACTTATTCAACCAGTACCAACCGTAAATTTCTGGTTAAGGGTCGACCCATCTTTAACCCTCAGGGTGAAATTGAATACATCATTAACACCATCTGGGATCTCACCGTTGTCCACTACAACCAACAGATTGATGCCGATACAGCTAGAAATCAGCTTTTAAGTGAAGATGATCTGGTGACCTGCAGTGAAAAGATGTCATCGGTTATTGATCTGGCTCTGCGGGTGGCAGAAACAGATTCAACCATATTG
>JADGDX010000083.1 GCA_016744675.1 Desulfuromusa sp. | reverse complement strand
ACGTTATTGTGTCAAATAGTTGTCACTGTTGCGACAGCATCGTAAAGTAGACAATACCAATTCATGATTGAAAACGCTATAAGTGGCTTCATAATTGGGCTTCCGGTGGCATTTAAGATGCTAAACAAACAATTTATTTCACTATCTCAATAATTGATACTTTCGAAAAAACTAACAGGATGGCTAAGCATAAATTTGGATGTTCCTATAAGCTTCTCTCGCTACAGTCTCCAAGCAAAAGTTAAGGTGCCGAATTGAGTCAGGTTATCGAGGTCTTCATCGTTGTTCATTCTGGCAATATTGGCATCGGTTAGTGCCAGGGTGATAGAGTAATTCTTCCACGAGTAGGCAAGTCCGACGCTGCCACTGATAAATTCACGAGAATAATCAATGGAACGACTGCTCCGAAAAGTATTGCCATCAGTATAAATACGGTTAAAAACATATCCAGCCTGCAACCCGACATAGACGTTCCACCCCCCATCAATCCCCAGTGGGTTACTGGTTCTGGATCCCTGAAATAATACAGTTGCATAAGATTCCAATAAGCTTGTCCCATAGCGAAGGTACCCACCAACGGCTACGTCACTCTGAAGCGTTCCGAGTGAGATTTCACTGGTGGTAATAAAATCGAAACCTTGGGCTGCAGAAACCCAACTGCGCCAAGCACGGGCACGTGAAAATTGAAATACCGGCTCATTCTCTAACTGAGTATCCCAGCCTTGGGGCTTTTCGGCACCAATAACTTTATGCACAAATGTTTGAATTTCTTCACCAAAAGCTGCGGGACCAACAATCCCAAGGGTGGTGCTGGCACTATCAGCGTACTTGGGAGTGACCACCAAATAGGTATTGGTGACTGCCAACAGGGCAGAGTAGGGAAGTTCATCTTGGGGTGGATCGCTGAGGGAAATATCGCGTGGAGTCATCATTGTGTGGCCAAGCATATAGCTATTGACCGTAAAAATAACATTCTCTTCTGCCATGCTCCAGAGTAGCGGTTTAACCCATAGATCGGGTGTGGCCGTGGCATTTTGCTGTTGGTCACCGGTATCGTAGAGGGATAAATACAAGCCATTGGTATAGCCACTATCGTGACCGATAAAGAGATCGTTATCGAGAGTGACCGAAGCCCAGTTCATCTCCGCATGAGCAGTAGGGATGAGCAAAAACAGCAAAAAGATACTATTTATTGTACCAATAAGATAAAAACGCTTCGCTACGACCATGAGCAGGATTCCCCTGTTTTTTTCAGCCCCGTGCAGATTGAATTTCCTGACACTTAATTGCTGGCGTCGCAAAATACCCGCCCTACTGCGTTGCGGTGGTTGTTCAAGTCCTCGACCTATAAGATGTAGGCCTTCGTCCTTGAAAAACCACCACGCCTTGTAAATCAAAATTTGTACTTAGCTATCGAATGGCGCTAGACATAATGGCTGACAGTTGACAAGAAAAGCAAACCCGGGACTGTCCCCGCATGGGGGCTGTCCCGAGGATTTTGCGGTGCGAACCACCGTAGTTTCATAGTCCGTAAACTTCTTGGGACAGCCCCCCGATGAGACTGGGGACATGTATTTTAGATAACGGGTAAATAATCAGAGGTCGCGGGGTTGCGCCCCCGCCAGTCGCCCTACTCTTTTGTACACCACAAAAGAATAGGCAGAAAAAGGTGCCCGACCTCCTTGCCCGCTGTTAGCGGGTTCCCTCCATGGAACTGCTGTTTTGAGGAATGGCAAAAACTCAGGCTACGCCTTCAAACATTTGCCCCTCTTTTTCTCAAATCAACAGTTCCATTCCGGCTGCGTCACACGGGATGCGGCAGTTCAAAACAAAGCTCAAAACCTTACGAAAATCGCAATATTGCTTAATCTAACACCATTCACTTAGCCATCCTATTCGTTTTTGCGAAAGTATCAATCTTGATCGCTAATTTTTCTACCCATGAGTTGCCCAATATCGATCAAAAAATAATCAGTCCAACATTATAAGCGATCACCCCAAAGGCTAAACTTGTAAAGGTATAATAACAAGCTGACCCGACGGTCCACTTTATCGACTTTGTTTCAGAATATATGACTCCCAATGTCCCCACGCAGGGGATGGAGAAAAAGAACGCAAAGATAAAAGCAAGAGCTGTTGCAGGACCTATACTGTGCAGTAACGCTTCACCAAGAGCGGAATGTTCAAAGCCCACTTTTGTACTGTAAATTTGAGTAATAGATGTGACACCACTGCCAATACCATAAATGACGGCAAGGGAGGCAAGAGCGGCCTCTTTTGAAGCAACAGCTGCAATCAAGGCCACAATCAGCCGCCAGTCCATCCCCATCAGGCTCCCTATGGGATCAAGCCCATGGCCGATCGTTGACAAAAAACTGGTCTCAATATTACCGTTGGGGAAATATGACAATAGCCAGACAAAAAAGGAAACGCCGGCGATAAGGGTAAATCCACGCTTTATAAATCCTTTGGCAAACGTCCATGTATAGATAAAAATCGTTCTAAAATTAGGTTTATGGTAAGGAGGCAATTCCATGATCAACCCGGTGTAATCCTCGTCCGGCAAAAAACGTCTCATTAACATCGAGGTAATCATCAGTTGAATGATCATGGCTAAGAACAGACAGCTGACGACGAGGACGGTGTTCGTATTAAAAAAGATGACAATCATTAACCCGATAACGCCCCATACTGCGCCGCATGGAATAATTGATGTCATTATGATCGTTATTAATCTCTGTTTCCAGGAGTCAATAACACGGGAACCCATGACTCCGCTTATATTACAGCTGAAGCTTAACAGAAACGACATAAACGATTTTCCATGAAGACCAAGTCTGTTCATAAAGCCGTCAAAAACATAGGAAAGCCTGGCAATGTAGCCGACATCTTCGAGAAAGCCGATGATAAAAAACAGAGGCAACAAAAAAGAGATCATCACCATAGAGATACCTAGCCCCGGAACCAGACCATCGCCAATCATTGAGGCAACCCACTGGGGCTGACCGGCCAAAGAACTTTTTAGCAGCCCGGAGATATTTGCCATAGAGCCCAGTAAAAATTTGATCACCGGCATGCATAGCAAAAAAGTAGCAATAAACGTCAACATAAGAATTAAAACAGCCAGTATTTTTCCCCATAAAGGGTGGGTGGCAAGAGAATCAAACTTATGCCGCCTGCCTGTTTTTTTTGACTGTCCTGTCCATTGCAGAGAAGAAGACAGGATCGAATTAATCCAAGAGTATCTCTCACCGGCAGCCAAAAGAGTCCCCCCGCCTTGCGATTTTTTTAAAGACTCCTTCACGTTGTCCCATGCGGCAGGTTCCAGTTCGTTTTCAACCAGTTCGCAAATATCACTATCTTCTTCTAAAAGTTTTAATGCCAACCATTTTTCAGGATAAGGCGCATTAACTTTGCCTGCAATCCCTGCCTCTATTTCTGCAGTTAAATCCCCAGTTTGCCATTTTAAATTGGGATTGTTTTTAACAGGTTCTTTTTTTGAACTACACTCAGAATCAATGGCTTCTAACAGCTCAGGCATACCCTGATTTTTTGAAGCCGCCATGGGGATAACTTTAATGCCAAGCTCTTTTTGCAGATTGCCGACATCAAGGTTAACACCATTAGCTGTTGCCACATCCATCATATTAAGTACCAAAATTATTTTTACCGGGAACAGTATAATTTCAGAAAGCATATACAGGGTTCGTTCAAGCTGCGAGGCATCGACAACAGCAACAACAACGTCTGGTTTTTCATTGACAAGAAAATCTCTGGTGACTTTTTCCTCCATGGAATTTGAGGTTAAGCTGTAAGTTCCAGGGAGATCAATTAACTCAAACTGCTTGTCATTAAAGTGAAAGTTTCCTCCTTTTTTTTCAACGGTCTTACCCGGCCAGTTCCCCACATGCTGATGTCCACCGGTTAGTCTGTTAAAAATTGTCGATTTACCTGTATTGGGCTGCCCTGCCAGAGCGATTGTATAGTTGGTCTTTAGAGTCGACACCTTATTACTCCCTCCCCAATTCAACGATTACAGCCGAGGCTTCTTTTCTGCCCAGAGCAACTTCAGATCCCCGCAATGAGACAATGACAGGCCCTCTTTTGTTATTTTGCAGCATTTCAATTTTTTCATTCAGTGAAAAACCTATCCCTGAAATACGGCTTAAAAAATTCTGCCGTCCATTTATTGATGTGATTTTCCCCGCATCTCCCGGTTTTAAAAAGTCCAGTGAAACCATTGGTTGCTCCATTTTTGGTTGTTGAGTTGTCATTATTCAGCATCCCACAAAGTGGATCCGCAATCCCCATAGCAAGGGTGTTTGTCGCCAAGGATGGCGACAACAAGCCCCATGGACGGGCTTATGCGTCCCTTGATAGGGGGATTGCGGACCCGGCATGCGGAACAGTTACTAAATCTATTGATTTAAACACGGAGAAATATCTTTCCCTTTTTAGTGATTTTGAACAGACTTAAAGAGCCTTTTTCTGGGTGGCAGCCTGTTTTGTTATTACAACAAGACCCACATTTTCCACCCCCGGCATTAACAGCTTCAAGGTAGTTGGTTTTAACGAGATCAAGAACGAGTTGATTTAATAATTTTTCATTTGTCTTTAACCGGTCAGCTAAAATTGAAAAATTTACAATGTCATGTTCGTTTACGATTTTTAACAATTCAACCAACATGGATTGTTCCCTTGTGTCTGTGCTGGACAGTTGTCGTAATATTTTTGTGGCCGGTGGCAGGCCGTTACGTCATATCAGGTCGAGGAATAAACAGGGAAGATGAACAACGGAGCCAAACATCGTGCGGTCCTGGTAATACGGCTCATCTACAAAAAAAGGGTGGCAACAAGGAGAATGATGAACCTTCCTTATTGCCACCCTATTTTTAGAATCGATAAGCTAACTGAACACCAATTTCTCTGGGTTCAGAGTAGACGACACTGGTACTGCCGTACATACCAACAGAATCATATTTTTTATCAAAAATATTTTTACCATAGAGGTAAATATCAAAATTCTCTACTTCATAGCCTATTTTTGCATTCACAAGGGTATAAGCGTCTCTGCTATGGGTATTTTCTTTATTAAAATAGGTCTTGCCATAGCCATTGATATCCCCTCTGGCAAAGTAGCCTCGATTATTTCTATATTGCACCCCGATATTGTAATTGTATTTTGGTG
>JADGDX010000082.1 GCA_016744675.1 Desulfuromusa sp. | reverse complement strand
GGGTTGTACTATGGTCATGATAAGTTTGATATTGATTACGAAACCTTTTCAGTTATCCCCGGCATGGCAAGCGTGACCAGTCGCGATTATGAGAGCGATACCTATGCTGTTTTTGCCAACTTGACCTATGCGCTCACCAACCAACTAAATTTGGTAACTGGTTTACGCTATGAAAATGAAAAAAAGGATTTTACTGACAATAATACTCAGGTCGAGATGGATGGCTCCTGGAGTGAGGTGACTCCAAAAATTGCTTTGGAATATCGCCTTAATCCAGAACTGATGGTATATGCCAGTATCTCAAAAGGGTATCGCACTGGTGGTTTTAATGCTCTAGCGGTCACCAATCCACAATACTATACTTACGATGCCGAAACCCTGTGGTCGTATGAACTCGGGGTAAAAAGTGCTTTTTTTGATAACCGTTTGTTGGTGAATAGTGCGATCTACTACATGGATATTAAAGATATGCAAGTCAACGAAGCGGTAACACCAATGGAATCGTACTTAACCAATGCCGCTGGGGCAACTGGGATGGGTGTCGAGATTGATGCAACCGTGCGGGTTTCTGACGAATTATCACTGCTGGCGAGTTTTGGCTACAACGATATTGAGTTTGATTCTTTTAGTGATGCCGCAGGTGATTACGACGGCAATAAAAACCCTTATGCCCCACAATATACCTATAATCTCGGTGGTCAATATCGGCATGGTAGCGGTTTTTACTGCCGCGCTGATCTGGTTGGTTATGGAAAAATTTACTTCGATAAAGCCAATAACTCTTCGCGCGATGCTTATGCGGTGGTCAACGGTAAAATTGGTTACGAAGCCAGCTCTTTTGATCTTTATCTCTATGCTAAAAACCTGTTCGATAAAGAATATAATTCTGATGAATATTACGGTGGGTTCTTTACCATTTATAGCGATCCCAGAGAGGTTGGCGTGCAACTGGTTTATCGGTTTTGATCGTCATTAATCTAGTTTCGAATGAAAGTCTGGGACGGTGTTCATTAGTCGAATAGCTTAGTGCCACTCGATGTTAGAGCCGATAACGTAAATTGCCGCTTTAACGCCGTAATCAGATTGTCCTTATCCGAAATAATATGGTCTTTAGTCTACCAATAAACAGAATGCCCCTGATTTGATTCACCTCAACCTTTGATTATGGTGATCCCAGCGAGGCCATCGGTGTCGCCCAAAATGGAGAACCACGCAACTTTGGAGTCACTGTCACTTATCGTTTTTAGTAGGCCACTTGAGGTTGTGTAATTAGAATCTGACGGATTATGTCAAATTTAAATGGTATAACCGTAAAAGAGAAATACCTTAAATGAGGTGGAAAATAGAAGGATTCTGCGGGGCAGGGTATTTTAACATTTTCTCAGGTGTTGTGTGTCCTTGACCCGCATTTTTTCTTTTGCTGGGGCGTGTTACTTGTTTAGCGATGGTGGGCTTATAGAAACATATAAAGCGTTTTTCGTAATTATTGAAATAGTCAGACGTGTGATAAAAACATTTTAGTGTTGCTTCGCAATAATCAATCAAGTATTCAGCACCCTTGAATTGCTGCTTGATATCTCTGGGGATTTTTCCTGATTTTAGTTCAATGAAAAAAAGATATTTTTTATCTTTTACATCTGTAATCAACACATAGTCGCAGCGTTTTCGTGTGCCACCACTTTTTTTGAATAATGAATCTGGCGGGTTGCTCTTGTCCAGATTTATAAGAATAGAGTCGGCGGATACATCGTAAAGATCAACCCGTTTTAGGTGCGCTCCCAGATCATTTTCTTTCATTCTAACAATAGTTCGACCCTCATTCTGTGAAGAAAAGGTCAGTAAATTGTCATGGAAAAGTGCTGTTAATAGCTCCTTGTCAGTCAATGGACCCCTCCTCGGCAAAATAGAGAGCTTCTTGAATGCGGTTCATTTCATCAATCGTCACATCGAAGCTGCGTGCTTCAATTCCCAGTTCTGGGTCAATATCAGCGGGAACAAGTGTTTGTATTGGAACCCTCTTTTTCTTACCTTCCAGTAGCGTGAGTTGCTTTTCAGCGATGTAAACGTTGATTTGCTCGTGAGACAATGTTTCATCAATGGCATACCCCTCTTCCTCCCGAATTTTCTGAATGGCAGGGGAGTCTTTTTTTAACATCAGCAGCGTGTTTAGCTCTTTGATAATATAATCACTATGTGTGGTAAGAAAAACACGCACACCAATATTAACGAGACGAGCCAAAAGGCGGGCAACACGTCGCTGGTTTTCAGGGTGGAGGTTTAACTCTGGTTCATCAACCATGAGAATATCGCCTTTTTCAGCGACATGGCGCAAATAAAAACCAATATCCAGCAATGATCGAACTGCACTTGAACTTTCATCCATTGTCAGTCGTATTCGGCGGTGTGAATTCGGTATGAAATAGAGCTCGTCGTTGCCATTAACTTTATAAGAACCGCCGATAATATCGGCAAAGCTGTCTAATAGTTCAGGGTGTTCCTTTGCGATAAAACTTTCATTTTTTGCCAGTTCTTCAAGTTTGCGAGTAAAATCTACATTATGCTTAATTGGCATAGCATAATCAGAGTAAACGCGATTTAGCAATTGGAAGGGGTTTATTTCGCGACTCATTGAGCCAACTTCTTCCAGTAATCTGTTTCTGGCAAAATTTAATTCTTTTCTGAAAATAGCAGCTCCCGTACGTTCTGCGCTGGCAATAAACGGTTTGGGAAAAAGATTGCCAAATAAGACTGTTTGTAGCGAATTGCCAATAATTTGCCCAATATTCTCAGCATCCAGCTCTTCTTGCCCTTTTTGCACGAGAAGTGAGACTTCCATCTCCTTGGCATTGATACCTTTAAATATGGAAAATATTTCTTTTTTTGATGTGCCAAATTGGCGACGAAATTCCCCCGTTGGACAATCCTCTGGGGTTTCCAGCTCAAAAAGAACATGCGTGTCTATAAAGTTTTTTTCATTGGCCGCAAAAACATGTGGCAACGATGTTGAATACTGTTCTGAAGCCGCTTTTAAAATTTCATTGCGTTTGAGGATAAACTCCCTCAGGGGGATTCTAACACTGCCTGTATCTAGTAACGTATTTACATATTCTTCCGGAACCGGAACGCTGTAAAAGTCTCTCCAGAAGGTTAGAAAGCCGTAAATGGCATAGGTCGCATACGTTTTTCCCGTATTGTTTGCACCACAAATAATTGTTAAATCGGCAAGCTCAAGCTCTGCATGTTTTATGGCTCCCAGATTATTGAATTTTATCTTCATGATACAGCCTCATCTTATGGTGTCATTCAATGTGATTTTGATATCTTCAACGGGTAATTTAGCACATAGGGGGCTTACTTGGTGCGACAAATTGCTAATCCTAAGTTTTTGTTCGACATCAGTAAAAGAGAAAAAACGTTATTCGCTTTTTATGGGGGCTGTGTATTTAGCCTGTGTGATCAAAATCACTGATTTCCTGTCAAAGGCTGATTATAATTACAGCTGTTTCTTTTTGAACCATCAGCACCTTTCTTTTTTTGACAGGTTCTTTACCATGAAAACAATTCAGTTTGGCCCACCGGTAGCAACAGCGACACCCAACAATTTTCGGATTGACCTGCCGACAGATCGTGGCCAAGGTAGTTTTAGTGTCGACTGCTTTGCTTCAGGGCTGAAGTTGAGTGTGATGAGAACGGCCTTTACCGAGCCGCAGCGAATCCAAAACGTGGCGACAGGGTCAACTATCGGTTTTGGCTTTTGTCTTGCTGGTCAGATTGAGGGGCAAATAGCCTGTGTCGGTGCTCCTTTTACAATCAATGCTGGAGACAGCGGTTTTTTCGCATTTCCCAAAATGGCCGAAATGAATGAAGTGGTATCCAGAGGCGAGGTTCTTCGAATTAGCCTACTTTTAGAAGGTGATAGCCTTGCCATGTTGGCTCATGGGGACGAGGATCGTTTTTTGCCTATTTTGAATTCTTTGGATCACCGTAATGCTTGTCGTATTGGAGATACCACCACACCGGTGATGAAGGCAATTTTGCAGCAACTGCTTCACTGCCCCTATTGCGGGGCAACGCGGCAGTTATTTATTGAGGGAAAGGCAATGGAGTTGCTGGCGCATAAGCTGGAACAGCTTCACCCGTGCGGTCATGTTCATGACTGCTCGGCTGCTGTTAAAATGGCAGATAAAGAGCGTGTCCATCATGCGGCGCACATTTTGGTGAACGAGCTCGAAAATCCTCCCGATATGGCCACCCTTTCCCGCAACGTCGGTTTAAGTCGCAGCAAGCTGCACCGTTGTTTTCATAAGGTATATGGTTGCTCCCCTTTCGATTATTTACGCCATCAACGTCTGCAAACAGCCATGCTGTTATTGCAAGAGGGTGAAGTGAATGTCACTGAAGCCGCATTGACTGTGGGCTATACCAACATGAGCTATTTTGCCAAAGCCTTTAAAGCGACCTTTGGTGTTGCACCCGGCGAACTGCTTAATCCTCGTCAAATAGCTGTTTGACACAACAGCGTCAGTAAAAAAGACTCCAGCGTTAGCCCCATCCAACGGCACCAACTATACTTCCTTCTTTTATTATGGAAATGATTTTCAATTCTACCTTGGTTTACGCTTAATAAAAGGAGGAGTACTAGTGCGATACGATCAAATCTTGTGTGGGCTATTGATGGCTTGCTTATCGGTGACCACAGCCTATGCACAACCGCAGGAGGACACAACCCTCGATACGATGACTGTGACCGCTCAGAAGCGCGAGGAAAATGTGCAGGATGTCCCGATTTCCATGACTGTTTTTGATGAGGTGACGATTGAAGACAGAAACATTGAATCCGTTGAAAATGTAGCACCTTATACTTCAAATTTTTTATTACTGAATAAGGCCAATGGGTACTACAGCCCAACGATCAGGGGGATATCGCAGGCCGTAGGATATTCTCTTTCAAATCCCGTAAGTGTTGTCGTCGATGGCATTCCAGTATCAAGCTCCTTAGGCTTTAATGAAACCTTGATGGATATTGAAAGAATTGAAGTTTTAAAAGGGCCACAATCTACCTTGTACGGAAAAGAAACTCAGGTTGGGGTAGTAAATGTCATTACTAAAAAACCAGATAACGAAACGCGTATTAAAGTCAAGGGAGATGGGGGGTCTGATAATAAGCGGGAACTTTCTTTAAGTGCCAGCGGCCCCATCATAAAAGATAAACTATTTTTAGGTGTATCGGCGAAGCATTATGAAAAAGACGGTTTTATAAAAAACAGGTTTTTAGGTGGTTATGCAAATGATAAAGAATATGATTATGGAAGAGTTTATTTAAGATATACGCCGAGCGATAATCTTGAAATATCTTTCATCTCTTCTTTGTATAAGCTTGATAATGGAG
>JADGDX010000081.1 GCA_016744675.1 Desulfuromusa sp. | reverse complement strand
CGCTCGGAGTTGACAGCCCACTTTGGCCAAGTAGAGATGTTGAGACTGGAGCCCTTTAGCCACCTTGAGCCGGTTTTTCGAGCTGCGGACTTAATTGTTCACCATGGGGGCCACGGAACAGCACTTATTGGTTTACAATCTGGTACTCCGGTGATCGTATTGCCAACATTGGAGGTCGATCGGGCAGATACGGCAGTTAGGCTGGAAAATACTGGCACTGCAAGGTTTTATGACACGGGGGATAAACGTGGGACGTTCCCTGAATTGGTGAACGAGGTGTTGATGTCTGATAAGATGCGCGCTTCAGCAGCTGAACTGGCAGAGAGGGCATTCGCAAAGAGAGGGCCGGGTCGAGCATATGGAGTAATTGCGGAATGGATAGCTGAGTCATGAATTGTGGCTGAATGTAAAAAGTTAAGAAACATCGGTGGTGATTGAAAATGAATTTGTTGTTGACATCTGCATGTAACCTAAAGTGCCCATATTGTTTTGCTGGAACACCGCCCGGGAAACCCAAAGAACTTTCTTTTGAGGACTTTAAGAAGGTTGTAATGCTGTTCAAGGAGTGGGATGTACGCCAGCTGAAGTTGCTGGGTGGAGAGCCGACGAAAGCTTCTCGATTCCGAGCAATGCTGGACTATGCCCTTGCAGACGATTTTTTTCATGAAGTAACCGTTTTTACAAATGGTTTGTTCGATCCACGATTGGTACTGAAATTTGCTGATGAGCGGATCTATTTAATTATAAATACCCAAGAACGGTCAAATTTAAAAAAATCCCAAATCCACCGTTTCGAGAACAATTTGGAGAAGCTGCAAGAACAAAAGGCAAGATATGCATTGGGGTACAATATCTACCACAATGATTTCCAGCCGGACTTTGTTTTGGAAATGATAAAAAAATTTGAACCTGAGTTACTGAGGTGGAGTCTTGCATATCCAGGAAGCGAAGGCGCACGGGGAGGGGAACAGATTAAGTTCTCAGATTTTGAAATAATAGGAAACAAAGTGTTCGAATTCGTCACTGGTTTATCTGACGAGGGTATTTATACCCAACAAGACTGTTGTTTGCCCTTATGTCTTTTTTCTTTGGAACAATGGAAGAATCTCCTGGCGCGGGAAAATGTAGCTCTTATTCCTGGACGGTGTGAGCCAGCAATCGATATTAACACCGATCTGGAGGTTTTTCGGTGTTTTGCTGTGCCTGGCAAGCATAAAAAGAAACTCAACGATTTTCGAGGGCCGGACGACATACATAATTTTTTAAAGAACGAGGTCGATGAAGTCCTTAAAGATGCGGTAGCTGATGTAAAGTGCGAATCCTGCCGCTATCACAAGTATAATGCGTGTTTTGGGGGATGTTTGTCGTACAAGTCCGTTAATTTAAGCAAAGGAGTGGCCGATATTTGTCCGGGGCCTGTGGAGCTTGAGACAATTCTCCCGGCAGGGCCTAGGGGTAACAAATGCTAGGGGAATATGCGGAGTTCCCGTGGTGTTTTCACGACTTCCACATATCCCATACAAATAGACCAGAAAACGCTCTATTGGAGGTTTTCGGTTGGAATTCATGGCACCGACAAGTATTGCCACACTGTAGATGTAGCAAGGAGCATTGTCGAACAAAGCTAACTCCCCGAGTTCAAAAGTGTTAATACTTTGAGTCGAAAATAGAAAGGTAAAGTAATGAATTCCAGAATATTCTGCTTTTTAGTGTTTGTGGGCGGAGCCTTGCCCGCCTATGCCCAAGAATCAAGTGTGGAGGTATATTCGGGACGACCTCCGTGTGAAACCGATGTTGTGGTGTCTAGCCATCGCTCATCGATCGATGGAGCCTCTGAAAATGCGCCCATGGTATTGCAAGCCGTCCAACTTTGGGAGTACGGAAATGATGAAGATACGGAAGGGCCTCTTTTGGGGGTTGTGATGGGGATCACTGTCGATGACACAGGAAATGTGTACGTTGTAGATAACCAGTTGTCCGAGGTAAAGGTTCTCGACAAGGACGGCGCCTTTCTGCGGATAGTTGGATCTGAAGGCGAAGGCCCAGGCGACTTGAGGTACCCTGTGTCTGCTTGTATTACTCCAGATAATTTGCTGAATGTTGTAATGTCGTTTCCTGGGAGAATTGAGAGTTTTCGACCATCTGGAGAATATGTGGGCACTACGAAGGTGTCAAATGACTCTTCTGACATCAGCCCGAAGGTGTCGAGCATGGGCTTTTCGCAAGGGAGGAGATTTGCGGAATGTACGGAGGTTAGGTATGAAAATAATCTGGAAGTAGTGACAGAATATATTTGCGAGATCAATGGCAATGGTTCACAAGGACTTCGGCTGGCTTCAAGCAGGCGTACAAATGATTTAACCAAACCCGTTTGGGATGGGGACGGCAAAATTTTGCGCCGTCGGTGGGCACTTGGCAGAAACGGAAAGGTGTATGTAGCAGCTCATCCTCAAGAATATTCGATTGATGTATTTAACCTTGAAGGAATATTGGAATTTGTTATTCGGTTGAACTACGATTCTAGGAAAAGATCCAAGGCAGAACGGCAAGCTATTTTTGATTGGGCAACGGCTATTCCGGGTTCCTTATTGCCCCGAACAGAAGTGAAAATTAAGAGCTTTGACAGGGATATTATGGAACTACATATCGGGCCTGATGGGAATTGCTGGGTATTGTCGAGTAGGGGACAGTTTGACAGGCCCTCAGGAGCAATCGGGGTGTTCGATGTTTTTGACATTTACGGAGAATTCCTGCGACAAGTTACGATAATGGGCGACGCAGATCCATATCGGGATAGGGTGTATTTTTTCGGAAGCAGATTGTATGTGGTGAAAAATTTCCTGGATTCGATCTTGAGCGCGGCGGATGCCCAAGAAGAAAATGAAAACTTATTTGGATCGTCTGGACCGATTACGATTGTATGCTATGAACTAAATGGGCTGTAGAGAACACACAATTTAGAAAGAACCACACGGGTGGTTTTGGGGAAACACTGTGGAGGACTTTTTTTCGAGTTTCAAAGCGGCTTTCACGGATACTTTTAAAATTGTGGACGAGACCGGGTCCGCTGTCAAAGGACCCGGAAGTTTTTCTCAAAATAAAGAATTGATTCGAAGATTTCTTCCGTTTCTAAGGGGCTACTGGGGGCTGGTCACAAAAACTAGCCTGATGATGATCATTTCCCTTGCTGCTATTATTCCACAGCCTTGGATAATGAAGTTTATAATAGATGATGTTATCCCCCAAAAGAGTTTCAAATTCCTCCTATTGTCGGGGGGTGGCCTTCTTGTCTTGGTTTTGATCGAAAAAACCTCGTTGCTACTGAAGGGGTATTTTGCCTACAGATACGAGACGGGTGTTAAGTATCAGGTTCGGAGTCAGCTACTGGCAAGAATGCTGCGACTGCCACGTTCTTATTTTGACAATCGGCTGGTTGGGTACCTGATGTCGCGGATAACAAATGATGTCAGAGATCTGAATGCTGTTCTTTCTGAAACCATGCTGGATATTGTTGCCAATGTCCTAATGGTCGTTGGTGGATTGATCATCCTCTCAAGCATGCACTGGAAACTGACTTTATTGTCTTTTGCTGTCGTGCCGGTATTGATTTTTGTCACAAATCTTGTAAAACATCGGGTGTGGATGTTAAGTCATCGTTCAATGGAAACTGATGCAATGGTGGCATGCCGACTGCAGGAGTGCTTCTCCGGAATTAGCTTTATAAAATCTACCGCCACAGAAAAAACTAGCTTGGCCAAGGTGGATGAAAGTCTCCGTGAAGAGCGAAAGGCGTCCCTGCAGCAAGCTATAGTTTCATCAGTGGCGCAATTGTCTGTTGGATCTGTCATCTCCCTTGCGGGCGTAATGGTAATATGGTATGGAGCAAGTGAAGTAATTCATGACCGCTTGAGCCTTGGGGAGTTGGTCGCTTTCAAAGGCTACCTTAATTTCCTATATGGTCCAACAACATTCTTGGTAAATATTAGAATACATATACAGTCTGGGTTTAGTGCCCTAGAACGTATTTTGTCCTTGTTTGATATTATTCCGGAAGATGAGGATGACTGGCAAAAGGGAGAAATCGGGGTGCTCAGTGGAAGAATTGAATTTGACCAAGTTTCGTTCGAATACGTTCACGGTGAAGCAGTGTTGAATGAGGTAAGTTTTGTGGTCGATCCAGGAGAACGCGTTGTTGTTGTGGGTCCAACGGGAGCAGGGAAAAGCACTTTGATAAATTTAATCCTAAGGCTGTACAACCCAACCAAAGGACGGATATTCTTTGACAATGTAGATTCGCGGGAATTGGCGGTTAGTTCTCTGAGATCGAAAATAGCTTTGATGGCCCAGAAAACATTTCTATTCGATGATACTATTGAGAAAAACATTGGACATTGTAAGCCCGGGGCACCCTTTTGCGAAATTGAAAGTGCGGCGAAAAAAGCAGGGGCTCACGACTTCATAATCAAACTGGAGCACGGCTATCAAACCAAGCTCGGAGAAAATGGCGTCAGGCTTTCGGTTGGGGAACAGCAAAGGCTATCACTTGCCCGCTCATTGCTTGGTGACTATGCGATTGTAATATTTGATGAGCCTACATCATCTGTTGACACCCTAATGGAATCGAAACTGGTGCAAATTATAATGAGCAACGAAATAAAGCGGACGACCATTGTGGTCACCCACAGGCTGTCCTTGGCCCAAAAGGCTGATAGAATTTTGGTAATGGAAAAAGGAAGTATCGTCCAAGAGGGCACTCATCGAGAACTATCAGAGCAAACGGGTCTCTATCAACTCCTATTGAGAGAGCATACTCCAGGTGCCTGTACCTAAGTCGGGTGTCTATTTATAACTGTGTAAGCAGCCATGGTATTATCTCCAACCGGGAGGACTCCACGGCAAAGAAGAAACCAGATCAACTCGACAAATTGCTGGACGCCACAACCGAAGAAACCCTTAAAGACGGTAGCATCCTTACGGAACTCCAGAAGGCGGTTCATTGAAGGCGCCCTGGAGGCGGAAATGACCGATCATCTCGGCTACGAGAAGAACTCTCCGGATGGCAAAAACACTGGAAACCGCCGCATGATGGCCAGAACTACTTTTCGATAGTGTTCGAGGGAAGGGTGCCGTCCTAAATCATGAGAGGCTGTTTACACAGTTTAGAGACCCACACACCCTCTACAAAGCACCCTTTTCACTTATTTCCATCAATTTCATATAACACTCTTGGATATCATCCACCGACAGCCTTCCATACGAATCCACCGTCGTAGCAATGCTGGCATGACCTAGGATTTGCTGCAGGGCCTCGTAGTCGCCCCGCTGCTTCTTCCAATTGTTGGCAAAGGTATGCCGCAGCAGGTGAGGGTTAATGCTCTCATGATTCGGATCCGGATGCTTCACACCAGCCAACTTTCCAGCTCGCTCCTGCTCATGTCGCAGACCAGAGGCACATCGCCGGTGTCCGGGAAGTCGCTCCACTGGA
>JADGDX010000080.1 GCA_016744675.1 Desulfuromusa sp. | reverse complement strand
ATTTGTTGCTCCAACGCTTGAGGAGTCCGGCTTGACTCAAAACACGATAGGCGCTGCTGGGGCTGACAGCAATAACATCCTGATCAAGCATCATGAATGTCAGGCGACGATAGCCTTCTAACGGGTTCTTCTGATAGTAATCGATAATCGCCTGACGTTCCCAATCCTCCAGCCAGAAATCGCGGGGGATCAGGGCATTGTGCTCATTGACTTTTCCGTAACGCTGCTGCCAATTGTAAAACTTGCTGGCAGTAAGCCCGAGCCAGTTGATGAGACGCGTCACGGCAATGCCGGTGCGTCGACTCCAGTGCCGAATGAAGTCGACGACAGCATCACGGATATCATGGGGAACCCAAAGCGCTTTCAGAGTTCCCCAAGATCCTTTTTTAGCTGAATGTGCTCCTCCATTAATTCGGAGAGGACTTCATTCTTGGTTTGTATCTTGGCTTCGAGTTGGTGAATCCGTTTTTCTTCCGCTTTTTTCAGGCGGGAGCTGGATTTTTCTAAAGCCACTGCACCGTTTTCAAAAAAATCTTTCTGCCAACGGTAAAAGACCGTAGGCTGAAGATGATATTCATCGCACAAATCAGAAACAGGAACACGGTCGATCAGGTGCCGCTTGAGAATGACAACCTTCTCCTGAGGTGTGTAATTTTGACGCTTTTTTCGCATGGTGATTTCCTCCGTTCGAGTAGTCTAACTCAAACAAGGGAATTCTCCAATTCACGCTGAACCAAGACAGTATTGATTCTGTATGAACACCTGCAGAGCGTTTTGACTAACTTAATAGACAATGCTTTAAAATATGCAAAGGGAGAATATATCACTGCTCGAATACAGCGGAGGAATACGGGTGTGGCAATTTGTGTTGATGACCAGGGGCCGCTCATCACCGGAGCTGATCGTGAACGCGTTTTTGAGCGTTTTTATACCTGCTCTCAATCTCGCAACAAGCAACATTCCGGCACAGGCTTGGGACTTTCAATTGTTAAGCATATTGCCACTCTTTATAATGGGACGGTGAACCTCGAAGCCAACAGTGACGGGGGTAATCGTTTTTTAGTTACTCTGACTGAAAAAACTGGTTTTGAGTAACAGAGCTTACTTAAAGATTTGTGTTTCACTTTGCACCAGTTATTAAAATATTTGAATAAAGAGTTACCGAAGCGGGGTCAGAAATGGCCCCGCTTTTTTGTTTCATAAGTCAGTATTGTACTATTGAAACCGTGCCAGAAAGTAATCACGCTAAATATTGTGCATTAATAGTAAAACCAATGATATTGATTTAGCAGCTTCTTATCTCCAAAAATATGATCGTCAATCCCTTTTAATACGGCGGGAAAAAAGATAAATAATGATCAACAGTGGATATATAAAAAAAGCTTCACCTAATTTCCCCTGGGAAAGAGCGAATGCGCTGAAAAGCAAACTAAAAATCAGTAGGACTATAAGCAGTATTGCAATTGTACGGTTCATTATTATCTCTCTTTGATGTGTCGATTCTGAAATCTGGAACCTGAGTCTAGGAATCTTCACTTTAATACCGCAGGTTTTAAGACAAATCTAGCCATTGATTAATAGTAAGATATTCCTTCAGAGCAAATAGCTATAGAAACTCTTTTGTGAAATTTTTCCGCTGGTACTCATCCCCTAACATCACCAGTTCACCATTCGGCTCTAAAATCATCGAAGCTGTTGCTGGGACAACCACGTCATTTGGCAAACGTAGTGCCAAAACATTGAGACCAGTCCGTGCTCGAATATGCCCGTCTGACAGAGTTTCTCCACGCAGTTTTACCGGTACGGGCACATAAAAAAGGTCGAACCCTTCACCTAGAATGACCGATTCTCGACGTTGCAGTAGTGACATTACCGCCTCTGCACCTAGGGAAGCAGAGCTCAATACAAAGTCGGCGCCAGCTAGGTGGATCGTTTCAATGTTACGTTCGTGAGTGATGCGACTGATGATGCGGAGGTTTGGATTCAAGCGTCGGCAGTACACTGCTAGATAAATGTTCATCGCGTCATCATTCGTGGTGAGTAGCACGCTAGGGGCATCTGCTAACCCTGCACCCATGAGCAGTTCTAGATCAGCGGCGTCACCAATAAACAACTTGTCAGCAACCCCCTCAAGAGAGCTTCGTAAGGCCTCCTCACGCTCAATCATATGAACCGTTACTCCACGCTTGCGTAACGTCTGAGCGGTTGCGCAGCCGACCTTGCCGCCACCTATTACGAGAACAGGGTTGAAATTTGGATTGTAGATCACGAGATAAGTATCAAGATTGGCAATTTGTTCGGCAGAGCCCACCACAACAGGAAAGCTTCCGTCAGCAAGAATAGTATCGGGAGTAACCGGAACCATGCGCCCTCGCTCCCACACTGCAACCACATTCAATTCATAGGACTCCCTGATATTTATATCCCGTAAAGAGCGACCGACTAGAGGGGTATTTTGCACCGGGACTTCAGCTATCAGGAGATCTCCCATTCGACCAACCACGTGACAGTGAAGGTGTCCAGCGTTGACTCTATTGCCAAGATGTTCACCCAACTGGTGCTTCAGTGGCAACACGTGGTTGCTACCACTTAACTCTAGAAGGTCGATGGACTGCTCATTTTCTGCTACTGCAGCTATGGATGCCTGCTGAGAGAGATCTCTAACCGTCAAGGTAATGTTGGTATTGGTCGTGTCAGCGCAATTGGCGACGACCATCCGACATTGTGCCACAGCCATCGATTCGTAGGTCGCTCTGTCCTCTACCCTCCCCGTCACCACTGGCACACCATCAATATGCATTTGTGCCGCCTTGAGTGGGTCCGGTTCAATCACAAAGTGAGGGATGCCATTGAGTCGTAGTCTCGTCATCAAAGTTGTGGCCAAGCTGTCGAGACGGCATAAGATGACATGATTTTGAGTGCCAGATGGCACAGTTCTAGGTGCTTGGAAGCGTATTCGAGACTCTATCCACGGTGCATAAAAGAAGCGAATAAAAACAAACGGTAATACGATCAGCAACAAAACCACGCCGGCGAGAAGAACCACGATACTGAACAGTCGCCCCACGTCGCTGTGAAAGGTGATATCACCGAATCCGAGAGTGGTCATAACAGTAAGAGCCCAGTACACTCCAGTAATCCAGGAATGATCTTGTCCCTCGAAATGGTACATGATCAAGTGGAAACCGACGCTAAAAAGCGCAACAGTCACGACCAGCAGGAGCACGTAGCTGGCCAAGGCTCTAATGTTGGGCCTTTTGCGCATGGGGATAAGCAGAGATAACAACAGGCTCGGGATAAACTTCATTGAGCGTCCTTGAAATACTGGTTATTCTTGAGAAGCACACTATGAGATTATGGTTTTGTACTCTACCACACCGCGCTATTTTTTATAATCCGTTGAGATCTCTCTGATTTAACCAGCAAATTGGTCAAAATGACCGTTGAAGCCGCCTTGAATTCCGAGATGGAAGAACATTTTGGCTATATCAAGAATTCCCCGCAAGGACACAATACCGGCAACAACCGAAATGGACATAGCCGTAAACGCTTAATCGGTGACCACGGCGAAGTTGAGATTGAAACCCCTCGTGATCGTAATGGTCAATTGGAACCTCAATTGGTTGAAAAGGGACAAACTCGGCTGACCCATTTTGACGATCAGATTCTGTCTCTGTACGCCAAAGGAATGAGCACCCGTGACATCGTTGCCACTTTCAAAGAAATGTACGGTGCTGATGTTTCTGCAACACTTATTTCCAAAGTTACCGAGTCGGTCATTGACCGGGTTATTCAGTGGCAAAACCGACCACTTGATGCTGTTTATCCGATTGTTTATCTTGACTGCATTGTCCATATGGTACGGAACTCACTGCGCTACGTTTCATGGAAAGAGCGCAAGGCGGTTGCAACAGATCTTAAGGCGATCTATCAATCGGTCACAGTCGAAGAGGCGGAACTGGAACTTGATCGCTTTGGTGAAACATGGGATGAGCATTTCCCTTATATCAGTAAATCCTGGATCAACAACTGGGCGAACCTAACCCCATTGTTCAATTACCCACAGGACATACGAAAAGCAATTTACACGACCAATGCAATTGAATCACTTAACAGCGTGATCCGTAAAAACACCAAAAACCGTAAAGCCTTTCCCAGTGACGAATCAGCCCTCAAGGTTGTTTATCTTGTCATTGAAGCAGCATCAAAGAAATGGACGATGCCGATTCACCACTGGAAAAAGGCAATGAATCGTTTTATGATTGAGTTTCCGGACAGGGTTCCAGAAACTTTTTAAACGCCAGTTACACAATTTGATTTACAGAGCCCATATCTACAGCTCATCCAAATCTACCAGTTTTTCTCTATTTTTTAACTCTTGCATAGAATTATGCAATTGCTCCATCGTGTTGCTATCAGATAGAACCTCCATGGTCTCTTGAAGTGCCACATAGTGATCCATCGACATCAGTACAGCATGTGGTAGCCCATTTTTTGTGATGGCTAGGGTGTTGTCATATATTCCAATGTCTCTAATGATATTTAAAATCTGACTTTTTGCCTTTGTGACAGAAATATATTTATCTATTTTTTCCATTATGACCTCCGTGTTTATTGTGGTCACAATATTGACTAGTTTGCGTATTGTCAAATAAAGGAAAGAATATCACTAGTGTCCTTCATGGTCATCTCCCTTCCTCTTCACCGGAATTCAACCCCGATGAATATTTTATTAGGGCTCTTAAGTGATATATTCTCTCAGGTCTGCCTGCCAGGACAGAAAACGCACTGACCAAGAAAACGCCATCGTCTATGCACAAGTTGCAAGATCGACTCAGGCATGTCAGCAACCACTTCAAGTCCCTAAAAATGCTTACGCTGACTAACTTGATTGTCTAACCAGCGGAGCAACAATTGCCAATTAGCAACATTTATCTAGTTGAAAATATAATCTTTTTTGTGTTGGCAACAAATAGAAATGTCCGGTTTCGTAACAAATGAATTGTCCACATACTCCACCGTTACGGTGGAGTATGTTTCAGGGTGGTTTTCATTGGTTTTGAACTCGTTTCTGTATGACTAATTCACCTTGCTGGTTATAGTGTGCCAGTTTCTTTGGCCCATGGAAGAGTGCCAAAGTTCCGTCGAGATAGCGATGCACTCTGATGCGAGCCTTGATGTAGTTGCAACGGTAATCATTGGCTGGAATTTGTAAGGTTTGGTTCTCAAAGCTGACACAGTTGTCTCGGCCAACAGTTCTTGAATAGTGTTCACATAGAATATCATCGAGATTATTGCCGATCCATGGAATGAATGCTGTATCTGAAAGAGCTGGCTGGATCATAAACTCCTGATTATAGGCTGGCAGATAGTTTTCTTTAAGGTAGCGATTTGCGGCTGCCATGGTTGTAATGTTGTGTAAGGCTAACTCCTTCACCAAGCGGCTCTGATGGGTCGAGAATACACGTTCACTGCGTCCTCGTGCCTGGGGAGAATAGGCAGCGATCATTTCAATAC
>JADGDX010000007.1:13403-95255 GCA_016744675.1 Desulfuromusa sp. | reverse complement strand
CCAACATTGTAGGCCCTTGGCGATTAGCAATAGCGGCCTTCCATGCTTCGCATGTCTCATTTGCATCGGCAGGACGAATGACTGTCAAATTTGGCATCGCTCGCAGTGAAGCGAGATGTTCTACCGGCTGGTGGGTTGGACCATCTTCACCTAGACCAATTGAATCGTGGGTCATGACATAAATTGGAGCCAAACCCATTAATGCAGCCATTCGAATTGCGGGACGCATATAATCGGCAAAAACGAAGAAGGTTCCGGCAAATGGAATCAAGCCTGGAGTATGGCAGAAACCATTCATGATTGAACCCATGGCGTGCTCACGAATACCGTAATGGATATTGCGTGCGCTTTGCCCTGGCAACCAAGAACCAGCACCTTTAATTTCGGTGTTGTTCGATGGCGCAAGGTCAGCTGATCCACCAATTAAAAATGGCATCTTTGCAGCGAGCCCATTAATGGCTGCGCCGCTGGCTTGCCTCGTTGCTTTAGCACCATCTTCTGGGGTAAATACGGGTATTTCTGTTGCCCAACCAGATGGGAGTTCCCCTTGGCTTACTTCCAACCAACCGGCAACTTTTGGTGTCGCTTTTTTAGCTTCGAACTGTTTTTGCCACGCTTGCTCTCGTTCAGCCCCTTGGGTTTTACAAGTCGCCATATGCGCGGAAACTTCGGCTGGTACGACAAATGTTGCTTTAGGATCACGACCATAAGCTTCTTTGGTCAATGCCAACTCATCGCCACCCAACGGTGCACCGTGAGCACCTGCAGTATCTTGCTTGTTAGGGGCTCCAATACCGATATGGGTACGGGCAATAATAATTGATGGCCGTGGATCTTGTTTCGCACGCTCCATTGCTGCATCGATTTCAGCGAGATTTTCACCTTCAACCCGCTCAACATGCCATCCATAAGCAAGGTAACGGCTACCAACATCTTCGGTAAATGAGAGGCTAGTATCACCTTCTATAGTAATTTTATTATCTAAGTAGATATAGTTTAGCTGTCCTAAGCGGAGGTGACCTGCCATTGATGCGGCCTCAGCTGAAACGCCCTCCATCAAATCGCCATCAGAACAGATAACCCAAGTGCGATAATCAAATAACTCAGCATCGACATTTTGCGCCAGATACTGACCACCCATTGCCATACCAACAGCAACAGCAACGCCTTGACCTAAAGGCCCAGTCGTTGTCTCTACTCCGGGGACATGACCAAACTCTGGGTGCCCAGCAGTCTTACTCCCAAACTGGCGGAAATTTTTAATATCGTCGAGGGACAGATCATATCCAGTCAAATGCAACATGCTGTAGATCAAGGTTGAAGCATGACCACAAGAGAGAATAAAACGGTCGCGACCAGCCCATTCTGGATTCGTTGGATTATGTTGTAGGTGGCGCATATACAATAAATATGCGATTGGTGCCGCTTCCATTGGGGTACCGGGATGGCCGGAATTAGCTTTTTCAACTGCATCAGCAGCTAAAAGGCGAATGGTATCAATAGATTGGCGAACGATTGGGTCAGATAATTTTGGTGATGGCATGTGCGGCTCCTTGGTTTTGTTTTAAGCTGCACATTGAAACAGGAATTTGAGTGATAAATCAAGGAAGAAGTCGACCTGAGACAGATTAAATCTGATTGAAAAAAATAGCCCTCAGCAGGGGGAGGTATTCCTGCTGAGGGCCGTTAAACTAAGAGAAGGAGGTAAGTTTGTATCTTTATTTTTTATTCAACTTTCCGACTGCCACACCGGAACCTTTGATGGTTCGTAGATTACGCCAGTGGATAAAGAAAAAACACGTGTGATCGTGCATTTAATTGCTACAAACCCCGCAACAAGCGACTGTGCTTTTGCGCAGTCAAATCTCTTATCTATTTCTTGAGCAACACACTCGCAAGCTATACGAAATTGTGATCATAGCCACAATGGTCAAAAAGTATTGATAGTTTTTGCTGCCGGCTTCCTTGCCAACGCACTAACAACCGCTCTGCCAATGTCTCCCCGCTATCGACAATCTCATCCAATTCCCGCAAAAAGCTACTTTCATCACCGCCACTGTCACCATTATGAAACTGCTCCTGCAAATTAATGGATGCAATCTCCAATAACTCCTTCACCACATCCTGAAGAGTTCCATCCTTGAACCTGGTTTTCAATCCGTCCTTCCATGAGGAACGATAGATAAGAGAAAAATCCTCGGAAGACAAAGATGAAAACAGACTCTCAACGCTGCTAAGCCCTTTCTCTGTATAGAGTAGTCCCTTATAAAGAGCCGCGACCGACGCAGTATAGCGGGGCGGCAGGCTATCAGCACTACGCACTTCAATCTGGGGACGTAGCCGCACTTCTGGAAATAACGTCGACAAGTGTAGATCCCAATCCTCTAAAGTCGCATGTTCAGATTTCCATCCACTCTCGATGAACTGGCGAAAGGTAAAGCGATTTTCTGTCAAATTAATATATTCCCCCTGGCGTTGAATAAAATAGAGGGGGACATCGAGGGCATATTCAACAAAATCGCTGAGACCTGCGTCAGGGTTGAGTAACTGCTCAATCAAACCACAACGGTCACTATCGGTTCGTGACCAGATTTCTCCACGGTAAGAGAGAAAACCGCTCGACTGATCTTCACAAATTGCCGAATTTGCAAATAAAGCATAACTAATCGGGCTGAGCCATTGAGCAACACGTAGCTTGCGAATACAATCCCGCTCATCCGAGAAGTCAAGATTGACCTGTGTTCCCGCAGTCTGCTTCATCATCCGTTGCCCCATGTCTCCACGTCTCGACATGTAGGGAGCCATGATTTTGTAGCGCGGCTTAGGCAACCAAGAAATTTTTTCTAACGGGGTAAAAGGGTGAACCCCTAAACCCAGAAACACCAAACCAAGGTCATACCCCATCGTAACAATGTGTTGTCGGTAACGATTTAGGTCACGCCAACTACACATGATGTCACAGCAAAACTTTCCCGAAAGCTCAAGCTGACCACCTGGCTCTAAGGTTACAGATGAACGTTTCCCCTGTAGACCAATCAGCTTGTCCTGCTCATAGGCCCCTTGCCACCCCCCAATGCCATCTAAGCGAGCGAGCAACTCCCGAATCCGGTCGTAACCAACCGCCTCTCCTGTCAGACGATCAACGACCAATTTTTCTGTTTCGAGTCCAATTCCCCACTCACTTTTGGGACGTGCTCCGCGCAACAAAAAATCGATTAACTGTTGACGGTTCTCTATCAGTTGAGAGGTGGACACTTCAGCAAAACTTGGATGTGGTGACATCAATCATAGCCTTTTGCAACTGCAACTGTTTTTATGAATTCAGGTAAGCGGTAATTGCTTCGGCAATCGTATTGAAAACCTGAGTGAATTCTTGCTCATCCTGCTCCAACAAAGTAATTCTAAAACCCCGCTCTTCAGTACAAAATGATGAAATCGGGACAACACAAACCCCAGTTGATGCAAGCAGGTAGTAAACAAACCGCTTATCGGTCAAAGTCCCCGGTTTGTCAACCAACCCTTCCACCAATTCACGAACTTGTACATTTTCAATTGGCAAGGTTTGAGCATCATTGAGTCGTCCCTTTTCAAACACCACACTCATATAAAAAGCACCATTGGTCCGATTAACCTTAAGGCCTTGGACTTTCCTTAGGAGTTCGTAAGCAATATTGGAATAATGCTCATAACGACTGCGCCGTTCTGCCAAGTATTTGGGGTACTCGGGATGACTAAGAATCGGCGGGATCGCTTTCTGTGGGAGTGTTGTTGAACACACTTCAACCATTTTCGAGTTGAGAATACTTTCAATATAACGCCCAAACATTTCATCCTTGTCAGCATTATAGACTTCGATCCAACCACAACGCGCTCCCGGCCATGGGACTTCCTTGCTGATACCCTTCATAGCAATCGCTGGAAGATCTCCAATCAGATCAGATATCGGCCGAGTCATCGTGTTGTTGTAACAAAGGTTGTGATAAATCTCATCGCATATCAAAAAGAGATCATATTCTTTACAGATAGAGATAATTTCCTTAAGGATTCGTTCGGGATAGACAGCCCCTGTTGGATTATCAGGGTTTATAATCAAAATGGCAGAGATGGCCGGGTTATATTTAACCGATTGACGCAAATCATCCATATCGGGATACCAATGATTATCCGGGTCAAGGCGGTAAGTTACAGGCTTCTGTCCAGCATGGGCCCCTTCTGCGGACGAGTGGGTCGAATAGGTCGGTGAGGGGCCTATTACCCTAGATTCTCGCTTCAACAAACCATAAACTTTCTGGATTGCGTCACCGAGACCATTAAAGAAAATAATATCTTCAGTGGTGATCTGTGTCTTCCCTCGTTTATTTGTCAAATCTGCCAAAAACTGACGTGTTTCAAGCAAGCCCTTGGTCGCACAGTAGCCGTAGGAGCAATCTTTCATCGCTAGATCAGAGACAATCTCTTTAATCCAGAGAGGGATGACTTCCCCTTTGGCAACCGGATCACCAATGTTTTCCATATTGGTCTTGATGCCAAGTCGATTCAGCTCTTCAGCAATATTGACGATAGCACGAATTTCATAGGTCAATTCACCGGCGCCGATATGAACAATATTATTCCGCATTTTCTCCTCCCAAAAAATCCTAAGCTTCCAAAAGATCTATTCGCTCAGTAACATTACGACAAAATAAAAAGATTGTTTTTTTTGCGCGACCACTAAAAAGAGGCCATGGACTTTTGTCCATGGCCTCAGGTTTACTCTCATATATTCCTGTGCAACTCACCCGTTAAGGTGATGGACAATTCTCAGGCTGATAGTTGCCGCCTGAATCGCTTGAGTTGCCGCCGCTGCAGATTTAAACATTGATAAAAGTCCTTTAGGGTCTTAGAAACTTCGCCTGAAATACCATAAAGAGAATAATCATGTCAATTTATTTACTGATTTTCGTCGCAGATTGACACCTCCACGATCATGTCGCTACAAACAAACCATCAGGAGGCTGAGCGTCCCAACACTTGCTAGGGTTGAAACAACAACGACCGAAGTCACAAACTCAGGAACAATATCGTTCTCTTTTGCAATAATAGACACGAGGATCGCAACCGGCATCGCCGCCTGCAACACACCCGATGCACTCTCAACACTGTTCAACCCAAAAGGGATGGAAACCAGCAGTGCCAATAATGGCGTCATAATCAATCTGATCGAAGAACCCAGCAAAACATCGCGCGTTAGATGAACCTTTCCCTGTTCAAATAACTGCAATCCTAGGGAAAAAAGCATCACCGGAATCATTGCATCGGCAAGCAAACCAATAAAGCGATCTGCCATCAACGGAACGTTCAGATCCATTGCAGATACCGCCACAGCAGGCACAGTCGCCCAAAGAGCAGGAGTTTTTAAAACCTGCCAGATCGCCCCCCGACTGCCGCCGTGAGCCCACCCAGCAGCGCCAACACAAATAACAAAAGCGCTGATTGAAATTGTAACAAAGTAAATTGTTGCTGATGGGAGAGCAACATCCCCTAAACGAAATTGTATAACAGCTAATCCATAGTTACCGACATTTCCAAAAGCGGCAATCATGATAAAAGCCGCTATCATCTCCTTTGAACGACCCAATATCCGCCCAATCCCGCCGGCGATAATAACCGCCAACACGTGGGTTATAAGGATAAACGAAAGCATCTTAACGACACTCGTAAATGGGACATTCGCCGTACTAATAGACTGAAAGATAAAGGCAGGAACAAAAACATAATAAGCGGATCGCGTCAGTGTCCGGGCTTGCAACTCCAGGCGTCCTCCCAAAAATGCACCGAGTAACACAATACCAAACACTGGCAAAATAACATTGAGAAAAACAGTTACAAGCTCTGCCATTAAATAACCTACTGAGAGAAGAAAAGAACAAGGCCATTTGCAGTTTATGCAAAAAAATGAATATTATCCAGTTCCTTATTTCTTACTAAATCATCATAAAAAAAGCTCCCGACACATTCATGTCGGGAGCTTTTAATTTTCAACTGGAAATCCCAGTTTTACTCATCTTCACCAAACTGCATTGCAGCCAGCTTTTTATGCATGTCATAACGCTCAGCCGTAAGCTTATCGGCTTGACCCAATAATGTCTCAGCAGCTTCAGGATTGATCTTCTGCAGAACTTTATAACGGTTCTGCTTAAGAGCATAATCAGAGAAAGAGATCGTTGGATCCTTACTCTCAAGCTGCAGTGGGTTTTTACCTTCAGCAGCCCGCTGTGGATCGTAACGATACAGAGGCCAGTGACCAGAAGCAACAGCCTGCTTACAACCCTCAATGGCACTATCCATTGCAATTCCGTGGGCAATACAATGAGTATAAGCAATGATCAGTGAAGGACCATCATAAGCATCAGCTTCAATGAATGCTTTTACCACTTGAGCAGGGTTTGACAATGCCACCTTAGCAACATAAATATTGCCGTAGGACATAGCAATCATGCCCAGGTCCTTCTTTGGCTGAACCTTACCACCAGCAGCGAACTGAGCAACAGCGCCCATCGGCGTAGCTTTAGACGCCTGTCCACCCGTGTTGGAATACACCTCGGTGTCCATAACCAAGACATTGATGTTCTCACCTGAAGCCAGAACGTGATCTAGACCACCGTAACCGATGTCGTAAGCCCAACCATCACCACCATGAGCCCAGACAGATTTCTTAACCAGGTAGTTAATGTTAACCAAAATTGGCTTAGCGGTTTTATCAGAACACTTTTCAAGAATCGCCTTCAGTTCAGCTACGCGGCCCCGTTGTTCCTCAATCGCTTCCTGACTGTCCTGAGCGGCATCCAGAAGTTGTTTTTTCAACTCTGCAGAACCTTTACAGGCAGCACAATTACAAGCAACGTTTTGCTCCAGAAGCTCTCTAACGTAGGCAGTCATCTTATCAACAGCCAAACGCATACCGAAACCAAACTCAGCGGTATCCTCAAACAGAGAGTTACTCCATGAAGGCCCAAGACCATCTTTCCGTGTCGACCAAGGAGTAGTCGGCAAGTTGCCACCATAGATCGATGAACAACCGGTCGCATTTGCGACGAGCATCCGATCACCAAACAATTGGGAGCAAAGTTTAACAAATGGGGTCTCACCACAACCGGCACAGGCGCCGGAGAATTCAAACATTGGTGGTAGGAGCTGAGTTCCTTTAAGAGTCGAACGGTTCACCAATGCTGGGTCAGTGTCAGGAAGATTGAGGAAAAACTCAAAGTTCTCTGCTTCTGCTTCACGCAAAGGAGCCTGGAAAGTCATATTGATTGCTTTACGGCCTTCTTCAGTTTTGCTCTTCGCTGGGCAGTTATAAACACAAGCACCACAACCAGTACAATCTTCAGGAGCAACCTGCAAAGTGTAAAGCTTACCCTCAAACCCTTTACCCTTTGGCGCACAGGATTTAAAGGTCTTTGGAGCACCAGAGACATCACCCTCATCGTAGATCTTCATCCGAATCGCGGCATGTGGACAAACGAAAGAACAGATTCCACACTGGATACAGACATCTTCTTCCCAAACAGGGATATTGACCGCGATGTTACGTTTTTCAACACAAGCAGTGTTCGTTGGGAAAGTTCCGTCTGCTGGCATTGCTGAGAGAGGCAACTCATGACCATAGCCATCGATGATTGGACCCAGTGTTTTCTGAACAGTTTCAGAGTAACCATCCCACTGACCGGTCTTCATCGCAATAGAGCTGTCAGCTGTTGCAGGAACAGTCACCTCAGCGATATGAGTCAGACCTTCATCAACAGCTTGCTGATTCATGCTGACAACTTTTTCGCCAGCTTTGCCGTATGTCTTGACCACTGCATCTTTGATCTGCTTAATCGCTTCGCCTTTAGGGATAATTCCTGAGATCTTGAAGAATGCAGTTTGCATGATGACATTGATACGAGGCCCAAGACCAATCTTCTCTCCGAGAGAGATGCCATCAATAACAAAGAATTTCAGCTTTTTATCGATAATTTGCTGTTGAACCAGCTTAGGCAGATGCGCCCATACCTCGTCTTTGTCAAAGGCAGCATTAAGAAGGAATGTTGCACCCTCCTTCGCACTCTTCAACATGTCATACTTCTCAAGGAAGGAGAAGTTATGGCAAGCCACAAAATCGGCCTGAGAAATCAGGTAAGTTGTCTTGATTTCCTGCTTACCAAAACGCAAGTGCGAGGTTGTCATACTTCCCGCTTTTTTCGAATCATAGACAAAGTAGGCTTGAACTTTATTATCAGTACAATCACCAATGATCTTGATTGAGTTCTTATTGGCACCAACAGTACCATCTGAACCTAGACCAAAGAACATAGCGGCATAACCATCAAAAGGAACCAAGAAGTTTGGATCAAAATCAAGGCTCTCCTTAAGGATGTCATCTTCAAAACCGATGATGAAATGGTTTTTCGGCTTAGCAACCGCAAGGTTATCCAGAACCCCTTTACACATCCCAGCGTTAAACTCGAAAGAACCAAGACCATAACGACCACCAACGATATTTGGATAACCGCTGAAGCTAGTCAGCTTATCAGCCATACCTTCGCCGATAGCAGTACGAACAGCTTGATAGAGAGGCTCACCGATAGAACCAGGCTCTTTGGTGCGGTCAAGAACAGCAATCTGCTTAACTGTTGATGGGAGGGCTTTACAGAACTGCTCAATTGGGAAGGGGAGGAACAAGCGGATCTTGATCAGACCAACTTTTTCGCCCTGGCCCACCAAATAGTTGACAGTCTCTTCCATCGCTTCACAACCAGAACCCATCATAACAACGACACGCTCAGCGTCTGGAGCACCAACATAATCAACGAGGTTATATTGACGACCAACCATCTTACCTAACTTGTCCATCTGCCCTTGGACCAACTCAGGAAGGTTGACATAATAAGGATTAACCGTCTCACGTCCCTGGAAATATACATCAGGGTTTTGAGCGGTACCACGCAAGACAGGAGCATCTGGAGAAAGAGCACGCTGGCGATGTGCCGTTACGAGATCTTCATCGATCATGTAGCGCATATCATCTGCAGATAACTCTTCGATTTTCTGTACTTCAGAAGAAGTCCGGAAACCATCAAAGAAGTGGAGGAAAGGAACGCGTGATTCCAGCGTTGATGCTTGTGAAATCAGAGCAAAATCCATAACTTCTTGAGGGTTGTTAGAGCAAAGCTGCGCCCAACCGGTAGAACGACAAGCCATAACGTCAGAATGATCACCGAAGATGGACAAGGCTTGAGCAGCAATAGCACGAGCCGAGACATGGAAAACTGTCGGAGTCAATTCACCGGCAATTTTGAACATGTTTGGAATCATCAACAGCAAGCCCTGAGACGCGGTAAACGTTGTTGTCAGAGCACCTGCTTGCAAAGCACCATGAACAGTACCAGCAGCACCAGCTTCTGATTGCAACTCAACAACCTTAGGGACTGTTCCCCAGATGTTTTTTTCACCAGCTGCACTCTTGGCATCAGAAATTTCACCCATGACTGACGATGGGGTAATAGGATAGATAGCAATAACCTCATTGGTCGCATGAGCAACATGCGCAACGGCGGAATTACCATCAATATTAACCATCTTCCGAGACATACTTACCTCCTTAAAACAGTGAGTTAATAAATATTGATCTTAACGAAACAAACAAACTAGCTATTCTTAGCAATCTACATACAAAAATTGTTTATCAGAATTCACGGCGTCCTGTGACAGCCTGTTGGACCGTCCCTGAATCAATATATTCCAGATCTCCGCCGGAAGGGATACCATGGGCCAATCGCGTCACCTGGATCCCCTTTTCCTTACAAAGTTGTCCCAGATATAAAGCTGTTGCCTCTCCCTCTACGGTAAAATTAGTCGCTAGAATAATTTCACGTATAGGCTCTTGTTCCAAACGTTGCAACAGTTGTGGAATCTTTAAATCGTCTGGCCCGACACCATCTAGCGGCGAAAGTGCTCCATGTAGAACGTGGTAAAGACCGGGATAGGAGTGACTTCTCTCAATCGCTAAAAGATCCTGCGGTTCCTGAACAACACAAAGGATATGCGCCTCACGGACAGGATTGCGACAGATCTGGCACAGTTCCTCTTCAGCAATATGAAAACAGCGTGTGCATAAGCAAACCTTGCGTCTCATCTCCAACAAAGCCGCAGCCAAAGCCTCAACATTTTGCTCAGAGGTTCGCAAAAGATGGAACGCTAACCGAGCAGCTGTTTTTCTTCCAACCCCCGGAAGTTTTCCCAACTCAGCCTCTAATCGAGCGAAAGACGGAAGCGAGCCTAGCATGAAATCTCTCCTAGATCCAATAGTTTAAGCTAAATGAAATGACGTTTTAAGGGACACTAAAAATATACAATTTCACCAAAAAAACTAGCGGATCATTGGTCAGACCAAAAAGAACTCTACCATCTGAGCGTCACAATTTCAATCCCCTACCTTCACTCTTAAGAAATAGTTTTACTTTCGCTAAAACATTCCCGGAATATTCATTCCACCTGTCACCTTGCTCATTTCTCCCTGAATCATATCTTGACTCTTCTTAATCGCCTCATTGATTGCCGCAACAACCAAGTCTTGGAGCATCTCGATATCTTCAGGATCGACCACATCTTTTTCAATTTTCAAATCAAGGATCTGCTGCTTTCCATTGGCGCGTGCTGTCACCATTCCACCGCCTGCAGTTGCCTCGACCTCTTTACTTTCAAGTTCCTGCTGTACCCGAGCAATCTTGGCCTGCATCTGCTGGGCCTGCTTCATGATATTTCCAAGTCCTTTTGCCATTTACCTTAATCCTCCATGATGTGAAATTTGATGTATTGATATAGGGGAAAGATTGACAACTCCCCCGATATGATTCAGGTGTAAAATCAAGCAATTACGAAAATTTGCCTCCATAGTTTTATATACAAACCGGCGGCGAGATTGTTTTATACAAACCCCTTGTCAATCGGCTGGACAGTTTCAATTTCTCCACCAAATATATCGAGAGCCGACTTAACCAGTGGATGTTCAATTGCATTTTCTCGCAACTTCTTCTTTCGATCACTCTCCTGTTGAGTTCTTTCCTCGTGCAGAGATAGGGGCGCTTTCTCTCCATTTCCGATTTTTTCAACCTCTATCTTAACGGTCCCTGAAAAGTATTCCGCGGCCAACAATTGAATGGCCTGACGCATTTCACTATCGGCCAAGCTGAAATATCGTCCAGGCATACCGATCCGCAGACAGGGCAGATCAAGATGAAGAAGGCTCGATTGTTCAAGCAAGGAAGAAATTCGCGGCTTACGGCGACCCTTAACAAACTCCACCAATCCAGCCCAACTCTTTTCAGTCGCATTAACGATTGGTGCTGCAACAGGCTTTATTTCCGTGGGTTCTTCAGGGAGAGGAACCTCAACCGGTGCTGACACCGGGTTTTGTTCTACCGGTGCTGGCTGTGGAGTCGGAAGCCCTGAGGCTAGTTGTTTTTCTAATCCCTCAAGGCGCTGAATTAAAGTCGCAACATCAATCCCTGACGGCAAACCGGCTAATTTCACCAGAACCATTTCCATCGTCAAGCGGGGAAAATTTGATACGGCAATATCAGCCTCGGTCCGAATTAAAACAGCAAGCACACGCTGCAAATCTTCAAGCGAAGCAGGTTCGGCCATTTTCTTGAGTTCCAACAACTCCGCCTCACCAACATCAATCAAATCGCCTGGCTCTGTCACAACCTTAAGGACAACCAAAGCCCGTACCATCTCAACCAGTTGCTGACAAAACTGTCGGAAAGAATGTCCGTGTTCATCAACATTCTGAACCAACGTCAACAATTGCCCAGGCTTTCGTTCGAGAATGAACCTGATTGTTGCCAGCAACAGAGCCCGGCTCACCAGCCCCAACAACCCTTGCAACTCTTCCTCGTCAACCTGCTCACCGCAAAAAGCGACCACCTGATCCAGAGTCGAGAGAGCATCACGCATACTACCACCCCCACTACGCGCGATAATTGCGAGCCCAGCGTCTTCAATACTGATTTTTTCTTCCTCAGCAATGTAGCGAAGGCGTTCCTGCAGTGGGTTCAGACCAATCTTCTTAAAATCAAAACGTTGACAACGAGAGAGTATCGTAATCGGAATTTTATGAGGTTCGGTTGTAGCAAAGATAAACTTGGCATGTTCCGGAGGCTCTTCAAGGGTTTTAAGTAGAGCATTAAACGCATTGATCGAAAGCATGTGGACTTCGTCAATGATAAAAATCTTATAGCGTGATTGAGACGGAAGGTAACGGATATTTTCACGTAATTCCCGAATATCATCGACCCCGGTATTAGACGCTCCGTCAATCTCTAGAACATCAATTCCCTGACTCTTAGTGATGTCAATACACGACGGGCAGGTACCACACGGTTGAGTCGTTGGCCCACTCTCACAATTAAGGGCTTTGGCAAAAATCCGGGCTGCAGAGGTTTTTCCGACGCCACGAGCACCGGTAAAAAGAAACGCATGGTGGACCCGGTCGGCAGTAATCGCATTTTTCAGCGTTTGGCTGACATGCTCCTGACCCACCAGGTCTTCAAATAATTGCGGCCGCCATTTCCGAGCCAGAACCTGATAGGACATGATCATTCTCCAAAAAAAGCAAGGCAGCAAAAAGAATTGCCGGCACAAGTGACAGTCAGGCACTCCCACGGCACACGTTCAAAACCGTTACCGCTGCTCCCTTCCGGGCCTGACGGGGTTCACGGATGTCTGTTGCGCGGGACCTGACTGTCACTTCTACCGGCAACGATGACCAGAAGAATATGTATAGTACAAAACTTTCTTGTGGGCAATGCTGGTGATTGCCAGCACTATATTTAAAAACTTTTCATCAATACTTAAAAAACAAAAACAGGGTCAAGGTCGCGGGGTTGCGGCCCCACTCGACGCCTTCATTTCTTTGTACGTTCAAAGAAACGAAGCAAAGAAAACCGCCCGAACTCCTTGCCTACCTACGGCAGGTTTCCCTCCATGTGACACCTGCTTTGAGAAGCGGCAAAAACTCGCTTCGCTCAAACATTTGCCACTCTTTTTCTCAAATCTGATGACACATTACGGCTGCGTCATACGGGAAACCATTCAAAAGCAAGCACCACTCGGAACATGGCAAAATACGACAAGGCTGATCAAAAATGTTCATATGCAAGGCACCCGAAAGCTACAGAATAAGACGTACCTCAATGGTACGTCGTTGATGTAGATTGAGGGTAACGCCGCAGATGAGCGTTTTTCATCAGTCCTACAAACTATGGCGGAGAGGCGGGGATTCGGTCACTACATCATCGACATCACGTCGATTCCTGCGTAACCTCCCCTACACTCACTGCCGCAAACATCCTGTTTGCTCTTCTGACATTAAGTCAGCGTTCGCTCCGCTTCGGATCCCCTAAGCGCTACCTTTTGCGTACTGCTCAGGTTACTTCATGCACAGTGGGTCATTCTTTTATTATGGCGGAGAGGCGGGGATTCGAACCCCGGGTAGCGTGAACTACACCCGCTTTCCAGGCGAGCACCATCGGCCTCTCGGTCACCTCTCCGCGAACTGGGAACTCTACACCAACAGATTGGAAACTGTAAAGTGCTTTTTCAATCGACTCCAGTCTCATATCGGCCATTAATCCGATAGAGAAATGCCAGTATTTCTGCTACAGCCTGAAATAATTCAGCAGGGATATCTTCACCCACCGGGACACGCCCTAAAACTTCCAAAAGGTCTGGATCCTGAACAATATCGACCCCCGCAGCTTCTGCTGCTGCGATGATTTGTTGTGCCAGATCTCCTCGCCCCGTCGCGACAACTTTCGGAGTCGCCTCAAAATGGTCCTCATAATGAAGCGCAACAGCCTGCAGTCGATTTGGCCTTGATCTCTTGCCCATAGTTTTAAATTCTCGCATCCAACATATTAGATGAATCTGGCTGCAGTCGTTCTTGCAACTGCTTCGCTGGTAACTGTGCATCACGACTAAAACTGATCCCTTTAAGAGCTACGGCATTGAGACCTTCCTTCAGTTCGTCAGCACAACCCTGGACATATGTCATTTTCTCGCGATCCTGGCATGCTAAGCGCAAATGCAAACCACCCTCTTCATAAAGCATATCAACGCGAAGATTCCCAAGAGCTGACAATCGTAACGACAGAGACATTTGATATGGAGCCTCTGTATTTTCATCTTCTGTCTGCGACTGTCTTTCTGCCAATAAATAGCCATCCTCTAACTCATTGAATGGCAAGGGCAAAAACTGAATTTGCTCTTCAGCAAACTTCGCCTTACAAAGCTGAAAGAGTTCGAGGCGACGCAGTGGCTCTGCCACATCATCTCCCATATCTTTTTGTAAACCCAACAGGCTCGCCTTCAGGCTCTCCAAAACGACCTTTTTCTTTCCTTGCAAAAGTTCTGCTTCAAGGTGAAATCCAAATAATTGTGACAACAAACCAAGTTGACCACCTTGCGGTACGATCGGGCGCTGAGAAACAAGCTGTTCCAGCTGACCGACAATCTGCTCAAGATTGGGGATCAGTATCGGCGCGCCATCCGTCTTTTGCGGCAGTTGTCGTACCCTTTCCAGCAATCCTTCCAACCGCCCCAATAGCTCCGGTGCAAGTGGCTGTTTTTTCGCCTGAACCAGCTCCACCTGGGCGAGAACTTGTTTTATATCGGCCCCTAGCGATACCGGGATCTCTCTTTCTTGGGCCTGGGGCAATAGCTCTGAGCGGGAATGAGTAAATGAGGGGGAGGCAGGGAGATCCAGCCGCACAGGAGAAGTATCCCCTCTGAGGTGGTTAACCTCCCCCTTGGTTGGCGGCGCAAAAACCTCCGGTCCTCCCTGTTTTTCAACTTGAACCAAAATCCGCTCCACCTCCCGAGTCAACTGCGGAGAAACTCTAGGGTGTTGCTTCATCTGACTGAGGACCGCAACCAAAAGTTGACGTTGCGGTGCCGCAAACTGTGGCAAAGTCCGCACTGTTTGCAATGGAGCCAAAAGATGGCGTGTTTCGGGATACCAGTTTTTTGGCATGGGCTGAGATTTTTCTTTTGGTAACAAAGATAACTGATTTTTGAGGCTTATTGTTAATTCTGCGATCGTTTTTGATAGAGCAAACTGCTGACTATTCTTTAACAAAGGGGATGAAAAAGCATGAGTCGGGGGCAGAAGTTTACCCAAGGAAGCCTCGCCAGAAGAACCTAATTGTTGCAACTGAGCAACAATGAGAGCGACGTCCGCCTTCAGGGATGCAGGTACTCCACTGGAAGGATCTAAGATTTGTTGCAATTGCCGATAAACTTGGGGGCCTGACTGAGGGTTCTGCTCCAGTTTCTGCTGTAACTGCCCAACCAACTGACTCCAATCAAATGACCGAGACAGCAACGGAAGAGACTGACTTAACTTATCGTTTAAGGGTGCTTTTATAACTTTGAATTCAATCTGCGGTTGCGTTTGCAATACGCGGAGATCAAGGCTCTGGCCAACCCGCAATTCCCTCTCACCTTTGGCAAGATAATGCTGACGATGGACTTCTAAAATCACCTTCCCCAGTTCAGATTCGATTACCGTGGCCCGAACCAACTGGCCAGGCGTCAGATCAATCTTTAGCTCTTCAGCAACACGAAGTGGAGATGTCGTAGCAGACACAAATAAATTTGCAGGGAGTTTAGAATTGACCGTTGTCATAAAGCCTCCCCTTCTTTTGTCTCAGGGTGTTCACTCCATGACAAAAGAAGGTTGAGAGTTTTGAATGGGTCATAGTAGCACAAGTCCTAGCAAATGAACTGAGTATTGAGTTCCGTTGCCGCCCTGTCAAAATAACGACATCCCTAAGGGGATGCCTTGACCCGAAGAATCATTCTCCGTCATAAAACCGACAACACAACCACAACACCCCGTAATTACACAGTTTTCACTTTTGGCATATAAATAGCTATTGTTTAAGCAACAAGCCCAAAAAACTTCTAAAGATTATTTAATAATAAGCCGAAACGTAGAATATATTATATTTTGGGGAAAACAGAGGGATGAACATATGATAAATAAAACAGCGCTGATTATTGCCAGCAACAAAAGCAAAAAGAATCAGTTGATAAACCACCTCTCAGCGACCGGGCTTTTTGAACAAATCAAGCCTCTCGGCTCTTCAGCAGCACTCTTTCAGCACTTGAAGTCAAAGCGAGCCGATATGGTGTGTTGGGCTATTGAGAGAAAAAATCGAAAGGTAGATTGGATTAGTAAGCTGCACTCTGATGAACAATGGCACGATCTGCCGCTGATTGCATTTGCCGAGGATCAGCAAGGCCTGATCAATGGGTTCAATCTTGGCGCCAGTGATTCTGTCCATGTTGAAATTGATCCGACAGAATTCAGCGCCCGAATGAATCGCCACCTAGAACGTTGGCAACGATTACTTGAATTACGTCAAAGCAAAGAGCAACTCCAAAAGATGGCGCTCACCGATCCCCTAACAAAACTTGGGAACCGGGCCACCTTCGATATGAGTATCAAACAAGCAGCAGCTTCCACCCAACGGTCGGGAAGCCCCCACTCATTATTAATGATCGATCTTGATCATTTCAAAAGCTTTAACGATAACTATGGCCACCAAGCGGGAGATTCCATCCTCCGCTCCGTAGCGGATGCAATCAAACATTCTGCTAGAGATGCCGACATTTGCTGCCGTTATGGCGGTGAAGAGTTTGCCGTTATCCTTCCCGACACAACAGCGAATAATGCCGAGGTACTTGCTGAACGGATCCACAAGCAAGTCGCAAAGGTTTCCCGCAAGCAACCAGCGGGGCGAAACACAATTACTGTGAGCATTGGCATCAGCTGCGCCGATTCACACACAGTATCACAACCAAAAAAGCTTATTAAAGAAGCCGATCAAGCCCTTTACCAAGCAAAAGACAATGGCCGCAATCGAACAGAAACTTGGCGCATCGAAGAGACAACATCTTGCACACTTTTTTCTTACGACCCCGCGCCACAGATGGCCGTTGGTATCTTCTAAAAAACAAAAATGGGGACAGATCCACTCTGTCCCCATCCAATCATCTTTATCTTAAAAACCTATCTCAGACGCTCCCCCGACCTAACACTTTCACCTTTAACTGCAGTTGTTTCCGCTGTTCAGCCAAACAGTAGGCAATGATCGCATCCTGCCCTTCTTCTTCAATGTCAACAAAGCTCATAGCAATCTGCTTTTCGCCACCACAATCATAGCTACCAACAACCTCTCCAGTACATTCAACAACTGCGGGCTGAGGGGTATCAATAACGATCTCCAAACCCAATCGAGTCCCTTCATTAATCGTTTCCGAAACCGGCAACCTCAAACCACCACCACTAATATTCACAGGTGTCTGAACAGACTTAGCAGATGGATGCTCGTCATCAATCAGCCAATAACTCACCGACAGATCAGCATCAACCCTAAAGTAACCACGCTTCTGCACGTAGGCAAATGAATCGACCATTTCAAGTAAAAGCTTAGATTCCTGAGGGGATGAATCAATTTTAGCCTTAATGGACTTGCTCTCCCCAGCCACATCAAATGTGACCAGACAGAACTCCTCAAGGTCTAATATTTCTGGTTTGAGTTGATCGGGTAAAAAGGTCACTTCAAAACAAGGAGCCGTTGTCAGCTTAGCAACACCATCCAGTGAAACCTGCTTTCCACCTTGAAGAGGCAAAGAGGCTTTAACAACCCGATAATCTTTCAGTTGATTGAGTACAGACATGTAAGGCCCTCAAAGGAAGAAATTATAGAGAGGGGAAATAACTAACCAACGCCCCGTGAAAATTGTTTTCGTGGAGCAGAAGGGTGATGATATCCGGCAACTGCGACACGACCGCTTTTTACCTGAGATAACTCATTAGCGGTGACAGCCATCATGCCACGGATTCTTGGTAATAGCAAATGATTCAGTTCGACGATTTGTTCAAGCAGCCGACTTCGCTCAATAAATAGGGGATGGTTCTGCCAATAGGTCGAATTTTGAGGAAACACCTCCAGAAAAACCCGATCGTTCAATCCAGCTTCATCTTGTAACTCTTGCAAACGAACGGTATACCCTTGCAGTTCATCAGGGTCAGACGTCTTCAAAAGTTGCTCAAGCTGGCCAGCATGATCAACGATCTGTTGATATTGCTCTATCGATTTTTTCAGGCATGTTTCCATATCCATCACCGTTATCAAAAGGTTGCAGCTACGTACTTTTCAGATTGACCAACAGCAGGTTGAGCCTCTTGACGGTTGATCTCTATTGCCTCAACCCAAGTGCTACGCAAATCAATCAGAAGGTCCTCAACCGTTTCAAGAGACTCACGGTTGTTCTTAATATTGGCATTTGTCAACTCACGAATCATATATCCGTAAAGAGCGTCCAGATCAGATGCAAAGTGACCACCAACTTCATGGTCGAGTGTATTTGCAAATTCACTGACAATCGCAATAGTTCGACTAATTTTTTCGGCCTGAACAACCCGATTATTCTCATCCATTGCATGCATTGCCTGACGACAAAAACGAATGGAACCATCGTAGAGGAGGATCAGAATCTGTTCTGGCGACGCATTCAAAATCTGATTATTTTGGTATTGATTCATATAGGCATTCATTAGTTATTTCCTTGTCATCATATTTGTCAACATATCCATCTGCTGAGTCAAAAAGGAGCTCTGATTGTTCATACCACTAATCAGGGTTTCCAAAGCACTAAACTTAGCTCGCATAGTTTCTTCTTTTTTTACAAGACGCGTTTCGATCTGCTCAATACGATCATCAATCCGATTGACCGTCGCCTCAGTACTTTTTTTATTTGCTGCTAAAAAACCATCAACAGGACTGGTCATCCCTTCCAGATAATTTTGAAATCTGACAGCGACCCCTTCGGTCTCCCCCTCGCCAACCAACAATTTTTCCAAACTGTCTAAATTGTTTTGCACCGCATCGGTCAGGGTTTCACTATCAATGATAATTGTGCCATCTTTCTGTGTTTCCAACCCCAACTGCGACAGTGCTGAATAATTTCCGGTATTGGCAATCGTTGTTGTCAACAGCCCCTGCAAGCGCCGCTTGACAGAATTCATTCCGGGATCACTTCCCAGAATTCCCGCATCAGAATCTTCTGATTTAGACTGTGAGCTGATAAACGACATCACCTCGTTATAACCTTTAACAAAAGACTCAACTTGTGATTTGATGGCTGCTTCGTCCAACGAAACCGAGATACTGGTCATCGTCCCTGCTTCAGCACTGGTCAAATCCAAGCTCAAGCCGGGGATTGCTTCAGACAGAGCATTGCTATCAGAATAGATGTCAATTGTGTCAACCCGGATATGCGCCTGTGCAGCCGCCTGAGTTTCGGTTACACCCAACGCATCATAGCCACCACTAAAGTTCGTGGCCGTCATGGTTGCGCCACCATCTAAAGAGATGACAAAATTATCACCGTCAGCGACAATTGATGCCGTCACTCCGGTTGTTCCGGTTTCAGCATTGATTGCTGTCATAATATCGGTCAATGAGTTTGCAGATTCGCCCAAAGTGATTGTATCACCAGTCGAAAGCTCGAGGCTGCCACCACCAAAATAGTCAGCTGACTGGCTACTAAACCCTCCAGACTGGAGCTGGGCACTGACATCACCATTGAAGGACGGTAAAGTTGACGTCATCGAAAAATCGGACGCAACGTTTTCACCCGTCAAAACTAAACGGTAGGGAGTGTCAGTGCCATCATTGATGATCGAAGCATTGATTCCCGCATCAGCATCATTGATAGCTTGCATGATCCCTTCAAGAGAATTATTGGTTTCATCGACCGTAATAGTCACCGGGTCATTTTCACCAACCGTCAGGGTCAGCTCACCGGCACCAAAGTTCTGCTCACTCTTACTTGAATATCCTTCGCTGACATTTTTCTGTACCTGAGCCAGAGAGACAACCTCAACCTGATAGCTGGTTCCCGGCAGGGCATCAACCCCAGCAGATACCGACAAAAAATCTTCGCGTGAAGCCGACACCGACTTCTGCCGCAAATCATCACTGGAACCAAGATTTTTGATGTTTGACAGAAAATTTTTCAGGTTACCATCAAAAGAGATATAGGCCGCCTGACGCGCCTGAAAATAGGTTTTATCTGTTTGCAGTCGGTTAATCGGCTGACGCTCCAATGCCATCAATTGATCAACAATGGCATTTGTATCCAGACCTGTTGCCAGACCTCCGAATGTAATGGGCATACCTATCTCCTTTAAACCAACAAAGCTACCGTTGCTTACCTGTGCACGCTCTCCAGCAAAGGAGAGTTGGGATGAGAGTGAATTCTGTTCTTCAAACCCACCACATCCTTTCCTTCCCCCCTTATAGGGGAAGGAACGAGAATCTAACCTTCAGTATTAACCAAATTGCCACGTAAATCTTCCAGCGCAGCACTGATTTCCAGAAGTTCTTCAGAAGGAACCTGACGGATCACTTCGTCATTCTCCCGATTAACAATCTTTACAATCAAACCGCTTGACCGTTCATCGTTTTCAAAACGGACACTGTAAAGACCATCCTCAGTCAGTGACTTGATCTGTTGTAGCAGTTCTTCTGGTTGGACCTGTTTTTTTTCAACCTGTTCACTTTGAACCAGATCGACCGCTTTTTTTCTCGAGTCATTGACTTGATCAGAAGCCTTGCTCAACTGCGTTTGTGCCGTAGTTTGTAAGTTGACAGCTTCAACATTCATTATTTTATCCTCCCCCTGCTTATATCAGGGAAAATGGGGAGCCGGAGAAACCGGCTCCCCCCGAAATCTGTAGAGACACGGTGTACCGCGCCCTACATGCTAGAGATTATTAACCGAGTAGTGACAACGCGAGTTGTGGAGCCTGGTTCGCTTGCGCCAGAATCGATACACCAGCCTGCTGCAGGATGTTGTTCTTGGTCATTGCAGAGGTTTCCTGAGCAATATCCGCATCAAGAATCCGTGACCGTGCTGCAGTAACATTTTCGGAAATATTCTGCAGGTTAGCAATAGTGGATTCAAAACGATTCTGAATCGCACCAAGATCGCCACGTTGTGAATCGATAGTGCCAAGAGCCTTATCGATGACATCGATAGCAGATTGAGCACCAGCTGCGGTAGCGATATCAATTTCATTGACCGACTCGGCAGCTGCCGAATTGATAGCATCAGCTGCTAAACCAGTCGCATACACAATGGCACCAGCATCACCAGCGACACTCGAGGAAGCAGAGAATGAGCTCCTAGAGGTGAACTCAACAGAGCCAGCAACTGTTGTAGAGTTAGCGCCCGAACCATCCGCAGTAGCAACCAGCACCGCATCAGCACCCGTCGTCCCAGAAACTGTCAAGGTACCAGCACTGGAGTTGATAGCATCCTCAATTATGATGTCTTTACCATCAGCCTGAGATAGCTTCATCCCCGTCTCGTTTACTTCTGCAGTAATTCCGGTCTTACCAGAGACATCATTAATCGCCTTCACCAAATCTTTGAGATCGGTCGCATCAGTAATATTGGCACTGACGGTCTGCTGATTTGCTGATGTCGTTCCAATTTCAAAACTAACCGTCCCGGCGACACTCAAAACTGCTGTTGCTTCAGAGCTAGCTGTTGCTTCAACTCCTGTATCTGCCGAAACAGCATTGACTGCAGCAGCAACACCTTGAGCCGAAATACCAGCTGTAAGTGTCGCGGCAGCAATTGTTGAGGAGCCTTTATAACCGGCAACCGTCAGATCCTGGGCAAGAATAGCGTTGGCAGGGGCGTCTGCAGCTATAGCAGTAGCAGAACCAGCACCTACAGATGTGGCCACATCTGTATTTGAATAGGCATAGCGGCCGAGATCGGCAGAGTTCATCGAACCGATAGAAACACTAATCGTCTCATTGGCGTTAGCACCAACCTGAAAAGCCGAATTAGTAAAAGAGCCGTCCAGAATGTTCAGACCATTAAAGGTGGTACTACTAGAGATACGATCCATCTCTGATTGTAGCTGGTTAACTTCTGATTGAAGGGCATCGCGGTCAGCAACAGAGTTAGATGCATTGGCAGACTGAACAGATAGCTCACGCATCCGTTGCAGAATGTTTGTGCTCTCCTGCATTGCACCTTCAGCGGTTTGCGCCAAAGAGATACCATCGTTCGCATTCCGTGAAGCCTGATTCAGACCACGAATCTGCGAACTCATCCGGTTAGAGATAGCCAGACCAGCAGCATCGTCTTTTGCACTGTTGATCCGCAGACCTGAAGAAAGGCGCTGCATTGATTTGTTAAGAGCTGATTGAGAAGTACCCAGGTTACGTTGGGCGTTAAGGGAAGCTACGTTTGTATTAATTGTTAAAGCCATGATGTTTCCTCCATGAGAGTGTGTGCGGGCATCCTTGCCCTGTTTTGTTAGGAATCGGGCGATTCGTGAATCGCCCCTACGTTATTTCTGGGGTTCGCAATGTTGTGGCCGTTACCTCCTTTTGGCGTTAAATTCCCCGTCTTGCTTCTTTTCGGCTCAACTTGCTGAATACTTTAGAAATTTATGTTCTCATGGGTGGAATGTATCTATGTGAAATGACGGTTTTTTTATAATTTTATAACCAATTCATAAAAAATAATTTATTTCGCGGAGGCGCATGGCGATACGCCCGATCTACAGAACGTTCATACGGGTTCAAGGGCGTATTGCCATACGCCCCTACGGTTCATAGATCCATTATCATCCGGCAAATTAAAATATATTTGCGACCGAATAAATGATATATTTATCTGTCAAATGTCAACCAATTCGACCAACGGGGGATTAACGATGGAAAAGGAACATTTAGAAATAATTCTTGAAGATATCAACAGTAAATTCAATATCGTGATTGAAGGACACCAGTCCCTTCGCAAAGATATCGCTGACACTAGGATAGATTTAAATGAAAAATTCGATTTTTTAAATTTCAAAATCGATACTGTAAGCGAACATTTATCGAAAAAAATCAATGCTGTTGAAGAAAAGTTGACGGAACAGATCAATGCCGTCGCCACCGATCTGAAAGCCCACCGCAACGACACCGAAGCCCATCAAATTTACCAGGTCAAAGAATGATAACCCCGTAGGGGCGTATGGCAATACGCCCAACCATCGTTCGCGCATTCAACACACCCAAACCGACAACCGAGGCAAACGGCAACCAGGGCGAAAAATGTTTCGCCCCTCGATTGAAATACCAAATTTATCATCACGTCATGAGGGGAACCATGTCATCTGATCAACATATCCACCAACGCCGATCCACCCGTCTGTCGGGATACGATTATTCCCAACCGGGGGCATATTTTATCACCATTTGTGCCAAAAATCGGGAATGTTTATTCGGGGAAATTGTTGCCGGGGAGATGCGGTTGAATGAAATCGGGGGAACGGTAAAAAAATGCTGGCTCGCCATTCAAGCCCATTTTCCACATGTCACATTAGATCAATTCGTGGTTATGCCCAACCATATACACGGAATCATTTTCATAACCAACCCCACCCCCGTAGGGGCGAATAACCATTCGCCCGATTCCAATTCCACCACACCAAATACCAAGAAGCAGGGCGAAAAATATTTCGCCCCTACGCAATCGGGAACATCCAAAACAATCGGATCAATTGTTCGTGGTTTTAAGATCGGCGTTACCAAATGGGCTCGTCAAAACACCTCAATTAATGACATTTGGCAACGCAATTATTACGACCACATCATCCGTGATGAAACCGATCTGCACCGCATCCACGAATATATTCAAACCAACCCGCTACGCTGGGAATTGGATTCGTTGTATCTAAACGTGTGAATCCCACGGACTACCGCCGTTACCGTAAATAAATGGTTTTTCCAACTCGATCAATGTGTTGTGAAAGTTCTTTTTCGGTGATTCCTTCATAATGGACAATATCAAAATAATATGGCAAAGCTGATTCTTCGTTAAGAAGATCGGCAAGCGAGGCAACATCGTTACCGCGGATCTCCTTACCCTTAATGGCGATATCGATATCTGATCCCTTTTTATAGTTACCCTTGGCTCTGGAGCCAAAAATCACCGCCTCATTGACGACTGAAAACTGTCGAATTACACCAATAATTTCCGCCAAATCCTGCTGCCGCAAACCAAAATCCATCAGTTGATCTTCAATGCAAAGGTTTGGGCAAAACCCTGCAAAGCGGGAAAATATACCACTCTGATTTTTTGCTCCACGGCAAGAGCGATTTTTTCTTCATAGGTATGAACGGTAAGATTGCGATCTTTCAGAGCATCAATCCAGACGTGACCATCGACCAATAAATCCGACTGAAAAGCCTGCTTGATCGCATCTCTGGGACTTACAACGGTAAACCCTTCATCCTCCAGATAATCTTTCAGAACCTTCCATGCCAATTCAAATGATATTTCAAAAAATTGGATCAGACCTGCCCTTTCAGCCTCAGAAGGTTCAGCAATTGTCAGAGTATCATCAAGCAAGTCAAATGCTTTTTGAAAATGGACAAAGCGCTGCTGCCAACGAATATCTTGATTAGTACCGTTTGTCATACGTAGATTTCCATTCTGCAATGCGCTGGTTTAACGGTGGGTTAGTTTTTTATCCATACAGACATCATTTGAGATAGATATTTCGCAAAATTCTAACAGATTTTTACTTCCACTAACATTATATCTAACACGCAATTTTGATTGTAGCATTATTACGTAGGCCGAATAATTATTCGCCCCTACGATATCCGGGATATCCCAAACCATCGGGTCAATTGGTCATGGTTTAAAAATTAATATTATCAAATGGGTTCGCTACACTACTATTTATCAATTAAGCACGCAGCAGCAATTATGTACAAATATGGGAACCGAATTCCTTGACTTGCACATAATTAACTGATTCTTCAAACACCGCTTTATCCACCATAAACAAAAAAGGGGCGCATGCAATGCGCCCCTACGAAAATATAAATTTCTCTATTCTTATTTTTTTTCTTCTACCACTGGCAACGGTGTCTGTGGGCTAAATTGCGTCCCTTCCAAAATCACCTGCAAAGCACGATTGGTTTCTGGTGCAAACAGAATTGGCGCTGCCAGATTGAGGGTAATATTACGATCTGCCGAAACCGAGACCACGCTGACAATCAGACAATCCGCACTTTCATCAATCCCTAGTTTCTGTCTCTCTCGACCATCGGGAACCACTTTATAATCAAAATAAAAACTGGTGGGATCGGTCAGAATAAAAGCAACCTGCGGATCATCAATACTTTGAATCCAGAACAAGGGGCCTTCTTTTTCATTTGGCATCACAACGAAGTTCCGAAGGTCTTCAAAGCCGATCAACCCTTCTGGAAACTGTAAGGTGTTATCGGGATCGTACTCAATTTCACCAAAACGGGTCTTTATTTTTTCCATCACTTTTTCCTCCCCGCATTCAATATATTGCTCAACTCGTTCAGATCGGCAATGTCCCACTGTGTCGCCTCCTTGTTTTCGTGTTTAATTCGGTCAAAAACTTCCTGACGATGAACTTTCATCTCACGCGGAGCATCAATACCAATCCGCACGCCACCCCCTTTGAGTTCAACGACAGTAATTTTAATGTCATCACCAATGATAATTCCTTCACCGGCTTTTCGTGTCAGTACCAACATATTGTGCCTCCTGGCTGGTTGTCCGTGTAGCTCCGCACACGGTTATGGTAGGCGTATGGCATACGCCCTAAATATAATTCAGTATCGACAGCTCAGAAACCTTCCCCGTAACATTCAACGCAGCCTCAAAACTCTGTTGCTGTTGTTGCATCTCAGTAATCGTTTCCAGAATGTCAGCATCTTCAAAACGGGAACGAAATTCTTCCATATCGATTTTTATCTGCTCCATATGTGATGATGCTGTCCCAAGTCGTTTACCAACATTACCACTGAAACTACGTTGGGACCGTATCTGATCAGCCGCTTTTTCGAGCGGGGTCATCAATTCCTCTAAGGTATTGTCAGTTAAAGAAATTGGACCGATATTGGATTCATTTCCCGCTGTTTGAGTCAATGTCAGCGTAGCTGGTGCCGCACTCGCGGCTAAAGTATAGTTTGGGACCACCAAACCTGCGACCGCTGTTGCGAGGCCGACCCCCGATTGTGTCGTTCCTGTGCTATTCGTATACGTATATTCTGAACCATCGATATTCAGTGTCAGAGATCTCCCCGGAGCAATACGTGTTGTCGAAAAATCGAGCTCTTGTACTTCTGCTGCAGCGGGTGGCCCCGATGAATACGGGGTTGTTGTTGCCGCAAATTGAGGCTGGCTACCTGCATGCAATGCCTCTTCTAACTGAGTCACCAAAACAAAAATATCTTGGGCTCCCGTATCGATAGAACCATCATGATCAAAATCACCCATCATGAATTCATTACCAATAGCATTGACCTTGATAAGCTCATTTGGAGCAATTTCATATTCTATCTGCCCTGAATCACCATTATAAATAACCGGATAAGTCGTTGGGTCAGACTCATCATAAAGGTCGGGATCATAGGTTGGATTCAGGGTAAAAGGTTCTGTCTTCTCCGCAAAGCCAGCAAACAGATATTTGCCATCAATTTGTGCATTGGCTCCATCAATGAGGCTGGCACGAAGTTGCTGTACCTCATCGGCAAAAGTTTCCATATCAGCGTCAGAAAGAGATCCATTTATGGTTGAAATATTTATCTCTTTTAACCGCACCATGGTGTTTTCTAAACTATCAAAATAACCATCAGCATTATCGATACGGTCCATCCCTGTAGCAATTGTTTCGATATAGCGATCCGAGGTTTGAATCTGAGTCCGAGCACTTAAAACCGGGCTAATTGCCGTCGGATCATCTGAAGGGCGATTAATCCGTTTCCCTGTCGCAGCCTGCAATTGCAAACTTGCCAGTTTATCACTGGTACGATCCAGAAAAGACTGAAGGCTACGATATGTTGTGGTCTGGGTGGCTCTCATACTTCACCTACCTTTTCAAGGTCATTAAGGTCCCCATCATCTCATCCACCGTGGCAAGAAACTTGGCTGAAGCCTCAAATCCTTTTTGATATTTCATCAGATTGATCATTTCGTCTTCGAGAGAAACCCCATCAATTCCGTCACGCAAATTCTGTAGTTGGATCAAACTGTCTTCATAACCCTGCTGTGCCTGACGGTTGCGGGCAGTTTCAACCCCAACGGTTGCAGAAATTTTACCGTAATAGGAAACCAGAGTATCATTGCCGCCAAGACCGGCAAACTGTGCTTGCTCCAACTGGAGAATCGCCAGAGAATTGGTATTATCACCTGGAGCAGAGCTGGTTCCAGCCGCAATTTCAGCCGTTGTCGAAATATTCATGGCCAAAGACGAAGCCGAATCCAGAACTGCTGCTGGTTGAACAAAAAAATCTTGTCCGGGATTACCGTTGAGATCAGTTCCTGCTTGATGCATCGTATTAACTTCAGTCGCAAAGGTATAGGCCAACTGATCGAGTCGATTGACAACATCAGGAATGATCACATCTCGAACTTCATACAATCCACGAAATTCTCCCCCGAGAGCAGTACGGTCCAAGGCAATACTTGTTGTGCCAAAATCAAGTTCAAGGTTAACGTCGGTTCCGCTATAAGTTGACACAATATGCGTTGACTCCGTTCCCTCTACCAGGGGCATGCCGTTGGGCAATTGAACAGAAACGGTCCCGTTAGATGTTTCAAAACTTGTGGAACCAATTTGACCCGATATTTCCCTTAAGAGAAGATCACGCCGATCACGATCAGAGTTCGCTTCTTGTCCAGACAACTCCAGCGATGAAATTCGATTATTAAGTTGTGCGACTTCATCGAGATATAAATTGACACCGTCAATTTTTGATACGATGGTGTTATTGACATTTTTCACTACTTGCTGAGTCTCGTTATAAACATTGACAAAAGCATTACTAATCAATTCACCCCGCTGGACAACCATCTGACGTTCAACTTCTCCTCCGGGATTTGTTGAAAGCTGACGCCAAGCATCGAAAAATTGATCAAACTCATCAGACAAACTCCCATCACCAATTCCGGTCACCCTTTCAAGCTCTGCCAAAGGGTTGGACATACTGCTTTCCAGACCCACTTCGGCAGATTTATCTTTGATCTGACCATCAAGAAAAACATCATGGGATCGACCAACCGAGCCAACCGTGACTCCGGTTCCGACAAAAAAGCCACCAAAATTCAGAGAAGGGTACGGTGTCAGATTAGGGGTCTGGCGGGAGTATCCTTCCGTGTTAACATTAGCAACGTTGAGACCAGTTATTTCAATCGCTTTTTGGTTGGTCTGCAGTGATGTCCGTCCAGCGTTTAATGCTGAGTACAGTCCTCCGCCCATATCCTACACCTTCCCCGTCAATAAGCGGCCACCCTGTGAAAGGGTCCGAGATTGCCCTGTGTCACCATAAACTTGCGGCATAGTCGCTTTACCAAAGAAGCCCATCAAATCACGAACCCAGTTGAGACCAGTCCAGAGGAGAAAGGCATTGCGGCGGTTTTCCTGATCAATCTGCTTAAGCAGATCTTCCAGGCCCATGATATCTTCTGGCTGTGGCTGCAACTTGGTCAATAGTTCTTCCTTGGCAGTCACAACCTCCTGCAAACCCGACATATCAAGATCTTGAGCCATTTTCCGCTCTTGTCGTAATAATTCAAGAAGGGTCTCAAGTTGAAGTTTAATCTCCGAATGTGCCATCTCAGCTTTCTTTCATAATAAATGGCAGGAGACTTGAGGCAACCTTATCCAGATCAGGCTTGTAGGTGCCGTTTTCAATCTGGCTTTTTAGTGCCTGGATTTTTTCAGCACGAGAAGCTTCCTGAGTCGTACTTGCAGCCTGTGTTTTGCTAGCATTCTGCAATGCGTCGGAAAAATTTACCCGATCCGTTTTAGCGGCCTCAGCAGATTTAGCAGCGGCACCAGATTTACCGGTACGATTCATACCACCAAGCGGTCCAAACCCTTTACCACCAATAATTTTATCGACCATGATAACTCCCTATTCCCTTGATTTTTCAAACTGGCCAGCAAAGTTGTCCAGTTTTTCCATAATAGCTTCGTAAGTTTGTTGTGATATTTCCGGAAGGGCCCCACCAAAAGCGTCTTGTGCTTCCAGAAAACCCTGATCAATTGCATCTTTCATTTCCTGCAACTTTGCCGGGTCGCTACCGAAGCCATTGATTGCAAAATCCACAATCCGCTGCGAAGTTTTTTCCACACCAAAGTAACCATCTTCAGAAACAAGCTCCTGAGCTTCTTCCTGGGTCATGGAATTAAAATTAACTTCAGTGTCACCAGTCTTGAATTGCAATTCAAGACCCTGCTCCTGAAGGGTTTTGACAACCAGGTTGCGTAGTAATTCATAAGGAGAAGCAACCTTCAGCCCCGGTCCGTAAGTTTCGCCAATCGATTCCTGATCACCGAGAGAAACGCGATCCTCCCAAGCAGACCTGTTTCTTTCGCGCTGCTGACGCTGAACCATTTCTTCCTGCTGTTGCCCTGTTATCGGCTTTACACTGTTAGTAGAGTCAATCTGTCCAGCCATAAGTCTCCTCCCATGAGAACTCTTTGGAGAATGTATCGACATGTTTTTTGTATTTCTTTAGGTTTTTTTGTAAATGGTATATAGATTTGTAAGGGGATGAGAGGTTGGTATTAACTCGAAAACGTAAAGCTTACTTATTAACTTATTAACTTATTAACTTACAGGATCCTTTCTTTAAGCCTTTTCTCTATCTCTATTATCGGCACATAAAACCGATAATTTCTTCCATGAACTCGTTTCCGTAACGTTGTAGTTTTGCCTGACCAACACCATTGATCTGAAGAAATTCATCTTTCTCCGTGGGAAGAGTTGCTGCCATTTCAGCAAGGCTGGCATCTCCGAAAACAACATAAGGCGGGACCCCATCTCGATCTGCGATCTCTTTACGGAGCACCCGCAATTGATTAAACAACTCCTGATCATATTCAAGGCCAACAATTTTTCGTTCTTGGCGTTTTTTACGTCCGGGTTTTACCCTTGGTTTTGTGATGGTCAGTTCGGCTTCACCTCGCAATAAAGGTCTCGCTGCTTCGGTTAATTTCAAAACCGAATAATTGCCAATATCCTGCTCCAGATATCCATAATGAATCAGTTGTCGCAACAAATGACTCCAATGATCTTGATTTTGATCTCGCCCTATCCCGTAAGTCGTCAGTTGCTCATGCCTTAAGTCAAAAATTCTCTGCGTTTTCGCTCCTCGTAAAACTTCAATAATGTGACCGATTCCAAAGCGCTGTCCCACTCGAAACACACAGGAGAGTGCCTTGCGAGCATCCTCACTTGCATCATATCGTTCCGGTGGATTAAGACAGATATCGCAGTTATCACAATCAGCAAGAAGTGTTTCTCCAAAATAACCCAACAGAGCACGACGACGACATGTCCCCGATTCAGCAAAAGCAACCATCGCATTCAATTTGTGAATTTCGATTCGTTTCTGCTCTGGGTTGCCTCCTTTTTCAATCAAGCCACGGCTAATTGCAATATCCCCATAGCCAAATAAGAGTAAAGCCTCAGCAGGCAACCCATCACGCCCAGCTCGACCTGTTTCCTGATAATAACTTTCAAGGTTTTTTGGCAGGTCATAGTGGACAACAAAGCGCACATTGGGCTTATCAATGCCCATACCAAAGGCAACTGTTGCAACAACGATTTGAAGATCATCGCGAATAAAACTTTCCTGAGTTTGTTTTCTTTCAGCGCTCGACAATCCGGCATGATAGGCCCTTGCTTGGAATCCATCCTGCTGTAATTTTTGAGCAACCTCATCAACACGTTTCCGGCTGAGGCAATAAACAATCCCGGATTCATTTTTCCGGCTATCAAGAAAAGCATTCAATTGCAAATAAGGTTTCGCTTTATCAATAACTGTATAGCGGATATTCGGTCGGTCAAAGCTCGCAATAATTTGCTGAGCCCCTTGTAAATTGAGATGCTGAAGAATATCAAGACGGGTCTGTTTCTCAGCGGTTGCAGTCAACGCAACCATTGGGACGGCAGGAAAGGTTTTTCGAAGTTTCCCTAATCCCACATATTCGGGCCTGAAATCATGTCCCCACTGAGAGACACAGTGCGCTTCATCAATGGCAAAGAGACCAATATCTAAAGATCTTAATCGTTCTAGAAAGTCAGGGCTTAAAAGTCGTTCTGGTGAGACATAAAGCAAATCAATTTGTTTTGAATGTAACTGTGTAAGAACTTGGCGCGCCTCAAGAGGGGCAAGGGAAGAGTTGTAGCATGCAGCACGAACTCCATTTGCTCGCAGCGCATCGACTTGATCTTTCATCAGCGAGATCAATGGCGATACAACAATACTGACTCCATCACGGAGCAATGCTGGGATCTGATAACAAAGTGATTTACCACCACCAGTAGGCATCAGAACAAATGCATCCTGACCCTGAATCAGACCATTAATAACATCTTCTTGATAAGGCCTAAACGAGTCATAGCCAAACACTTCACTTAACGTCTGGAGTGCTGAATTTTCATCATCTAGCATAACGGGTACTCATGACGACGTCGTTCTATTAGTTCTTGCGTTTGGTGATCTTCCAAAACGAGGTTCGAACGATTTATTCCCGTCGCATCAATAGCCACCTGATTGTTATGCTCATAAATTTTCTGATAACTGAGACAGTTCACCGTTCTCCACCAACTTTGTGACAGTGATTGTAAGTTTATATCGTCATCTAGAAGAATAATTAGACGTGCTTTGCGTAATGGCCCTTGACCCCACAAGGAGAAAATCAATTCTTTCATTGATGCCGCTGATTGGCGTTTAACCGTTATCAACGTTGCCCCATGGAAAATTGTGTCTAAAGGCATGCGCAAATCTGTGATGCATGGATAGTCGATTTTGAGCATTTCTTTTATGAATATCTCATTTCCTTGTGCCAGATAAACATTTTCACTAGGCGGAGGCCCAACAACTGTTATTGGCATGATCGCATCGACTTGATGACGAATGGCTGTCACTTTCATCACCGGACAATCAGGCCGCGTGACGTATTGTCCGGTGTGATTTCCAAACGGACCCTCTAGGGCAGTCACCTTTGGATCTATCTCGCCCTCTATGACCATTTCTGAATCAGCAGGAACTCCTACAGGTTGACTCAAGCCTGGTGTTAACTGCAGAGTTGACCCGAATAACGATTGATTAAGCAGATAATCATCACAATCATGGGGCAAGGCGGCAGCGGCAGTCCATAGCAATGAAGGATCTGAACCAAGGAATAAGCAAATAGGCAAACATTTTCCTTTTTTTGCTGCTATATTCAGATGATCTGCTGCACCTGATCCCGGTGAAAAGTTAATGGCAAGACGATCCGAATCAATCACCTGGGCACGATACAAACCAAGGTTGCAGTTGCCAAGCTCTAAGTCTACCGTGACAGCAACTGCTAAGGTGAGATATCGACCACCTTCTTCTGGCCAACTTTTAATCGCTGGAAGGTCATTGAGTGATAATTCCAGTGAATGTTTTAAATTTGTTTCTTCTGTATTGCGAATTCGCCCATCTGACTGTAATTGTCTGACACGTTCTTCAGCATTTCCTTCTTTTTGTAATAGTGTTTCCTTTAACTTCCCTGAAAAGTGCTGCAGTGATGAGCTCTTGTATAAAAGGGCGGCCCTTTTTTCAGATCCTAGTAAGTTGGCAGCAACACGAAATGGAGACTTTTCAACCTGTGAGAAAAATAGAGCAGAACCACCGTGAGGTTGTCGAAATTCTTTACGGCACAATGCAGCTACCTCAAGTTGGCAGCTGACCTCTGCCGTCACGACTTTTAGTTCACTGATTTTTTTGATTTGATCTATTTGTTCCCTTATATTCATCTGTATATTCTATCTGATTTACCTAATTTTAAGTCAAAAAAAACCCCTCAGAAAACTGAGGGGTTTTTATAATGAAATTGTTTGATGAACCTAGAAACCGGCTAATTTCGCTAAATTCATAACACAGCCGGGGAAAACACCTAGATAGAGAACGCCAGCGATTGAAATCACAATTGAAACAGTAACAGGCATACTCATTGAAACCCATGCGAAATCTTCTTCAGGGTCTTTGAAATACATCTGAACCATTACCCGCAGGTAATAGTAAAGGGAGACAGCTGAATTGAGTACCCCGATAACTGCAAGCCAAATATATCCTGCATCAATAGCACCAGCGAAAATATAAAACTTAGCCGTAAATCCTGCGGTTGGTGGCATCCCCATCAAAGAGAGAATGAAAATGGATAGAACCACACCAAGAATAGGCTTCTTATATCCAAGACCAACAATACCATCAAGGGTCAGATTATCTTCACCCTTCTTGCCAAGTAGCACAAGGATGGCAAACGCTCCCATGTTCATAAACGTATAGACAAGCATGTAGAACAATATCGCTGACAGACCAATCTCATTCCAAGCAACCAAACCGACCAAAACATAACCAGCATGAGAGATTGAAGAGTATGCCAGCATGCGCTTCAGATCTCTTTGCGTCAAAGCAATGAAGTTACCTAAAGTCATGGTCAGTACAGCAAGGATCCAGAACAAAGAGGTCAGTTCAGACTGAATACCATCCAGACCAATGATCGACACTCTCATCAATGCTGCAAAAGCAGCGGCCTTTGGGCCGGCACTCATAAAAGCAGTAATCGGAGTCGGAGCCCCTTGATAAACATCAGGAGTCCACATATGGAATGGGGCAGCGGCAACCTTAAACAAAAAGCCGACAAGCAACAATGCTCCACCTGCAATAAACATGGTGTTCATAGCTGAATCAGGATTGGCTCTCACATAAGCGGCAATTCCCTCGACTTTTGTTGTTCCTGTAACACCATAAAGAAGTGCGACGCCGTAAAGAAGAAAACCAGTGGAAAAAGCCCCAAGAAAGAAATACTTCAAACCTGCTTCGTTTGAGCGAACTTGATCTCTAAAGAATCCAGCCAAAACATAAAGCGAGACCGACAACACTTCCAAGCCAAGGAAAATGGTCATCAAATCAGTTCCTGATGCCATCCACATAGCTCCAGCAGTTGTAAATAATATCAATGGATAATATTCACTAACCGGATACCCTTCACGCTTCAGATAGTCATCAGACATCAAAATCGTCAAGCCTGCGGCAAGAATGCAGATCATACTGAAGAAGGTCGCAAAATTATCAAACAAGACACTTCCAGCAAATCCCGACTGGGGATTGTTCCAACCGGACAAGGTGAAATAGCCCGTAACAACCAGAGCAACAATACTTAGCCAAGCAACGTGTGTGGTTGAACCACGTTTGGAAAAAACGGAAACCATTAGGATTCCCATACCAAATACACACAGTACCAGCGATGGCATAATTGCCTGAAAGTTTACATTCTGGATGGCTTCTTGTACCAGATTTTCCATCTAACAGCTCCTCGGAACCCGTGTTATATCAACTATAAATACAGTTATTATTGATGTTCTGCATGTGTATCAGCGTGGTCATTTCCGTGCCCAGCGCCATGCCCAGTGCCAGCAGGTTGGAGAACTTCAACGACTGCAATTTTCTGAGCACCCATCTGCTCAAGCATTAATTCCATTGCTGGATTCATTTTTGAAAAGAACGTATTTGGAGCAACACCAATCCAGAAGATGAACAAGAGTAGTGGCAACATAATAACAATTTCACGTGCAGATAAATCTTTAAGATTTTCATTTTTAGGATTTGTCACTTTACCAAACATAACGCGTTGATAAACCCAAAGCATGTAAACTGCAGCCAGGATGACACCTGTTGTTGCAAAAACAGCGTACCAACGCAAGCCACCCTGGAAAGCACCCATTAGTGCTAAAAACTCACCGACAAAACCGTTTGTTCCTGGAAGACCAATCGATGAAAATGTCACGATCAGAAACATTGTGGCAAAAATGGGCATCTTTGTAGCAACGCCACCAAACTCTGTGATAAGTCGCGTGTGGCGGCGCTCATAAAGAAAGCCAACAATAAGGAAGAGAGCACCTGTTGAAATACCATGGTTGATCATCTGGATCATGCCACCAGCCAAACCTTGCAAGTTCATGGCGAAAACACCGAGCATAACAAAACCAAGGTGAGCAACAGATGAGTAGGCGACTAGCTTTTTGATGTCATCCTGCATCATCGCGACCAAGGACCCATAAATAATCCCAACAACACTCAGGAAAGCTAAAAATGGGATAAATGTTGGTAGTGCCTCAGGAAACATTGGCATCGCAAAGCGAACATAACCATAGGTTCCCATTTTCAATAGAACGGCAGCAAGGATAACAGAACCTGCTGTCGGCGCCTCAGTGTGGGCGTCAGGCAACCAAGTATGAAGTGGAAACATTGGAACTTTAATCGCGAAGCTGAAACCAAAGGCCAGGAATAACCAAAATTGTGCATTGTATGGAAGGTCAAGCTTATAAAGCTCCTGAATTCCAAATCCATTTGTCATGGAACCGCTTTGTTGGGCAAAATAGTAGACAAATATAATCGCCACCAACATCAGCAGTGAACCAACAGCAGTATAAATAAAGAACTTAACCGCTGCGTAGATCCGGTTCTTTCCACCCCAGATGCCAATCAAGAAATACATTGGGATAAGCATCAATTCCCAGAAGATATAAAAGAGAAAGAGATCAAGGGAAATAAAAGCACCAAGCATTCCGGTTTCGAGCAACAACAGCATTGCCATGAAACCCTTGATGTTTTTTTCTACAGCATTCCAAGTAGAAAGAATTGCGATTGGGGTAATAAAGGTTGTCAGCATCACCAACCAAAGGCTGATACCGTCAATACCGATATTATAGTTCATCTGGAAAAAATCACCGATATTGATCCAGTGATAGAATTCACGAAAGTGCATTCCACCTGACGTTGCGAAAACATTATCCAATGCGAGTGGAAGACTGATTACAAATGTAATCAGCGATACTGCGAGGGTCGCCCCTTTAAGCAGCCCACCATTGTCTCGTGGGATGAAGAGTAGCAACAGTATTCCCAACAACGGGAAAAATGTCATTATACTGAGAAGGTAATCAGCCATGTGGAATCGCTCCTTGTAGCTTTATCGTAATTCGCTGTCGAACTATATTTTCTAAACTCTAAAAGACAAAAAAGCCGACGATCACGACTACGCCAACCACCATAACCATGGCGTAGTTATAAAGATAACCGGACTGGGTGTAGCGAAGGCCTGATCCAAGCCCCTTAACAACCCACGCACAACCATTCACAAAACCATCTACAATCCTGACATCAACTGATCGCCAGAGGAAAGTACCGATTTTTTTACATGAATTTACAAAAACGAAATCATACAACTCGTCGATGTACCATTTATTGAAGATAACCTTATGAGCACCAGAAAACTTAGCAACAAATTTACCTGGGAGCTCTGGGTTTCTAATATACATAACCCAAGCTGTAAAAATTCCGAATATAGCAATCGCGACAGAAACAGCCATTAAGGTGTATTCCGTTGCATGGGATCCATGTGCATGAATTCCATTTGCGTGCTGAGCGTGTTCGAATACTGGGGCAAGAAACGCATCAAAATGGTTCGCACCACCAAGAATTTTGGGGACACCGATATAACCACCCAAAACCGCCAAAAGACCAAGGACCATCAGCGGGATAGTGATTGTAAAAGGAGACTCAGGAATATGATCTTTTGCCCGTGCGTCAGTTTTCTGCTCACCGAAGAAGGTCATGAAAACTAAGCGGAACATATAGAAAGCTGTCATTCCTGCTGCTGCGGCACCGAGAACCCAAAGTAACCAATGGCCGCGTGTTGATCCAAATGACCACCAAAGAATTTCATCCTTTGAGAAGAAACCTGAGAAGAACGGAATTCCTGAAATGGCAATGGTCGAAACAAGGAACGTAATGAAAGTGATAGGCATCTTCTTACGAAGACCACCCATGTTACGCATATCCTGAGGATCATCGTGCAAATGAGCGTGATGATAAGCATGATGTAATCCATGAATAACTGAACCAGAACCGAGGAACAGACATGCTTTAAAAAATGCATGTGTCATTAAGTGGAAGATACCAGCAGAGAACGCTCCAACGCCCATAGCAAGGAACATGTATCCTAGCTGAGAAACTGTTGAATATGCCAGAACACGCTTTATATCATTTTGTGCTAAACCGATTGTCGCTGCAAAAAAGGCGGTTAGGCCACCAACAATTGCAATCGTCATCATCGTTGCAGGAGCCATGGCAAAGAGGCCATTCATCCGACCGATCATATAAACGCCGGCTGTTACCATTGTAGCCGCATGAATCAATGCCGAGACAGGAGTAGGTCCCTCCATCGCATCAGGAAGCCATGTAAACAATGGAATCTGTGCCGACTTACCCGTTGCCCCCAAGAAGAAACATAAGGTGACAACGGTAATCAGTAACCCACCAGACTCTAGCAGGTGACCACTCTCGGAAATTTTAACAAAATTTAGTGTCCAGACACCTTTACTAGCAAGCGCCCAAAAAAGAGTCAGCAAACCACAGAGAAAACCAAAGTCACCAACACGGTTGACAATAAATGCCTTGTTTGCAGCCGTACTAGCACTTTTCTTCTCGTAGTAATAACCGATGAGTAAGTAAGAACAGAGGCCAACACCTTCCCAGCCAATAAACATAACCAGTGCATTGCCACCAAGGACAAGCATCAGCATGGCAAAAGCAAACAGGTTCAGATAACAGAAAAAACGATAGAAGCCCTCTTCACCGTGCATGTAACCAATCGAGTAAAGATGGATCAGAGTCCCGACACCCGTAACAACCATAATCATCACGGCTGACAAAGGATCTAACAGTAACTCCCAATTCAGTTGAAATTTCCCAACTGTCATCCATGAAGCAATGACAAGCTCGTGAACTTTTTCAGTATCACCAAGCAACTTGAAAAAGTTTTGCGCGGCAACCAAGAACGAAAAGGTCATCATAATGGTCGCAAGACCACCTATCACCGCTTCATTTTTGATCTTCTTGCCAAACAAGCCGTTAATTATCGACCCGATCAGTGGGAAGAATGGGATGAGCCACAGATTACTGTACATCAAACTCTCCTATTAGCTGAAACACCCGTAAAAGTGGAATAATCTACCACTTGAGCATATTGAAATCGTCTGTATCAATCGACTCTTTATTACGAAAGAATGCGATCATCAGCGCTAATCCTACAGCGGCTTCAGCTGCTGCAACTGTCATAACAAAAAAAACAAAAATCTGACCGTCCATATTGCCAACATGTCGAGACAAAGCAATAAAAGTCAGGTTCACCGAATTGAGCATCACCTCAATGCACATGAATATTACAATGGCATTCTTCCGAGTGAGCACACCAAACGTTCCGATGGCAAACAGAATAGCGCTCAACAACAAGTAGTGATTAACGGTAATCATGAATTATCTCCCGAGTTGTACTCGATTAAACTTCACGTTTTGAGAGAATAACAGCGCCGACAATTGCAACTAGCAAAAGAATCGAAGCAATCTCAAAAGGGAGTAGAAAATCAACAAACATAGCCCTACCAATAAGCTCAGTATGGCCATAACTTGATATCAGTTCACTTGTCACACTGCCACCCGTTCCTGTTGCTTCTCCAACTCGTATAAAATAGTTCGAAACAAAAAGAACCAGCGCGGCAAGGACGCCACCACCAGCAAGGCCATGGGTATAACGTGACTTAACTGCGAGACCAAGGTTCAGCAGCATGATAACAAAGACGATCAAGACCATGATCGCACCGGCATAAACCATAATTTGAATGGCAGCCATGAAGGGCGATTCCAACATGACATAAAAAACTGCCAAACAAAGAAATGTTGTAATCAGATTCAATGCACTGTTGACGGGATTTCGGCATTGAGTCACAAAAATTGCCGAAAAAATTGCTACCGTTGCAGTGAGATAAAAAAGAATTGCTTCCATGATTACGCAGCTCCTATCTTACGACTTGAGAAGGCGTTGTTTGCCGAAGTTAAAATCATCACGGCTAAAGTTTGCCAACTCATAAGCATCTGTCATTTCAATTGCTTCTTTTGGACAAGCTTCTACACAGAAGCCACAGAAAATACAGCGCAGCATATCGATATCAAAAACTTCCGGATATTTTTCGCCGGCTTCGTTTTCAGCAGCCACAACCGTGATACATTTCGCTGGGCACACTGTTGGACAAAGGTAACATGCAACACATTTTTCACGATCAGCAGCGGGAATAAGGCGATGAAGTCCACGGAAACGAGGGGCCATCTCCAATTTTTGCTTCGGATACTGTACAGTCGTGCAGTTACCTGGCAACAGGTGCTTCAACGTTATACTCAAACCTTTGGCAAACTCTTTAAACATATCTATCCTCTACGCAACGTATGGTTACTACCAGAGCAGAATTGCAATACCCGTCAACACAATATTCACAAGCGCTAATGGGAGCATAATTTTCCAACCAAGGAACATCAACTGGTCGTAACGAAGACGCGGGAAGGTGGCCCGAATCCAGATGAAGAAGAACATGAATGCGAATACTTTAAGAAGAAAGTTGATCCAGCCGTAAAAAGGTCCACCCCATCCACCAAGAAACAGTGTCGTGGCAACAGCTGAAACAGTAATCATGTTTGCGTATTCAGCCATAAAAAACAGGGCATATTTCATGGCGGAATATTCTGTACAGAAACCTGAAACCAATTCTGTCTCAGCTTCAGGCAAGTCAAACGGAGTCCGATTGATTTCTGCCATAGAACCAATAACAAACAGTCCAAAAGCTAAAGGCTGACAGAAAATGTACCAATTTGGAATATAACTAACAGATTCAAGACCCCATAGTGGAAGCTGCTGTGCAGCGACAATCCCACGTAAGCTCAGTGTTTCTGAGAGCATAAAAATAACAACGATTGACAGTCCAACTGCGAGCTCATAAGAAATCATTTGGGCAGTTGATCGTATTCCACCAAGCAAAGCATACTTACTATTGGAAGCCAGACCAGCCAGAACGATTCCGTAGACTCCAAGTCCAGCCATCGCAATAATAAACAGAAGACCGATATTCAAATCGGTAATCTGCATTGGAACAGCGTAGAGAACTCCGTCATAATTAAAATGAAGATCACCACCAAAAGGGATAACTGCGATCGAAATAAACGCGGGAGCAAGAATCATCATTGGGGCAAGAATAAACGCCGCCCAATGAGATTGTGCAGGAATGATATCTTCCTTAAAGAAGAGCTTCAAACCGTCAGCGATTGGCTGCAACAGGCCCTTTGGCCCGGTCATTGTTGGCCCCATCCGAGTTTGCATACGACCAATTGTCTTACGCTCTGCATAAGTCGCATAAGCAACGATCAGCAACGTCACTACAAAAGCCACTGCAATTTTTACCAGCATGACTCCTGTAAACAACCAAGGTGTTTCCGAGAGTGTCAGAACTTCTGGCGTCATGACCATCCTCTTCCTTCATCAGTCTATGGCATTTCTGCCGTTTCCAGCCGGTCATATCAACCAGCAATCCAATAAACTTAAATACTACCGGTCAATTTCGCCAAGAACGATATCGAGAGTACCAATAACAGCGATAACGTCAGCCAGCAATTTCCCTTCAACCATTTGTGGCAATCCCTGAAGATTGACAAACGAAGGAGGGCGTATCTTCATTCTAAAAGGATAAGCCGATCCATCAGCAACCAAGTAAAAACCCAGTTCACCTTTTGGAGCTTCAACACCTTGATAAATCTCGCCCGGTTCGGTTTTAAAACCTTCTGTAACAATTTTGAAGTGGTGGATCAAACTTTCAATATTGTTGACAACATCCTGTTTCGCAGGAAGAACAACTTTAGGACAATCAGCAAGAATAGGGCCTGGCTTTAACTTGTCCAATGCCTGAAGAATGATCCGAGTCGACTGACGCATTTCATCAAGGCGGACCTTATAACGATCGAAGGTATCGCAACCCTCCCTAACAGGAACGTCAAAATCGTAATCTTCATAACCACTGTAAGGATTGTCGCGACGCAAATCCCAATCAACCCCGGAAGCCCTTAGGGCTGGCCCAGTGATACCAATATCAATAGCAGCTTCAGCACTGATTTCACCAACGCCAATGGTCCGTTTCTGCCAGATCTTGTTCCCGGTCAATAAACCTTCATACTCTTCAATATGTGCTGGCATTGATTCAACGAAATCACGAATATCGCCTTCGAGTCCATCAGGGAGGTCTTCAGCAAGACCACCAACACGGAAGTAATTAGACGTCATCCGTGCACCTGAAACTTTTTCGTAAATATCAGTAATACACTCGCGCTCACGGAAGCAGTAAAGAAAAACAGTCATTGCTCCGATGTCGAGAGCATGGCACGCTAGCCAGACCAAGTGACTTTTTAGACGGGTCAACTCAGCCATGATGACTCTGATCCGCTGAACCCGCTCAGGAATCTCATCAGTAATCCCAAGAAGTTTTTCAACGGCCAAGACATAACCGAGGTTATTACTCATCGGTGCCAGATAATCGAGCCGGTCGGTCAATGGAATAGTCTGATGGTAGGTGCGGTGCTCGGATAGTTTTTCGATCCCACGATGAAGAAAACCTATATGCGGAGTTGCCTTCACCACAATTTCGCCATCGAGTTCAAGGATCAACTGCAACACACCGTGAGTTGACGGGTGCTGAGGTCCCATGTTGATGGTCATTGTTTCGGTATTTGCTGCCATTATATGCCTCGTCCGATTAGGAAATATCTAAAGCGTTTTAGTTAGGAAAGTCGACCCTGATAAGGCTCACGGTCAGGTCCCTGCACAGGATAGTCCTTGCGCAATGGATGTCCTTCCCAGTCAGCCGGCATCAGAATGCGTCGCAGATCAGGATGGTTATTAAATTTAATCCCCATCAGATCCCAACACTCCCGCTCATGCCAATTTGCCGTCCCCCAAACAGTGCTGACGGTATCAATATTGGCATTCTTCTCTTCAACGGGCGCCTTAATCCGAATACGTTTCTTTGTCGCGATATTATAGAGGTTATAAACCACCATGAACCGCGGTGACGTTCCCATATAATCAACTCCGCAAAGATCACAGAGGAGATTGAAACCAAACTTATCACGCATGAAAGTGCAAATCTCAACGATCTGCTCCTTATTGACAGTGACAGTTGTTTCTCCACGAAATTCCACCACATTCAGAACTTCAGAAGAGAATTTCGCTTTTAATTTTTCAACAATCGCTTGATCGCTCATTGATTTTCCCTGTTATCAACTGGCGGCCATCAGGCCTTGTTCTGAATGACGTCACCAACACCAATAGCAGCACCAAAAGTGTTGCGTTCCGCCCGAATTTTATCCTGCAGCTTCATCAAACCGTAAAGCAAACCTTCAGGACGTGGAGGACAGCCAGGAATATAAACATCAACTGGCAAAAACTCATCGACTCCCTGAACGGTACTGTAAGTATCAAAGATGCCCCCCGAAGAAGCACAAGCCCCCATAGCAATAACATACCGAGGCTCCGGCATCTGCTCATAGACAGTTTGAATAACTGGCACCATTTTTTTGGTGACGGTTCCTGCAATAATAATGACATCAGCCTGGCGAGGAGAGGCACGGAACAAGATTCCCATCCGATCCAAATCAAACCGAGCAGCTCCGGTTGCCATCATCTCAATGGCACAGCAAGCCAAACCAAACGTCAACGGCCACATAGAACTTGCACGAGACCAGTTAACCAACTTATCAAGACTCGTTGTAACAAAACCACTACCGAGGGTTTTGGATGCCGCTGGTTGCTCTATTCCCATTCCAGAGCTCCTTTTTTCCACACATAAACAAAACCGACAAGAAGAATGATGATAAACACACCCATCTCAAGAAAGCCAAAAACCCCCAGACGCTTGAACATAACTGCCCAAGGATAGAGGAAAACAGCCTCTATATCGAAGAGAATAAACAACATCGCAACAATATAAAACTTAATAGAAAAACGCTCTTGAGCCGAGCTAAGAAGGGGCATACCACACTCATATGGCGCCAACTTCACAGCACTTGGCTTCTTCACACCAATAAGTCGAGACAAAACGACCGACCCAATGGCAAAAGCGCAAGCAATTCCCATAACAACGAGAATTGGCAAATAAATATCCAGCATAAAAACCGCTCCTTCCATAGAAGAGATTGAACCGTTCAGCTGTACCTGCATGCTGGCAGGATACTCCACAGCGTGTGAAAACTAGGATAATTCCCTCAATATGTCAAGAGAAATACCGTATACTGTATGCAATTAAGAGAACATGGAGAATCAATTTTTCATTTGATTTTACAGGGTTTTTCTGCCCGACATAATTTTTAAAGCAGAAGTTTTTCTGCATTTTTTTGGGAACAATCGACAATTCACAAGAAAAACAATGCAGGATATACGACCCTATCTTGCCCGTTTCATGAGTTCACTGATTTGTTCATGATTAAATTCATAGGCGGTCCGGCAATATTCACAAACAACTTCAACCGGCTGTGGCTCCTCTTCAATAAGCAAGAGAAGCTCCTTCCTCCCCAGATCTATCAACATCAACTCGATTTGCTCGCGACTACAAGGGCAGGAAAAAGACAATGGCATCTCTTGTTGAACATGAAAGTCCTCAGAACCAAAAATCTGTGCAAGAATTTCGGTAGGCGTTAACCCATCCCCCAACATACTGGTTGTTGGTGGCAAAACTTTGATTCTCTCTGTGAGGGCATCTATCTTTTCAGGGTCACCAGGAGGCAAGGACTGCACTAAGAAACCTCCCGCAATAGCAATATCCCCCTTGCGACCTAACTCAACCCCCAAACCTAGGCTGGACGGAACTTGCTCAGAACTGGTTAAGTACCAGGCCAAGTCTTCCGCTATTTCACTGCTTTGAAGTTGAACCATACTCTGGTAGGGCTCTTTCAGACCAAGATCTTTCCATACATGGAGAAAGCCGGCCTTACCAACAGCACCAGCAACATCAAAATGATCCCCTGCAGGTGGCAATCCTGCGATCGGGTTACGAACTGTCCCCCGAACTCTTCCTTTAGCATCCGCCTCGACACTCATTTTTCCAAGCGGGCCATTCCCTTCCACCGACAAAGCGAGACGCTGCTTTCCTTTTAGTAAACAGCCCAGCAGGGCTCCCCCCGTCAATAACCGACCCAGCGCTACAGTTGCAGTAAAATCTGTTTTCTGCTTTTCAACGATGGTCGCTACTAACTGTGTTGTCACGGCAGCGGCTGCTCGAAACAATCCATCCGGACTAACAACCCGAACTAAATGATCATGCATGTATAGACTCCAAGCTGACGAATCAGCGGTTTCGTTCTCGATAGAGGGTTTCAACGTCGCGGAATTGTGCGCTAACTTTCCCCGCCGAAACCGCCATACAAATGCCCTGCACTGCCCCAATTTCAGTCTCTGTAATGCCCCGCTCCTTGGCCACGCCAAGATAGTGATCCATTCAGGGAGCGCAACCACTGGTCAGTGCCGCTGCAAGGCCTATCAGAACAGTGGTTTTATTGTCCAGAGACGATTCATCCCTGACAGCATCGTAAAAAGCATTAAAAGCGCTACGGTTTTTCTCAGATAACACAACATCTCCCTTTCTATGCTCGCAGCCGATAGCCCTTGCCTATCAACCACGCCGCCCAGAAAAATAAAGCAACAGCAATGCCACCACTGACCCCAAAAGCGAGGAGAAAGGTGGTATCACCGACACCAATAATCGCATGCCGGAAGCCATCTATGAGATAAAACAGAGGGTTCAAATACGAAAAAGAGCCCCATGGGTCGGGCAGGATTGAAATGGGATAGAAAACGCCCCCCAGATAAACCAGAGGCAAGATCAGAAAATTACTGTACATCGAAAGGGTGTCAAAATTATGTGCATAAATCGCTGCGATCAATCCAAATTGGGCGAATAGGAAGCTTGCTAACACAGCCATCAAAATCGCCAACCAAGGAGAATCCCAAGGAAGCGTTGCAAAAAATGTGGAAATGAACCAAACAACTGTTCCAACCAATAATCCTCGCAGCATCGCCGCCAGAGTATACGCCAAGATAAACTGTGGAGGGCTAACCGGTGTTACTAAAAGATCGACGATACCTCCAAGATAACGTGACATAAACAAGGATGATGACGTATTGGCAAAGGTGTTATTGATAACTCCCATGATAATTAAGCCCGGAATTACAAATTGAGCATAACTAAAACCTTCAAGGACATTAAGTCTCTCCCCCAGAGTAGCACCAAAAATAAACAAATAGAGTGACGCTGTCACAATAGGGGTCAACAACGTTTGGGTCGAGACCCGCCAAAACCTTAAGATCTCCTTACGCAGCAACGTCAAAAAGGGGAGCCAAGGGTAATATTTATTATCTTGTCCAGCGACCACTTAGTCCTGCCTCCCTTTAATCCCAGTCAGATGAAGAAAGACCTCTTCCAAGCCGCTTTGCTCTGTTTCAATATCTCGAACGGTTAAGCCCGCATCAGCTAATTGCGATAATACGTTCCCTGCTCCTTCGCCCGCAGGCAAATTCAATAAGAGAACCTTTCCATTTTCTTTCAATTGATGGGCATATTGCTCAAATTCGACAGGTATTTTTTGTATAGGTTGATCCAGCCACACGCGTAATTGTCGGTTTGACAAACGTCTAACCAGCTCTTGTGTCTCTTCCAGAGCAATCAACTCCCCATGATTCATAATTGCAATACGATCACACATGACTTCTGCTTCTTCCAGATAGTGTGTTGTCAGCAAAATTGTTGTCCCATGACGATTAATCTCTCTGACAAATTCCCATAGTCCATGCCGCAACTCAACATCTACGCCAGCGGTCGGCTCATCTAGAATCAACAATCGAGGCCGATGAATAAGAGCTTTAGCAATCATAAAGCGACGCTTTAACCCCCCAGACAGCTTCAACATCACTTTATTGAGGTGTGGTTCCAAACCAAGACGATCAATCAACAATTGCCGCCACACAGGGTCATCTTTGACACCATAGTAGCCGGCATGAAGCTTAAGAGCTTGATCAACGGTAAAGAAATTATCGATAACAACTTCCTGATGGACCACCCCCAACAGGCGGCGAGTATAACGATAATCTTTCTGATTATCGTGCCCGAATGCCGTAATTGCCCCTTCTCCCAGCCGAACAACCCCGGCAATCATATTAATCGTCGTACTTTTCCCAGCACCATTTGGACCAAGCAAACCAAAGATTTCGCCCTCTTTGATGGTAAAATTGACCCCTTTAACAGCCGGAACACCATCAAAGTTTTTGTACAAATTTTCAATAATAAGTGCACTCATGGCGCGAATATACAGCTCCCTATATCAACGTGGCAAGTCTCATTAATGCAAATACCATGATATTTCCTACTCCGCCATAGCCAGCTGTACCCACTGCAAGCACCTCACCAGTTATGCTAGGATAAATAAATAATGGAAACACAACCCTGTACATCATCTAGCAATAGAAACCTAATTAAAATGCCAATAAAAAGATTACGCTCCTACTTAATTGCGAAAAGTTATGATTATGCCATGCGCAGCACCGAGCAAAGGTGCTTGCAAGAGTGGCGGAACGCTCTACTATCCAAAGCTTACGGTGAAGTCTTAGAAATTGGTGCTGGCACAGGCGTTAACCTGCCACACTATCCTCACGATGTCACAAGCGTGGTCCTTAGTGAGCCAGATCCACACATGCGTAAATCTTTGCGGTGCAAAGCAGATAAGCAACAAAGAGAAGCCATCTCTATTGCACACTGGGGAGCAGATTCAATAGAGAGGCCTGATGCTTCCTTTGACACGATTGTATCGACGTTAGTCCTATGCTCTGTCCCTTGTCTTGAAAGTAGTCTTAAAGAAATTAATCGCCTGTTGCGCCCCGGGGGGGCTCTGCTCTTTCTTGAACATATTCTCTCCGACCATCCGCCAACGCGGGTTTGGCAAAATCGAATAGAACCTTTCTGGAGTTTTTGCGCTGGTAATTGTCGCCTCACTCGTGACACTTCATCAGCCATCAGTGCAAGCGGCCTCTCAATTGAACAGGTGATTGAAGCCCCAATGATTGGGGCACCAGCATTTGTCAGCAGAACAATTCGTGGGATTGCAAGAAAATCATAACAGGCAGTTGCACGATTTATAAAACTACTTCAATATACCCCTACCCTGGTCGCTCAAAATACAACTGACAGTTTAGGGCTAACAAAATACAAAGGAGATCAACAACCATGGCAAGAGCAAGCGCACGTCACATCCTCGTTCCAAGCGAAGACAACTGCAATAACCTTAAAACCGAAATTGAAGGCGGTGCTGATTTTGCTGAAATCGCCAAAAAGCACTCTCAATGTCCATCTGGTAAACAGGGCGGTGGTCTCGGAGAATTTTCCCCAGGCCAAATGGTCAAGGAATTTGATGATGTGGTTTTTAGTGGTGATGTCGGTAAAGTTTTGGGACCAGTAAAAACCCAGTTTGGTTATCACCTCATTGAGGTCACAAGCAGAACAGAGTAAAAAACATAAAAAGCCCCGTTCAAAACTGAACGGGGCTCTTTATTGACTCTAATTCAAGTACAACCAGGATAGTAGCAAATCAATCTAAGAGCTTGTCCAACTCATGCAAAATTTCATTTTGCTCATGGATTTTTTCATGATAGTAATTCCAAACATGATAGCTTTGCAGCCCTAAAATTGTAAGTCCCACCGCAAAGATGGCCCAGAAGTTTTCCCTTAGCCCTTCAGAAAAATGATAAAAGAGATAAAAAGCCCCCAAATAACCAAAGTGGGCCAAAGCTCCCCGCGGCTTATTGTCACTCGCCATCTGCGTCAAAATCAAAATGATCGCTGAGAATCCATAAACCACTAAAGCCCAGTTGATGTATTTCACAGGAGGCCCTACACCTAATGCAGCACGAATTCCATCGCTTAAAGGGGGAAGGAAATCAAAATTACGAAAAGCTCCCATACTTAAAGCTGTAAACAAAGCAAGAATCCAGAGGCCCGTACTAGAAAGTAATTCCAGCCTCTTTATCTTCGCCTGGACCTGCTTTCTAAGTGGATTAATATCGGGTAGAGGAGCTTCGGTTTCTTGAGTCATCGAGGACCATCATCTACGTTTTTATCGGGGCTTTCCATCGCCTTTATTTGTTGGACAGCCTCATCTCGCTGCTTGACCAACTGACGAAAATCTTTATTGAGCTTCCCAAGTTTATGATCGGATTTTGGCAAACCAGATTCAGCAACTCCCTGAGCCGCCTGTTCAGCATTGTATGTCAAACGGAGAATAGGAAGAAAAAGGTTCATTCTAAGTAACGCCGTCACCCCACCAATGGTTAAAAATAGAACCATGACGCTAAAAACCATCATCCGATAGCGCAACATAGCAAGAGACTCTTCTAGTGAGTCACTTGAAATAGCGATAGTAAAAAAACCGAGGGCGTCTTCAGACTCAGAATGAAAATGGCAAGCAGAGGTCATACAGGTAGGTTCATTCAAGATAGGTAAAGAAACCGTAATGTGTCCATGAGCATGATCGATATCATGCAGAGCTGTGTCCTTTGTAAATGTGTCTGTCTGCAAAAACTCATTAATATGATCATCAACTGTTTTTGATTGCCCTTCAGGCTCATTCTCGCCTGAGAATTGTACCGTACCCTCTTGATCATAAATGCGAATATATTCAACATTTGACCTTGTCCCAATATTGCTCACAATATTCTGTATGGAGTTCCGGTCATCTTCCATCATGGCAACGCTGGTTGACTTGATCACCGTATCAGCACAATTGCTCAAGTAGCCAATTGCCTCACTTGTCATATCTTGTTTGACAAAAGTGTATAGCAGAATACAACCAAAAATAACGAACCCTGTCACTGCAATGGTTACAGGAACTATCGCTCTGGCGATCAAATTATCAAACATACGTCCTCGCTCCAGTTTCTCATTTTTAGGCATAGTAAAATAAAAATCCCTGACTGGCAAAGGATATCTCCACCAGACAGGGATTAATAATCAAATAAAAGACACGTACAACCCGCCTTCTATCGGTTGTTTAACGCTGATATTCTATTCATCTGCCTTAGATTTGTACTGATAAAGAATCGGCAATCGGTTCAGAATAAAACGATAAGTCGTTATGTAAATCGCAAAAATTGTAATGCTGATAATGATCTCCCACTTATGTGGAATTTCCTGATACAGCTTCCAGTTAAAGGTGATCAGTGCAGTATTAAGACGGTTCAGCAAAATACCGGCAACCGTAATGAAGGCACCAATCCGACACAAACCGACCAACTTATTACGAATTGCGTAAGACAATATAACCAATGGCGCAAAAACGAATCCGACAATTTCAAACAACCACCAAGCGCCCCATCCAGTCATCAGATAAGCCCACTCATTATCATGAGCGACAGCTATCAGCTTAATGATGAGGTAGGTGCTTAAACCCATAGCAGCACCCTTTGCTAAAGAAATTGTAATTCTGTCAAGATTATCGATAAAGCGCTGATCACAGCGCCATTTCATCGTGTAGATAACAACAGTGCTGACACAAATCACCATACATAGACCCGCAGGGATCGATGAAGTGAAGAAATGAATCCACTGAAATGCTGATGAATACCAAAGCGGGTGGACTTTCCCCGGAGCGTATAAAAACAATGCCCCCAATGCGCCCTGGTGAAGTGTTGAAAGAATGATACCTGATACGGTTAAACCAACAGTTCCCTTGCGGATGAAGTCGTAACCACGCTGAAACCCGATCCACTCAAAGAAAGCAGTAGAAACTTCGGCAACCTGTACCGACAGATAAGTTGCAACGTGCCAACCAACCAAGAACAGAACCGCAGCAGGACCAAAGGAATAAACCATAGGGTACGAAAGACGCCATGGCTGGCCAAGGTCTACCAGCAGATAGACAACAGCAAAGAAATATCCAAGAAGTCCATTCAACAGAGCCAGACGTTCGATAGGCTCAAAATCGTGACGCCCAAAGATTTCAACTGTTGTTCCCAGCATAAAGCCAGAAGCAGACAAAGGCACCATGCAAAACAGACCAAAACCAAGGAAAAGTCCCCAAGGATAATCGTAAGAAGAGTGAGTAACAGCCCCGAGACTGAAAACAAACCGATAAAGAATAACCGGGATTCCGATAGCGAAAATAATAGCAAGAAACCAGTTCAACTTATTACGAAGAACCTGACCGATATACTGATCCAGAGTCAATCCGAGGAGCAATTTTTCCATCAAGCTCCACTGCTGTCCGTCAGATTTCATACCTGCATCGTGGGGCTTAACCCCATAAGTTGCTAATTTTTTCATTGTTAGTGGCCCTCCTGCTCGTCGTGGCTGTGATCATCTCCATGACCATGAGATTTTCCTTTGGTTGCAAGCAGGTGGAAACCTGTAAACAGAGCCGGCCAGATCGTAAGAACCATAGGAACAATAGCGAGAAAATCTTTAACATTGTCAATAATTGGCTTTTTCGGTAGATCGGTATCAAATCCAGCTTCCTCAAAAGGAGCGTTTGAAAGGTAGAACCAGCCCGTTCCGCCAACTTCTTTTTCACCATAGACATGGTTGACATAGGTATCAGGATTCTTTTTGATCCGCTCATGAGCGATCTTCATCAGATCTTTACGCTTACCGAAAGTCATAACCTGCTGCGGACAACTTTCAACACATGCGGGAGGCTTACCTTCTTTTAAGCGGGTATCATAACAAAAGATACACTTCTTGATCACCGGATTAAGAACTGAGTGATATGAGTATGCTGGGATGTGGAACGGGCAGGCAATCATACAGTTCCGACAACCAACGCAGACCTTGGAATTGTAAATAACGGCACCTTCCGGGGTCTTTTTATAAGCGTTAACGAAGCATGAGGTTAAACATGCTGGCTCGTTACAATGGTTACACTGAATTTTGCGATATAGAGGCTCTTCGGTGTCCTTCACGTCATAGCGGTTGACAATCGTATAGGCCTTGTCAGTTGTCCGCCGTTTCTGACCATGATGGATCTCGTCAAATACCGAAAAATCATCAAATGGCTTGGATGGCTCAGGCAAATGCTGCTCTTCATTACAGGCAGCCTCACAGGTACGACAACCAACACAACGGGTCAGGTCAACTAAGACACCCATTCCTTCAGGAAAACCTTCAAACGAACCGGCAGCAAGTGCTTTCTGTGCTGGGGTCAGCATTAAGGCAGCCCCACCCGCAGCACTTCCCGCTAAAAATCTTCTACGTGTTATTTTACTCATAACGAAATCTCCTTGTTATATTCCCGTGCAGCCATCATCAGTGACCAGATGAGTGTGCTGACTCCTTCGGGGCAAACTCTCCAGAATGGTAGAACTTATCACCGGCTTCAGTTTTTGCATGACAATCTTCACAACCGGTTGGACCGTCGACTTCTTTATGACAACCGATACAGTTCAAATGATAAGCAGCTTTTAAGTTCGGCTGGTCGTTATGGTAAACAAAATCTGGTGTGGGATTATGTAGATTTTCTGGAGAAAGGGGATCAGCGGAGTGGCAATCCACACATGCAACCAAATCCATCTCTTCATTGCCATTATGGCATTTTGCACAATACTCGTTGGCAACCCCTGTTCCCGTTGTGTGGTGGTGACACTCAGAACAGTTTTCGGTCGCATCAACATGCATTGCATGGTCAAAAACAACTGCTTCATACAAGTTAACCAGAGAGTCAATCTCAATCTCTTCTGGATAATCCATTGCGTAACAACCTACAGCCAAGACAGCAGAAAGTAGTATTACTCCCAATCCTGTCATAAGTTGTTTGCCGGCATGTACCATAGCCTCTACTCCTTAGTTCATAAACTCTGTTCGCCGATCATGATTAAAAACAAACAGATCAATTAAAAAATAGCCCTACAACCAATTAACCCAAATCAATCCTCTTCACCACCATGGATATAGCGATAAAACATTGGGAAAAAGGTAAAGAACAGCAGACAAAGCAGATACTCGAGGCCCTTGATATAGGTATAGTAATCTACAACTGTATAAATCTGCTCAACGTGACCAACATTCATGAAAAAATCAAACATCACAAATACCTCTCAAAAAAATAGTTCAGTGCTTTTTGGATGACGTGGCAAGTTTTTTACCCGAAGCACTTTTAGCAGCTTCTTTGGTCATCCCAAAGAGAGCTAGAATAGCTGGCACTAACTGCGCCACAATCAACAGAGCACAGAATCCAACAAACAAAAGAACCAGAATGCCACTGTTATAGGTTTGGCTGGTATCAACTGCTAATGCCGGTGAAGCCACCAGAAAAAGCAGAGACAAACTCGTGAGTAATGTTTTTACACCTTGCATTGAAACCTCCTTGTTATAAATGTTGAACACTGCCTTCTTAAGACAACAAAGTTACGAGGAAAGACAGTCAAAATATTAGCCACTCAGATTGCCGTACTATACTGATGAACCCCTCTTATTGAAACTTATTTCTTTTCCAATAACAAACTTATGGGACTTCACATCAAACAAGACGACAGAATTACAACTTCGGCAATTTGATGCAGAGGTTGTGCCAGCAACAGCACAATCAACAATAAAAGCCTAACAGTCTGTTATTGTTGGGTTCTCATATTAATTATGACTATATTTGTTAAAATTTACCGTATATTTAAAACATACAACAAAAATATTTATAAAGCCGATTATAGTGCTAAAAAAGCACTTAACCTGTTGAGAAATATCAACAATACAAGAGCATAAATATTGTATACAGTATACCCTTAATTGAATATTTTTTTTATATGCTCAAGAAAATGAGAGGAGAAGAACAAAAGAAAGGATGGCCCCTCTACGGGGCCAGAACTCATTATATTGAATGGTTAAGCAATACCAGTATTTTCTTGCAGTCGAATGGACTCTTTGTTGCGAAAAAGCTTCCTACCGACAGACTGACGAGCGTGATAATTTTCAAAAGCACAGCTCACCGCCTGACGAATCTCATCCCAACTTTCATCGCCAACAGGCTTCAATGCGTGATAGAAAATCCCCTCTTTACGGATTCTACGCACTAATTCAAGAGGCAAATCATCAGAGACCAAAATGATCGACAAGTTCCGATTGCATTTTTTAAGCAACGGGACAAATTTAGAAATCTGCTGCTCATCAAACACACCGCCCAGAAGAACCACTTGAATGGATTTATCAAGGATCCCCTCTAGAGAGTTAACAACCGAGTCGGCAGTTGTCACCTCATAGTCATCGGCTTGAAACAAAGCGGCCATTTGCTCCCGTGCTTGCTGATTTTTATTTGCAATAAGAAGACCGTCCATAATCACCTCACTTATCTCCCATAACTCATTTAGCGGCTTGATGATTCCTGCTCAGTCCCTTGCTTCCGTGAGAACAGGCCTTTCACAACACCTACGAACAACAAGCATGCTGGAACGAGCTGAAAAACAACAATCAGAGCAAAAAACCCAATAAACAGTGTCAACAACATCGACCCACCTTGTTCTGCAGGAGCAGCGGTATCTGCTGCAACAATTGACACCATCGTGACAAAACAAATCAAAGTAACAACACAATTACGAACCATATACTTCATTTCAATCTCCGTGGCATTATGAAATCATCCCCAAGTTTCTATACCAATCTATATACAGCAACCATGCCAAAACCCATAAAAGACACGCCAAAACCCACAACTATCTATTATTGTTAATATTATCATAGAGGAAGGTCCAAACTTAACCTCCTGAAAAATCATAAAAAATATATTTTTCATACAGACAAAGTCGATTCAAAATGGCGACCAAACCCTCTCAAAAGAGACAACTAACTAATATTACATACATTTATGACATCACCATGATCCTTCATGGCAAAACTATACTGCATATTTTATTTATTCATGCCCAATACGATCCTAATCTAATTTTATTCAACACCATCATTCCGCTATAAATAGAAGGCAGCTCAACTTCACACTTGCGACTTATCCCTTGACTGTTTCCTTCTCGCTTATTAATATTAATGGATTTGAAAGTTTAAGCACTAAACTTGGTTATTTGAACTTCTCCCTTTAAGCCGGAAAGCAATCCTCATCAATCATGGACGAAAACGCTACACATAAGATTCTAGTCATCGACGATGAGGCAATCATTCGTGAAGGGCTTCGTCAAGCGCTGACCATGGAAGGATATCCGGTCGTCGTTGCCCAGAATGGTAAAGTCGGCATGGAGAAGCTACAGAACGACAGCTTCAGTGTTGTTATCAGCGACCTAAAAATGCCGATCATGGGCGGAATAGAAGTCCTGAAAACAATTTCTGTACTACAACCCAATGTGCCCGTCATAATCATTACCGGATTTGCAACAGTCGATTCCGCTGTTGATGCAATGAAAAATGGGGCCTTTGAATATCTAACTAAACCCTTTCTCCCCGACCAAATCATAGAGAAGGTTCAGGCTGCTGTTAGTAAAAGATTAATGAACCTCGAATCAGAGGTGATTACAAATAGCATTCCAGACGAAACCGTCGACGATTCTTTCATTGGCAAAAGTGAGCCAATGCAAAAAGTCTTTCAACGAATCCTTCAGGTTGCCCCAACAAGCAGTTCAGTTCTTATTACTGGAGAAAGCGGAACCGGGAAAGAATTGGTTGCTAGGGCGATTCACAACAACAGCCCAAGAAAAGACGAAGCTTTTGTTGCAATTGACTGCAACTCATTGCCCGAAAATTTACTTGAGAGTGAACTCTTCGGTCACGTCAAAGGATCATTTACTGGAGCAACCCAATCGAAGCCCGGCTTGTTCAGTGTTGCAAGTGGTGGCAGTTTGTTCCTCGACGAGATTGCCAACTTGAGCATGGCAACCCAGGCAAAACTGCTCCGCGTCTTACAACAACGTGAAGTCAGCCCAATTGGTGGAACGAAAGCGACTCCTATCGATATTCGTTTAATTGCCGCAACAAATCGCGGGCTCGACAAAATGGTCGAAGAGGGCAACTTTCGTGATGACCTCTATTTTCGCCTGAATATTATCCCTATCAGCCTACCTCCATTAAGAGAACGGGCCGGCGATATTCCTCTTTTAATTGGCTATTTCTTGAAAAAGTTTTCCGCCGATATCGGTCGAGAAATCAAAGGTCTTGCTGCCGATGCACATCTGGCGTTACGGGACTATTTATTTCCAGGCAACGTGCGTGAACTTGAGAATATCATTGAAAGAGCGGTTGTCTTAACGCAAGGGGATCTGATTCAGCGTGAAAGTCTGGAATTACCAGACTCACAAGATATCGCGGCAGGAAACGGAGAAATGGTTGCCCCCATCAATACCGAAGAGCTTAAGGAGGTCAAACGAAAACTTCGGGAACAGGCCGTAGAACCTGCAGAGAAGGCTTTTGTCTATGCAGCCCTAGAAAGAAACAACTGGAACGTGACCAAAGCGGCAGAAGAAACAGGAATGCTCAGACCAAACTTCCAGGCTCTGCTAAAGAAATTAGGAATTTCGATCAAAGACCACGTTTAGACTTTCCCACTCTTCAAGCCAGAGAACCATTCTCTCCTGAACTTTGCAGCAAACCATCTCCCTCAGTTGAAAAATAAATCTCAAAGCGTGTTCCCTCTCCTTCACGGCTCTGAACATCAACTCGACCTCCATGGTTTTCAATAATGCCATATGAGACTGATAAGCCCAGACCAAAACCTTTCTGTGCTTTTGTCGAGAAGAAGGGGTCAAAGATTTTATCAATATTTTCTTGGCTGATGCCGGTCCCAGAGTCTTCAATAAGAATCTTCACTGCCTTTTCTTTTTCAGAAAATTCTGTTTCGATCTTTAAAATGCCACCGCTTGGCATTGCCTGGCCGGCATTAATAAACATATTGAAAAAAACTTGCTGTAATTGATCGGCATCGACTTCCAGGCTCGGTAATTCTTCACCGGCTTGATAGCAGACTTCAACATCTTGAAAAATGGTCTGATGTGATACAAGATCCAGAGTATGCTCAATGATTCGATTAATAGAATCGGGCTTCTTTTCAGGAAAAGATTCTCGAGCAAACTCCAAAAGGCCCCGAACTATTTTTGCGCATCTTCCTGTCTCAGAAACAATCAAATCTAAATTATCCCTAACCTGCTGCGGAAGATCAGGGGTCTTAGATGACAAAGAGGCAAACATCAAAATCCCTGTCAGGGGGTTATTGATCTCATGGGCGACTCCGGCCACCAGTTCTCCCATCGATGCAAGCTTTGCAGACCGTAATAGCTGACTCTGCATATCGGTAATTTCAGCTGTTCGTTTTTCAACTTTTTGCTCTAGTGTGTTCCCCCAGTCCTGAAGTTCAATTTGTGCCTGAGCAAGATTATCAGCCATCGTATTAAATGAACGCCCAAGCTCTCCGACCTCATCCTTTGCAAGGTTTTTGACTCTTGCCGAGAGATCCCCTGCCGACAAAGAGTGGGTTTGCTCCAACAACCCCTGAATAGGATCACAGATATATTTTCGGGTCAGTACATAATAACAAAGAGAGATAACAATCATCATCACAGTTGTAGACACGATCACATCAGTATGGTGAGCATGGGCCAGGTCAGCCATCCCCCCCTGAGAAATAACCATATCAAGAACGCCGATTTTTTTTTCTTCAGGAGAGTGAGCATGGCATTCCGCCGTCGAGCAACTTGGCTCATTAAAAATCCCCCGAGTAATACTTAAATATTGAGTCCCTTCGTCATCCGAAAAGATTCGTGTCCGTTTTTCGACCGGCACATCAACCAGAGCACGAGACCCTTCAAGGTGACAAAAAGAACAACTCTCATCTGTCTCGCTGAGAACAGTGCCGATTTCATGTTTATTCATTGAAAAGCTGACAACCCCCTCTTTACCGAGAATCCTTGCCCTCTCAACGCGCGGAGTCCGACCAATTTCTTCAATCATCAACTGTAACTGCTCATTGTTATCAGCAAGCATTAAGTGATGAGAGTCTCGCAGGATCATTTCTGACAAAACGTCTGCTTCCTGCATTGCGTTCTCAGTAAAAACCTTCTGGACTTTATCGATATGTAGAACAGCAGATATGGACATAACAATAAGGAGAATGATGCTCGATATTGCCGTAAACCTGATTGCCAGCCGGGTGCGCATTTAATATGCTCCTCAACAAAAACCAAAGCTTTAAGAGTTCGAATCGTGACTAACCATACTGGAGTGACGTTTTTTTTTGAACCATTATTCGCACATTTCTCAAGTATGTCATTACCTTGTGGTGCCGGCCATTGCCTTTTTTACTCCACTGAAGTATAAAATCTACATTTTCCTCCCTGAGATAGGATCACCTGCTATGGGCTACAAAACTCTTCGACAGGCAGTAAACGCTCTTGAGAGTAGCAAACAACTCATAAGGATTGATCACCCTATAGAGGGAAACCTCCTCGCTGGGGCAATTCAAAGGCGAGTTTACCAACACCAAGGACCAGCTCTTCTCTTCACCCATCTAGCTCATAGTCGCTTTCCAGCGGTCGCTAATCTTTTCGGCACACTTGAACGAACACGATACCTGTTTCGCGATACGCTGCAACAGGTCGAAACTCTGGTCAAACTCAAGCTCGACCCAAAAACACTTCTAAAGAACCCGGCGATGTTCCTTTCTGCTCCCCCCGCAGCACTCCATCTCCTGCCCAAAAAAGTTAAAACGGGAGCTATCTTGCAGGGACAAACAACGATCAGTGATTTACCGCAGATAAAAAGTTGGCCCGACGATGGTGGAGCATTCATTACATTGCCTCAGGTTTATAGCGAAAGCAGCTTAAAGCCGGGCATTCGTTCATCCAATTTAGGCATGTATCGGGTACAGATATCAGGGAATGATTATCTTCAGAATCAAGAAATTGGCCTTCACTATCAACTTCACCGGGGCATCGGCGTCCACCATCAAGAGGCGTTAAAACTTAATCGCCCCTTTAAAGTTAATATTTTTGTCGGAGGCCCCCCGAGCCTCTCCATCGCTGCGGTTATGCCTCTTCCAGAAGGAATGCCGGAACTTGCCTTTGCTGGACTTCTCGGTGGCCACAGAATTCCACTGGTACAGCCATCACAATACTTACCTATGCCGGCAGAAGCCGATTTTGTGATCTGTGGAACCATTGACCCCAAGCAGCAAAAAGCTGAAGGACCTTTTGGTGACCACCTAGGGTATTACAGTCTGGCTCACGATTTTCCACTGATTAAAGTTGACCAGGTCTATCATCGTCCCGATGCCATCTGGCCATTTACGACCGTAGGTCGCCCTCCGCAAGAAGATACCAGCTTCGGTGAATTCATCCATGAGCTTACGGGTGCTTTGATCCCCGAAGTTCTCCCTGGCATCAAAGCGGTTCATGCTGTTGATGCCGCAGGTGTCCATCCACTGTTGCTTGCAATCGGAAGTGAGCGCTACACACCCTACAGCAAACCCGATCAACCACAGGAACTTCTCACCCAAGCAAATGCAATCCTTGGGCAAGGACAACTATCACTTGCCAAATATCTTTTCATTGCCAACAAAGATGATAACGTTCAGCTGGACATCAACAATATCCCTGCTTTTTTCAGCCATATGCTGGAAAGAGTCGACTGGCAAAGAGATCTTCACTTCCAGACAGCGACAACAATCGACACACTTGATTACAGCGGTCATGGCCTCAATCAAGGCTCAAAAGTTGTAATTGCTGCGGTTGGTGATAAAAAACGCAATCTTCCCACTGAAATACCTGAGAACTTAACCCTCCCTCGTAGTTTCAAAAAACCAAAGGTCTCTATTCCGGGCATCTTACTTGTCGAGGGCCCTGTGTGTGACGACTATCGCCCAGGAGAAGATCTCAACCTGCTGCGATTCAGCAAAAAAATAACCTCTGATGATCCAATCAACTCATTCCCTCTCATTGTCATTGTTGATGATAGTGATTTTTGTGCGGCATCGCTCAATAATTGGCTCTGGGTATGTTTCACACGTTCTAATCCAGCAGCCGATATTTATGGAATCGACAGTATTTCAAAAGCAAAACATTGGGGTTGTTCAGGATCACTTATTATTGATGCACGCAGCAAACCACACTATGCTCCCGCTTTAATTGATGACCCTGAGATAGAAAAACAGGTCGACCAACTCGCTGTTAATGGTGGCCCATTACAAGGAATTATATAAATGTCAGTTTGCCCCCAAACAATGAAAATCCCTTTTCTGATTGATGCCATTGGCAACACGCCTCTAGTCGACATCTCAGAGCTGACCGCTAACCCAGAAGTTAAGCTTCTTGCTAAACTCGAAGGGAGCAACCCGGGTGGGTCAGTTAAAGATCGTCCGGCACTTTATATGATAAATAAAGCTGAAGAGAGTGGAGAGCTTAGCGCCGACAAAACGATTCTCGAACCAACCTCGGGCAACACCGGAATTGCTATTGCCATGATCGGAGCCGCAAAAGGGTACAAGGTTAAACTGGTTATGCCTGCTTGTGTCAGTATGGAACGGCGAGGAATTCTTGAAGCTTATGGGGCCGAGACAGTCCTCTCTCCCGGGTGTCAAATGACCGATGGAGCAATTCGTCTGGCACATAAAATTCTTGCCGAAGACCCTGACCGCTATTTCATGCCGAACCAGTACAGCAATCCCAACAACCCTTTGGCCCACTACGAAACCACAGCACCAGAAATTATGGCGCAGACACAAGGGGAGATTGATTACTTTGTCGCAGGAATGGGGACATCGGGCACACTGATGGGGGTCAGTCGTTTTTTTTCACAGCACGCGCCAAAAGTAAAAGTAATTGGCATTGAGCCAGGGCTAGGTCACAAGATTCAAGGACTCAAAAATATGCATGAAGCGATTGTTCCGGAAGTTTATGACCCTCAACAACTCGCTGAAAAAATAAAAATCGAAGATGATGACGCTTATGAAATGAGTCGAAAGCTCGCTTTGCAGATGGGTCTTTTTGTCGGAATGTCCAGCGGTGCAGCAGTTGCTGGTGCATTACGGATTGCAGAGTCGATCAGTTCAGGAACAATTGTTATACTGCTACCTGATCGAGGAGATCGTTATCTAAGTACAAATCTATTTCGTTCTCAGTGCGCTAACTGCCCACCGTAAGGGGGAAAACATATATCCCTAACGGCGACAGATAAGAAAAACACCTATAAGCAATAAAACCACACCCATCATACGCTTGAAATCAACCGGGATACCACGCATCCCAAACACGCCATAGTGGTCCATAGCTAACCCGGCAATTAATTGTGAGACGATCGTCAGAGCGAGGACAGCTGTAACACCAATTCTCGGCACGCCAACTATCGTCATTGTCACAAAAAATGCTCCAAAGAGGCCGCCCGTGAGCTGCCACCAATCGGCCTCAGTAATTCTCCGGAAGCTTCCTTGCCCATTCATCAGTGAAATCAGTATTAAAATGAGTGTTCCAACGGCAAAAGAAACCGTTGCCGCTTGTAAAAATCCCGTCTTCTCCGCTAAACGTGCATTTATAGACGGTTGCACCGCTACGGCAACACCGCCGATGACCATAAGAATTATAAGAACCAGTTGCGACATTATCTATTTTTCACTTTGTTTTTGGCAATCGAGACAAAAAGGGGATTCTGGCCGGACATTCAACCGTAAATACCCAATGGGCTCTTCACACCGGCGACATTCACCATAGCGATCCAGTTTAAATACGCGCAGTGCGGCTTCAATCTGCAGCAGACGCTGATGATGACCCGCTCGGGTCGCCTTTGCCATCTCTTGTTGTTGAAGCGCATCAATTCTAGACAAGCGCCCGATAGGTTGGTCTAAATCAACAACCTCACTACTGGCAGACGAACCATCGAGAAGCTGCTCTAGCTCGTCCTTTAAATCCAGTAATCGATGAAACAACTCATCTCTTTGTGAAGAGGTTAACTCCTCCATCAAGGAGTTCGCTGGCGCACTAGTTTTGATACCACCTTAAAAACATCTGTTCCAGCCCCTTTGACCAGTTGAAAAAGGGCCATTTCTGTTGTCGTAATCACGGCACCAGCTCGCGCTGCTGTTTTGATTGCATTATCATAATCACTCTTAAATCGGGAACAAATTGCATCGCTCACCAAGTGGACAATATAACCACGATCCATCAGATCAATAACAGTTTGGAAAACGCAAACATGACTTTCCATTCCAGCAATCACAACCTGCTTGGCTCCACTTTTTTCCAGTGTGGCAACAAAATTATCTTCGCCGCAACAGCTAAAAGTCATTTTTTCAATCTGATGCTGATCTGTTGCCCCATTTAACTCGGATACTGTATGACCGAGGCCCTTTGAATACTGTTCTGTCGCAATAATTGGTAGGTTAAAAGCGTTAAACCCCTCAATCAATAGATTTATATGCAAAACCAACTGTCCATACAATTCTTGATTCATTGCTGGGGCCAATTTTTCCTGAACATCAATGATCACCAGAACGGCTTTTTCTGCATCAAGCCAGAACTTTTCTTTTATTTCAGCCATGGTTTTCTCCTCTTAAAAGACTTTTAAATTCTATTGCGCAAAATTCGCATAATTAAAACACCTAAAATCGATAGCAGCAAGCCAAGACAAACACACAAATAGCCCATAGTATGCCCTTCGCCCAAGCCCCACAAATCCTTACCTTTCATGAGGACAATCAAAGCGACGCCACCAAAGGTCAAAAGCCCCCCAATGATATAAGAAGAGAAGGCTATTAGTGGCCAGATAAGATCCTTAAAAGACATCGAAACTCTCCGCAAAATCAAAAGGGGCCGCCAAATGGCAGCCCCTTTATTACTACTTGGAATAAGGTGACAAATTAAAAGTGGTGTCCGCCGAAGACGAAAGCATAAATCATCAGCACAGTTAATGCTACCCCAATCAGTACTGCTGTAAAGCCAAAGCCCTTGAAGATGAAATCATAGAGAGCACCACTTGGCTTATCAATCTCATACTGATCAAGAATTCCTTCTTCTTCGTAGCGTTTCCACTGATCGCCACGCTCCTCAACAAACTCTTCTTTCGGCAATTCACCATTGAAAACAACGAAATCCATAGGGAATTTCTCAGGTCTGCCGTGCGTGTTAAAAAAGTGAACAGTAAAGATAAACCCTGTAGCCAACAATGCCTCATCAGAGTGGATAATGGTTGCGACATTAAAGACCCAGCCTGGGAGTGCTGCCCCAAAGAACTCTGGGAACCAAAGCATTAAACCAGAGCCACCGATAGCAAACATACCCCAGAACACTGCAATAAAATCAAATTTTTCCCAGTATGTCCAACGGTCAAAAGTCGGTTTAGGGCCGAGGAACAGGAACCAGCGAACCATTGCCGTGACGTCAGAGATATCACGTAAATTGGGGCATAGGGACTCAGGTCCAAAAAGTCTCTGAAAGAATTCAGCTGGGTATTGAAGTTTATAAAACAGGAACTTGGCACTCATAAATAATGCCATACCAAAATAGATAAATGTGATACCAGCACCAAGGCGATGGAGAGCTCCTGCATTCGCTGATCCACCAAGGAACTCCATTAATACCCTTGCCCACGCCTGATCAGAAAACTTCAATGGCAATCCGGTGAGAGACAGCAAAAGGAAGCTGGTAATGACCAACAGGTGCATAAAAATATGGACCTTGGTAAAGCGACGATAAATCTTGTGAGGATTCTCAATGTGATGGAGATGCCCGCCAGCAGCTAAAGCCTTTTTCTTTTCGTTATTCTCAATAAAACCACGGAACATCCACAGCAGAGAGTGGAACCAGAAAACGCCAAAAGTACATACCAACAATGTACTCATCGCAACGTAAGTGTAGAATAGAATTGGATAATTTTCGCGATCTGTCATGTCACCGTGGGAATAAAACTTTACAAATTGTGCGGAAGCGTTTTCGTGGCACTTAGCACAGGCAACAATTAATTTTTCAGAGCTAAGGCTCGAAGCAGGATCTTCATTGGGCAAAACCTCATGCGCAGTATGACAGTCGGCGCAACCAGCAACCTTTTCAGGGTAACCAAGGTGGAAATTTTTACCGTGATAACTTTCAAGATAAGTATCGACTGCGACAGGGAAGACATCATTCCGATGCATCATCTCTTCATCAGCATGACACCCCATGCATGGTTCTGTCTGAAAACTAGCCCTTTCACGAACATCCATCTCTTCAATAGAGGCTATAGCATGCAATCCGTGACAATCAATACAAGCAGCTGAATCCATGTTGCCTGCGTCGACACCCTTAGCGTGAGTCGAAGTATGGTATTCATCAAATGCACTATCATGACAAGCACGGCAAGTTTCATTTGCTCGTTGCTTATCACCTTGCCAAGCTGTCATGTCATGAATCTCTTCGTGACAAGAAGTACAACTTAAATCAATATTGGCGTGATCAAAATGATGAACACTGTCAAAATATTCTTTGAATTCCTGTTTATGGCAACGGGCGCAGTCAACTGGTCCTGGCATCAGCTCTTCGTCCATATGAGCATCAAGATCAGTCAACTCAATGTGACAGGCAACACACCCATTGGCACCATGGACTGAAGCAGAAAAATCCTCAGCAGTAGTGACATCATCGTGACATTCAAGACAAGCCTCTGGTGACGCAATTGTCTCCCCAGCAACCGCCTGAGTACTCCATAACAATGTTAATAAAAGGACTGAATAGAACAGGAACTTACGCATTGAAACTCTCCTTAGCATAGATATTCTTCATCAATAAATAACTGGTTTTCCCCTAGAAAGGTTACATAGATCATATTTGCTTAGCTACCTGAGTGGCATCAACTAGCGACAGTCCCTTTCTCAGAAAAGAGACCTTTAGCAACCTACTAGTGTATATTTTTAACATACAGAGGAGACACTACCCCTATCACTATTTTATTGCAACAAAAACCCGTCATCTCAGATGAGATTTCATGGCAACATGATCCATTCTTCAGCGACGTTCAAAATGGCGTTATACTTAAGATATCAGACAAAAAAAAAGCAACCCCAGGCGGAGTTGCTTTTTTTCTAACCATTTAAAAAGCTATTAGTGAGCGAGAAGCCCAAGAACATGCTCAGTGAATGGGTTAGCAAAGAGAATAATCATAGCAACAACAAAAACGTAAATTGCTAAGGACTCGATCATTGCCAGACCAATCATCATTGTGGTCAAAATTTTACCTGAAGCTCCTGGATTACGTGCAACACCCTCACAAGCGGCTTTGATAGCAATACCCTGACCGATACCAGTACCGACAGAACCAAGACCCATACCAAGACCAGCTGCGAGCATACACCATGCAAAAAATTCCATCTGTTGTTCTCCTTTTTCCAGTTTGATTGTTCCTATATATTATAGGACTGATCCTTCACCCCTGTGAAAGATATAAATAATTATTTAGTGAGCTTCTTCCAAAGCTCCAGCAACATAAATCATTGCTAGTAACGTAAAGACAAAAGTCTGGATGAAAGCAATCAACACGCCCATCAACATCATTGGGATCGGTAAAAATAATGGAACCAATGCAAGGAAGATCATCAGTACGATTTCGTGACCATACATGTTACCGAAAAGACGCAAGGTCAACGACAATGGGCGTGCAATGTGACCAATAATCTCGATGACAAACATCAAGGGTGCCAACCAGATAATTGGTCCCATAAAATGTTTAAAATAAGCAATCCCATGTTTTCTAAAGCCAACAACATGAGTCAATACGAATACGGTCAAAGCCAATGCAGCATTCGTGTTCAAGTTTGCCGTTGGAGGATAAAACCCGGGGACTAATCCTATCAAGTTACAGACAAGAATAAACAATGCGAAGGTTGCAATAAGTGGAAAATAGGCTTTGCCTTCTTTCCCCATTGTCTCCTCAATTAAACCATCAACACCGGTTACGACAACTTCCATCAGGTTTTGAGCCCCAGAAGGAACCATGGAAATAGATCTAGATGCTAAAAAAGCAACTGCGATCAATAGCGCCATCACGAACCAGGTATAGGTAACATGCTCACCAATATGGATGTGTAACTGCTGTTCAATCCACTGCAGAAATAAAAATGGATGGGTCATGAGTTAAACTCTCCTATTATAATCAAAGCTTAATAAAGCCGTTTGGCAGTTGTCACGATCAGGTTAATAACAACCACTGACAACCCAACAACCAGCGCTAGAGGATTCACCTCACCACGCACTAGTAATAAATATATTGAACTCGCTATAAACACCAACCGAAACAGGTAATTGCGTTTGAAACCTTTTTCAGCTGATGCATGTTGAGCGCCCAGAACCTTAAGTAATGAACGGCCCATCCAGCGATAATTAATAATGACCAAAACGCCGCCAGCAAGCACTCCCATTGTCACCGCAAGTGATTGCCAAAACAAACTGCCTAAAACCAAAAGAATCAGAATCATCCAATTCCGACGTGCCATCACCGCCAGCAGTTGATCATCCTGAGGATTCATCATTATTCCCCGACTGATTTTCCTCTATTTCTTGCCTTTTCAGCTCTCGTGTCGTCAAAATATAGACATTACGAAATCCCGAGATAACGCCGATCAGCAACATAATCAGGGTGAATAATGGACGTGTATCCAACCATTGATCTAGATAAACACCCATTGCCAATCCAATAAGGATCGAAGCAACTAGCGATATCCCGACACTCGATAAAAACCCGAGACTCTTATATAATTGACGTTTATCTTCAGCCATTTAGAGGTGTCACCAATGAGGAAACTGCCGTAAAAGCGGCCTTTAAGTACCATATAGGCGGCCCAAGAGTCAAGGTCGATTTTCACTTCAACCGAGGCATGACTCACTTAACTTACGTGTAATAATTTGCTTTAGTAAAAAAAACGCCCCAGGAACTCCCGAGGCGCATAACATAAGTGAATCGTTAAATCCGTTCCATTTATCCTTTTGCAATCTGCACAGATGTCATGTTCTCACCATCTGGCATCAATTGCTGAACTCCAAGTGCGATAAAATTATTTGGAGAAAAAACTAAACCCTGAGGAATTTTACCACTGACAAGCACTTTACCTGTTATCGTACCCGTCGCACTGGTCAACTTGAGAAGCTCACCATCGGCAACTCCCGCGCCCTTAGCGTCTTCAATATTGACTTGGATCATCCCTTCAGGTTCTACCTCAAGCGGTGCTGCAGCCCAAGTTGATGTCGTTCCAAAATGACCTGACGACGTCGCGACTAAAAGCTGCAATCCTTCGACACCCTGATCCTCGGTAATCAGTTGATAATTAAGACTCTGGTCTGCCGCCTGATAGGCTTTTCGCGTACAGGTTCGGCGGTCATCATCAAGAGTGCTAGCCCCTTCATACAGTGCTGTTAACTCAAGAATCTCTGCTTTAGTTCCAGCCAAGCTGAAAGCAACCGAAGTTTTACTTAAACGGCCAGACAGTTCGGCAAAAATCGCACCATCCTCACGGCTTTTACCAACCGGCCGGATTGCTTGATTTGCACTTCTGACGGTTTGATCAAGTGCCGTGAAGCTCCCTGTTTTCTCTGCGTAAGAGCAACCAGGAAGAACAACTGTCGCTAGCGCTGTCACTTCAGAGGGGAAGATATCCTGAACAACAAGGACTTCAACTTTTTCGAGAGCCTTCATCCAGCGACTACTATTGGAGAAGCTCTGAGGGTTTGTAGCTGCAAGATAGAGGAAGCGTACCTTCCCTGCTTCAATCTCCTGCAAAATCCCGTCAGCATCAAGCCCACCATCAGGGAGGACACAACTCCAGGCCTTAGAAAATTTGTCTTTATTCTCTGAATAAGACTGGAATCCAGGAAGATCTTCTGGATAAACACCCATATCAAGAGCACCCTGAGTATTCCCTTTTTCATCAAGTGGAAACAAACCGCCACCTGAATTAAGAGCACCGCTAAGGATTGCTAGATTGGCGATGAGTGCAGTCTTTGAAGTCCCGAAAGATGATTTACTGATATCACTGCCAAAAATAATCGCAACATTATCTGCATTTCCAATGATATCCGCGGCCAACTCTAATGCCTCGCGATTTAGGCCCGTCGCTTCGATAACTTTGTCTAGATCTACACTGCTAAGATCAGTCTTTAATTCGTCCAGGTTACTCACGGTTCGCTTTAAGTCATCCTCATTCAAATGACCACGATCCATTAACAGGCGTCCAAGGCCCTTTGCAAGCGAGGCAGAACTACCTGGCTTATAAGTCAATTGGCTATTAGCGAATTGAGTCAGATGGATTTCACGCATATTCGCAATGACCAATTTTCCACCATTACGGCGAACTGCGTCTTGAATTTTCCAATCAACCCCTGGAGCTTCGGCAGAGGGATCGGCACCAAAAACCAGAATTGCATCAGCATCAGCAATAGACTCTAAGGTATGACTTGCACCATGTAAGCCGAGACCCTTTTCGAGACCACGCAAAGCGCGCTGTGCCCCAAATCGTGCTTCAGTATCAATGTTATTGCTACCAATAGCAGCGCGGAAAAGTTTCTGGAATAGATAGTTTTCTTCATTTGACAGACGCGGAGAACCAAATCCGGCTATCGCAGCTGCACCGTTCTCAGCTTTGATCCGCTCAATATCAGTAACAACCCGCTCAAAAGCTCTATCCCAAGAAACGGAATTTTGCTCGATGGTCGGTTCGGTCAAACGTTTTTTATTATTGATGTAGCCATAGCCGAAAAAGCCTCCGACGCAAAGGTTACCAATATTCGTTGTCCCCTTGTCATTGGAAGTCACCCGATATACTTCATTATCCTTAACATTGAGATCAATCTGACATTGGCTAGGACAATAGGTACACACAGAAGGAACTTTTTTAAGCGCCCAAGGGCGTGCTTTAAACTTAAATGGCTTGGAAATCATTGTTCCCGTTGGGCACACAGAGACGCAGTTGCCACAATAGGTACAATTTTCAACTTTTTTATCAATAAAAGCCCGATCACCTTTGTCGTTTACAAATAAGGCATCAGCACCAATGAGTTCGTAACAGACTTTGACACATTTTTCACAGAGGATACAACGATTAGGAACCTGCTGAATAAGCGGCCAGTGATCTATGACAGCAGGATTAACATCTTCAGCTTTAAATTCCTGCCGCGTGACGTCAAGTTCATAGCAGACGTCTTGCAAATCACACTCCCCGCCGGCATCGCACACAGGGCAATCAAGAGGATGATTCACTAGAATCAATTCCATGATTTGCTTCCGACTCTTCGTCAATTTATCCGACTGGGTCGTGACCACGATTCCATCTTTGACGGGGGTATCACATGCTGTCATCGCACGATCGACACCTTCAATTTCAACGGCACAAATCCGACACGCACCTGTCGTAGAAACTTTCTCTAACCAACAGAGGGTTGGAATATGAACATCCACTTGCCGAGCGGCCTCAAGAATTGTCGTGCCCTTGGGAACGCTTACCGACCTACCATCTATCGTCAGGTTAACCATAATTATATTCACCTCAAATGCCGGCTGATTTTATAACCGGACTGAAACATTGCTACAGATACAGAGCTATGATTTTAAATACGCTAAACTGCGATCATCGAAACCCGATAACAACGTAAACAGCGCTCCGCTTCAATAACTGCGTCAGTATCGCTGAAACCAAGCTCAACTTCGTTGTAATTCCCCTCACTGGCTCGCTCCTTACCATGGACCTCTTTCTGGTCAAAGCGCTTTACAGCATCAAGCCAAGGAACCTCTTCGTCCTTATCGTAGACCCCAAGGTGAGTCAGGATATCTTCATGGAAATCTTCATCAGTCAAATATGCTTCACCCTCTTCAAACCAACGCTGAATGACTTTTGCAGCACGGTGAGCATTACCGACACAGGCGACAACCGTCAACGGACCAATCTCAGCATCACCTGATGCAAAAACTCCGTCCATATCGGTTACGAGAACTCGAGAAAGGGGATTACCCATTTCATCATTCAGGTCCCGACCTGCAGCATTTTTCTGCGCAACAAACTTGGTCACGACGGTATTCCAACGGGTAATTTCAATTCCGGTGTCTTCAGTAATAAAAGAAAGCTCTGGATCCTGACCAATCGCCGGAATCAAAGTATCGCACTCAACAACAAACTCGCTTCCCTCAACCGGTTGTGGCCGACGGCGTCCAGAGTCATCTGGCTCACCAAGTTCCATACGAACACATTCGACACCGGTTACCTGACGGTTATCGTCGACAATAATTTTCTTCGGCAAGACGAGGAACTCAAACTGAACACCTTCTTCATCAGCTCCATCGATCTCCCATGAATCAGCAGGCATTTCGTTACGAGTACGACGATAAAGGAGAATGGAGTCATCAGCACCTTCACGCAAAGCAACGCGAACACAGTCGATCGCAGTGTTACCACCACCGACAACACAGACTTTTTTGCCCATACCTGTTGGCTTACCCATGTAGGCTTCACGTAAAAACTCGATACCACCCTCAAGGAATCCTTTGTAACCCTCATCTTCGCCTTCAACACCCATCGGCTTTGATTTATGAGCCCCGGGTGCCATCAGTACAGCATCAAACTTTTCTTTCAGTTCCATCAGGCTGATATCAGTACCAACCCTTGTATCGTAGATAATCTCTACTCCCATGGCGCTGATAATATCTACATCACGCTGCAAAATATGACGTGGCATCCGGTAAGCAGGAATTCCAACGGCAATCATTCCACCGCCAAACCCTTCGGGTAATGCTTCATAAATTGTACAGGGATAGCCCTCTAAAGCCAGATAGTAAGCGGCGGCCAAACCAGCAGGGCCAGCACCGACAATGGCAACGGTCTTATCTCTCTTCGGTTTTGAGATCATTGGTGGCTGGTGATTATGTTGCCACTCGTAATCGGACGCGGTTCGCTTGAGCACCATGATGTTGATTGGATCATCAACATTGGCACGACGACATGCCGTTTCACAGGGATGCGGACAAACTCGTCCACAAACTGCTGGAAGTGGCATACTCTCGCGGATTATACTTAGGGACTCATCAAAGCGACGATTTTTTATCGCTTCGATATAGGCAGGAATATCGATATGTGACGGACACTTATCTTGGCAAGGAGCCGTCATCTTGACTTTATAATCAACGGCCTTTTTCTCTTTTGCCGTTCCATTAATATAAGCCAGATAATCATCGCGGAAATGTTTGACGGTATCGACAATCGGAGTTGCTGAAGTCTGACACAAAGTACACTTGCAGTTTTGCAACAGCTCTGCAATGTTCTCAATCGTATCCAGATCGCTCTCTTCACCTTTTCCAGAGACAATCCGGGCCAAGGTGTCTTGCATTACCCGGGTACCCTTTCTTCCCGGCGAGCATTTCGCACAGCAATAGTCTTCTTGGACACGCTCAGCATATTCAGCGGCCATCGCCACGACATCAACGTTGGGGTCATTAAGGATTAAACCATCCCACCCCATAAAGGCAGAAATCTGCTTTTCACCATCAAAGGTAACTGGCAGTTTCTTCTTAGCAACCTCGACCTCGGCATCGCCACCTTGGCGATTATCGATAACCTGTCTTCCCCAACTGGAAAAAGCAACCTGTGACAAACCGGCCTCCTATGACCTGCTTCGACCCTCCAAAAAGGAAGGTCGATAAACCCGTTAACGGGTAGAATCACCAGATGTTCTGGCGGTTTTCAGTACTTGGAATCGTATACAGTATGCAGGTAGATACCACAAACAATGATCCTAAATCAAGGCTATTTTTTCTCCTAAACAGAGGATAAAACAAGGCAAAGACAAGGAAAAGCAATTATTTGAGATGAAGCGATTTTCTACCCGATTATTCTTTCCATGGAAGGCTTGGCGGCTCATTTTCAATGAGCCAGACACCCGGCTTCGTCACTTTTTTCTGGACTAATCGCCACTGTTGCTCCCAACGCCACTTCTTCACCCGACTAGAAGGGAGGCGATAATATTCGAGAACATAAACAGCATCTGCCTGACCTTTTTCCTGACCCATATCTATGCCCAACATCTTACTATCAACAATACGCAGATCCTCATCTTCGGTAAATTGCTCTGAGAACGCTGCATGAACATCAGGGTGGACATAGCGTAAAGCACCAGAGTAATCACTCCAACGCATCGACTCGCTAAACCCTCGACTGATCGTATCGAGTCCGGGACCAACATCAACAGTACCAAGACAAGCTGTCAGCAGTGGGCTCAACAATAACAAGGTCCATAAATTCCGCATCTCAACCCTCTCGCTCTAGACACATTTACTTGCTCAAGCCATTTGCCCAGCAGTCCCGTTTCTCTTTAACTCGGCGATTGTTTCAGTGTAATTGTCGGCACCAAACACCGCGCTCCCGGCAACAAAAACATCAGCCCCTGCTGCAGCAATCTTCTCGATATTATCGGTCTTTACTCCACCATCAACCTCAAGCTCAATCGGCAAGCCAAGAGCATCTATCCGGCGGCGCAACTCAGTGATCTTTGGCAAACTGCTCTCGATAAAGGACTGCCCCCCAAATCCAGGATTAACCGTCATCAATAAAACTAGATCTAATTCTGGCAGAATAATATCCAAAGCAGACAAGGATGTTGCTGGGTTCAATGAAACACCAGCCCTCTTTCCTAACGACTTGATCAATTGCACGGTACGGTGTAAATGCCTGACTGCTTCAGCATGAACCACAATGATGTCGGCCCCTGCCTTGGCAAAATCAGGAATATATTGATCAGGGTTTTCGATCATTAAATGAATATCCATAGGCAGCTTAGTCACCGGACGGATAGCATCAACAACCAAAGGACCGATAGTTATGTTAGGGACAAAGTGCCCATCCATGACATCAACATGGACATAATCAGCATCAGCCTGATCAATCGCTTTGATTTCTTCTCCCAAACGGGAAAAATCGGCTGATAGAATAGAAGGAGCAATTTTAATCATGGTTCAAATCCATTTTTGAAAAACCGGGTTAATGAATAAATATCAGAATCAGATGTTTATGGAGAGTCTAGTCGCTCCCTCAATAAATTAATTCCGCCGCCGCAATCGAGCAGCAAAAAAGGCATCCATTCCACCATGGCAGTGCGGATAACTACGCAACGTCCCTTTATCGGTAATTAAATCAGACCAAGCAGGCAAAACCTGCTTTTCCAAATTCTCTAATTCAAACTCAGGATACTCTTCTAGAAATGTCTCGATAATTGCGTCGGTTTCGATATGGCTAAAAGTACAAACAGAATAGAGCAGCTTACCATCGGGTTTGAGTAGTGGGGCTACGCTATCTAGAATCTGCTTCTGCAAAACAGCTAATTCCCTGAGGTTCACCGGAGACTTATTCCACCGACCTTCGGGATTCCGGCGCAGAACACCAAGACCACTACATGGCGCATCGAGCAAGATCCGATCGAAACTTTGCGCTTCAAGAAACCCGGGGCTCGTTGTTAAGTCCCACTCCCGAGCGGTGATGGCTGTGCAGCCCAACCGACGCGCACCCTCTTCGATCAATTCGACCCGGCGAGAGTATTTATCCAGAGCAACAATATCTGCCTGATTGCCTGTCAATGCCGCCAGATGAGTCGTTTTCCCCCCGGGAGCAGCACATGCATCGAGAATTCTATGTCCAGGATGTCCATCCAGTAGGTGACCCATTAAAATACTAGCTTCATCTTGAACCTGATACCACCCTTCAGCATTACCCGGCAATGGTTCTTCGCCACGCTTCTCTATAGTCACCCCTTCGGGGGCATAAGTGCAGGGCAAAGCCTGATGTCCAGCGGCTGACAAAGCTGCCAAAAACTCCTCACGCTGAGTTTTCAAACTGTTGACTCGCAGAGTCAGGGGAGGGGGGCCTGCGAGGCTTTCACCAAGAGCGCGCGACTCTACGTTGGGCAACTGACGCATAATTTCTTTGGTCAGCCAAACCGGTTGGCTGCAAACATGCTGCAAATATGCCTTGATCTTTTCAGGCGGAGGCCAAGGGATTTCTTTATGTCCCCGATCAAGGGAACGCAACACCCCGTTGATAAAACCAACCGATGCGCCTTGCTCTAATTCCCGAGCCAACTCGACCGTTGAGTTAACGGCAGCATGAGAGGGAATTCGGTCCAGTTCTAGCAGCTGGTAGGCTCCAAGTCGCAAGAGCCACAATACTTCCGCCTGCAAACGTTGTAAGGGGCGATCACAAAACTGAACGAGGGCAAAATCCAACCGTCCCATCAGGCGTAAAATGCCATAAACCAGCTCGGTCACAAGACGCTTATCACGGAGTTCTAAACGAGAGCGGTCCAGAACAGTATCCAGAACCACATCAGCAAAAGCGCCATCTTCAACTCGGCGCAATATTTCATATGCTGCACGCCGAGGGCTATCAGTTGGTCGAGAAGTCAATTGAGTCTACATCCCTTCAAGGCGACGAATACGTTCTTCCATTGGGGGATGAGTAGAAAACAACTTTGCCAACTTCTTACCACTCAATGGGTTAACAATAAACATATGTGCCGTCGCCTCATTGACTTTCTGCATCGGCATACGTTGATTGGATGTCTCCAGCTTACGCAACGCGCTGGCCAGAGAATGAGGGTTTCCGCACAGCTGAGCACCTTTTTGATCGGCCCCATACTCACGCGAACGAGAGATCGCCATTTGTACCAACATTGCGGCAATCGGTGCCAAAATCATCATTGCGATCATAGCAATCGGATTACTATCCTCATCATCACGACCACCAAAAATCATCGCCCACTGTGCCATATGAGCCAAAAAGCTGATGGCTCCAGCAAACGTCGCTGCAATTGAGCCGATTAAAATATCACGATTCTGCACATGGGCCAGCTCATGGGCCATAACCCCTTTTAGCTCTTCACGGTTGAGAATTTGAGTAATCCCCTGAGTTGCAGCAACCACGGCATGACTGGGATTACGTCCTGTCGCAAAAGCATTGGGAGTTTCTTGAGGAAGGAGATAGACCTTGGGCATAATCAGATTGTTCTTCTGACAGAGCTCACTGACAACATCGTAAAGCTCTCCACTTTGGGTCTCTTGACCGCGATACATTTTGACAACGACTTTATCAGAAAACCAATAACTTCCCAAGTTCATCACGGCAGCCATAATCAAAGCAAAGAAAGCTCCACTTTGCCCACCCAGAGCCCCACCGGCACCAACCAAAACCAGAGTTAATAATGTCATCAACATAACGGTACGTGCTGTATTCATATTCTATCCTTCGGGTACCTTTAGCACCTCATTCATTTATAGTTTTTAACCTAATTGAGAATCAACAAAAAGAGGTCGGCCGCTGAGAAAGTTCATTGCTGAAAGGCGCTTTTTCCCAGGCAACTGCAAACCATCAACAAGGAGAGCTCCCTCGCCGCAAGCAACCAGCACCCCCGCTTTATCTGCAGAGAGAATAGTTCCTGGCTTGCCAGAAAGATCTTCTACAACGGTTGTCTCTGCAATTTTAAGCACCTCTCCATCAAGAGAAGTGTAGGCTCCAGGCCATGGATCAAGGCCTCGGACTTGATTATGAATTTCACTGGCTGCTTTCTGCCAGTCAATCAGGCCATCCTCTTTTTTCATCATCGAGGCATAACAACTCAGCTCATCATCCTGCTTTTCAGCAACCAAACTTTCAGAACAAAGCTGGCGGAGGGTTTCCTCGAGAGCTTCTCGGCCCAATAGAGCCAGACGATCGTGCAACTGCCCGGCCGTCTCGTTCGCACCAATGTCCAAGCGACGCTTAATCAACATATCACCCGTATCGAGACCAACGTCCATCAACATGGTCGTGACACCCGTCTCCTCTTCACCGTCAACAATGGCCTTATTTATTGGCGCAGCTCCACGGTACTTCGGCAATAGAGACGCATGGATATTGATGCAATGGTAACGCGGTATATCGAGGACTGCTTTAGGCAAAATTTGCCCATAAGCAACAACAATGATCAAATCAGGCTGTAGCTGTTGTAATTCGGCGACAGCAACTGGATCACGCAATTTATGTGGCTGAAAAACGGGGATTTGATGCTCAAGGGCCAACTGCTTAACGGGAGAAGCTGCAAGTTTTTTCCCACGCCCTTTCGGTCGATCAGGCTGTGTATAAACCCCCACCAGATTTACCCCAGCAGCAATCAAACCTTCCAGCGGAGCCAGAGCAAACTCTGGGGTCCCCATAAAAACAGTACGAAGACTATCAACTGCTGGCATTTTCGAGTTCCTTTTCCTTTAGCATTTTCAGATATTTCTTCCTGAACATGGAACGCTTCAGAGGCGAAAGACGATCGACAAACAAAACCCCCTCTAGGTGGTCGATCTCATGTTGCATCCCAACCGCCAACAATCCATCAGCTTCGCGTTGGTGGACAACACCATCAATATTCTGATAACGCATCGTTGCTGTCGCAGAGCGCTTTACGCTGGCCCAGTATCCTGGCACAGAGAGGCAACCTTCTTCTTCCAAAGAGTCCCCATCTCCAGAAACTATTTCTGGATTTACCGCAATAAGCAGATCATTCGGCTCATTGCTTCCCGAGCAGTCGAGAACAATCAAACGCTGCAAAATACCAACCTGGGGTGCCGCAAGACCAACACCCGGAGCAGCATACATCGTCTCCACCATATCGTCCGCGAGTTGCTTTAATTCCTCATTGAACTCCGTCACAGGAAGAGATTTTTGTTTTAATAAAGATTCCGGGTAATGCAAAATTTCACGTAAAGCCATCTTTTTCTCCGGCAGATAAGCCTCTGTAAGTCAGTTAAAAATAGAGTTCTTTCTAAAATTTGATTATTACATTATATCGCTTTACCAGTTCTACCGTCAACAATAGGGAAAACAGCCCTAAGGAAATAACAACAACTTTAAAGCAAAAACCAGAACCGTTAAGCTAACAACTTTTTTAATCCAGTCATGTCCTTTATCGACAGCCAGTTTCGGCCCAATCATCCCTCCGACAGAGTTCCCTGCAGCAAGAGCAAAACCCAGAGAATAGTCGACCTGCCCATGATAGACAAAAACCCCAAGGGCAATAAACGTATAGGCAAAAATAACAAAGACCTTGATCGCATTGATTCGAACCAGATCAAGGCCATGAATCAAGAGAGCAGTAATCACTAAAAATCCGACTCCGGCCTGAACAAAGCCACCGTAGATCCCCACTCCAAAAAAAGAGATTATGATCAGAGCTTTTCTCCACAGGCCAAAGTGAATATCCTCCTGACGAAAGCGTTTCATCGGGTCAACAGCCGTAAAGATTAACACCCCAATCATGATCATCGCCAAGACCCGCTTGAATACTTGATCATCAAGGTTGATTGCCAAATTGGCTCCGACCCAACTCCCAAACAGCGCAGGGGGAGTGCACAGTAACGCCAATTGCAATGGCATCACACCACGCTTACTGAAACCACGAATCGCAAAAATATTCTGACAAAAAATCGCGATCCGATTGGTGCCATTAGCCACTGCACTTGGCAATCCCATAAAAATCAATACGGGCAAGGTCAGTAAAGAGCCGCCGCCCGCAAGGATGTTGAGAATTCCTGCGATGACGCCAACGACAAACAGTAATGGAAGTTGCCAGATATATGCATCCATCAATCAATATCTCCAATTAACTTTTGGATCACCACCCCCGCCATCGTTAGACCAAACAACGGAGGGAGATAAGAAGAGCTCCCAAGAACCGGGTTCCGCTCCGTAGCATCAGCTCCAGTGAGTGGACGGAATTCTTCGGTTGAATAAACCACCTCAACCCCCGTCTCAATCCCTCGCCTGCGCAATTCTTTACGAATTGATCGAGCCAGTCGACATTTTTTTGTTGCGGAGATATCGGCAACCTCTATTCTAGTCGGATCAAGCTTGTTCGCCGCCCCCATAGAAGAGATAATCGGCAAACCCCGTTCATGACAACTCTGGATTAAATGCAACTTGTCGGTAATGTTATCAATACAGTCAAACACGTAATTGAATCCAGGCATGAGCAGCTCATCACTGCTCTCGGCGCGGTAAGCCTGGTTCTGCACAATAACATCAATCTGCGGATTGATCGCCCGACAGCGTTCTGCCATGACCGCAACTTTTTCTTGGCCTACTGTTTCTTCCAGAGCATGAATCTGCCGATTGATATTCGTGATATTAACAGTATCAAAATCGACCAGAGTCAGCTGACCAACCCCGCCCCGCACCAGAGCTTCAACTGCATGACCGCCGACCCCACCAATGCCGAAAACAGCAACAGAGGAGTTCCGCAAGCGCTCTAGGCCAGCAGCGCCAGTCAACAGCTGTATTCGGTCAAAACGGTTATTTCCCATAAATAAATTCATCCTGAAATCGAAACAGCTGCCTGGCATTTTCCGTTGTAATTTGTGCCACTTCTTCTAATGTCCTGTCACGTAGCTCGGCGACCTTTTCTGCTACTTTCAATAACACGTCAGGTTTCTCAGCCATATCGGGCAGGTCTGTTTCCAGAACCAAGGCCGAGGCGGGCAGAACCTTCACCGCATCAGGTAACTTCCGAGCATTTTCACGCAGCAAAATCGAACCAACTCCAATCTTGAATCCCAAAGCAACAAGTTCTTCTGCCACTGACAAACTCGCCGAAAATCCATGCCAGACTCCCCCAATTCTTTGACCGATTTCTAGTTCCCGCAGAATCGTCAAAACGGCTCCGGTTGCTTCGCGGACATGAAGCAAAACCGGCAACCCGGCATCAAGCGCAATGTCCAATTGGGCACGAAAAACTATTTCCTGTTGTGACAGCGGGATAGCAACCGTCCCGTCCAGGCCAATCTCTCCAATAGCAACCACTTTAGACTGCTGTGTCAGCTCCCAAAGTTGGCTCGCGGCTGCATCAGTCCACTGATCAGCATAGGCGGGATGTAATCCCGGCGCAAGATACACATTTTTAGCATTTTCCACCAGAGCAAGCATCCCTGCCCAGCCACTGACCCGCACCCCTGGCACAATAAATCGGTTGATTCCACATTGCTGTGCGCCAGGAAGAAGTTTCAATCCCTGACCACTCAGTTCAGGAGCATCGAGATGGATATGGGTATCGAACCAATTTGACATACTATTTCATCCTGAACGGACAAGTCCCCAAAATGAATCCTTTTTCCAATTTTCCGGAAAACCCATCGCAACAAGGGGAACCTCAGGATGGCTGTCAGCTAATACAGCGAGGCGATATTGCCACTTGGAACCATCTGCAATGACAGACATAAGAACACGCAACATGGCAGCATACGCGTAAAAGGAACCATTGTCCTTCATTTGCATCTCATACTTTTTCGCCACCATCGGCTTAATACTGAACGACCGATTCCAAAGACGCGAATGATGTGCACACAAATTTCTCAAATAATTGAGGGAATGAAGCCAGGATTTCATGATTCTTGGATCGATGTCGAATGGAGCACAGATTGCCCTTTGATCCTGTCGCGATTTCAGGTTTGCAAATAAAGAGGACCAAGTTCCAAATGACATCACTTCCGCCATCATCCAGCTTGGAGGAATATCCGGCTGATCATATTTTTGATAATAACTTTTTAAAAATCCCTCTTGACGGTCATAGTTGCCTGTTGCTGCCCTAATTTTACCAAGCAGTTCATCGTGTTTTCTGTGATTATGAAACAGGCTCTTATCCATAAACCAGTGAGCACCATACGATTCGCTCATGGTGTTGGATATACACGAACGTACCGCAACCTCTATCCGCTCCACTGCATCCATCACTAGAAGACGAAGCTCACGGTCAAAAATATACAATTTCAAAACCGAGTCAAAAGTTGTGCCTGGATAAAATTCATGAGAGAGGTTCTGCTGATAATAGCGACAATAACCTGATAAGCGATAGTACCCGATGAACCGAAGGTAGTGCAGAGCACGTTCAGGAGAAGAAACCGCAAGACCTCGATTCATAAGAAGTCCCAATTGCTCTTCTAGATTGAGGGGTGGTTTAACATAAATGCTAGAAGTGGACATAAAAATACCCGCCTGGGTGCGCATCGTGGAGAGGCGTAGCGGGTGTGTTGAAAGCAGTATTCAACACACCCGCTTAATTGTCAATGATAATCATCTTGATGAACAAAAAGATAATCAGAAACTTTCTACAACAAGGAGCTAAATGCCCCCCCTATAGGTCTTCAAGAATTACCTTTAAATCCATAAAATGGTCTTCGAAGAAACGAATACTCGTTTTCTGCTCACCCAATTTTAGAGGAACAACACAGTCATCCGCATCGGATAGTTCCATTTTTAAATCCGCCATTGCATCTTCATCTTTTTTTACAAATTCCTTATACATGGCGGCACAAAGTGGACATAAGGCCAAAAATTGCGATTCATGCTCTTTTGGAAAGAAGTCTCTGGACAGCGCCTCTACCGCCTCAAAATAATGCTCACCATCACGCTTTCTAAAATGTTCTTTTTCGCAGATCTGACAAACCATCTGGCCGGATTCATTTGTATATTGATTTTTGAGCCTAGAAGCAGGGTCAACCGTTCCTCTGGTTGTCCGAACGCTTCTTTCACGTTTCTCATCCTCTTTTTCAGGGGCATCAGAAAGCTGTTCCCCAAGACGCTCTTGACGGCGTTCCGGGGTTGCTACAGGTTTTGATGGAAAAGATGGTTGCAAATCCGATGTTGGTTTAAGCTCAGCTAAAAATTCCTCTGGAGATTTTCCACTTTCTTTCATTATTTCAATAAACTTAAGCCCTATTTCTGCCTCATCTGCTGACTCGAACCCCATGTTTTGCGCATGATGATTTTTCCTATTATATTCTTCGCTATGTTTTCTGGCTTGTTCGCCAAAGCCTATAGCGGTTAACAAACCATTGCGATCATCGTATGGAAAATCAGAAGGAAGATCGTCTTTGGTCATGTCCTGCGGTTTTCTGAACCCGCCCAACTTGTCCGGTACCCAAGCATACTCTTTGAGGTGACAAACCAATTGTGAGTCAGTTTGCCGAATGGGATACTCTTGATTCGGGCGAAAACGTGCTGTTGCAACCTTACGATCAGCACTGGTCAATGCAATCCAAATCAATCTAGCAACTGAGACAGACCCCACCGAAAGGTATTGATCAATATCATCTATTGAATAGTCCTGATTAATTTTTGTATGAGTCCATCTTCGAGAATAATCAATCGACAGCTTGTCACTATGGGGATTGCTGAAAACGCCGGCACTTTCTATCTTCAGATCATGCATCACCTCAATTGCCTTAAGAAAAACAATAAAATCCATCAACACGGATTCGACCAATTTTTCTTTGTATCCTTCCCAAATCGCATTTTTCCCATGAATGTCGTTTAATTCTGCAAGGCCGGTTTCCAAATACGGATCGTCCACACAAAGCCTTTCAGATGTACACCAATACAGCTGTTCGTCCGCTAAGCTTGCGAGTAAGAAATTATGCCTTTTAAACATTCCGACATCAGCAGGATTTTTCTTCCAGTAGGCTATGAAGTTTTTTACATCCTGATAGTGTTCTACCCCCCTTGAATCTGGCCTACTCTCGTGACTAGCATAGGCACCCAACCTCAATTCAATCATTGCTTTTTCATCAAAGGCACGTACACCAATTTCTTCCAAAAATGAATAAGCATATTTCTTTTTCGCCTTAGTCATATAAACAGAAGGTTTTACAAAGCTTATATCCTCAGGCAAATCTGTTCCATCTTCAGGTGGGAAAAATGCCTCCTCTGGCAAAACATGCTCGTCACCTTGATCGGACTCGATCCTTACAATGCGGAAATTTTCCATCTCCACATACTCTTCATGGATGTCAGAAACTTCCCCCAACAATGCGTAGAAGCCTCTCATCCAAGCATCGTCTTTCTGAACAATCCAAAGCTCAAAGACTTCCTGCTCGTCCTCATCAAGGTTATTTAACGCCCAAGAAAGTTCCTCCCACCCCCATGAGTCAAGTTCAAGGCTATCAAGAAAACGGTCATCACGTTGATTCTGCTGCGGTGGGTTCGCAGCCCAAAGCCGTGGCTCGCCATTTGTTAACAGCGACAGACCTTCGGCATTCAAAACATCATCAATTTTTTTCGGCCCTCGATAAAGCTCTGTCGCCGGAGCATAGCTGCCATCCCTTGTAAGAGTAAGGCTTTCTTCATTGAATGCCCGAACAATTGTCTCACGAACTGGCTCATAAAACGGTGAAAGATTGTCCGCTTGAATTGGCAAAACGGCAAGAAACTCCATCGTCAGCATTCCCTTGTCACGGATATCAATAAGTGACTCTGCCACAAGTTCTGCAAGGCAATCCCGTAATTGACGGTTAGACTCACAGTCCCTTACGCTGTCACGTGCTACGGTCGAAGCAAACGGGGCATGAAGATGAAACTTCAAGTTGGATGTTTCTTTTTCTGCCGGAAAAAAAATGGAGACCTGTCCATGATCAAGGGGGGTTATCTTCCAAGGGGGAGAGTTCTTCTTTAGATTTTTATTCTTGCTATCATTTTTGTCTAACGAATATGCAACAGCAATACGGCAGGATTTGGATTCACCATCCTCATCGATAATTTCCACCTCTTTTTGAAAGCGTAGCCAATGGGAAACAGTATCTTCGCTGTCTGGATGGGAAGTGCGAATTTCTATATGGTCACCTTCATGATCTATGCGTTCAAACGAACCTAGTGATCCATTAGAGGCAAAAGGGCGTGCACTTTGAATAATTATATTTCCAACCCTGAGCATTAATAGTCCATTACCAAGACCTTGAGCTATTTTACCTGATACTTTAGACATAAGGGTATTGC
>JADGDX010000007.1:0-13393 GCA_016744675.1 Desulfuromusa sp. | reverse complement strand
TGACTAAGAAACAGCAATGTGTTGTCACCCAAAGAACGCAGTCCATCTTCAATTTCCTCAACAGCTCTCTCTGATCGTTTCGTTGTATGATCAAAGGGAAAAATAAAATGGGTTTCCCGCTCTCCCATGACAGGGACGTTGACCCCGGTGGTGACAGGAAGGACAAGATCCTGAATACGGAAGTGAAATTCCCCTGAATGAATTTCAGGTGTATTCGTATAAGCAAAGACCGCCTTGAAGCCGACCCCAAATTTACCAATACTGGTAGGATCGTCACGCTTGGTGCTAACACCAATACTGGTTATTGACTTGACATCCTTAAGATCAAACAAGCGTTCACCGTTATGCTCAAACTCAATTTCCGTATCAGATAGGGTGAAACGAACTTCATTTGCCCTAGGGTCTTCAGCATTTTGTAAAAGCTCATAAATAAAATGGGCATTATCAGGGTAAAGCTCTGTGAGTAACCGTTTAATACCTTCTTCGAAATTATTTTCTCTATTGGCATCAATCCACTTTTGACGGCTCTCCGCAAGTTCTCCTAGAGGATTTTGCATCATGACGGTTCCCCCGCGACACTTATCACCCCATACGCCACTGCCCCAGCTACAATATCCGCTCTTTCCATAGCAATATCCAACTCTTGAATACGTCGTGCATAATCCGATTCTGCGGTTGCAATTTGAGACTGCCGCATTTTCTGAATTTTCTCGTTGGTTGCCTGTTTAAGTTGCTCTTCAAGAAGTGCTATCCGCGCCCGATGACTTGTGGTCAAACTTTCCCTACGATATTCGGCTAATTTTCGTGTATCCTGCTGATGTTGTGCCTTGGCATTAACCCATAAACTATAATGTTGCGCATCCAGATCATCCCATACCGTTGCATCAATATTACTCGTATTTGTACCCGAACTATCAACAGCTTTTTCAAGGAATTGGCCAAGATGCTCAGTTACTAACTCACACGAAGCAATCGGCTGAAGTACTAAATCTTCTCTGACCCCATGGAAACGCCACTGATAAATAGCGAATTCGTATTGTCCCGCCGGAACATCGGTAGAGGTAACCGCAAGAGTGGTTATGACTCGCTGGGTTGAGTCAATCGATAATGCCGCCTGCTTCACTAAAGGATGAAGTGGCATAATGAAAGCGGTATCTGAATTTTGAACTGCACAGTCAGTATCGAACGTAATGGAAAAATGTGCACTACCGCCCTTAAGCCAGCTTTCCCAATCACGGTAAACAGAACTGTTTTGTCTGGAAAGTTGCTGAAAGTCGTGTAGCAATGCACTTCGAGATTCCTGCGACAGACGTAACGTCTTGAGCGGTTTTTCGCCCAAGATAAATTCTTGTTCCTTTCCACAAGTACGCTGGAGATAGAGATTCACAAGTCTACGGAGTGACGCTTGGGACAACCAGAAACTTGTTGCATCCTCAATCTCGCTGTTTATTTGATCCTCGGGTAAACGAATACCGAACAGTTCCATCTGTTTTTGCTCTAGAGCTTCCTGTTCCTGAATTAACCTGATCTTGTTGTCAGCCAACTGCTGTAATTTCAGGCTTCGCTCAGCGTCATCAAGATCGTAATTCTCTGCGATATTTTTAATTTCGCGGGTCACTTCGCCGAGGATCTCTTCACTGCCCCCCAAAGCATTATTAAACACACCGATACGAACCAGACAACGTTCATAAATATCCGCATCAACAGTGCCGGGAGTGATCAGGTTAATAATTGCAATACTTTCACTCTTTTGGCCATTTCTATCAATTCGACCAATCCGCTGTTCCACGCGCATGGGATTCCAAGGAAGATCATAATTTATGATGCAATCGCAAAACTGGTAATCAAGACCTTCACAGCCAATTTCTGAAAACAGCAACAAGTCGATACAATCATCATCCTCTCTTGGCTTCTCAAATCTGATTCTGAGCGCAATACGATCTTCGTCCGGGGTATCGCCATGGACCATCCCTACGCGGAATCCTTCATCCCTCAATTTTTCGTAAAGATAACGAAGCGTGTGCCTAAAACTGCTAAACAACATCACCTTGTTGTTCGAAAGAGCCTGTTTATCGCGAATAATATTTCGTAGAGCTTCAAATTTTGGATCGCTTGGGTCAAGAGTGCGAGCAATTTCCAGTAACGCCTGGATTTCTGACTGGACAACATTAACAGTCATTTCATCAGGAACCAATGCTGCAGCATCGGCTTCTTCCAAGGACAATTCATCCAGATGACGATTTAATATATCCTCAAGAAACGGTGCCAGCCCATAAAGGCAACTGGCAGTTTGCCGTCTGATCGTTGTCATCATAAATTTGACGTTAATATCACCATGCAAACGGCTGAAGATATCCGCCTGAAGTCGAAGTAATTCGTCATGAAGGAACTGCTGATCCTCGGTAAAAGGGACAACCACAGTTTCAGGTTTACGAATCGTGAAGTTGCCAATATCACGCCGACGGGTTCTGTTTATAATTCCCGCAAAAGTATGCATGGCTTCAATCGCAGAAATCATTTTCACTCGGTCAGCATGTGTGACATTGCCATCACTCAATTGAGAACGTACATGGATGAAAGCGGGGTTATGTCGCAACAAAGATTGACCCCATGATGTCGCGGCCGCCTGATCAAGAAATTCAAGGGTCTGTGTTTGCCATTCCGTTTGCTGCAAGCGTAGCGTAGTCACCGCTTGGTTAATAAACGGGTTCGGTTCGGCCATGTGGTCAAAGCTTTTCTGGTCAATAATGAGATCAGGGCGCAGGGTATTGAGCAGAACAAAAAGGTCGGAGCTACCAAGTTGAATTGGTGTTGCAGTTAAGAAAACAACCGCCTCTGCATGGTCACAGAAAAACTTTACCGCCTTATGCCTGAAGGTGTCCTGATTTCTTATGTGATGAGCTTCATCAACAATGACAAGATCGAACCGAGGGGGCGGATCAAGATCAAGAAGTCCTTTTTTCCATTTTCGTTTACCATTTTTTTCCGAACCATAAAGCAACGATTCATCAAACAGAGAATATGGCACGATTGCCTTTTTGTATTGCTCCGGCCAAACTCCATCCAGATCCATTTCATTGATGCAATAACGCAAATTTTTTCCGTCAAGATGGACAAATCGCTCCTCAAAGCGTTTCATTTCATTTTGCCACTTCTTTTCTACAACTAGTGGCCGTGGGCAAATAATAAGGACAGAACGCACCTCTCTGCGTGCCTGTAATTCACGGAGAATCAATCCAGCTTCAATGGTTTTACCCACCCCGACACCATCAGCAATCAACAAGCGTGGGCGGTCAGAGCGGATAAATTTCAGCACCGGCCTGAACTGATAGGGAATAAAATCAATGCGAGCCGCATTGAGAGAATAAAGTGTTGATAAGCCAGGATACCTGATCTGAAGAGCGGTGAGATAGGCATGAAATTGATCACAGGACAACACTTCTGCGGTGTCTTCGGAGGTGTCTTCAAATTGCAGTTGAGATGCGTAAAATGTCTGCATCTGTCCATCAAGAAACACACTGAAACGATTTTCTGGCTTGCCTGGCAGAATGGAGACGACTGCACCACGACTGTTCGGGCTCGATTTAACAATGACAATCTGACCCGGCTCAAATTCAACTCCATCACCTTTGTTTTTAGTTTCTGCCGCTGATGGAGTTTTTTCATCTTCATTGGGTAAAGGTTGGATTTCTGGCGTGATAAGTGCGGACTTCGCAGATCGTAAATCTTGAATCAGGTTATCATCCGCTTCGATAACCACCGAAAAACGTTGCAAGGTATCTAGATCCCGATAAATGTCTTCAAGTGGAAATCCTTCGGTGGTCGCATGCGCCCATCGGTTGCGAATTGTTTGCATCTCTTTAACGAAATGCCGTGATTCAGATGTCAAATCCAGACTGGTTGATATTTGATACCAATTCTGATCAAGAATTCGCAGCAGTCCGGCAAGATCTAAGCCACTGAGAGATGTAATCTTGCGCTGCTCTATTCTCCGTTTTTGTTGGAAAGACAGCTTGGAGACAACAGCCTGATTCCACCAGTTATCGAAAAGTGATGGTAAGGTTTTCTCCAGAAAAAATGCAAGCTGGCCAGATACCTCGTTAAGGTGTTTAGCAACTACTGCGTTACTGTTCATCTAATACCCCCGCAAATTAGCAATCAACTCATTATTCGTAGCCCTTTTGACCCAATCCCTATCGTCACCTGAATCAAAAACAAATTGAATGAACGCACGACAAACCTGTCGATCCCACATTGCTGCGCTTCAGGAAGAAGTTTCAATCCCTGGCCACTCAGTTCAGGAACATCAAGATGAATATGGGTATCGATCAATGAAATCATCAGGGCATGGTAGCAAAAGCATAGGGGAAGAGATAGGAAAAGTCGAATATCACTTATCAGCCTTAAATTGACAACCATCCCTGCATGACGTATGCTTTTACAAAACTAACCCGTCACTGTGAGGTTGGAGGCAAGGCATGAACACAAAACTAACGTTAAGACTTGATGATCAACTCATAGAATCGGCCAAAGAACATTCTGCCAAAACAGGCAAATCTGTTTCCAAAATTGTCTCAGATCTTTTCGTCATTATAAAAAACAAAAATCTAAAAGAGAACGGTCCAATCACCCCGACTGTCCAGTCATTAAAAGGGATTTTAAAAGATTCAGAATTTGCAGAAAACGACTATAAAAACTACTTGGAAGAGAAACATCTATGAAAGTACTTTTTGACACCAATATTATCCTGGATGTTCTTCTGGATCGTCAGCCTTTTTCCGAACATGCTTCATATTTATTATCTAAAGTTGAGCGTTCGGAAATGGCCGGTTTTCTCTGTGCTACCACAGTCACAACAATCCATTATTTACTGTCCAAACATTTGGATAAAGAAAAAGCAAACACAAGCATTGGTTCTATCATGGCATTATTTGAAGTAGCAGCAGTTAATCGGCTGGTTATTGAAAATGCCTTGGAATCAAAATTTACCGACTTTGAAGATTCAGTTCTGCATGAATCCGCAATACATGCAGGGGTCGAATACATTGTCAGCAGAAATATCAAAGACTTTAAGAATGCGAAAATTCCAGTATTTACACCGATAGAATTTTTGAGCATGCTTGAATCTCTGGAATAAACTGGGGAGCATCCCGGATATTTACGGATTATGAGAATACGGTGGTTTGAGCCGCAAAATCCTTGGGACAGCCCCCATGCGGGGACAGTCCCAGTTTTCCTGGTATCTACTCTTAAGCTTAAGCTAGCGCCATTCGGGAGCGTCCCTATTAGCCCTTAACTGGCTGCAGATTCGAATTCTGCTCCAAACACTTATCGAGGATCTTGATGTAAAGAGTCGTAGAAACAAAAAAGGCCGGTATTGCTTCAATGCTTTAAGACAACACCGGCCCCAGATCCTAACTCTCCAGTAAGTTCACCAATGCCCGCCGTTTCGATCCACCTTTGAGCATCAACGGGATTTTTTCTTCCAATCCATCAAGAGTGATTTCATCAACCATTGCAGTTAAATTATCCAGTTTCCATTCACTTGCCAATCGCTGCCAAACTTGTGCTCTGCGATCCATTGGGCATTCGGCGGAATCGATACCCACCAACCGCACTCCGCGCAGAATAAACGGAAAAACACTGACAGCCAGATCAATTGATCCGACCAGCCCACAGCAAGTGACAACACCATCGTATTTTGCTGATTTAATTGCAACAGCAAGCATCTCTCCACCAACACAATCAACCGCCCCAGCCCAAGTCGTCTTGAGCATCGGACGCTCACCACCGGTCATTAAAGTCTCACGACTGATCACTCTCTCCGCGCCCAATTCTTTGAGATAGTCTTCCTGATCCATTTTTCCAGTCACAGCTGTGACCTTATACCCTGCCTTGGCCAGCATTGCGACAGCGAGACTACCAACGCCGCCAGTTGCACCCGTCACCAGAATAGGGCCATCTTCAGGTTTTACTCCACCCTCAACCAGTTCATGAACTGACAGCGCTGCCGTCAAACCAGCGGTTCCGAGCATCATACTCTCTTTCAGACTTAAACCTTCTGGCAACTTCAACGCCCATCTGCTTGGAACCCGGATCATCTGACCAAAGCCGCCGTCAGTCTCCATGCCCAGATCGTAGCTGGTGACAATTACCTTATCGCCAGGTTGAAACGACCCGTCAGCACAAGAGATAACTTCCCCGGCAGCATCAATACCAGGTGTGTGTGGAAAGCCACGTGTCACCCCAGGGTTTCCCGTTGCAGACAAAGCATCTTTAAAGTTCAGAGAGGAATAATGCACCTTAACCACCAACTCACCAGCGGGCAAATCATCAAGTGAACGAGTCACGATCGAGCGGGTAAAAACTTTCTTTTCGGGCTGTTCTACGAGTAAAGATTTAAATTCTGTCGACATAAAGGGCTCCTATAAGGGAAAGATTGACTTTTATTTCAAATCGAAATAAAACATATCCAGTATAGGCTACGAAAGCAAGTACCTACTTTTTTGTACTGTAGTACCCAAAAAGAAACCATAAGGAATTATAGCTACCTATGAACGATATTGATAATTATCGCTGCACCGTATCCGTGACACTCGAGATCATCGGCGGCAAATGGAAGTCCCTCATCCTCTGGCATTTAAGCTTTAAAACCCTGCGCTTTAGCCAACTACAACGACGTCTGGCAAAAGTGACACAAAAAATGCTGACTCAACAGTTGCGTGAATTGGAAGCTGACGGTCTTGTTCACCGTGAGGTGTTCGCCGAAGTTCCACCTCGGGTTGAATACTCCCTGACAGAAGTTGGTCAGAGTGTGGTTCCAATCTTGACCTTGATGTGTCAGTGGGGGGAAGACTACCTGGAGACGACCGAAGGCGAAGCTCCGCAGACGTGCCGGGTGGGCTAAAGATCCAGAATGACCCTCCCGATCCACAATATACTTCCGCAGTTAAAAGAGAGCCTCGCCTGCCACCCAGCAGTCATTCTCCAAGCACCCCCCGGTAGCGGTAAAACCACGCGCGTTCCCCTAGCACTCCTCTCAGAAAAATGGCTGCAACAACGCAAGATCATTATGTTGGAACCACGCCGCCTCGCGGTCACAAATGCAGCCCGCTATATGGCAGAACTTTCTGGAGAGGCTGTTGGAAAGACAGTCGGCTACACGATTCGCTACCAGCGCCAGTCTTCTCAACACACACGTATCGAAGTCGTTACCGAAGGAATTCTCACGCGGCGCCTGCAATCTGATCCTGAACTGCAAGGGATCGGGCTGATTATTTTTGATGAATTTCATGAGCGCAACCTGAACAACGATCTTGCCCTTGCTTTGTGTCGGGATGCTCAACTTGGCCTGCGTGAAGACCTAAAGATCCTCATCATGTCAGCAACATTGGACGGTGAGCCGCTGGCCAAGCTCCTTAATGCTCCCCTGCTCAGTTGCGAAGGGCAGAGTTATCCGGTGACAATTCATTACTCCCCAGCCGAAACCTCCAACCTGGTTACGGGAACAACCGCAGCGGTCAAACAAGCTGTGCGCGAAACCACCGGTAATATCCTGGCATTCCTGCCAGGAGCAGGAGAAATCAAACGCTGCCGCGAAGGACTCAAAGACCTCTCTGATATTGATGTGCGACCACTCTACGGGACACTTCCCTATTCTGAGCAGGAACTCGCCATCCTCCCCAGCGAAAGACGTAAAGTCGTTCTCGCAACCAACATTGCAGAGACCAGTTTGACGATTGAAGGAATCAGCGTGGTGATTGACAGTGGCTATGCTCGAGAACCCCGCTTTGACCCCAGTAGCGGATTGACTCGACTGGATACCGTCCGCATCTCCCAAGCAAGTGCAACACAACGCAGTGGTCGAGCCGGTCGGCTTGAACCAGGAACATGTTATCGCTTATGGACCAGTGGATCGCACGGAAGCCTTCTGCCATTTACCCCACCCGAAATCCACAATACGGACCTTGCTCCACTGGCACTGGAACTGGCCAACTGGGGTTGCAACGAACCATTGCAACTGAACTGGCTCGATCCACCCCCAGAAGGAGCATTAAAAGCAGGGCGCCAACAACTCCAACAACTCGGAGCGCTCAATGATTCCCTACAATTGACCACACACGGCAAACAGTTAGCCAAACTCCCCTGTCACCCACGCTTAGGGTCCCTGCTATTGGCAGCAGAGCAACTCAACACTTTACCATTAGGCTGTGACCTCGTTGCCCTGCTAGCAGAACCATTGCGAAAAAATCACATCGATCTGCTCTCCCATTTGGAGAATCTTGTCCGACACCGATCGCAGAAACAGTTCGATGAATATCGCAATATCGAACGCGCATCAAGCTACTGGCGCAAGCGTTTTCGACTGCGCTTGGCGGCTCAGAAAAGCGCCCTTGATCCAACCATGCTGAGCAAATTACTGATTGCAGCTTTCCCCGATCGTATCGGACGCTTGCGCCAGGGGGAAAAGAACCGCTATCGGTTTGCTTCGGGGCAGGGTGGACAATTGGCTGATCACTTACACCTCGACAATGAAAAGTTTCTCGTTGCCACTGAATTCAGTGGAAAACGAGGTCAAGAAGGAAAAATCATTCAAGCCATCCCGCTGGAACTCACCGACATTCTCGAGCAGTTCCCTTCTTGTCCGTGGGAAAAAGAGGTTCTCTGGGACGATCAAAATGGACGGATTATCGCGCAAAAAGTACAACGCCTCGAGAAATTGAACCTACGAGAAAAACCGACAGTGGCAACAGAAAAAGAACGGACTGACGTCTTTCGTGGGGTGCTAAGTCGTGAAGGGTTGGAGCAACTCAACTGGAGCCCGGCTATAGAGACCTTTCGTGCCCGCGTCGCTGTAATTCGGGAACATTTCCCCAGCGAAAACTGGCCTGATCTCTCCCATCCCTCTCTGTTGAAGAGTATTGACCGATGGCTCATCCCGTTTATCGGACAGGCCAAAAACCGCGCAGACCTAAAAAAGATTGATCTCTTCCCGGCACTGTACACTTTGATGGACTGGCAACAACGGCAGCGACTAGATCAACTCGCTCCGGAACGGTTCCACGTTCCCAGCGGTTCTCACCTGAGAATTCACTATGTGATCGGCGCAAGCCCAGTCCTCAGCGTCAAACTCCAGGAGATGTTCGGAACAACATCCACCCCGTGTATTGCTGCGGGAAGAATCCCCCTGCAACTCCACCTGCTGTCACCCGCGGGGCGACCACTCCAAGTGACACAGGACTTAGCCACGTTTTGGAGCGACGTTTATCCCGAAATCAAAAAAGAAATGAAGGGCCGCTATCCAAAGCACCCTTGGCCAGATGATCCACACACTGCCGTACCAACTCGGCATGCAAAGCGACGGACTCCCACATCCTGATCGTCTTCTTGCATAAAACGACGACAATGGCTGTTCAAATCAGTCCCCGCGAAAAGCCTTAATAGCCACAAAACCTCCCTCCCCGTAGCCATCCAGCACAGTCTGATCAGTGGAGCTGGTAATGAGAGTTTGTTTCACCTCAGGGGAATGAAATCCGGCAACCTTAAGGTGATCAAGCACCTCTGGAGTCGAAAAGAAAGTGGCCTGCTGATAAAATTTACTCTTGTGACGATTCACCAAATACTGCTGTCCCAACTGACTTGCCTTATCGACGTAAGCGACAAGGATAAAACCACCGGGTTTCAAAACTCGCAACGCCTCACGAAATGACTGTTCCACATCATCAACAAAGCAGATGGTCGTCACCATCAGAACAAAATCAAACTGATCCGTGCGATAAGGAAGCTCTTCGGCAACCCCTGAACTCACGTTAATACCCAGCTTTTTAGCTTTCTCAGCCATTTGCTGCGACGGTTCAACGCCAATCTTTATCCCAAGAGGAAGAGCAAATTTTCCTGAACCGACACCAATTTCCATACCGTGAAGATGACCTTCCGGAAGTAATTGCCGGATGGCCTTGAGTTCTGCTTCATAGGCAAGCTGATTCTTTTCAAACCAGTCATCATAAGCATCACTATTTTTTTCAAAAGCATCTATTTTTGGCATATTCGATCTCCATCGAAAGATAATTAAATAATTGCACTGTAGCGTCCCATAAATTGCGACCAAATCAGGGGTTTTTCAAGTGAAAACTTCCCCTTATCATCTTTTATTGTGATTCGCCCTTAGCGAACATAATTCTGTCACGACACTTTGTTGACTTACCCGTTGAATAGCAATAAAGTCCTCTCGGTGTATTTATTGAGAGAGCTTATGAGAAAACTTGCCAATCTATTTTTAATCATCTTTCTTGTATCGGCAGGGGCTGAAATCGTCAACGCTCTGCTGCATATTTTTCTCCATATTGAGATCTTTTCTGGTTTTTCACTGGTCATCTGGCTGACCTGTCTCTTCTTCAGCAGTCTCGTCTACCTTGGCTTTGGCTTTAACAAACATCTGCCAAAAGTCATCCTGATTCCACTATTTCTCTGGTTGTTCTGGCGATTGCTCCAATACTGGCCCCTTGAGGCCACAACGGGAGAATACAGCCACCTGTATCTCTCTTGCGGACAGCTCCTCCTTGGTTTTGCTGCTTTAAAGCTCAACCGAGCAATAAACCAGCAGCACCCCCTTTTGGTTCGCAGTCAATTCGCCGGACCAGCATTCAGTGGTCGCAATCTGCTCATATTCTGCTTGCTCAGTCTCCCGATCCTACCAATGGCATTTATTCTCACTGGTTACTCTTTTGTCGATAAGCTCGTCGAAACCAATACTGCCGGATTTGTTCAACTTAAGCCTAACGGGTTGTACATGACTGAAAGAGTCTATCGCCAAGGAGACAAAAGTATCAGACTGGCAGGGATGATCCATCTTGGTAAAAAAGATTTCTATAGCGACATGACCTCTTCACTGTCACACTCGCGAACTCTCATTCTCGCAGAGGGAGTCACTGACGAGAGTCAACTTCTAACTCAACAATTCGATTACAGAAAAATTGCCGACCTTCTTGATCTCACCTCACAGGAGAATATTCCTTTTCGCGGGCGCTTGATCGAATCGATAGAGGCAGATAATGAAGAAGGCCAAGAGCCCAATATCCCGGATATTTTACGCGCCGATATTGACATACAACAGTTCAACCCCCATACGCGAGAGGTTCTCAACGCTCTGGCAAAATATGTATTAAATTCAGAATCTCTTACCCATGGCTACCGTGAATTTAACCTTTGGAGTCAGGAGCACATCACCCCTGAGTCCAACGACATCATCATGAACGATTTAATTCACAAACGAAACCAGTCGGTACTCAATTTTCTGCCAGCTGCGCTACACAAATACGATACGATTATCATCCCTTGGGGTGCTCTCCATATGAAGGGAATTGAAAAAGCGGTGCAGGAAAAAGGCTTTGACCTTGAAGAAAGCCACGAGCGGCTAAGTATTGACTTCCTCCTCCTGCCCTACGAAAAACTATGGAAAAATCTGACCGGAAGAGTACAGTAGCTAAGCGAATAAACGACGGAATACACGTTTGGCTTGCGGCCAACAATTAATATCTGAATATTTCGCACAACATGGTGGCAACAATATGAGCAAGCTTTTTGATTCACGAACGTGGATGCGCTTCAAAGCATTTTTGCTAAAGAACATAAAAGAAAAAGATGATGTCGAGATCGTCAGGAGAATTCTCCTTCTCTATGGGATTTCGAGCGTCGGGGCCTTCTTTCTTCTTCTTCTCAGCGGGATTGCCTTCTATCAAGAAGCATTTTTTTTAAGTCTTCTCGATTTTTCTACAGCACTCATACTCCTCTCATCTTTGACATTGATGAGGCTTAAGGGGTTCCACATCGCCTATATTTATATAGGTGTGACCGTCATGTTTGCTCTCTATACATTCCTTTTCATTTCTGGTGGCGTGGCTGGAACTGCATTCATGTGGCTCTATACCTTCCCACTTTTTTCGCAATTCTTGCTGGGTTCACGTCATGGAATCATTGCGTCATTGTGCCTTTTTCTCTGTGCCATTCTTTTTCTGGCCGTCGATATTTCTTCACCTACGATCAATCAGTATGATATCGACTTTGCATTGCGTTTTATTCCTTCCTACCTGACCGTCGCTCTTTTCGCCTTTATGTATGAAAAAAGCCGTGCCAGCAGTTTCGATGCTTGGCAACAGATACAAAGCAGCTTAGAAGACCTTATTGACAAACGGACTAAGACGTTAAACTTAGAAATTACCAAAAGGAAAAAACGAGAAGAAGAGCTACAAAACAGTGAAAAACGTCTTTCACTAGCGTTAAAAGGGGCAAAGTGTGGCTCATGGGAGTGGGATATTAAAGAAAACCACCTTTGCTTTGGTGAAAATTATTACTTGATTGCTGGGTACCAGCCAAATGAATTCCCCCAGACCTATGAAGAATGGAAAAAACATATCCATCCCGACGATGTTAGCTCTGTAGAATCAGCCCTTCTCGCTTATTCTCAAGGAGAAACAGAGCTCTATTCAATCGAATTTCGCTTTAAAAGAAAAGACGGCACATGGATGTGGATTCTTAGCCAAGGGGAAGTCCAGGAATGGTCACTTGATGGCGCGCCCAACCGTCTCAGTGGCCTCCATTTAGATATTAATGATCGCAAGCAGGCTGAACTAGAGAAATTAAATCTGGAAAAACAGCTACGCCAAAAACACAAAATGGAAGCTATTGGAACAATGGCAGGTGGAATTGCCCATAATTTCAACAACATTCTTTCAATTATTATTGGCAGCCTGGAGATGGCGCAACGTAAGATTCACACACCTGAGAAAGCCGAAACTTATCTTAGCAATGCCCAAATTGCAGCACTACGCTCCCGTGATTTGGTGAAACAGATCATGGTTTACAGCCGTAAAGGTTTGCAGACGTTGGCGCCGACTCAACTTCATTTGATTATTGAGGAAACAGTCGCACTATTGTATCCAACCATTCCCGCATCGATTGAACTGACTTACAAAGTAGCCCCAGAAGATAAAAATATTTTCTGCCCGGTTGATGCAAGTTGCATTCAGGAAATTCTGCTCAATCTCTATAGCAATGCCATTGATGCGATGGACAACGGTGGAAGCATCTCTATCAGCCTTGATCGGGTTGAGCTGTTACAGGAGAATATTCCTCAAGAGTATGATTGTTTAGCCGGAACCTATGCCCGCCTTACGGTGCAAGACACGGGTTGCGGCATCCCTCAAGAAGCCCTTGATAAAATTTTTGACCCGTTCTTTACAACTAAAGAAGTCAATGAAGGGACAGGGATGGGGCTTTCAACCGTTCAGGGGATCATAGATCAACTGCGTGGATTGATCCGTGTTCATAGTACCCCCGGAAAAGGCACTACTTTCGATTTGCATTTCCCCATAACGCAAGAGAAACATATCCAAAT
>JADGDX010000079.1 GCA_016744675.1 Desulfuromusa sp. | reverse complement strand
CACCTGGCTGGAGCCTATGACTCAAACATAGCGCTGCTCTTAACCAAAGGTGAAGATCGCAGTATCAGCTACGATAAATTGTCAAAAGTTCTATGCAGCACAGTTCTGCGTGGAACAAATCTAGCGACGAACCTTGAGTTTCACTATGGGCTGGTTAACTGGTTTATCGGCAACAACATTATGGCGAAGCCGACCACACGTTTTGTTGTTCCATATCTGACTCTGGTCGGCAAGTTGAAAGAAGAAGCTCAAAAGCTTGACATTGTCTATTCTTTCCTCGCCATGAAAAAGCATTATGCAAAGCTCTATGCAGATGATTCAGAAGCGGCAAAAGCTGCATCTGAAACCCTTGACCGCAAGGGTACGTTATTGACCCGCCCCATGGAAAAATTATTGAGCGATCCCCATCTTCTCTCGGGGTGGCTGAGCCTGAACAGGTTAAAATTCAAAATCGATGGTGGAAAAGTCACTTGGCTATGTAATCCACTTGTTATTCTTGAAGAAACCTATGAATACTTGAATATGACTTGGCGTAAAGAAGCACCTTCAGCAGAAGTTATCTGGACACATGACCGCGACCTGCTGAACAATGCCCTCTCATTCTACACTGAATTGCGTGATAAATTTTCTGTCAGTAAAAAGGAATTTGTTAAACTCAATTCTATTCTGAGTAAAACTGCCCCTCAAGGCGGGTATAATGCCAAGACTTGGGCGAAAATTCAGGCTGCCCACGTTGGCTATGAAATAGGCAATGAACTCCTTGGGTTACTGTGCATGATTGCAGAGAAAACAGACTTCTATGACTTTAAAGTTGAAGATGATTTAGAAGTTACTATTCCAGAGTACCTTCACGATCCAGAACTACAAGCAGCAATGAAAAAGATTCTGGTTCCACCACCGGCAACTAAAGCTGATGAGGTTGTTACTCCTGGTGGCGGTATGTACTACGGGCAGGAAGCCCCAGGAATGCCTCCATTTGTTACGGAAGGGATGCATTTTGATAAAGGGCAACCTTTATTTATCCTTGAAGTTATGAAAATGTTTAATAAAGTCCCTGCTCCGTTTGCTGGAACCATTGATAAAATTATCATTGAAGGTGGTGACGGAACAATTGTTCAGAAAGGGCAACCCCTCTTTAAGGTGACACCTGATGAGAAGTTTGTCGAAATTGATCCGAAGGCACTTGCCAAGCAGAGACAAAACACTTCAAAAGAATACCTACAGGCTGTTTTATAATTTAGCCTATATCACAAAGAACAAGGTATAAACAAAAAGGGCTCCAGTTTTACTGGAGCCCTTTTTGTAACTAATTAAGCTTAAATTAGAGCTAAGCTTTAGCTGACCAAAGACCATGTAGATTACAATAGCCACGAGCCAAAACAGTCGTTGTAGAAATGTTAAATGTTGCCTCAGGGGTATCGCCTGCTTGTAAATACTGGCGGTACACTTTTCCATCCACAAGAATCTCAATCCACTCAATGTAATGAGCATCATCCATCGGATGGGCAACATCGCCAACCGTAACCGTGACAGAATCATTCGTCAAAGTAATGACTGGAACATGTTTTTCTGTTGCAGCATCTGTTGTATTTTCAGTCATTTGCTCCATATTCTTACCACAGCAGACCAAAGCTCCAGCACCACTGTGTGCAACTTCAACGATATTTCCACAGATGTCACACTTGTAAACTTCATTACGCTTGAGCATTGTTAACTCTCCTTGTTAGTATGTGTAAGTTCTAAAAATTGTTGAAACCTAAATGATAACCGATTGAGTTATAATAACACTAATTTTCTTATTTACAAGTGGCGTTATGAATTAATTATTTTTACTGACCCGAACCAGCAAATTTTATATACTAAATAAAATTATAGATCGACTCTCTACCCTTCAGGTGAGGCCAGAACGTCCACTCGGAATAGCAAAACCTTCGGGATCACCTCAGGAATCCGGTGAGCCTGCCCACAACTTGTGGGACGCCTAATGGATTTACAGATGCTCCCACCTCATTGTCACTCGATGTGAGTCCAATGACCCACGGTAGCGGTGGAGAGTCGTCAAACTAAAATGAGTCCGGCACAGAGCTGGACTCATTGTGCTTTATACGTTGTTTGTTCTTGTTTTTTTAACACGGAGGAAGAATTTGACTGAATCACCCTTACCCAGTAATGACTACACACGTCTGCTGGTTGATGATAAAGAAATTATTCTCGTTGGGACTGCGCACATTTCACAAGACTCAGTCGATACAGTTATTCAGACAATAGATCAAATTGTCCCCGATACGGTATGTGTCGAACTGGATACTCAGCGCTATCAGTCTTTAGTCAATAAAAAAGGATGGGAATCCCTCAACCTAAAAGAATTGATTAAAAAAAAGCAAATGCCATTCCTCTTGACCAATTTGGCTCTCTCCTCTTATCAGAAACGCATGGGTCTGCACACAGGTGTTAAACCCGGAGCTGAACTTGCTGCAGCGGCACAGACTGCTGAAGAAAGAGGTATGGAAGTTGAGTTAATCGATAGAAATATCCGAACAACTCTTCTGAGGGTCTGGAGAAAGACAGGCCTGTGGAATAAAATGAAAGTTGTGGCATCGCTGTTCGGTAGCTTGTTTGAAAAACAGGAACTTGATGAAGAAGAGCTAGCCAAACTGCGTGAAAGTGACACTTTGTCAAGCATGCTGGATGAGATGGGAAAACTTCTCCCTTCGGTTAAGCAGATTCTTGTCGATGAGCGTGATACCTACATGGCTTATCATATCCGGAATGCTCCTGGCGAAAAAATCCTTGCAGTCATTGGAGCGGCACATCTTCCCGGTATTGTCCAATTACTACAAGGAGATGAGATCTCACCAGACACCATAAGCGATATCTCCATTGTTCCACCAAAAACAACTTTTTCTAAAATGATTCCATGGCTTATCCCTGGGATAGTTATTGCTCTATTTATAGGCGGTTTCTTTTTTGGTAACCGTGACCAGCTCGCCGATGCGGCAACTGCTTGGGTTCTGGCTAATGGTCTTTTTTCAGCCCTAGGTGCATTGTTGGCCCTTGGTCATCCCGTGACAATCATCAGTGCTTTTGTCGCAGCGCCGATCACGTCCCTTAATCCGACAATCGGTGCCGGATTTGTCACCGGGCTAGTACAATCTTTTGTTGCTGCGCCAACGGTTCGTGACATGGAACATGTTGGCGATGACCTGACAACATTCAAAGGGTGGTGGCAAAACCGTTTGGCCAGAGTTCTTCTTGTTTTTCTTTTCTCATCGATTGGCTCTTCGATCGGGACATTTGTTGCCCTTGGTTGGTTAAAAAACTTATTATAGTTACAACGTGAAGGATGATTTAAAACCCACTCTTCTTACATATAATGCTAAACATGTTTACCTAAATTAGGACAAATCATTTGTTTATATTAGGAGCACCATTTTGAATGCCCGAAATCAATTTTTTCTAAAAACATCTCTGAGAGGAAATTCACTCGTACAAATACTCATTTATGCGAATTTAATCCTCTTTACCTTGATGGTTCTCCACGGAACAATCCTCGGTCTCGGCATGTCAGCTATTATGAACCCACCACCACGCTTGATGGTTCACTGGGGAGGTCAATTTTGGCCCTATGTTCTGCAACATACGGAATGGTGGCGGTGTATCACTTACGCGTTTACCCATGGAGGATTAATCCATTTGGGCTTCAATATGGTCGTCCTCTATCAGGTCGGTCCCCTTCTTGAAACTGAAATTGGATGGTCGCGCTTACTGACTGTTTATACGTCCAGCTCACTTCTAGCAACTGTCGCCGGTTTATTCTGGCACCCTCAATCTGTTGTTGTTGGTGCCTCAGGCGCCATTTTTGGTTTGATTGGCTTTTCAATCAGTTATTACCATCGTGTCGGGGGAGGAATTGCCCTGCAACGCCGTAACTTCATGTTTCAATGGGCTGTTATGGCATTTGTTTTTGGCTTTATTGTTGGTGCAGATAATGCTGCCCACCTAGGTGGTGCAATTGCTGGGGCGATTCTCGGTTGGTTTATGCCTGTGGCAATACGTGATCAACGCAGAACAGAAAATCTTTTTAGAAATATTGCTATTCTTTGTGCAGCCATCACGGCTATCAGCATTGCCTTTATCCCAATCTCCTGGCTATTTTAAACTATTAGGAAGGTTTCCATGGCAAGAGATAAAGTTCCATCCACACCCGCAATCAGGATGTTAAAAAAACACAAGGTTAAATTTATTCCCCACCCGTATAAATACGAAGACAAAGGTGGAACACGGGTAAGTTCTCGAGAATTAAATATTGATGAGCATGAAATCATCAAAACGTTGGTTATGGAAGATGAAAAACAAACCCCACTCATCATCTTAATGCATGGTGATTGCGAAGTTTCACTGAAACATCTCGCACGCCAGATGAAAGTCAAAAAGATTTCTCCCTGCACAGCTGACAAAGCAGACTCGTTAACCGGATATCAGATTGGAGGGATTTCACCCTTTGGGACCCGACACCCCCTCCCCGTCTACATGGAAGAGACAATCAGCACCCTAGAAAGGGTCGTTATCAATGCAGGTCGTCGCGGCTTGCTGGTCGAACTCTCCCCCCAAGATCTAACTATTATTTTAAAACCAATACCTGTTTCTGTTGCGATTTAAACCTGATCCCTTCACGGAGGCACATTATGATTGAACCACGTTACGCCGAAGCTGCCGAGTATATCCGCACAGCAACCGCTATCGTCATAACAGCTGGAGCCGGAATGGGAGTTGACTCAGGCCTCCCTGATTTTCGTGGCAATCAAGGTTTTTGGAATTCATACCCTATGTATGAACGGTTGGGGCTCAGTTTTGTTCAAGCAGCCAACCCAGAACACTTTGAAGGTGATCCCCATTTCGGATGGGGTTTCTACGGCCACCGCACCAACCTCTACCGTGAGACAACTCCACACTGCGGTTTTCATATGCTCCAAAGTTGGATCAAAAATTTCAACCTTGATTACTTCGTTGCCACCTCAAATGTTGATGGACAATTTCAGAAGGCTGGATTTCCTGAAGATCACATTCTAGAGGTTCATGGTTCTATCCACCACCTCCAATGTACAGTTCCTTGCCACCGTAAGATCTGGCCTAACACTGTTGAATATCAAATTGATGAATCGAGCATGCGAGCAGCTGAAGTCCCCCGCTGCCCAAAATGTGGAAAAGTCGCTCGACCAAATATCCTCATGTTTGGGGATTACTCGTGGCTTTCAAAACGCTCTGCAATTCAAGAAGAAAACTTTGATGATTTTTTACAAAAAAACAGTGCTGGAAGACTCGTCGTCATTGAAATGGGTGCGGGTTCTGCAGTGCCAACGATTCGCAATTTAAGTGAACAGCTAGGAAGCAGAGAACAAGCAAGGGTCTTACGAATCAACCCGCGCGAACCACAAATACGCTCACCACATTTTTCCTTTGCCAGTGGCGCAGTTGATACCCTCACCAGCATTCAAGAAAATTTGCCTTGATCTTTACCGAGAAGGATTATTATTAGACATAATCTCGCAGAATCCTTGTGGCGGCATATCAAGGGCACTATTAAATTTGCTTGAAAGATTCTGAAATGCAATCAAGCCAGTCAACTCTACAATTCCATCATCCGTAAACCATTTTTTAAGCTCACCAACCATCGCATCGGTAACATGGTTGTTACTATCTGTCATCGCCTCGACATAGTCTAATGCAGCGCGTTCTTCAGCACTAAAAAGATCGCTTTGCTTCCAATGACTCAGAGCTTCAACCTTATCACTGGAGCCTGCGCGCTTTATCAGGACAGAAGAATTAATATCAACGCAAAATCGGCACCAATTCAATTGTGAGACACGAACCGTTATCAATGATCGCAAAACGGGACTCACCGGCGAAGATTTTCGATCCAAAACACCATATAAACA
>JADGDX010000078.1 GCA_016744675.1 Desulfuromusa sp. | reverse complement strand
GGACAATAGTAAGTACAGTGCACCATAGAGCCTTGTCGCCTTGAAAGAACCAAAGCAACAAAAAGACCACCCAAACCAAAAAGGGCTGTCACGCTCGCCACCAATGAACCCGGCAGTTCAAAAACTCGAAAAAAATAAGCACAACCAGCAACGAGAATAAGAATAGCTATCTGAATGGGACGACGCCATTGAGTTTGCGGGCGCGGCAATTTAACCTTTTGACTTGACCAAAAATCCCACCCACCAAAATAGCAAAAGTAACTACACCACGCCGGGCCGATAAAAAACAGCGTACTGCCAAACAGAATGGGCATAAAAAAGTTTTCTCCCCGATAGATCGGGCCGGCCACAATTAATGCAGGAATGGGAAAATGGAGATGTTCCCCCATCAGAAAACTGTCAAAGCCAAGAATACCAAGAGCCAACTGGCTAAAGAAAATAATCGAAAAGGTCAGCCAAAGAATTGTTCTCCAGCGAACAGATGTTTTAGGGTTAAGGATTTTGGGTGTTAAAAAACCCGCATACAAAGACAGAAGAATAATTTCAACCCACCCCGTTCCCGGAAACAACCGCTCTGCCATGAGCAATGGTTGCTCCACCACAATCTGCACAATGATTAACATAGCAGCAGTGAGAAGGATTGCTGAGAGTATCGCCCGCCAGGAAGTAACGTCACTGTGACTTTCTCCGGGGATCCCAACGATGAACGGTTTTTTTTCCATGATAATTATTGTTTCTGTATCAGCATGTCATAACAACCGTACTGGGTTATGCTTTGTTGGCAACAAAGGGCTTTTTCCGATTGGGATAGGTGGTACGACAAATTTCACATTTGGTTCCGTCGCACCCCCTTGCACTACAGTATTCGCGGCCATAAGTAATAATTTGCAAGTGGAGCTTTTCCCAGTTTTCAGCCGACCAAAGTTTTTTACAGTCCGTCTCTGTCTGTTCGACGTTTTTCCCTTTACTCAATCCCCAGCGCTGGGCCAAACGGTGGATATGGGTATCAACGGGAAAAGCGGGTATCTTGAAAGCGTGAATCATCACGACGCTAGCTGTTTTATGGCCCACCCCCGGAAGTTCCTCCAGTTGTTCAAATGTTTGTGGGACTTCGCCATCATACTTTTCAATGAGTATTTCAGACAGTTTCTTGATGTTCTTTGCTTTGCTGTTAGCGAGGCCACAGGTGGCAATACACTCCTTGATTTCAGCAACAGAGAGCTTTGCCATCACCAGAGGATTATTTGCCCGAGCAAAAAGCGCCGGGGTGACAATATTGACCCGCACATCCGTACATTGGGCTGATAACAACACCGCAACCAAGAGAGTGTAGGCATCGCTGTGGTCTAAGGGAATAGGCAGCTGTGGATATAACTCATCAAGTTTTTGAGCAATATATGCGGCACGTTCTTTTCTCGTTTTCATAATCCTAATCGATCGATAACTGCGGTGTGAAAAAGCTTTCTGACTTTTTTCATTCTATACCACCTGATCAAAAGTGAGCAACCAGTAGGATCGGCACAATAAAACAAAAAAACCAACAATAACCGCACAAGCCATGTTGAATCCCGCAAACAAGATGCTATACTTAATACCAAGAATAGTATAACCATGCCTCACTGAGTTAAGCAGGTTATCAACAATCAAAATTTCAGCCACAGGACAAGGCATATTTTAGGAAGAGCCTTCATGCTATAGAGGAGACCTCAATGGCAGAAACGATGAGTAGAAAACAATTTCTGCTACAAACATTGCTTCAAACCGCACAGGCATCAAAAAGCTTTCTACAAGCAATCTCTCCTCAGCCAGAGCCCCTTCAGAACCCCAGTCAATACCCCTTCGAATCCGATTTCTCTCCCGAACTGCTAGAGAAAGAAGCCCATAATATGAGTCTGGACCCACACAACAAAAAAGCTGTCCTGGCGGCCATTGCCAAGAAACTAGGTCCACCAGGTAGCTAAACGATATTGGTCATCAAAACTGAATTGGAGGGGAACTATACGTCGCTAGGAGGACATTATGGAAAAGTTTGGTGCAGGATTCCTTGAGGAACGTAAGTTAGTGAAACGGTGGTCGGGACCGATTCCGGCCTTTGTCAGTATAGCTTTACTGTTTGCTGTCTTTTATGCCACCTGGTGGATTTTCCAGGATCCGCGGGGCTACATGCGTATGTATACCCCCTATGTAGGATATATGTACTGTCGCTGGTGGCTGATTATGATGATTTGGATGGTCTATATTTTTAACTATTGGCCTTTCAAAAGAAGTTGGTTGGAGTCAGCCCACCCGCTGCAAAAAGGAATTGTCTTGACGGCTGTGTCGGTAGGAATACTCGTCCTGCTTATCAAAGGCTTTTTCGAGGGTTTCTTAGGGAATTATGGCCTCGCCTATTTCAATCCTGAGCAACTGGAAAAACTTCCCGGTATCACCAGTTTTTTCGCTATTGAATATGCATCTCTGGCGATTCTGATGTTTGCCGCCATCGCTTCTTGGCTCTCTCCGGCATGGGTTGTCGCCTTTGAAGAAGCCCCCTGGCAGAAGATGGCGCAACCCGCTAAAGGGTTCTCCATTTTGATGCTCACCTTCTTCCTCTCAACTCTGGTCTATTTTGTCACCATGCATCCGCATATGGGCATCCTTTATCACCCGTGGCAATACTTCACCTCCATCGCTCCTCCTTATTGGGAAGAATTTGCTGACACCGTTTCTGGAAACTTCCATGTCAGTTGGATTATGTGTTGCACCGTTGTCGTCTGGTTGGTGGAAACCATCTGGGAACGCTACCCTTTCAACTTGATCAAAAACGACTGGGGCCGCCGTTTTACATGCTTCTTTGGTATTATCGGTATCGCCTTAGCCATGCATTTTTTCTTCTACTTTGCCCAAGAGTTGACTTTCGGTGAAGCGATTCGTGGCACACGGAGGGGATTTGCTCCTGACTGGCGGTGGCTACATGTCGGTGAGATGGCTATTTTCATGCTCGTCCCAGCCCTGTTCCTGAACTTCTACTTTGGCAACTGGCCACGCAAATTCAGTATGCCAGTCAACGTGACAATCCGTACGCTGATTACCATTGTTGCCAGTGTTTTACTCTACATCGCGTACTACAAAACGTCTCACCTGTTCCTTGGAACGCAAAAGGGGATCTCGCATCCACAACAGTTCCCGATGATCCCGATGATCTGGCTTGTCAACTTGATGCTAGTTCAGCACTGGTTTATGGACAACTGGCCTGGCTGGAAAATGGTGCCGAAGACAGCAGCAGAACTCGAAGCTGAGCACAGCGCTCATCAAGAGCAGATTGAAGCGGTCAAACCAACGCCAAAATTTGGTCTCGGTCTTGGTGCCGGTGCGGTGATGGGAGTTGTCTTTTTCTTTGTCACCGTTTGGGCATTGCCATATTTCTACCAGTCGATTGATCTGATCAAATAGACGCAGCACAGGAGATAATATTATGTCTGGACAAATAAAACGTCGTGATTTTCTCAAAGGAGCTACAACTGGCGTCGGCCTCGGTATGCTTGGTGCCATGGGAGTCTACTCTTATTCACCCTTAAGAAAACAACATTTCCCGGAAACTGTCCGGAGGATGACAGATATTGGAGTCTGCAAAAGTGTCAAGGTGACTAATGTCAGTGAAACCAGCTGGTTTGAAAACTCTGTCTTAATGGGGGATATCAAGGGTGCCGGTGGCTTATTGGTCAACCAGTACGATTATAACTGGCCTCCGTTCGGCAACGGCAAGGGACTGGGCAAAGGTAGCTATGAAGATGGAATGGCAAAAATAAAGCATCTACTCCCTGACAAAGTTGACGAGGCTTGGGACATCTGTGTGAAAAATTGTGTCCACCCAGAAAATGCTGGCGGCTTTGCCGCTCTGGTCGAAGTTGAAGAAATGTCGGGGAAAAAACGAAAGTTCTTGCTCGATACCGGCTGGAGTTATGCTTGGACCCACGAATGTTTCAAACGGGAAGGGATCGACAAGATGCTTCTCAACCGAGAAATTGAAGCATTGTTTATCTCTCACGAGCACTTCGATCACTTCTGGGGCCTGCCCGTCACACTCAAATATGACCCAACGATAACCCTCTACATTCCTGAAGGTTTTTATTCGGAAGGGCTACAATACATCAAAGATTGCGGTCACACAGGAAAAGTCGTTACCGTACCAATAGGGTTAAATCCACACATTCCCGGAATGGCGACCTATGTTTTTGATATCCCGATCATCTGCCGAGTCTACGGTGAACAATCGATGTATTTCAACGTTGCCGACAAGGGTCTGGTTAGCGTCACGGGTTGTTGCCATCAAGGGATCATCCAGTTTGCCGAAACCGCATATAAAGAAATTAAGTATGAAAATGATAACTTCCACGGGATCTACGGCGGGTTACATATTTCACCATTCGACGACTGGGATCCGAAGTATGACGACTTGGTCATTTCCTTGCGAAACTACGATTTTGACCGCATCGGATGTAACCATTGTACCGGAGTTTTATGCGCCAAGAAATTTATTACGGCAGGCTATCCGGTCATCGAAGGGACGTCTCGATTCCGCTCTAAGGACAAGGCATATTTAGGCAATGGGGATGTCATCACCTTCGGGTAACCTGAAACCTTGTAGGTTGCCTGTACAATATCGGGTTGCCCTTACTGGGCAGCCCGGCTATGCGCCAAAGAATTGTGAGAAAACTCGACATGTTAAAACATCTGAACACGATTCTGCCACCAGCCGTCCTTGAGAATACAGAACAGGTGGTCACAAAACTGCTCCCTGCCATTCTGTTACGAGCCAACTTCATTCCTGGCGTCAGACAACGGCTCGGTTGGCGCGGGGTCAAAGAATGTCCGAACAATGGTTTTAGCCTTAAAATCGCCACGCAGGAGGGTGTATTCGGGATCAACTTTGCCGGGGCGACTCAGAAAGATGAGCAGGGGTTCGCTACATTTGATCTCTATTATTTTCCTTCACCAGAAGAAGAGTGGTTAGAGTCATTTTCTGTCGCTGCCTGCATTGAAGCCCTAAAGCCAGACTATCTGCAACATATCCGTGAATTTACAAGTCATGACACTCTTAAAGATCTTTTCCATATCGGACAACTCCAGGTTACCTACAATTCTTCAAACAGCGCCGTAGAACTTTCACTTGAAGCAACCGAGCAACTGATCCTGATCAGTGCCGATGGCGTAACCATTACGAAAAACAACCGGGAGGAGCAGGTAGTTGCGCCTGGTGAAATGGATCAGAATCTCGCTGCATTTTCTCTTGCCCTTGATTTTTTCAGGGTCATGGCAACGTCGTTCAGTTTTTGCTTTGAAAACGGGCCGGAGAACTTGAGGCGAAGTTATCAAACCGGGCATCTCTACATCTATCACCAGCAGCAGCAGAAAGTAGAACAGCAAGAGCGTTCAGAAATCAAACTGATTAATTTCGCATTGACGTGGGGAGAAGACTCTCCACAAACTCAGCTTGACGGTCGTTATCAAAACGATATTCTGTGGCATGCACCCGATCCCAAGCCGCTTGAATATGCAGATGAAACCTGGTGGCAGGCGCAAGTTCCCGGAGCCCGTTTCAGTGTTGATAAAAACACAATGGGCATCACTGAGCGTCCGAAATTAATCATCCTGACTGGCTTTCTTGGCTCAGGGAAAACCAGCTTCCTTAATCATTTTATTGAATATCAGGCCGAGCGTAATGCCTTTGTCGCTATAGTTCAAAATGAAATTGGAGCCAAAAGCCTTGATACCCACCTGATCGGCCAGCATTACGCTGTGACCGAAATGGATGAAGGATGTATCTGCTGCACACTATCTGGCAGCTTGAAACTGGCACTCTCAGAAATAATTTCCGGTTTTCAACCTGACTTTGTCGTTGTCGAAACAACCGGGCTGGCAAATCCGGCCAATTTTTTAAATGAAGTGTCCGAACTGGAAGATCAACTCGACTTCTGCTCGATTACAACCGTCATTGATGCGACGCAGGGATTTGCAGTTTTACAAAAGTACGGTGTTGCTCGGGAG
>JADGDX010000077.1:2540-6147 GCA_016744675.1 Desulfuromusa sp. | reverse complement strand
CCTCACGGTAATCCTGATCCGCAGCCTGACGCACCCACTTCAGTGCTTCAACGCGACTGCGCTTTCCTCCCATACCATACAGACACATCATACCAAGATCATATTGAGCAGGGGCAAACCCCTGTACCGCTGATTTTTCAAATAATTCACGGGCCTTTTTTTCATCCATGTCGACCCCCTCGCCACGAATATACATAAAGGCCAGATTCCATTGACCAACAGCGTGACCTTGGTCGGAAGCCTTCGTGTACCACTCCACGGACTTTTCTGTAGCCTCATCAACATTGACACCCGTTGAATAAGCAACGCCTAATTTGATCTGCGCGGTGGCGTCACCATCTTCAGCAGCAGCACGAATCTCTTCTAGAGACATATCTTTGTATGCCATTGAACTCTGAGAAAAACCGACCACTAGCATCAAGCACAAACACATCATAAAACATTTTTTATTCACTCTTTCCTCCTCGGTTCCTATAATTTTAAATCAGGATGATAAATTTCAGTTGTCACCTGACTTTTCAAGTCCGTCATCCATTCATCAAAAAGTTGTTGACGCCTTTTATCTTCAATTGTTTTCTTAATCTTGCTCTTCACTTCATCAAATTCAAGCAAACGTGCTTCCTGAACGTCTGTCAGCTTAATGACATGAAAACCAGAAATCGTCTCTACCGGACCAACAATATCTCCGGGCTCCATCTCCTGAACAGCATCCTCAAATTCTTTAACCGTTTGTCCGCTGTGAAAGTAACCAATGTCACCACCGACAAACTTGGTGTCTTCATCGGAGTTATAATAAGCGAGATTATAGAAGTCTTCCCCCGCTTTTGCTTTTGTTGCTAACTCCTGAGCTTTAACAACAAACTCTTCTCTCTCAGCCCCAACCAGACTGGGATCAACCTTAATCAAAATATGACTGGCCCGATAAGTTTTGGGACGCTGATACATAAACTTATTGCCGCGATAAAAAGTCAAAAGCTCTTCATCACCAACATCAGCTTTTGCATTTACAGCCTGATCTTCTGCTATCTCTGCAACAAGAAGTCGTGCCACTGAGCTCTTAAAGCGGCTGAAACTTTCATCACCGAGTGCCTTTTCCAAAGACTCGCCACTGCCAAATTTATTAAGAACTTTATCAACTTTTTTATTAAGCTGACTCTCAGGAACAGTAATTCCATTATTGTTGGCATAACGAACTTTATAGGCTTGATCAATTAACCGATCAAAGGCCATTTTTCGAATTGACAGCAATTTTTCTTTCGAAACACCACCATGGAAGCTTTTGGTAAAGGGCAGAATTCTTTGTGTCTCACGTTGAAGCTCAAATACAGTAATTTCAATATCTCCCACTTTAGCGATAACATACTTATCTTCAGCACCCAAAGCGCTACCACAACCAAAGACAATCATGATCACTAGAAGTATCAATATTTCTTTCGTTTTACTCACCATGTAATCCCTTCTGTTTTTTAAAAAAAACAATATTCATGACAGTTCTATTTCACTCAAAATCATATCAAGTTGAATCTTTCCCGTATTGATTCTATCCTTATCCTGTTGCTCTACACCCTCTTCCAATTCAGCTAATACCGAAGAGAGTTGACTAAAGCGATTCTGATTATCCAACCGCACTTGCTCAAGTAAAAAACGTAAGTCGCCAACCTCCGCAAAGGCATAGCCTTGCCTATAAGGTTGACTGAAATCGCCCAAAGCCATCGTCTCTATAGCACTATCAATCCTTTGAAATGTCGCATTGATCCCCTTAAAAACCATTAGGGAAATAACCAATACCGTAAGCACAATGGCCAGTATTGAATAAAAATTGGCGCTAAACATCAGATCAACTAAAAAATCACCAACGCGTTCAATTTTGATATGGGTCCGATAAAGATGATCTTCAACGGCAGCCCCTATCTGAAGATAAAGAAACCCCGTTGCCAAGCCCACAACAGTACAAACAGCAAGGGCATAAAGGAGAATAAACTTCCCCTGAAAACCTTTCTGTATGAGGTATCGACGATTAAAAATATTTGGTCTGGCCATACGACAACTCCTGAGGAAACTTATTTAATATGACATTCCAGACACAAAGCGCTACCGGCATTATTCATCGTCAACATGCGATGTTGAGATGAATACGGGTTGTGACAAGAGGCACAACCAACCTTACCATCGTAGAGAGCGATATAAGGTGAAAGTGCTCCAACATCTCTCAATTCCCGATCGTTCATTGCTGATTTACGATAATCCATCCCAACCGGATGAGAGAGCCCATCGCGTTCATAGGTAACAGCATCACCACCAACAATTTTATAGCTGGCATCTGATGCGATAACACCATCATGACAACTCAAACATTCGAGGGAGATCGGATCCAATATTTGAGCCCATGGGGAATCGGAATCGTAAACACCCGATTTTGAATGGGCTATACTGATTGTCCCAATGTGTGGATCATCCAGAGGCAAAAAACTTGTGTGACACAGCACACAGAAATCACGCCCGCGAGCTTCTGTCCGCAGGTATTGATTCCTTGATGACGAGTGCGGATCATGGCACGTTGCACAGGTCATCTTTCCTGCCCAGTCAAGGGGGAACATGTCCGGGATATCAATCTGCGGCAAGACCCCAATCGGGTGAGAATTGTTCCGTGAAACACCATGGCAATCCTGACAAAGATGACTGATAGAACGGGTAAAACGAAGATCTTCCCCTGCCTGAGGAGTTGTCACGTGACAAAAATTGCAACGCCCACTAAATTCATGGCCTTCGTTGTCGAAGTCACACCAGATCGTTACTCCAGAGATCATTCCAACCAACAGAAGCACCATCAGAAGAATTGAGCTTAAGCGCAACTTCACTCGGCTCCCCTCTCGCCCATGGCATGACGCACCTTGGCAATCTTTTGCTTCAGCAGATCACCATTGTCCATCCCATCATCACTGAGCTTTTTATCGACAACCATAGACAGTTCGCCAGCGCTCTCAAAGGTATCGCGACAGCGGTCTGTAAGCTTATTTAAAGACCCCACCAATAATTTCAACTGGTCCGATTGGCGTGTCGATACTTTTTTCGGGAAAACACCTGATATCATTTTCTTGAGAACATCTTCATAGCGAAAAACAGGGCCAGCAATCTGGTGCGATACCAGAAGAGTCACAACCAAAGTCAGGAGGAGAATAAACAAAGTTAACAGCAAAGCCATTATAGACAAATAGAAAGGAAGGTTCTGATCAAGAAAATAGAGTGTCCTCAAACTTTCTCGATAACCACCCCCCAGAGCCCGATCTAGCAATAAATAAAGTAAACCACTGGCAATCGCGAATAATATCGCAATGATCAGACAATACTTAATCTGAAACCCTAAACTAAAACTAAGCTTAATCGGCCGATCTTTTGCCACATTTAACCCCTTAATTGGACACTTTCATACAACCATCAGAATTCACTTCAAATCCGGGTGGATTATTTGGGCACTGATCATAGGGATCAGCAACACCATCTCCATCACTATCGGTATCTCCACCATCACTAGGGTCTAAAGGGTCAAAGCCCCATATGAGTTCATTTACATCAGAAATGCCATCATTATCATTATCGGTATCTATAC
>JADGDX010000077.1:0-2530 GCA_016744675.1 Desulfuromusa sp. | reverse complement strand
TAATCGGGCAGCCCTTTCGATCAACGTTCATTCCGACCGGTGTCCTCTGACATTCATCACGGTCATCAAAGACCCCGTCACTATCAGAATCGACCCTCACCACATCTTGAGGACGAGCAGTTTTTGGCTTTCCAAAGGCATAGTGTAGACCTGTAGTATATTCAAATTCATTCATTTGTTCATCTGCAAAAATCATAACATGGCGAACATCAGCACGCAGCGCAAAAGAATCCCCCAATGGCAACTTGAAACCAAACCCCCACGCAACAACAGGATCTGTCTGTGTCTCCTCATCCCTTTCAAGGATCTGAGCTCCCGCCCCAACGCTTACAAAAGGTGTGATCTTCAACCATTTCTTTATCGGTCTATACAGATAAAGCAGATCAAGGCGAACCTGAGAGGCAATCACATCACTACCTAGTGCATCGATCTGACCTTCAACGCGCTGATATAATGCCTCTATCCCCAAGCGCTCGACCATATGACTCCCCTTGATTTCATAGCCAAGACGAAGCCCGTAGGTTGGCTCAATTGTCAAACCAGGCTGGCCATCAAAACTGTAACCACCAGAGACCAGCGAAATCGATGGCCAACCATGTTCAAACTCTGCAAAAGAAGGTATCGAAGAGTAAAGCAGAAATAGTAGTATTAAAAAGAAACACCTCGTAATTTTCATAGGTTCCCTCTGATTAGATTTTTTATTCAATAAAAACAAGGTTAAATGACACTATTTCCACCAGCCAGACTAAAAGCAGCAATTCCTATGCCGCGCCGGTAGGTATTTTAGGTTTATTCTCCTGATAATTCGACAAAAAAATGGGCCCGGGAAAAATTCCCGGGCCCAAGTGTTATGGGTTAATAAATAGTGTTCTGATTACAGATCGTCAGTAACCTGAATTGTCTGGCTTTGAACTTCCAGAACATTTTCAATGACGATTGGGTTGCCCCATGCATCAACATCATCAAGCAATTCCTGAACAAAGACACTCATATCGTACTCAAAGTATGTCCCTTCGTCGTAGGCATTGTAGCCACGGAATTGATGCTGAACACTCATGCTTGCACCTGTTACAGCAACTTCTTGGATCTGGCTATCACCCCAAATAATCTTCAACTGCTCTGCAGCGGCTGGAAGGTTATTGAAGGTAATGGTCTGTGGTACAGACACGCCAGGAGCTGTTTCAAGATAGCTGATGGTTGTTGCAGCTATTGGGTTCACAACAACAACCTGCTGATGCTCTTGAGCTAGCTTGCCTTCTTCGTCAAGAACCTGGAGAGTGACAGTCCATGTTCCAGGTGTGTCGAAGGTCTTGCTGGCAGTTGCACCAGCCAAGGTTTCATCAGCTGTGTCATTACAGATCCAGCTGTAGGTGAAGCTACCTTGTGTGTTGACAGTTTCGTCAGCAACCAAGTTAACCGCAACACCAGCTTCAACAGCGGCTCCGCCGTTAACGTTGGCGATAACAGCATTAGGATCAACACCAATACCGTAAGAACCAGCATTGAAAGTTAAGTCACTTCCGTCACCATCAAGGTCATTCAGGTAATTAACCCAGTCAGTACGACCAGCATAAGTATTACCATCGACGTCAGTCCATGGTGTTGCTACCCATGCAGCACCTGTCATGTTGAAAGCACCAGCACTACCACCACCGGTGAGACGGATCAAGAAACCAGGTTCAGCTGTAATTGTAATACCACCTGCGCCGTTATCAGAGATAACAAAGTTGAAATTATCTGCAGGATCAACGTTTGCATTATTATCTGTAAAGTCAGCGGCACCACCAGCAAGGTTAGCTAGCAGAGTTGTCACATCTGTGACGTCTCCACTGACCATACGGGTCCGCTCAACAGCGGTACCTGTAGCTTGATCCTGGACTTGAACACGGAGCAACCAACCTTTTTCAAAGCCACCAAAACCGATAGCGGCTGAAGAAGTGAAGGAAGAAACGTACCCTGCTTTACCCATGAAGGTTTCTTCGTACATGGTTGCAGCACGTGCTAGATCAGTTGTGGTGTTGAAGATTGTACCACCGACATCAACAGTTCCAGTTGTTACACGAGAAGCCAATGAACGGACAGCAAAGCGGTCCTTGACGTTCGGGTGCATATCAGTTGCTTGAGAGAATCCGTTAACTTTGGTAAATGGAACGACGTCGTTGTTCCAGTAGATGTCAGCATTATCACCAACAGTATCGATTCCACCATTGTAGAAGTTAGCAACTGTGGAGTGGCAATCGAGGCAAGGGTTAGAGTTATCATCAGCTGGGTTAGTTGGGTCATTACCCACACCAGAACCCCATGCCATACCGGCAGGTGAAACACCGTGCTGATCTTTAAAGGCAACGTGCATCATGGAGATTTTAACTGCTGGTGTTCCTGTTGCGCCTGTCCAGCTTGTAAGTTCAGCTGTAAGAGCAGCAACACGCTCATCAATATGAACATCGGTGACATGACCATGATTATCTTCGGTCAGTGGGCCCCAAAAGTTTTCTTCATTAACCTTGTTAACTTGGGTCATCAACAGAGC
>JADGDX010000076.1 GCA_016744675.1 Desulfuromusa sp. | reverse complement strand
CCATTAGTGAAGAATTACATCTCTATAGAAATAATTATGCTGAAGCTGGTACCCCAGGTGAGTTTGAAGAAGTTACTGTTGCTGCGGGTCTTTCCACCGACCATGAGCGAGTTTTGTCAGCATTATGGGCAGACTTTGATCAGGATCATGATGTTGACTTGGTGTTGGTTCAGTCGGCCCAGAATGGTGTTGTATTTGGTGCTGGTAGATACTCGGCATATTATCAAAATAACGGCAATGGTACATTTACAAACCAAACACAAACCCTTTTACCAGACCATGGAAATTATTGGAATAATTCAAAGGGTTACGGTGCAGTGGCTGATCTTGATAATGATGGCGATTTGGACGTTGCCTATCACCACCAGCTAAAAGTAGGCTGGTTTTATAATGATTATAATGATGAAGGTGGAATTGGCACAGGGACGGGAAAACTGCAACACAGATGGAGCCGTTCTTATCAGAGTGGTGGTTCTTGGGAGACGAAGCCTACGGATCTTGAAGTTTTCGATGGGGATCTTGATGGTAATATCGATATTGTTGTTGCCAATGATCATCGTCGGAATAATCTTCAACATTACTATTTTAGAAACAGTATCAACTATGAACTATCTAGTAGCGAAATTTCTTGGGACGAGGATGATGCCGCACAAACATTGGGGATGTGTGCCGGTGATTTTAATATGGACGGCTACACGGAATTATATACATGTGTACCGCGCGCGAACCATTTTTTCTTCAAGGCATGGGAGTCGATTCCACCAGAAACAGGACACAATTGGATAGGTATACGTCTTGAAGCGCTCAACTCTTCATGTAATTATCGTGGTATCGGTGCAACAGTTATTATTTATTCGGGCGGTTCGAGGCGGGCACAGCTTGTTGATGGAGGAAGTGGCCGTGCAGGCCAGCATGACCTTGACCTTGTTTTTGGTCTCGGCAACATGACAAACGTTGATAAGGTTGAAGTAATTTGGCCATGCGGCCAAGATCAAGTAATTTACTCACCGCCAATTGATCAATATACTACTATTGTTCTAGACTTACCAACTATTCTTGAGAGTTCGGTAAATGGGATCGTGGAATACAAGATTAATGATGAGTTCCAGAAGTGGATTTTTGAGTGGGAGACCGATTTCCCAAGTACTCAGGCTTTGAACAAAATTAGATTTACTTCGCCCTTAACTGTTCCCGGGTATGGAACTTTAACCGAGCTTTCTGCGGTGACGCCAAATGTAGTTTCCACTTCTAGTTATATTATTTCCAGTGGCACTTATTACCATCGAATTGAATGGAATAATGTCCCTTGCCTTGGGTCAATTAAGGTTGGCCATAAAGCTGTCAGCGGGGTCATTGATTACGAGTCAGAATCCCAAAAAAACAATTTGGTGGTTCCCTATTGTGTTATTTCCCCTTAAAGAGGAGGATTGGGAAAATGAAAAAGAGATTTGGAGTTAATGCCCTTTTTGCTACTCTAATGGTTGTGTGGGCAAGTTTTGGTTTAGCCGGGACACCAAGTGTTGAGGGAGTGTTTGGTTTGTCGCATGTTGGAGCGTCAACCGCCTTTGCTGTTTGGGTCCCGCTTGAGGAAGATGCCGCCGTTGAGGGGGTTCGTTGGTATAACAATGATGAATTTGCAGTTTTTCCGATGTTGATGGCTGTCGCTGGAGAGTCAAATACTCCTAAATTAATGGCCCAGGCAATCTCTGTTGCCACTAATGTTGTCGGAGAAGAATCGGATTGGAGTGAGGTGGTATTTTCTCAGCCACTGGCTTCGTCATCTTCTGGTCTCTATTTGATTTTCCGTTTGCCAGAGGACAGTGCCTTTTCGCATGAAGGAAATGGCGGCGGTTCTGGTTTTGGATACCAAGTCGGAACTGGGATACGGGGGTGCTGGACAACAGCCGATGGTGTTGATTGGCAACCATTCAGCCCAGAGTATCAAATGGCTGTAGAACCAGTTATGTCAACGGATAAATCATGGGATATCTTGGTTCTTGACATACCGAATGGATCTTGTGGGAACGAAAGAGTTACCGAATCTGAGATTGAGCTTTTAGAGCCGAAATTCGGTCTTTCAGTTTGGCCAAATCCATTTAATCCTCAAACAAAAATTCGTTTCTGTACCGAAAAACCAGGTTTAGTTCAGCTAGAAATTTTTGATATTCGTGGACTACGGGTACGAACACTTGTCAATGCACATTTTGATGCGGGAGAGCATGAATGTGTGTGGGACGGCCGAGACAATTCGGGGTCGAGGTCAGCAAGTGGAGTGTACGCTGCCATGCTTAGCTCAGGGGCACTGAAGCTTTCAACAAGATTGGTCCTGGTGAAGTAGGTCCAATCTAACAGGATCATTTGGCTCCCTTCGAATTTGGCTTTAAGTTGAGTATGGAGACTATCATGAAAAAATGGCTGGTTGTTTTTATATGTGTTGTCTGGGTCCAGTGGTCAGCTGCCAACACTATTCGTGTAGAACGTGACGGATCTGGTGATTTTACTGTTATACAACATGCCGTCAATGCGGCTGTTTCAGGAGATACAATCCTTATTGGTCCTGGGCGGTTTGACGAACGGGAAATTGTCACAACACCTGGTTGGTCTGTCCCTGTATATATTTTGATTGAACAGGAAGAGTTGACACTGATTGGTTCCGGCAGTGATCAGACAATTGTTGGCCAGGAGGAAGCTTGGGACTTTTCTCAGCCAAGATCAAGAGGGATTGAGGCTGGACCGGATTGGGGAAGTCTAAATGTTCATATTGAAGGAATCGGGTTTGAGCATATTGCTTACGCAGTGGGTGGCAATCCTGCTCCAAACTTTGAAATAGTATCCTGTATGTTCAGTAATACTTATTACGGACTTATTACTGTTGGTCCTGCAAATATCTCTGTTGAACAAACTGAGTTTAGTTATGCCTTTCACAATGGCAAAATGCTTTATTCATCTGGGAATAGTGAGCTCTTGGTAAATAATTGTTCTTTTCTTCTCGATCCGGAATATGTGTTCAATCAAGTTGCGGTTCATATTCAAGGTACAGTCACATCTTCATTTGTTACCTCTCAATTTATTGGTGGGGCACATGGACTCAGGACACCGGGAGCAGGATCAATAGTTGTTGATGGTTGTTTTTTTGATCAGCAAGATGTTGAAGGGATTGGGGCAGCCTCAGTTAACTTAGCTATCACAAACTGTCTTTTTTCAAACCAGGGGTACGCAATCTCTTTGCAAGGGGTTTATTCGTCTGTTGAAATTCACGATACAGAAATTTTTGAGGTTTCCCTCGGATCAATAAGGTTTGAGGGGTTTACCAACCTCATAGTCAATAACTGCGTTCTAGATAATGGACCAGAATACACAATCGACCAATACTCATTTTGTGAAAAAGGCGGCAATGATTTACCGCATGCTGACCTAAGGTACAATGACTGGGGAACGAGTGAGGCCGATAGCATTGAATCCTGGATTCATGTCTGTGATTACATCATTGATTATGTTCCATTTGTTGGGGGGCCTGTCCCAACCCGTAAATCAACTCTTGGCGGATTGAAGGCCCTGTACCGAGATGCGACCAGGTAAGGCCGTGTCATTTGGGATGGGGGTCGGCGGTGTCCCTATTGAAAAGTCCATAACCAAGCTCATTCCCTCCGGTCATTAGAATTCTAAGAAACCTTCAGGTCTTTTTCTTCTGAGTTTCTCCGTGAAATTTTATTTCTATTTATTTGCAGGACATTTTTTCAAACAGATTCAAAATTTCCGTAATAGCGGACAGACTTACCCAACAAATTCACAAGTTGAAAACAACAAGAGAAATCAAGCAGCTTCCCGAAAATACCTGCTATGCAATCCGCCAACCGTTGGACGTCGCTGCACAGGCCCCAACTCCGGCAGTTCTGTGGAACGGAATCCTGGCGTCTCTTTTTCAAGTCCAAGATGAGTGCGGTCATCGTGGTAATATTCAAAGAATTTTTTCAATACCCGCCGCGCGTGAGCTTCATTGAAAATGATCATGTGATTTAGACATTCACGCTTGATGGTTCCCACCCCTCGTTCGCAGTATCCGTTCTGCCACGGCGACCGAGGGGATATTACTTTTTCTTTCATTCCGAGAAACTCAATTGTCTGCCTGGCGTCAACTACAAATCCCCTCAGCGACAATTAGAATTCCCCACACGATGGCAGGCGTAGCCTGCCGAGTAGTGGGCTCTTGGGCCAGTTTTTCTTCTTCCTAAACATCCTTCTTTTCAGATCCCTTTCTTGGTTTTTTCTCCTGGTTTTTCTTCCTTGCTGAATCCGCCCTGTAGCTGTTCTTGGCCGTCAATTCCAGAATAGTACTATGGTGCACCACCCGGTCAATGGCCGCAGCAGTAGTCAGGGTGTCTTTGAATATCCTGTCCCATTGAGAGAACACCAGGTTGCTTGTCAGCATTAGGGTTCGTCTTTCATACCTCTCACCAATGAATGTGAACAGGACTTCCATCTCGTCCCTGCTCTGCTGGATGTACCCAATGTCATCGACAATCACTGCATCAAAACGGTCCAGCTTTTTCAGCTCCGCTTCCAGACCCAGCTCTCTCTTTGCCACCAAGAGTCGTTGGACAAGCTTGAATGCTGGAATAAAAAGCACCTGATATCCTCTGTGGATCAGCTCATGGCCAATGGCACAAACCAGGTGAGTTTTGCCTCGGCCCGGCAGACCAAAACACAGAACATTTTCGGCTCTTTCCACAAAACCACCTTCACACAGGGCTGGAACTTGCCGCTGTATTTTGGCAGGTAATCTGTCCATCTCAAGGGTATCGATTGTTTTGTCCATTGGCAGCTGGGATTTTTTGAGAAGTCGTCTGGTTCGTCGTTGATCTCTGTCTTCAAGTTCCATCTCGGCCAAATGTTGAAGGTAACGAGTGAGGGTCCAGCCCTGCTGTTCCGCCTGTTGGGCAACCTCCAAGTGATGGGTTACAAAACTTGGCAGGCGTAGTTGGCGAAGCATCATGCCGAGGCCCTGGCTTGCCGTCTGGCTCATGACGTCACCTCCTGCAGCAATGTGTCATATTGGCCAAGGTCTGGCTCCAGTGGAGGCATCTGAGGGATCTTGGGTATGCGTGGCCTGACCAATGCCTTAATCAAATCCGCCATGGGTGTTTTTCCTTCATCGAGCAGCAAATCCAGAGCGGCCTCAGTATCTTCTTCGCTGACCGAGGCGGCCAAATGTAAGATCCGCAGGTAATTTACATCAGCTTCGTGTCCTTCTCCGAGTGCATCGGTCAAGGCATCATATGCCAGGCGAAATACACGCTGAGGAAACAGCTCTTCGCGATACCGGTATCTCAGGAATGCTCCGGGCTTTTGCACCAGTGACCAGATGATATGCCGGTAATCAATGCGGTGTCTGCCTTTGCCAAGTAACCGTTCCAGCGAAAACTGGCGTTTGCCGCCGTAGAAAACTTCCAACCGATCATCGTAAGTGTGAACTTTTACCTGCTCTCCGGTCAATCTTGACGGCACCGAATATGTGTTACGCATGATCCGAATGGTGCTCTCACGACTGACCGGAACTATTAAAACGGTGAACTCCTGTAGGCGACGGACAGTCAACTCGCGCATGGCGCGAAGCTCTTCGGTCACTTTTTTGGATCTCGTCAGGTTGGCCTTCCTGGCAATATCCTGAAGCCAGCTCTCGTATGTCTCAACGCTCTCAAAATCACTGCTGCCGCGCAAGATCAAGTACTGCTTGGCACGTCTTTTAAACGCGCCGTTGGCTGCTTCCACATCACCGTTCTGGTTGCTTTTACCAACACCGATGGTCCTTGGCTTCATGTCAAAGTGATCAACAAAATCGATATAGTCTTTGTTGAACCCTCGCTTGCCGGTCCGCAAATCATGAGTCGCAGCGGTTGAGTTGTCTGTCTGGTGGTAACGGGGTACCCGGCCGAGTTGAAACAGAGCGGCCTGAACACCGGAGCGAAGCGCCATCATCGATTCGCTTCTGCAAACCGTCACCCACTCCCAGTTACTGAAAGGCAGAACTGGGTGGCATATGAGGTGATCAAACGGCTCGCCGTTGATGGTAACACCAAGTTTATTGCCATGGGTAAAATCGGTTTGCATGGCTTCACCGGGAATGTGTTCCTGGGCAAAAAAGACTTCTTTGTTTGGGCCTTCGGTTGCCCGCCAATGCTTTATGCGACGTTGAAGTGTTCTTACCTGGCCAGGATCGTATCGGTCAGGGTGTTGTTCCTGAAGCCACTCAAAAAGGGCTTTGGCTTCCAGCTCATTGGCATCGGTGAGCATTGTTTTGAGTTGGGGCCAATCCTTATCGAAAGGATCTTGGCGGGTTCTGTAGCCTCGTTCGGTAACCATCTCCGAGGGCAGCATCCCTGAACTGATGTACTTCCTGCCTGTTTTGCGGTCCATCCCGGCCTTCATCGAGGCCAGAGCCACACTTTGGTGTTTGTTGTGCTCTTCCATAAGCTTCCTCACTTGGGCATCCGTGACTGACAAGATGCAACCTCCTTGTTGGACAAGGAATATGCCTATTGTTCATGTCAAACACCCCTGAAAAGTGGGGAAATCTAATTGTCGTCACCGGGGAGATATGAATGTCGCTGGCCACCATGGCGTATTCTCTCCTTTCAAAGAGATTTGAGTTAAGCATGGGAGAGGATACGTCGCCTTTCAATTTAGGGCCA
>JADGDX010000075.1 GCA_016744675.1 Desulfuromusa sp. | reverse complement strand
GTCCCCAGCTCCATCGGGGGCTGTCCCCGATATTTACGGGCTATGAAACTACGGTGGTTCGCGTCGCAAAATCCTGGGACAGCCCCCATGCGGGGATAATCTGAGTTTTGCTGGTTAAGCTAGCTCCCTTTGATCACAAACCTATATTTTTCCATCCGAATTTTTCGGATGGAAACTAAATAAAAGAGGATATAATGAAAAAGAATATTACCTATTTGTTGTTTGCCATCATGTTTTTTACGGTTTCGTCTGCTTCGGCCCATACCATGTGGCTAAATCTCGATAAATCCACAGCACATCCCCCCGGTCATGTGTTGTCGTCAATTGGTTGGGGGCATTCCATCCCACTGGATGATTTTCCTGAAGGGTTAAATTTCGATTCATATTTTCTAGTTGATCCCGATCAAAAAAAGACTGAGCTACCTTTGCCCGACACCAAAAAAGACGCAGGAACTGATATTAGCGGTATAACTTTAATCAATGGTGATCTTGGTATCCATAAATTCAAGTTTTCCGATACCAGCAAAGAGGGAACCTATCAGGTTGCGTTGAGTACCAAGGGGAATTATTACACCAGCTACCTTGATAAAAAAGGGCATAAAAAATGGGCATTTAACACGTCAATGGACAAAGTGAAAAATGCAAAAAAACTTTTGGATGGGTTACGTCATCAAGCGTTTGCTAAATCGTATTTTAACGTCGGGCAATGGAGTGACCCTAAAGCACTGGGGTTTGATCTGGAGATCATGCCAAAAGCCGATCTAAGCAATGTTCGAGTCGGAGATCTGGTTGAGTTTGATGTTTCTTTTATGGGGAAACCCTTGAATTCTTCACCAGAAATAAGTATTGAATATCTTACCGCTAAAAGTAACAGTTTTGGTGATCCTGATGGTTTTATGCTGTCGTGTATTATTTTCAATGGTAAAGCAAAATTTCGTATGCCTGCCGCTGGGCAGTGGGTGCTCAATGTTTACACCCGCCAGAACGTAACCCCCGATAACGACCTGAAACATCTTGCCGATAAATGCACCACAGTGCTCTATTCAAGCACTCTCAGCTTTTCCGTAAAACCTTAATGATTTTATTTAGCAAAAAGGAACTGACTTGGGGACGGTGTTCATTCGTCGAATAGCTTTGTGCCACTCGATGTTAGAGCCGATAACGTAAACAGCTTTAACACTGTAATCAGATTGTCATTGTCAGAAATAATAGAGTCTTTAATCTACTAATAAACAGCGTCCCCGTCTTGGGAGAAAAAGGAGTACTATAAAAACATGGAAATTGATGGCTAATTTTCAGGTGTTTTTTGAATAGAAACGAGCCAAGGTTCAAATCGGTGCCCATATGCCAATTCTACTTGATAGCGAGTGGGGTCACCCATGTCTCTTGATTTATTATGCTCCCGAATGGAATCAAATTTCTGGCGATACTGGAGTGGAACGTGGATATTTGCAACACTCAGACTTGAAACATACCCAGAAATCTCCCGCTTTTTCTCTTTTCCATCCCCGCCATAGTTATATCTGTAATTCACCTTTCCTTTGGTGATAATAAACCGTGTACGGTCAGAATACTGTTCCCGCAGTTGTTTTGCATTCAGACCTGCATTAACAACAAAAAGACGAGATCCAGAAATACGCTCGCGCTTCAACCTCTCTTCAGCATTCTTCACCCGATCCATTAATTCTTTATCGTCACGGTCCGCAAGAAGAAGCTTCTTCTCTTTTTTGAGATCCTTTTCCAGCCACTTGATAACCTTCTGGAAGAGAGGACTGTCATTTTCAAGAACAATAAAGACTTCCTTGGTGACCGGCTGTTTTCTTTGGTTAAAAGAATCATCGGAATGGTCATAATCCGGAATAAGAAAACCCAGTTTTTTCAACTTGTCGGCATCAAACCATGCGGGAGAATTCCAGCGAGAAGAAAATCCAGAATAATCCTCCACTCCAGCAACCCGCCAATTGAGATGCAGATCTAGACCGCTGTTTTCTTTGTGGCTTCGATATGGAATCTGCACCTCCCGTTCAGTCAAAATAACCTGAGTCTCGGGAGATCCGCTGCGATTGGCTGCAACCCCGGATAAAACGGCCAGATTTGTCAACACCAGAAGCAGCAGGCCAAGAAAAAATAGTCTTCGGGAAGACAAAACCAACTTCATATCGATCCCCCCCGTGTTTGAGTGGTTGTCCTGTGGCGCAATCGTTTAAAAATCAGCAATATCAAAATTGCCGCTAAAGCGATAACCAAAAAGAACAAATATTTCGGCATCCAGTCCCACCACCAATCAAAGAACTTAGTGTAGAGAAAAACCGTAAAGAAAACATTACCCGTATTGAGCATGTCAGGCCAATTTTTCCTGATCCCCAGCCAAATCGCAGCCCCACTGAAAATAAAGCCAACAACCTGATAGATAACTTCAATCAAATCACTGGAAAAACCAAGGTAGCTGATACGACCCCAGTTCGCCAGAATAAGAACCGGGATAAAAAACAGCAGCATGGCAAAAATCCGGTAGGTCACCGTGAATCCAGCAAAACGTCGATGTGGAAGATATGAAAGCAAAAATAAAAACAGCGCCGCTGGAAAAAAATTCTCCGGTCGTTGACCAAAATCAATCCAGTAACACCCACCCCAGGAGCCCATACGGGCAGACAGATAAGCAGAGATACAAATAATTCCTGCTGCCAGAAGTAATCGAGCATCAATCGCATAAGCCAGAATGAAAGCAAAAGCGGCCCAGACAAGAAATGCATTTTCAGTTGGTACAATATTGAAGATTTGCCCGAACATAGAAAGATTCAGCACAAAACAGATAAAGCTCACCAACCCCAGTAACTTGGAAAAATAACCGGTCTTTTCACGTTGTGTCGCAACCATCGTTGCAAGCAAACTGAGCACAGGGGCGACAACTAGGATAAACACCTGTAAGTTGGTAGAAAAACGACCCCAGAATTGATAGAAGAGAAAAAATAGGCTAGCACCCAGAGCAAGTGCGCCAAGAAAAGATGTGATTTTCATACCCAGACTAAGTTGCTTGTCCCGCTTACTCGAATCGATATCATACTGTTCTGACATCTGATCCACGAGTTTCTCATGGTAATCGGCAATCTGTGAACGCCGCTCGGCCTCAAAAGTTGCGACACCATCTTGTTCAAGAAGGTCTAATTCAACCCAAAAGTTTTCTATTTGATCCGCTCTTTGCTGAGCCTCTGCTTTCGATTTCACTATCATTTACAGCACCGTAATCAGTCTATATTTTTGAGGGGGACAATAAATAACCGACTTTTATTTTGCTAAAAGACTAATGGCCGGGCGATTTGTATCGCATGTCTCTTTATCGATTTTTGCGGTTTCCAATATGGCCAAATACAGAAAATGCTTAATTTTCTCCCCTTTTTCGCCAATCTCCGTCATTGCATCAATACCGGTCTGTAGATGGCTGTCGGCCCATTGTTGGGTCACCTGCTGATCTGACTCCTCAGTTTTCACCCCTTCGGGAGTAAGAGGCACATCCGAAACCAACATCTTACCTGATGACGGGGATCGTGAGGATCTCAAGCTGATTGACTGGTCACGTTTTCGACCAGAAACTAAATCCGACCGACTATTTCTTTTCAGCCTTTTTGATCTTTTTCTCGGCCTTTTTTTCTTTCATACTTTTGGCTGGTGCTTTTTTATCCGACTTCTTACTATCCATACCCTTGCCCATAACTTTGCTCCTTCTCTGCTGTGATTTAGATACCGATCCAGTATAAAACGTACCTTATTTTAGCACGCACGGGTTGTTATTAATTTTTTATTTGGGAGACGAACGAGGAAATGTTTTTAGCAACAGGCGACAAAATTTGCCGTTTGTGATATCGGGTCAAAAACAACTTTTACCTTTTTGTTTTTCAGCTGCCGGAGAACCTGTTCAACCTTGTCTTCCAGTGCACAACCGGAATCAGCCCAATCCGCCCCATCTCTGGTCACAAATTCCTGGATCATCCTGCGCAACGTATCAATATTAATTTGATCGTACGGGATCTCTAGTCCCTCTTCGTGCTGGTCAGTCAGTTTATTGTGGGACACATATCACCTCAACAATTGAAACATTCATTCTTCGGCTTTAGCAGATTGCCAAGCGACACAATTAACCGCCGCTTGTCGACTAGCCTCAGATTCTTGATCTGAGTTTCTCGACGGCTGGCGCTACTGCGATCATGGTCGCCCTCCAAATATACCAGACGGCACGGTGAGCAAACGCGAAAATACTTGGCTCCTGTGCCCGCGAGATGTTGAGCAAAGCGCCGCTTAACGTCGGTAGTAATGCCAGTATAGAGAGAATCATCCGAGCAGAGGATGATATAAACCTGCCAATTCATGTTCATGTCTGTGTCCCGCTTGCTATCGGTTTCAATTTGACTCATGCGCAAGGTAGCATGCAAAAAGGTACGATGGACACTGATAGTTTTGCACCAGAACTGATTCAGGGACGGTGTTCATTAGTTGAATAGCTTTGTGGCACTTGCTGTTAGAGCCGATAACGTAAACAGCTTTAACACTGTAATCAGATTGTCATTGTCAGAAATAATATGGTCTTTAATCTACTAATAAACAGCGTCCCCGTCCCGTCCGTCTTGATTCCCGGCCACAGGTCAAGACTTTTGCAAGAGGCTCAGTTTTTGTTTCATAAAAAGTAGGGGCGAGATGTTTTTTCTCGCCCCTTTTTCTTTATCGGGTCTGATAGCTGATATTCTGTGTTAACGGGAGCCTGTCAGGCTTCTACCTTGTCCAGCAAATGCGGTAAGGAAGAGATTTGCAGCACTTTTGTCTCTTGTCTGTGCTGTTCGGTTTCTCCAGCATAAATCAAAGCGGTGTCCCAAGGTAGATTGTGAGGAAAGAAGGTCCGAAATTTTTTCAGTCCTTTAAAATAGCTGCTGGTAATGGTTTGCCCCGATTTAATCTCAATGGGGAGAATGTCTGCCCCTTTTGTATAGAGAAGATCGATTTCATTGCCATTGCTGTCTCTAAAAAAATAGAGGTTATTCCGCTGACCACGGTTATAGCGGTATTTTAATGTCTCCATTATGACCATGTTTTCAAATAGATGCCCCCGTAATGGATGGGTGGCGAGCTGTTTTTCCCTTTCGATGCCACAAAGCCAGCTGGCTAGCCCAACATCATAAAAGTAAAGCTTGGGTGACTTAATCAGCCTTTTGCCTATATTGGCGTGAAATGGTTGCAGCAGAAAAACAATATAGCTTGCCTCTAAGACCGTTATCCACTCCCTTGCCGTGACTTGCGATATGCCCGTATCATTCGCCAAACTGCTGAGGTTGAGCAATTGACCACAGCGACCGGCGCAAAGGCTAACAAAACGTTGGAATAGCCCCAGATTCTTGATGTTGATCAGTTGGCGCAGATCCCGTTCGACATAGGTTGTAAAATAGTCACCATAGGCCTGATCAGCGGGGATATCCTGACTATAAATTCGAGGATAAAAACCCTTGAATAACATTTCATCAACACCAAAAGAGCCGTGTGGGGTGAGTTCGGCGAGACTTAAGGGTAGCAGTTTGAGTAAAGCGGTGCGACCTGCCAGTGACTGGCTGATCCCCTGCATCAATTCAAATTGCTGTGAACCGGTAAGAACAAACAGAGAATTTTTTTGTTTATCATCGACAATAACCTGAATATGGGAGAGGAGATCAGGGACACGTTGAATTTCATCAATGATGGCACCGTCAGGATATTGGCCTAAAAAAGCCAACGGGTCTTCCTCTGCGAATTGACGTGTTACAGGGCTTTCCAGATTAGCATAGGGCTTATTTGAGAACGTTGCTCGTGCCAAAGTTGTTTTTCCCGATTGTCGTGGCCCAGTGATGGTCAGAACGGGATACTTGGTAAATATGGTGGCAGCATGTTTGGCTATTGTTCTTGAGATCATATCTATGTAAATCCAAGCTATTGGTTTGTGAATACATAATAATCACATTGTTTTTTCCAGTCAACTGTTTTGCGCTATACGGATATCGTGTTGTCCTCTGGAGCTCGTGATTTTAGTGTGCGTTAGTTTCTGTCCGGAATCAGTTCTTTTTAACCAGCTCATCGTCAACTTGCGGCACTGCTTGCCGATTTTTTTATTACTCCAGTTTTGTTGAACATGGCAAAACCATTTGGTGCTGAACGGAAGTCTGCCGAAGTGTGACTTGAGTCACGTTTTGCTCTGAAAATTTTTGTTAAATTCAAAAATTGAGTTTGTCGCTGTTTATGAAAAAGGGGAGGTCTATGTTTCATTTGGTTAATAGTGTGAAGTTTGTCATAGGTAGTCGGGCGTGGTGGACGGTGTTAACACTGATGATGTTGACTCCATCGCTGGTGTTAGCACATTCCTTATTTATTCAATCAGGTCGCTACCATGTCTCATCTGGCAAGGGTTCACCGTTATTCTTTTGTTATGGTCACCATTTTCCCGTGGATGATGCTGTCAGACGCAAGAAATTAACTTATGTCAAGGTGATTGATCCTGAAAATATTGAGACGCAGATTTCACTACGGGATGAAAAGTCACTCCACTCCTATATTGTTGATTACAGTAAGTCAGGTACTTACGTATTGGTGGCAGAAACAAAGCCGGGTCTTTTTGCGATGTACACCGATGAAAAAGGGCGCAAGCGCCACTCCTTTAAACCCTTAAGTACCTTTGCCGGAACGGCTCAAAGTATAGAATCGAGTATGCGAAGCAGCCAGTGGGCCAAGTCATATGTGGTTTGTGATGAGCCGTCAAAATCGTTTCCAGCACAAATCGGTTTGCCGTTAGAGTTGGTCCCTGAACAAGATCCTTCAACGTTAAAGCGAGGTGATTCACTGACATTTATGGTGAGTTATGATGGTAAGCCCTATCAGGGTGAAGGGTTTTGGGATGCAACTTATAGTGGCTTTTCAACCGAAGCGGAAGATATGTACATTCAGCGTAGCGCCGTAGCGGGTGGCAAATTTACTCTACCGATTGATGCCAGCGGACGCTGGTTTGTACGCTTTTTTACAAAAAATGGGTCTGACGAAGGCGATCGTGCAAATTTCTTGATCGAAAAACGCACCACTACGCTCACTTTTGAGGTGCGTAATGAGCGTAGACGGCCTAAAGTAGAATCTGATTGATCGCCTGTTTATCTGTTTATAGTGAAACACGTTGAAAGATTGAATATGT
>JADGDX010000074.1 GCA_016744675.1 Desulfuromusa sp. | reverse complement strand
TTTCAAGAGAGCCTGACACCACTTTTTTTCACCTACGACAATCGTTTTATCTATCTTGCCTCAAACCTTGACCGCGATAAAACCGCCATCTACAAGTACGATATCGCCAACAATGTGTTTATGGATTTAATCTATGAGCATGGTGATGTTGATGTGACCCGCCTCTTGCGTAGCAAAAAGCGTAAGGTGATTACCGGTGTCGCCTTTACCACCGATAAGCGCCATTACCATTTTTTCGATCAACAGCGTCAACAGCTGCAATTAGATCTCGAAGCTCACCTTCCTGGGTATGAAGTTATCATCTCCAGTCAAAGTCGTGATGAAACACGACTGATTGTGCGAACCTACAGCGATAAATCATTGGGGGCATACTATTTTTATGATGTGACCACCAAGGTGTTCACTAAATTGGCCGATGTGAGTCCGTGGTTAAACGAAGAGGAGATGTGTGCTCAAAAACCAATCTCGTATGTATCACGTGATGGGTTGACCATCCATGGTTATCTAACGCTGCCCAAAGGTGGCGAGTCCAAACAGTTACCCGTTGTGATTAATCCCCATGGTGGTCCTTGGACCCGCGACCATTGGGGGTTTAATCCGCAAGTGCAGTTTTTAGCCAATCGCGGTTATGCCGTATTGCAAATGAACTTTCGAGGATCAACAGGGTACGGTAAAAAGTTTTGGCAGGCTGGTTTTAAGAAATGGGGTAAAGAGATGCAAAACGATATCACCGATGGTGTCCATTGGTTGATAGCTCAACAGATCGCTGATCCAAAACGAGTTGGCATTTACGGCGGATCATACGGTGGTTACGCCACTCTTGCTGGTTTGGCCTTTACCCCAGAGCTGTACGCTTGTGGTGTCGATTATGTTGGCGTATCGAATATTTTCACCCTGTTAGAAACGATTCCCCCCTATTGGGAGCCCGGTCGCCACATGCTTTATGCCATGATCGGTGATCCCGTTGCAGATCATGATCTGTTGCAGCAGGTTTCCCCCGTTTTTCATGCTGACAAGATTCGCTCCCCACTTTTTGTCGCCCAGGGAGCTAATGACCCACGTGTTAAACAAGCTGAATCCGATCAAATTGTTGCTGCTCTTAAACAGCATGATGTTGACGTGACCTATATGGTCAAAGAGGATGAAGGTCACGGTTTTCACAATGAGGAAAATCGCTTTGATTTTTATCGCCAAATGGAGGTTTTCTTTGGTAAATATTTAGATGGTAATGTTGGAGCCTCAAGAAGCTCATATCATGATACTTTTTAGCAATTTTAGAGCTATTGTCTTGACTAAATAAAACTAAATATTGATAACTCGGGTTATGTTTAGAGTCTGCTTTCTCTTATTATTATTGTTCTTCGTTGCTTCACCTGCTTATGCGCACCCCCATGTGTTTATTGATAACAAGCTGACGTTTATGTTTGATGCGAAAGGGTTGGCGGGCATCTCGGTGCAATGGACGTTTGATGCCATGTATTCATCGGCAATTATTTTTGATTTTGATGATGGCGATAGTGTTTTCTCTGAACAGGAAAGTGCTGTTGTTAAAAAGGAAAATTTCAATAATCTTAAAGAATACGGCTATTTTGTTGATGTCGTGATTGATGGAACCCCTTTCGCCGTGGTGTTTGTAAAAGATTTTGTTGCCACTATAAGAAATGGCCAATTAGTTTACAATTTTTTTGTGCCGTGCCACGTATCAGCAGGTCAGCATACCAAAACGGTACGGGTGGGGGTTGTTGATGAAACAAATTTTGTCGCGATCACAACGCAAAAGGACGATGCCGTGCGGCAGCGCACTGGTTTTTCTCATCAAACAGAGCTGGTCTTTACGCCTACATCTGAATTTCTCCAAATGATGTCTCCCAATGCAATTGATTTTGTTGCTCTTAAGTTTTGGAAACCATGAAAAAATTTATTTATCTATTGTTTATTTTGATGATTGTATTGACGATTGTGTTTCAGCTTGACCTGTTTGGTCACAGCTTTTGGCAAAACCTTCAAGGTGTTATTGCTCAGTTGCAACATGACCTTAAAATGAAAATGACAGGATTAACATCTCAACTTCGTCAAGGAGATAACCTCTCATTGCTGTGGCTGGTGGGCCTTTCATTTGCTTATGGTGTGATCCATGCTCTTGGGCCAGGCCATGGGAAAGCATTGATTGCGTCATTTCTTGTGACAGGTCAAGCGACACCCAAACGTGCGATCATTCAAGGCTCTTTGGCTGCGCTGTTGCATGGTCTTTCAGCAATTATTGTGGTTGCTTTGATTCAATATTATTCGATCGGCCGTACAAGCGTTGTTTTCGATCGTTGGTGCGTTAACCTTCAGGTTGTTGCCTATTCTCTCATTAGCCTCATCGGTTTGTTTCTTGTTTTTTCACAAGGGGTTGAGTTGGTGCGAAAAAAACTGAAATCGGCACAGGTTACAAAGAAAACGCCCGAATGGTGGATGTGGTTGTCCCTTGGTTTAATCCCGTGTCCAGGAACGATGATTATTCTCCTTTTTTTTATGTCACAAAAATTACTCGCTATGGGGGTTTTTCTAGCGATTGTCATGTCACTGGGGATGTCTGTAACTCTCGGGATCGTTGGGCTTTTCACTGTGTATTGTCGTGACTTTGTCCAGCGAACCCAAGAAGCCAGTTGCTGTCGTTCTTGGGGCATTTTATTCAATTCATTAGGGCTAATTGGGGCGACCCTTGTCCTTTTTGGTGGTCTCGTTTTGTTGAAAGCGACATTGGCATAAAATTTAGCTGCTTTTTGCTATAATTTGCAGCGTTGTCACTGTTACGGTTATTAGCAGGTGGCTGATATGGCTCGAAAACACAAAGATATCTGGTTCCCAGCATAAAAATATGACTACGTTTTGGGATTCCTCTGTGCATGGCAGGATGGGGTGGTATTTATTGTTGAACCAATCAGGGGCAATTTCATATCGATTACTTCAAACATTAAAAAATATCACCAGCAGCAGAACGCACAGGTATTAGCCTCTCTTGTTGGCAACAGTTAAGTCGTCGAGATTCTGTCAATATCGTTGACTAAAGTGATTGGTGGAATGTAATAATAGATGTCCTGGTTATGACGTAGTGAAACAGGTTCAAAATAGGGTGACTTTTGAAACTTCACCTATGTCGGGCTCGATCTCAAATCGCTGGATTGACGATGAATGCAAAGTGGAAAATAATTTTGTTGGTGATGCTGATTATTGTCAGCATCTGTGGTGTTTTTATTAATCTGATGATCTCAGGCAGTCGGGAAGAACTTCAGTCTTCTGTTGCCAGGGATATTGAAGGTATCCGTGCTGTTGTAACTACAATAGAGGAAGATAATAGCCGTCACTACCGCAACCGGATCAAGAGTCTTATCCATTACCGTGAGTTCCCTAAGCGTGAAAAACTTATCAAAGCGTTTGCTCAACGCGATCGAGATGAATTATTGCGTTTGGCGAAACCCTTTCTTGACGTATTAAAAAAAGAAAATCCCAATTTCTCAAGTTTTGGCTGGGTCACTCCAGATAATAATAGTTTTTTGCGCATTCATCGCCCCTCAATTTTTGGGGATAGCGTTGCTGAAATGCGTCCCGATATTGTTGAGGCGAATAAAAGTCTTCAGCAAAATTCAGGTTATTCAGCAGCAACGGCAGGGCTACAGAATCGGGTTGTGCAGCCGGTTTTTTATCAGGGTAAGCACGTAGGGATTATACAGTTTGGCTTGGTTGACAGTTTGCTTCTTGATGCGATTTACCAAAAACTCAATATTCCTGTTGCTATGGTGATTCCCAATAGTAAATTCAAATTTATCGAAAACAGTAAGCTTCCTTCTGGTGGCGGGGAGCGATATACCATTCAATCTAGACAGATTTATCTTTTCAATGATGAAGGGGTTCCTATTGACTGGGATCTAGAGCAGCAGAAGGTGACTCTGCAGGGAAGGTCTTATATTATTGCCAATGCTTTTAAGCTGCTTAACTACAAACAGGAGATCGAAGGATCTCTTTTTGTTGCATTGGATATTTCGGCTCAAGAACAAAAGTTGCATTCACAACTTTTATTTATAGTTTTTATTAGCAGTGCCATGCTGTTGTTTTCTTTTATTGTTCTTTACACAAGTTATGGTTCCTTGGTTGCCAAAATATTATCTTTGAATAACTCCCTCAAAGATAGCAACCTTCAGCTTGAAACTCGTGTTCAGGAGCGGACTGTTGCGTTGCAGGAGAGTGAAACAAAATATCGCACCTTGACAAATAACCAGAGTGATGCGGTTTTTTTGCATCGACTTCTGCCCGATAACTTTGCCCCTTTTTCGGAAGTCAATGAGCGGGCCATTGTACGATATGGTTATAGTCGTGAAGAGTTCCTTACTTTGGGCCCTGTCGATATTGCCCCTTTAGATGAAGTCCAACGACTGATAGACGTGGGGCATTTGCAGCAGTATCAAAATGAAGGTGGGTTCACTTTTGAGACCAGGCATGTAAAAAAAACGGGAGAGGTTTTTCCGGTTGAAATCAGTGCGACAGTGATCCGTTGGAGGGGTGATGATTATATTCTTTCAACGGCTCGAGATATTTCTGAGAGAAAAAAAGCAGAGATTGAGCGAGAGAGGTTGCTGCAAGCAATAGAACAGACGAGTGAAGCTATTATCATTACTGATGTTGAAGGGACGATACAATACGTTAATCCGGCTTTTGAGAAAATAACTGGTTATATGCGTGCGGAGGTTCTTGGCCAGAATCCACGCATCCTTAAAAGCGATCAACAGGACGAAAAGGATTATCGCGAAGTGTGGGAAACCCTGACGCGTGGTGAAATCTGGAATGGACGTTTCATCAATAAGAAGAAAGGTGGATCACTATTCACCGAGGCGGCAACGATTTCACCTGTTCTTGATGATGTTGGCAAAACGGTCAATTATGTTGCTGTTAAGCGCGATATAAGCGAAATTCTCAGAATGGAAGAAAAGTTGCATCGATCACAAAAAATGGAAGCAATCGGAATGATGGCCGGTGGTGTTGCTCATGATTTAAATAACATGCTGGCAGGGATTGTTAACTATCCTGAGTTGATGCTGATGAAATTGCCTCAAGATAGCAACCTCAAGAGGCCGCTAGAAGCTATTCGTGATTCAGGTCAAAGGGCTGTTGCTGTTGTTGCTGATTTGCTCACTGTTGCCCGGGGGGTTGCCAGCCCTCGTGAGTCTTATGATATCAATCTTTTGGTTAAGGAATACCTGTCTTCTCCGGAGTACCATAAGCTCAACACCGATCATCCGGCAGTGACATATGCTGCAAGCTACACCGCAGATCATTCGATGATAGATTGTTCGGTTATTCAACTTAAAAAAGCCCTGATGAATTTAGTTATTAACGCATCAGAAGCTGTCGGTGATGTTGGGAACATCCACATCATGACCACTAACTGTACAATTGACAGTATTGAGGGGGCTGAAAAAGATATCCCCACTGGGGACTATGTTGTTCTGGCTGTGCAAGACAATGGGCCGGGTATCGCTCCCGATAATGTAAAATTTATCTTTGAACCGTTCTACACTAAAAAAGTTATGGGGAAAAGCGGAACGGGGCTTGGTCTGGCGGTCGTATGGAACACGATGCAGGATCATAATGGTAAAGTTATTGTTGAAAGTAACGAAAAAGGGAGTTGCTTCCAACTCTATTTTCCGGCGGGTGTGATGGAAAATGAAAGCCAGCCTGAAGTTGGAACAACTGAAAGTTTTAATGGTCATGGTGAGCATATTCTTGTTGTTGATGATGAACCACATATGCGCGACATCGCGACGCAGATGTTGCTCACCTTAGGTTATGCGGTTTCTTCTGTGTGCTCTGGGGAATTGGCTCTTGAATTTATAAGTAAGAATCCCGTTGATTTGATTGTGCTTGATATGATGATGGAACCGGGAATTAACGGACAGCAAACTTACGCTGAAGTTATCAGGCAATATCCGGGACAGAAAGCAATCATAGCCAGTGGATTTTCCGAAAGCGATGATGTCAAAATGGCTTTGAAGCTTGGAGTCGGGGCATTTATCAATAAGCCGTATTCGCTGGAACGATTAGGCCAAATGATAAAGGACGTTTTGGAGGGATGATCTTATGAGTGATGATAAATTCACTTTTCAGTCGATTGGTGTGATCCATTCTCCCCATAGTGACACGTCCAAGGTACCAATCCAGCCGGTATTTTGCCATGACATTGAAGGCTCCGTTGTCTTAGACCCTGGATATATTGAGGGATTGAAGGGACTAAGAGATTTTTCCCATATTTATCTTTTTTATTTTTTTCATCGTTCTCAAAAAACTTGCTTACAGCTCAAGCCATACCTTTCAGATCAACCACAGGGGATATTTTCAACGCGTGCCCCCCACCGTCCCAATAAGCTGGGAATGAGTCTGGTTCGACTCGCTAGAATTGAAGATAATATTCTACATGTGAAGGATATTGATATTTTGGACGGGACTCCTGTGCTTGACATCAAGCCCTATATTCAACGCTTTGATTCCAGAGATAATACATTGTCGGGTTGGCAAGACTCGGTCTCAGATGAAACCGCCGCTGTGCAAGGTTTGAGAGATTTTAAGGGTTAGAAGCCAATTTCATGATTGTCACGTTGTTTCACTAAACACTCTGTTGTTATTTTGGCTCTTCCAGCAACAGATTCAAAAGTGTTTTCTCAATCTTCAATAGTTCCATATCGCCGGGGTTTCGATTGGCGATGGGGATATCGATCTGTTGCTCGTAAATGATTCGCGATGGACTGCCGCCACCCATAACCATGACTTTGCTGGCAATCAACAGGGCTTCCTGAATGTTATGGGTCACGTAAAAGATTCCCTTGAGAAAGGAGAACCTAGCCATCAGTTGAGCCAGTAGTTTGATAATTTTTATCCGTAAAAATACATCTAGCGCCGACAGTGGTTCATCTAGGTAGAGCATTTCGGGTTCGATACTTAACGCTCTGGCGATGGCGACCCGCTGTTTCTGTCCACCGCTTAAGGTGGTTGGGTAGGCGTGTAAAAAATCGCCCAGTTCTACCGCCTGTAGTAGCTCTTTGGCCTTATTTTCATCATTGCAGGCAAGAGTCACATTTTCCAGGACATCAATCCAGTCGAGCAGGCGTGGTTCCTGATAGACCAGTGAATGTCGGTGATAGTTACGGGTGACATCCTGATGTTCTTTCAACTGTTTGATTAGGGTCGATTTGCCACAACCAGAATGTCCAAGAACAGCGACAACTTCCCCCGGTTCTATGGTGAAGGAGATATCTTTATAA
>JADGDX010000073.1 GCA_016744675.1 Desulfuromusa sp. | reverse complement strand
TAACAGTCAAACATGAGTAGCAACTGAAAGTCTTGGACTAAAGTCCATGGTTTTCACCAGCGTGATGGAACAATAAATAAACGCAGAGACATTTGAGGCATAATTAACAATTCTGGCATTTGCACTGGCCTCACGGGTATTCATCTGTAAATAAAGGATGAATGCCAAAAGTAAAAAAGTCCCTGTCCCAGGGCCAAAAATACCATCATATCCACCAATAAAAAATCCAGCTAAAGTCGCCCGAAAAGCAATCTGCTGCGAGGTTAATGCCTCTATAGAAGTTCGCTGCTCACCCATATGTTTAGCTTGGAGGTAAAACAAAATTGGAATAACAAACAACAACAGCGTAAAAAGAGTGCTTCGGGACAGATACGTTGAAAACGAAGCCCCAATAGCAGACCCCACCAGTGCGGCAACAATTGCGTAAGCAACCGTTTTCCAAAGGATAGAACCACTTTTGATGTAACGGAAAACGGCAAAAGACGTCCCAGAAGAACTGACACACTTATTCGTTCCTAGAATCAGCTCGGTCGGCACCCCTAACGCCAGATAAGTCGGCACAGAAATCAGTCCACCGCCACCGGCAATCGAATCAATAAAACCGGCAAAACCAATCAAAACAAACACAGCAAAATACTGCCAGATTTCCATTTCCATATTGATTTTTTATCCATCAAAAAAGCACCTAGAGCGCAAACAACCCTAAGTGCTAAAAACTGGTCGGGGCGAGAAGATTTGAAATTCCGACCCCCTGCTCCCGAAGCAGGTGCGCTACCAAGCTGCGCTACGCCCCGCCATGCTAAAGAAAATATTTTTATCACCGACCATAGGCAAAATCAAGATTATTTGGCCCGCCACCAACCGCACATACTCAATAAAAATTCAAGTTGACAATTCCCATTATGGGTATCATAGTACCCGTTATGGGTATGAACAATAAAGATCACATTGACTTAGGTTCCGCGCTGTTCTCTAAAACGCAACAGCGGGTACTAGGACTTCTGTTTGGAAATCCCGATAAAAGTTACTATCTCAACGAGATTGTCCGCTTCGCTGGTATCGGAATAGGGACCATTCAACGGGAGCTGAAAAAACTTTCTACCGTAGGCCTGTTGACCGTCACAAAGATTGGCAATCAAAAGCACTATCAGGCAAACCCCGAATCTCAAATCTTTGCAGAACTATGCAGCATGGTGAAGAAGACATTTGGTATCGCCGATGTTCTGCGTGAGACGTTAGCTGATATTGGAGGTGAAATCGAATTTGCTTTTATCTTCGGTTCAGTCGCACAGAGAAAGGAACATGTGTCTAGCGACATCGATTTATTTGTTATTGGCGAGATTGATTTTGTGACTCTCGTTGGGGTTTTGGCCCCAGACAATAGTCGTCTAAAACGTGAAATCAACCCTGTCATCATGACAAAGAGTGAATTTATTCATAAATCCAACAACAATGATCGCTTTGTCTCTCGTGTACTAGATGAACCAAAAATATTTGTGAGGGGGACAGTCAATGACCTTGGAAAACTTATTGGATTCCGGAAATCTGAAAAAACATCCGGTAGACAAAGCTGAAATCCAGCAACTTCTAGAAGCGGCCTTGCGCAACTTAACCGATGCCAAAGTAACAGAGATCAGTCTGGAAAATCGTTTTGATGCTGCCTATAAGACCATCATGCAGTCTGCTCTTGTAGCTTTGATGGCAAATGGATACCGACCAGATGCTAGGGGACATCATCAACTGATGATCCAGACTTTGCCAAAATCAATTGGACTGTCTAATGATCGCATGATTGTGCTGGATGCCCTGCGTCGCAAAAGAAATATTTCTGACTATAGCGGAGCTCCTGTCGATGAAAAATCAACGGAAGCCTGTATCAGCGAAGCTCAAAACTTGCTATCCGATATTAACAATTGGCTATATGAGCACCGTCCAGAACTGGCATAGCTATTGTTTGAAAGCTCTAGGTAATTTCAGATCATGCTCCTGACTAGAATTGGAAGGGCAGCCGAATATGAGTAAAAAAAAGCAGCAGGACAGTGTTTTTAAAGAAGCCTGGGAGAATATGTCTGAGGACTTCAACCGCTTTATGCCGGAAAAGCTTCGTGGAAAAAAAGACAAGAAGAAATTTGTCCTCTGGCTATTCATTCTCGAACTAGTTGTTTTTGGTGCGATCGGGACATTTGTTTATCAATGGTGGGTGGGACCATAAAACGGGCCTATCTACTTAAAAGCTGCAAACTCTCTTCAACTGCTGCATCCAACACACCCGCATGAGCGGCAAAATCAAGAACAGTGATTCGTTCACGGATGGCACGAGCATTCAGAGCGGCAAGGACAAATTCATCCCGGCTCAAATCGAAGGCTTCTAGGCTAAATGGGGCGCCGACTTTCTTGAAGAGATCAGCAAAATACTCGGGAGAGCGAACCTGAGTGAACAATTGTTGTAATTCGGGCCACCGTTGAGGCAGGAGGGTGTCAAATTTCGCCAAAGCAGCTTTTTTGTTGTTGAACTGCGTCGCCACTTCGTCAGCATGGGGGCCCCAGATATCACGAATTTGGGCTGCTGTTTCGGAGAAAACCTGTGACGACCGAGTACTTAAATTATCAGCCTCCAGAGCAGCCAAGCGCCGATAACACGCAGCAGAAAGGATAATACCAAGCCCCACCTGAAGACCGTGGAGTTCAGGTTCACGTCCGGTGATTGGCTCGCGCATGTCCCAAAAGTGTGAGATCAGATGTTCACCACCTGATGCAGGAGCACTTGAACCCGCCAAGCTCATAGCAACACCTGAAATCAACAATCCGTTGAACAACCCCATCGTTGCCTCGCGATCTCCAGCACCAATTGCTTCGGGAACATCGGCATAACTGTGCTCAACATCTGCCATCATTGTTGATGGAAGCCCGCAATAACTGCCGCTGAAAAGGAGCGATTCCGCCTGCCAGTCAATATCGGACACAACTTTGGCCAAAACATCACAGAAACCAGCCTGGCGCAACTTTAGGGGAGCATATTGAATCACATCAGGGAGAACATAAATCCGTTTTGGCGGTGCGGCTGGCAATGTCCGCTTTACACCTTTAACCTTAATCGCGGCAATTCCTGAGGTATAGCCATTCATAGAAGGGGCGGTGGGCATGGTCCAGAAATCAATTTCTTCATGATGTGCTGAATACTTTCCTAAATCATTGATGGTTCCAGCACCAACAGAAACAATAAGAACAACACCTTTGCAGGCTGCTCGCACCTTCTTGATTGTCACATCATCGGCATGGGGTTCTTCAGGAAGGGCAAAAGAGGTCACCTTGACACCAAGTTTTTCTAACTGCTGCAGTAACTGAACAGCGGCAACCGCGTATGTCTGCGGATCATGAATCAACAAAACCGGCTTATCGCCATAAATAGCACGACAATCTTCTGCCAAAATCTGACTTGCATCACTCCCTGAATAGAGAGTCACTTGCGGTGCCGGGTGCTCAGAACCACACGTACACCCCGCGACACACACATCGGAGCTAACAATGCGAGGATGAATACGAACATCAATTTCCATCAGCTACTTCTCTCTTTCCACCAAACCCTTAACAAACCAGCGCTGCATAAAAAGAACAACGAGAACCGGTGGCAGCATAACGATCAGTGCCCCGGCCATGGCGATATGCCAGTCGGGGGGATCTTCTGGGGAAGGGAGCAGGTGATGAAGACCGATAACGGCTGTCGTCATCTTAGGATTGGTGGTGATTAATAGCGGCCAGAGATACTGATTCCAGCCGTAGACAAACTCAATAACCACCAAAGCAGCAATGTTGGTTTTCGAGAGAGGGAATAGAACTTTCCAGAAAAAAGTCATAGGTGATGCGCCATCCATTTTGGCAGCTTCACAAAGTTCTTCTGGGATCGTCAGAAAAAACTGACGGAATAAAAAGGTACAGGTCGCAGATGCCGTCAAAGGCAAAATCAGTCCGGCATAGCTATCGAGCAAACTAAATTCTAGGGAAACCTCAATATCGTGACCAACAAACCAACTGACAATTCCATCAAGTCCCAGAGTGTTCCAAACCGATTGGAGTGGACCGAAGATATTGGCAGCCATTTCATAGGTTGGAAGGATACGAACTTCAACCGGCAGCATCAGGGTACAAAAAACTGCGGCGAAAGCAACACTGCGAAGACGATAATCAAAATAGACAATCGAAAAGGCTCCAAACAATGAAACGACTATTTTCCCGATAGTGATGCCACTGGCCATGATAAATGAGTTGAACAACTGGGTTCCAAGATCCCCACGATTCCACGCTTCACTGACATTATTAAATAACTGATCACCGGGAATCATCGACATCGGAACACGAGAGACCTCCTCAATCGACAAGGTTGCCGCAATCACCGCGTACAGAATCGGGAAACCAACAACGACAATTCCCAAAATCAGGGAAACGTAGGTGAAGGTATCAAGTACTGGTGTCTTTTCAACCATCATAATAGTGTCCTATCACTCACCCTGTATATTGAACTTTACGCTCAACATATTTAAACTGTAGAACCGTAATCAAAATAATCAAACCCATCAGAACGACCGACTGCGCCGCCGAGGAACCGAGATTCAAACCAATAAATCCATCCTGGTAAACCTTGTAAACCAAAATATTCGTCGAACCGCCCGGGCCACCTTGGGTAACCGCATGAATAACGCCGAAGGACTCAAAAAATGAAAAGATGATCGTCATAACGGTGACAAAGAAGAATGTTGGTGAAAGCAGTGGAAAAGTGATGGTCCAAAAACGCCTGAAGGGACTGGCTCCATCGATTGCTGCGGCCTCAATCAGGGACTTGGGAATCGCTTGAAGTCCAGCAAGAAAAAAAACAAAATTGTAACTGATATTTTTCCACGCGCTGGCCATAACAATCATCAGCATGGCGTTGGAACTTTTCAACAGAGGATTCCAGTCAATTCCGAACCAGTTCTCTAATCCAATCGCCACCACACCATAAGAAGGGTGAAGCAGAAAAAGCCATAAAATCCCAGAGATAGCCGGTGCAATAGCATAGGGCCAAATCAGTAGGGTCCGGGTCATGGTCGTCAGCTTCAAGACACGATTCGCCATGGTCGCCAAAAACAAACCACAAGCAATCGAAACGATCGCAACGGACCCGCTGAAAAACAGCGTGGTCGCAATCGACTTCAAGTAAAGAGGATCGGTAAACAGGGCAATAAAATTATCAAACCAGACAAACTTACTCCGAAAGCCAAAAGGATCACTCACCTTGAATGAGGCAATAACCCCCTGCACCGCTGGCCAGTAGAAAAAAGTTAACGTGATCAAGACTTGGGGAAGAATCAGCAGATAGGGAAGAGATCGTGTTTTGAAGTAAGAGCGTTTTTTTAACATAGCAAATATTACCACCGATCCGGGAGCAGCCTCAAACAGAGGTGCTCCCGAATGTGAGGTTAACAAGCAAGCAGATTGACCTTTTTCCTCTTTAGATGAAAAAGGTCAATCGTAACGAACCTATAAAATCTATTTGTAGATTCTTTCAAACTCGCGCAGCTTTGTATTACTTCTGGAAACGGCTGTGTCCAACGCCTGCTGAGGTGTCTTAGAACCGTTCCAAACCAGCTCGAGTTCTTCGTTGATGATATTCCGAATCTGGATAAAGTAACCCAAACGCAATCCGCGAGAAATTTTGGTTGGAATCCGACGGGTCAACTGCTTGATTCCAACTTCCTGGAGAGGATTTGCAGCATAGTATCCATCAGCCTTGAGCTTATCGTAAGCCTTCAAAGTAATGGGGAAGTAGCCTGTTTGCTTATGCCAGTAGATCTGTGATTCATTACCAGCCAAATGCTTCAAGAATGCAGCAACACCTGCATAATCCTTTTTAGGCAACCCATTGAAAACCCAGAGTGAGGCACCACCGATAATACTGTTCTGAGGCTCTTTCATCCAAGCTTCAACAGGAAGTGGAGCGACGTCCCAAGTAAAGTCTTTGACCGCTTTCTTCAACTTGGCAATACCGCTAATGGAATCGATATAAACACCGGCATTCTGAGCGATAAATTCAGATTTTGGCCCCTGATATTTTTGCCCACCGTAGTAAAAACGGTTGTCGTCCATCCAGCTTTTAAGACGAGTCACATGATTGACCACCTTGTCGTTATTGATCATCAACTTCGTGTCCAAGCCCTCATAGCCGTTCGCCCTGCTGGCAAAAGGAATGTTATGAATGGCGCTGTAGTTCTCAACCTGAGTCCATGACTGCCACGCTGTCACCAGCCCGCCTTCGACACCCGACTTAACCAACTTCCCTGTGATCTCACCAAGTTGATCCCAAGTCACCGGCTTATCTTTGGATAACATTGGGATGCCAGCTTTTTTAAACAGATCAACATTGTAGTACATCACTGGGGTCGAAGAGTTAAACGGCATCGACATCAGGTTTCCATCCGCGTTCATGTAGTAGGAAAGAACTGGCTGTAGATACTCAGACCAATCGACCTTATAACCTTTATCTGCCATCAACTGATGAACCGGATAAATCGCACCCGAAAGCATCATCGTTTGAGTACCAACTTCAAAAGATTGCAGGATATGTGGCTGCTTTCCAGCACGTACCGCAGCGACGCCTGCATTGACAACTTCATCGTAAGCACCCTTGTAGGTTGCAACGACATGGTAGTCAGATTGAGAATTGTTAAACTGATCAACAATGTGCTGAACAACTTCTCCACGGGCACCACGCATCGCGTGCCACCACTGAATATCAATTGGTTTTGCAAAGGCTGACCCAGCGAAACTGATCAACATCCCTACCGCCATAACAAGCCAGAAACATTTGATTTTTGACATGCTTTCCTCCTGAGATTAGTTTAGGATTTTATCGTACTCAACATAAGATCTTGCAAGCAATTGGACAATGGTGCAAAGTGTTTTACGAAAGTAAAAAAACTTTCTCACCATTCAAGTAAAGACCAATAAACCCGATTCGTCAATGACTGGATGAAAAAAAATAACTCAATTTACATAAGGTCAAACAGTTATGTTCGTACTTCTTAAGAATCGACTGTTTTTTAAATTATTCCAAGTTGTTAAATACCTAAATTTCGGTGGAGTTGTTATTCATGGCTAATGTCATCTTAAAAGATCTCTTCAAAAAATATGGCAAACTTGAAGTTGTCCACGGGATCAATCTGGATATCGACGATAAAGAATTTGTTGTCTTTGTCGGACCTTCAGGTTGTGGCAAATCAACCGTTCTAAGAATGATAGCCGGGCTGGAAGATATTACTGCTGGGACGATTTCAATTTCAGACCGGGTGGTCAACGATGTTGCCCCTAAAGACCGGGATGCCGCTATGGTCTTTCAGAACTACGC
>JADGDX010000072.1 GCA_016744675.1 Desulfuromusa sp. | reverse complement strand
AAAGAGATTCCACATAAAACCTTAAAGTACCGGAATCAAAAGACTAATTAGACAAATATAAATCGTATATATTTTTATCCCGGTAAAATATTTTATTTATGCGGGAAAAAAGATAATTCATTCTTCACAAGGATAAAAAAATCGCCCCCTTAATATAGCGATACAAGCTAGAAATAATTATAGATTAATCTATAATACAAACACTTACGCAATAGACAGCAAGACTTGGAGGAGGACAAATGAAATTAATTCTAGCTATTTCCTTATTTATTTTGATTATCTGTACCGGCGGGGGTGTCTCTGCTTATGTCATTGATCACAACAACACCAACCTTGGGTCAATACCAGCAACAGCCATTAATCAGGCAAAAAGCACCTTACATATTGCCTATGGTCACACGTCCCATGGAAGTCAATTGACGACTGGGATGACCGGCCTTGATGGACAGACAAATCTGGTCGGCTACAAGGGTGATATTTACCAATGGAATGAAGGGGGAACAGGTGGAGCATTAGATATTGATGATTACTTTGTTGGTGGAGATCTAGGTCATAACGGCTCCACTGTGTGGGCTGATAGCACGAGAGACTATCTCAATAACCCCGCCAATAGTGATGTCAATGTGGTCATCTGGTCATGGTGTGGCGGAGCCTCCGACAACACTCCCGCCGGCATACAAATTTATCTTGATACAATGAATCAATTGGAGAATGACTATCCGCATGTCACTTTTGTTTATATGACAGGTCATGCCGATGCGTGGAATGATGACACAGTCAAAGCGAGCAATGCACAAATTCGCAATTACTGTATTTCCCACAACAAGATCTTGTACGATTTTTTCGATATTGAAAGTTATAATCCCGATGGTCAGTACTTTGAATATGTGAATGATGATTGCAGTTATTACAATGCTGCTCAGCAACTTCAAGGGAACTGGGCGAGTGAATGGCAAACTTCACATGTTGAAGGAGTGGATTGGTATCAATGCTACTCCGCACACAGCCAGCCGTTAAATGCAAACAGAAAAGCTTATGCTGCTTGGTGGTTATGGTCTCGTATTGCTGGGTGGGACGGCGGAGGAGCAGCAGACACTGAAGCTCCTACCATTCCACAAAACACAACCATCAACATCGTCTCAGCAAACCAAGTTGAAATTTTTTGGGAGGATTCTTCTGACAACATCGGTGTCGCCGGCTATGAGCTTTACTATAAGCAGGGGGATATGAGCCTCCCCCTCGATGGCATTGACGCTACCGAAGGACCCTCTCCACTTAATGTTGGTTATTTTGTGACATCACTTGTTTCCGGATTATCAAGGGATGACACTTATTACTTTGCTGTCAAAGCGTATGATAGCGCTGGCAACAAAAGTGCGCATTCCAATATTGTCAGCAATCATTGGATGCCAGAATTGCTTGCTCCATCAAATAACGAAACGGCCACCCCCATCCCAACAACCTTTCGTTGGAGTACGGCTCTCTCCGGGATGAATGTAACCTACACACTCTACTACAGTACCAATCCAGATTTGGGGTTCATGCCCATCCTTCCTGTGAGTGGAGACACACCAAAGGGAGGTCCTTTTGCAATCACAGCATTATCAATTATTTTAGGGATTCTTCTTCTGCGAGAAATGACTGAAAAGAAACTTCGCCAGAGATACATTCCACTGGCACTCTGCGCTGCCATTGCCATAACAGCTTGCGGTGGAAGCGGCAGCGGATCTTCATCCGACAGCGGGTCACACAGCGCAACCGTCTATTCCGTTGACACAGGAACAGCAGACTACCTCCAAACATCTGATCTCAATAGTCAAACGACATATTACTGGAGAGTCATCGCGACAGACACTTCTGATCCTTCCATAACTTACACCAGCGAAACCTATCATTTTACAACAGACTAACCAGTCGCCATCCGCACGTTACAGTACAAACACTTATGGCAGTCAACCGACTGCCATAAGTGTTGCCTCTTAGAGATAAAATAGAGAGATATTAAAGCACCTCAGCCATCTGTTCAGCAATGGAGAACAATCCAAAGAGTCCGCCAGTATGGATAAAAACAACCCGAGGGCCAAAACAGGTAGGGTTCTTTTCCAATTCTGAAATCATTGCGTAATAGGCTTTCCCAGTATAAACAGGATCAAGGACAACCCCTTCTAAACGAGCTAAGTCTCTTATCGCCTCTAACTCCTGTGGCCGGGACTGCGCGTAACCGCGCCCCACATAGCCATCCAGTATTTCAAACGCAGCAGGAGACACCATTGAATTCTCAAGAAATCTGCTCTGAGCATCAGAGACAATGCGATTTACCGTCTTTTTGAAATAATCATGATCCTCGCAAACGTTCACACCAACAACACGAAAATCCGCAGCAAAGAGTTCATTGCCCAAAGCCAAACCCGCCGTTGTCCCCCCCGACCCAACTGCCGAGATGAGTGTTGTCTGCATGGCATCACAATCTTCCAGTTTTGAAATATCCTGAAGCAACTCTTCGACCGCAGAAACATACCCCCACGCCCCCAAAGCAGTTGATCCTCCCTCAGGAATAATATATGGACATGCTCCCGCTGCAACAAGTTGCTCTGCTTGCCACGCAAAATATTGATCCCGCTGTTGATAATGCTCTGGTGTGATCCAGATAATCGATGCTCCAGCCAAACAATCAAGCATAACATTTGCTTCAGGAACAGGGGGTTGATCAGGATCGGGGGTGCGAAGCAATAATACAGTTTTCATCCCAAGTTTTGTTGCCGCATAAGCAGTCGCCCGACAATGGTTAGACTGTGCTCCGCCACAGGTAATGACAGTATCTGCACCAAGCTTCAACGCATGATGGAGAATAAATTCAAGTTTTCTGACTTTATTGCCAGAGAGTTCAACCCCCGTATAATCGTCACGCTTAAAGAATATTTCGACACCATAACGCTGACTCAATCGCTCCATTTTCTGCAAAGGGGTTGGTGTCTGTGCAAGCTTAACCCTTTCAGGGTATTGGAATGATATGGGCTGCGACATCGATGAACCTTTCATTTTATGGTGATATATTCTCTCAAATCCGAATCGAGGATGTTTTTGAGTTCTATAAAATTATTCACTGCGGTTTCAGTAAACAGGAAACCAAAAACAGGATATTCCTGAAAATCAATTTTCCTCAACTCCAGTGGTTTCTTAAACTTTGTCAGCAACTTGTTATAATTAAAAGATTCGATTTTTTCGATTGCCATTCCCGTTGAATTATCCAGCACGACAACAGTGTATAGCGTCTCCTCTTTCCCCTTGAGTAGCTGAGCCCAGTCGGGTTTTTTTTGTTGGTAATAATACAGGTAAGGATTAAATCCATAGGCCAGATAAGAGATATCTGCCGTCGTACACCATCCCCCAAAGCGCATTGGATTCACTTCTATTGGCAATACGGTGCCATCACGATCTCTTCTAAGTTCGATATGAACGGGAAAGTTTTTCACCTCAGCCAAACGACCGATGCTATCGGCAAACTCGGTAAATTCAGTCAGATTTTTTTCGATAATATCTTTGGACGACACATAAACCCTGTCACTGACATCAGAGTCCGAAGAAAACACATGCTGCAGAATCCCTAAAACGACCGCTTCGCCAGCAGAATCGAAATAGACATCAACAGCAAACTCTTCTCCATTGATACACTGCTCAATAATAAAAGAATTTGTATCCAGAACCGAGTCAGGATAAAGATCTTTGACCTGATCTATTTCTGCAGTGATTGACGCAATTGCAGCGCCCCATTCCTCATAATCAGAGACTTTGTAAACCCCCATACTCATAAAACCAATGCTCGGTTTAATGATAAATGGCAGTGGCAGCTCCTCAAACTTAAGATCATTTAACTCCTTGAGTTTGACACCCCGGAAATAAAAGTCCGGTAAAATTGTTTTTGTCAGTTGCCGAAATTTCAATTTATCCTTGAACAACTCAATTTTTTCTGGCAGATCAGTAAAAGATAGATTCTCTGCTATCCAGCCAATTGCATTTTCAGAGTTTGTATAGATAGGAATATTGTTTCCTTCGTGTACCCTCTGAATTGCATCGGATTCACTGATCAGTTGTGTCGCATCGTAAAGATCCAACTGCTTGGCTGATTCTGTTGCGATCACTGGAATATTATTATCTCTGACAGTTTTTTTAAAAAAATCTGAAACATACGGTTTTTCAACTAAAAACATTTGTTTTCCTCTGGACAAAATAAATAGTTATGTGAGTTCACCTAATATTTTAATGCAACAACGACTCAACCACTTGCGCCCGAACAACCTGCCCCTGCACATTTCTAAGCCCACTGATCGGACCAATCCCGGTCGTTACCGTTTTTGACTTTCCTGGAGTAAGTGATCCCGAGAGCTGCAGTTGAACCTTCCGCGCCTCCCCTTTAGCATCGCTAAACTGGATAACAAAACTAACGTCTTTCACCCTTTGACTGGTTCCATTACTGATTTGCGCCACAAGATAATCGCTATTATCACGCCCCAACTTTAGTTGCAAATATTTATGTGGATTATCCGGCAGATCAAGTTTGATCAATGAACGATGAGCCGCCTGACCAGCATTAGAGTCAGAACCAGCGGCGGCAGAGAAATATTTTTTAGCACTATCAATATCGCCCTCACGTAGAGATATATCCCCAAGTGCATTCATAGCGGGTGCCGTCGGAAGAAATTCGATACTTTTTTTCAGATCTGCCTCACCTTGTGATGTCGCATTGAGTTGCAATCGTGCCAATCCACGCTGCAGATAATAGTGAAAGTAGTCGCTGTTATACTGTAAGGCACGATCATAATTGATGATTGAGTCGCTGTAGCGCTGTTGCTTCAAGCGCACGTCGCCGCGTAGAGAATGAAACAGTGCCTCTCGAGGTTGTAATTTTAATGCTTTATTCGCTAAGCTTAGAGCCGTTTCGGTCTCACCATCCTGCAATGCTTTACGCCCTTGATCATAAGCTTCATAGGCCTCCTGATCTTTCAAAAGCGGCGATATCATTTTCTGATAGCGCTCCCGACCAAGCTTTCCTCCCTGAGGGAGATTCGCAGCGGTTACTTTATTTGCATCCACACGCTCCTGAGACGGCGGATGGCTGGCAAACAACCCACTCAACCAATTTGATTCACCGCCAGCTGACAACCGAACAAAGGTCTGCTGCAAATTGATGGCCGCACGCGGATCGTATCCAGCACGAGACATATATTGCATCCCATAGAGATCGGCTTCTCTTTCGGCATCCCGGCCATATTTATGAGTGATCAACTGTGACGCAATGCCAGCACCACCTATTGCCAGCTGACTATATTCACTGTTCTGCGAAGCAATCCCAGCAACCATGACTGCCCCTTGCAACATCATCCCTCGCTCCATCCCCTTAGCGCCATGACGAGCAGCTGCGTGCACAATTTCGTGTCCCAAAACTGCAGCAAGCTCAGCTTCACTCTCTAGCTCAACCAGCAGGCCACGATTAATGACAATCTTACCCCCAGGCAGAGCCCAAGCGTTTGGAGTCGAGTCGTTAATCACATTGAACTCGTAAGGCAGCTTTCGATCACTGACCGCAGCTAAGCTCTGGCCGACCTCTTTTACATAAGCCACAATATCAGGGGTGGCATTATAATCCCCTCCCTGCATTTGACGGCTGGGGCCGTACTGTTTTATTCCAATTTCGATCTCTGACGATTCTGACACCAGCGACAATTCATTTTTCCCTGTCACGGGATTAACGGCACAACCACCCAGAACAAACAACACAACCAACCAGAGTAATAATATTTTTTTCTCCATTTTTCCCCTGTTCTCCTTATAATGATAACGTTTCCCGATAGCATCAAGACTAACACACTTTATTCTTTCAAATAAAAAAGAGGTCTTTATGAAACGTTTATTCGTGCCACTGATGTTTTTTATTATCGTACTCACAACAAATGCATTTGCAATACCAACAGAAGTGATCCTCTACCCATCAGGAGCAACCATAGCGGAAGAAATGACCCTCCCAAAAGGAGAAGATTCAATTTCGGTGCTTCTGCCCAATGTTGCCATCCCACAATCAATCAAAATGGAATTACAAGCGGCGACCCAACAAAAAATAACCAGCATCGAATACGAATCCATCCTATTGATAGATCCAAAATTTAAAGAATTAGACACGTTGATATCAGAACTCATCCAGAAGATTAACATTATAGACGATCAGATTAATTCACAGACCCTGACCCTCAACTATTGGAAAAGCCGTAAGGACACGCAACTCGAAACACTCTCCGATATCAGAGCTATGGGGAAAATAATAAAAGAAGAGACGGCGAGTTTACTGCAAGAAACCACTGAGCTAAAAGATAAGAAAATCAAACTTGAAATTCAGCTCGACGAAGCACGCGCACAATTGCAACAAAAAACCGGCAATAATCAACGTAATTGGCAAGTGCGTATTAGGCTCTCCAAGCCAACAACTGAAGATTATCAGTTGGTCTATTCCTACCGAATCCGTCATGCAGGATGGAAATCAATTTACAGTCTCAATGCACTTACAAAACGTGAAGAGATTGAATGGACATGGACCGCAAAAATTATTCAACAAACTGGTATTGATTGGAACGGCGTTGGATTAAAGATTGCGACCAACGAGCCGGTGTTCACGTTAACTCCTCCGACAGCACGTTCCTGGAATATTACTGAAAAACATATTTCTTATGCACGCAGCACCAAAATGGCGATGGCCATGCCAGAAGTGATGACAATGAATGCCGTTGCTGATCGTGAAGAAATTGCCGTTCCACCAAGGGATGAAGGGCAATTGTTCGATATTTATGACCTGGGAAGCGTAAATATTGTCTCAGGCAAAGAAGCACGAATTAAAATTCGCGAAGGACTATGGAAAGCTGAATTCAATTATCTCGCTCGTCCTTTATTATCGGAACAGGTTTTCCTAGAAGCTGATCTAGACCTAACAAATAACTTTCTTCCGCTGCCATCAGGAACAGCGTCAATTCAAGTCGACGGGGTTCATGTTGGTGAAAGAAATTTTGCTCTGCATGAGAAAAAGAATGTCAGTATGAGTTTTGGTAGCGATCCTGGAATCGTTGTTGATGTTCAAACCGACCATGTTGCCAGTGAAAAAGGATTACTTTCAAAAAAACGGACCTACAATTGGAACTGGACTCTCAATTTTGAAAATAACAAAAACTTTAGTCTCAAGTTAAAGGTAGAAGATAGCTATCCCCATATCGGGCATGGAAAAATATTACTACAGGAATCGTTTTCAGCCCCTCTTCCGACTCGGGAAAAAGATATCCTCACTTGGAACCTGACCATCCCAGCTCAAGGGAGAAAGAAGGTTAAATACGGATATCTTGTCACTTACCCAGAGGATCTCCCCGTTTCTTTAGGCCGCTAAAAACGACATAATTCATCCTAGAGACCCCATGCTTCATGCCTTCTGGAGACATAGACGCAAAAAGGGCAGCCAATTGGCTGCCCTTTTTGTTTGTGAAGGATGAATCTGTATTTTAGTTCTTTGCAGCAG
>JADGDX010000071.1 GCA_016744675.1 Desulfuromusa sp. | reverse complement strand
ATGAAGCGTAAACTAAATGTTTGATTTCGTTATGACGGCAGCATTCAAGAATATTGATAAAGCCTTGGATGTTGCTGTCGATGTAAGCATAAGGATTTGATAGGGAATAACGAACCCCGGCCTGTGCAGCCAGGTTCACAACTTTGTCAAATTTCTCTTGCTTAAATAGATCCTCTATCCCTTGACGATCCATGAGGTCCAGCTTTACAAAGCTAAAATTAGCTTTGTTCTGTAACTGTTCCAAACGTGCATATTTTAAAGTCACATCATAGTAATCATTGAGATTGTCAAGCCCAACAACTTTATCACCACGATCAAGAAGATATTTTGACAAATGTGAGCCGATAAAACCCGCAGCACCTGTAACAAGTATTTTCATAAAGCAATCCAGTCTCTGTTACCTATAAAAGGTACCAAATTAAGACGTAACAACAACATTGAAACGCGAAAAGAAATGATATCGTTCAAAGAATAGCCCACTCCACGTAAAGACAGATAATTTTACTTGGGAAAGTTAACATCGAAAGACAAATAGACAAAGAAAACAATTAAGGTTTCTTTTCAGTTACAATACATTCAGATGCAACTAAAAGATCATCAACAACCTCACAATCGTAAACCTTAGAAGCAACCTCAAAGTTTTTACCATAGCCCGTTTTCACAAGATAAGTTTTACAACCAGCAGCATGACCAGCCTGAATATCAGCTATTTTATCACCAACCATGAACGATTGCGAAAGATCGATTTGTAACTTTGTTGCGGCCTTCAATAACATTCCAGGCTTTCCCTTGCGACAGTCACAATCACTTAAATACTCGCCCTGCCCGTATTCCGGATGGTGGGGACAATAATAAATACCGTCAAGCGTTACACCAAAGGGTTCAAGTCGTTTTTCCATATATTGATGCAATTCATTAACCTGTGACTCAGTAAAGTACCCTCGTGCAACACCAGATTGATTACTAACAATAACTAGTAAAAAACCAGCATCTTGAAAACTTTTCAAGGCTTCAGGGGCACCAGGGATAAATTCAAAATCTAAAGGATCAATTAAATACTCTTTTTCGACATTAATTGTTCCATCGCGGTCCAAAAAAACAGCCCGCCGCAATGCGGCGTCATTCATCTTTGTACCTGCTCAATACGTTTTCAATGATACTTGTTGTTGATTTCCCATCAACAAAAGTTACTAACTCAACTCGCCCCCCCAAGCTCTCAACGATATCTTTTCCAACAACCTCATCAGGCAAATAATCGCCACCTTTTACAAGAATCTGGGGTTTCAGAGCAGTAATCAATTCCAAAGGAGTATCCTCTTCGAATATGACAACATAATCAATACAATCGAGGGCAGCAAGAATTTGAGCACGCTCTATCTCATCAAGCAAAGGACGCTTCTCGCCTTTCAACCTTCGTATTGAACTATCAGAGTTCAGTCCAAGCACTAATAAATCGCCTAGTCTTCTTGCCTTTTGAAGATATTTGACATGTCCAGCATGTAATAGATCAAAACAGCCGTTGGTGAAAACTATCGTCTTCCCCTGATTTCTTTTCTTTTCCAGGATATTTACCAAGGCACTACTAACTTGAATTTTCTGATCGTTATCGGCATGTTGCTGCTTGACAACATCGAGGATTTCGCTACTTGTTACTGTCGAGGTTCCAACTTTACCGACGACGATTCCAGCACCCTCATTCGATAACCAGAGGGCATCCATCATACTTAATCCAGCAGCTAACCCAAGTCCGAGAAGCGCTAAGACAGTATCTCCCGCACCGGTCACGTCGAAAACCTCTCGGGCCTGTGTCGGCAAGTGACTGACTCCATCCTGAGTAAATATCGACATCCCCTCCTCGCTCCGAGTTATCACCAAAGCACCAAGGCTCAAATCATTCATTAAACTGTTCCCTGCTTTCAACAAGGAAAGTTCATCGGTCACCTTAATCCCTGTCGCTAACTCCACTTCTTTGCGGTTTGGTGTTAAAAGTGTCGCTCCGCTGTATTTCAGATAATTCTCACCCTTGGGGTCAACAACGACGGGAATTCCTCGTATTTTCCCAAAAGTAAAAATTGAGTCAAGAAGTTTGTCAGACAGAACCCCCTTAAGGTAATCTGAGACAAGGACAACATGGTATTCGTTGAGGCATGTTTCAAGATAAGTAATGATTTCTTTTTCTGTCTCTTTGGAAATCTCTACCCGACACTCCCGATCAATACGCAAGATTTGCTGGTTACTCGATAGGACGCGTGTTTTGCGTGTCGTCTTACGACTGCGGTCAAAAAAGATTCCTTCGGTATTAATTCGGTTATTTTTAGCAATATCACTTAATTCATGACCGTCTGAATCATCACCAAGAACACTGACAACTGAAACCTGACAACCCAACGTGAGTAGGTTTACAGCAACATTCCCTGCACCGCCCAAGCGCAGATCCTCTTTTACAACATCAACAACCTGTACTGGCGCCTCAGGAGAGATTCTTTCCGTTTTCCCCCATACGTATTCATCAAGCATCAGATCACCAATCACCAATGCCTGTAAATCTGAAGCTTTTGAAAACAATTTATCAATCTCGATGGTGTTCATTTTAAATCATCTTTCAATAACTAATCATCAGAAACAAAAGCTTCATCGACCAACATACATAGCAAATGAATCAATACAATATGCCCTTCTTGAATATGGGCAGTTATTTTACTCGGCACAGTCAAAGCGTAATCCACTTGATCGGCAATTCTTCCACCAGAGCCACCAAGAAAACCGACAGTCGTACAGTGGCACTCTTTCGCAGCAAGAAAACCTTGTAAAACATTTTCAGAGTTTCCACTGGTTGAAAGTCCTAGAATAACATCTCCAGGTTGAGCCAATGCGTTAACCTGTCGGCAAAAAATATCATTAAAACCATAATCATTCCCAACCGCCGTCAAAATTGAACTATCAGTGGTTAAAGCTATAGCAGGCAACGCCCGACGCTCAGTGACAAAGCGCCCAACAAGCTCTGCGGCTAAATGTTGTGCATCAGCGGCTGAGCCACCATTCCCCATTACAAGAACCTTGTGACCATCCTTCAACTGTTGCACAACTACTCCAGCAATACTTTCTAGAGAGGTTGCTAAATCACACTTCATTTGCTCTAAAACTCGAGTATGCTCTGTAAAATATTCACATATCTTATTTTTCATTCATCATTCTCCAAGTATGCTCGATCAATCAATCGGCACATGACCATAACCAGACAGCAATGATTGCCAAGCATTGTCAGAAAAAGCAAAAAACTCATTCTGGCTGCTAAGTTTACTCAGCGATCTTTGTAGTCGTTTTAAATTCGATTGTTTCCAAGGACCGTCGCTGCGAATTTTACCGCGATCAAAGTCTAACAAAAAAACCTTTCCAGCGTTATCAAGAAGAATATTGTGGGCATTTAAATCAGCATGATAAACACCTCTATCATGAAAACTTCTGATGCATTCACCGACAGAAAACCAACCATCCAGAGAAAGGCCAGCAGCACCAAGGGCTTCAGTCAGAGTTGTTGCATTAGGGATCTGTACAGTTATCAAATCAGCACGATAGAACAGAAAAGATCTCCTTACTCCAGCAGCAACAGGTCGGGGCACAGGAAACCCCTCAGAATACAATAATTTAAGCAATTGCCACTCTTGCCACGATCGGCTCCTTAAGAGCGAAACCCCAAAGTATTGATCATGGAGGATTTTACCAATAAGTCCTCCGCGTCGATAATGACGTAATACGCGATCCTGACCATCAATTTTATGAAAATAGCTTGTTCCTCGCCCACCGACAGGCTGGTCGACAGAACCTTTTTGTGTTAAATATTCGAGATCAAAAAGACGCGCTGATGGAACTTGAATTAATTCAGCAGCATAAAGGATCCAATACGCGCCATTCTTCTTCTTTTGAGGTTTAATCAACAATGAAACTTCCCCTGCAATTGCCACCTAAAAATATTTGCATTCTCAGGTTTTCAGCAATAGGCGATATCAGTCACGTTCTTCCGACACTCCATATTTTACAAACAAACTGGCCCAAGACAAAAATCACTTGGGTTATTGGGAAGGTCGAGCACAGACTTGTCAGTGATATTCCCAATGTCGAATTCATTATATTTGATAAATCAAGAGGCTGGAAAGCTTATAATGACCTCAAAAAAAACCTGCATGGCCGTACCTTTGATCTATTACTCCACATGCAAGTTTCATTACGTGCCAGTCTTGCCAGCCTTACTATCAAAGCTCCGATTCGCCTCGGCTTTGATGGTAAGCGAGCAAAAAACCTCCAATGGTTATTTACAAATCACAAAATTGCGACCGTATCACAGCAACATGTTCTTGATAGCTTTCTAGAATTTCCAAAAGCCCTTGGATTGAAGTCTGACTCCATAAATTGGAACATCCCGATTCCAATGGCTGAAACAAATACAATGATGGAAATGCTTCCACAGAATCAGCCAATTCTCGTTATCAATCCCTGTTCAAGTATGCGCATCAGAAATTACCGTAACTGGAACGTTGAATCATACGCAAAAATTATCGATTTTGCTTCTGAAAAATATGGAATGCTAACAGTTTTGACAGGAGGGCCATCCGCTAAGGAGATAGAATATGCCTCCTCTATCACTCAAATGGCAAATTCAACCCCATTAAACCTTGTGGGGAAAACTAATCTCAAACAACTCCTGGCCGTACTAAAAGCTGCTACGGCAGTCATAGCACCAGATACAGGGCCAGCCCACCTCGCCAATGCCGTCGGAACCCCAGTCATTGGTCTCTATGCGACCTCCAATCCCGACCGAACCGGCCCTTACCTGAACCGCGAGTTAACCGTCAACAAATATCGAGAAGCAGTGCAAAAAGAGCTCAATAAAAATGTGGATAAAATTCCTTGGGGACAACGTGTACGAAACCCTGAAGCGATGAATTTTATACAAGAAATTGACGTCATCAAAAAACTAGAAAAAGTCTGGCAATCAATTCAATAACGATTTTATTCGCCTGCGGAGTGTCCTTATAGCACTTTTTATCTCAAAAAATTCTCTAGCGAGCTTAAATTGTTTGGATTTTTCAATCTCTTCAGGAAGAAAGGATTGTGCTGCTGGGCACTTTCCAAGAAAATCTGCAAGTTCCATATAAGTCTGAATTTTTGGAAGAAAAAAAGGTTTTTTAAGCTTAAAATCGATAAATTGAACATCTCCTTTATCGATTATAAAGTTGACTAATTGTGGATCTCCGCGCAAATAGCCCCGTTCGTGAAGACCAATCAAATTACTCAGAATTTCTTGGGCATCTTTTTCTTGCCCTGGCACCCCATCAAGATAACGATAAATAACAAAACTCTCGACGACACATCCCATTGTTCTGCGTTCTGCCGCCAATATCGGCGTAGGGCCAATGAAAGATAATTCCTGCAACTTCAGTTGACTATCATGAATACGACGACTTTCAGAGGGTCGAAATAGAGTCAAGAATCGTTCCCATATTCTGGAATTACGAGCACGAGGTATTTTGAGTATCAAGTGATGATCGTCAAAGATGAACTGAGCACTCAGAGTTCTTTTGTTATCACGATACTTTTTTTGAAATTGCAGCGTCTGATCGATAACAGCTGAGACCAGTTGTGTTGCCAAATCGGCAGAACACATTGTCGCTATGGTAAAACCTCTGAAAGTTATTTTCTCAAGGCGGGTTACAGACGGATCAATCATTTAAAACAATACCAAAGTGGTCACAAAGGGCATTCCACTGCAAACGATTACCATCTTCACGGACATTCGTTTTCAATAATGATATTTTTTGAGATCCAATCAAAGGAATTGGTTTCGGCATCGATGATGTTGAATGCCTAACTGTCGTGCCTTGTAAAAATGACATCGCCTTAAACCACAAATCATCTGCCTTGGGGGCTAACCTCAGAAATAGTTCAGAATCAATCGCCTTAGGCAACAATGCCCCTGGAGGATAAAGAACCCCTCCATACCCTATCGCCATAATATCTGGACCGGAAACTCCACTTTCTTTAACCACCGACCACTGCTTATAAGGGAGCAACTCTCCGCTCTTTTTATCATGCATGATGCGACGACATTCGTGGGCGATAATATCCTGTGGATAGTCAAGATGATCAGCATACAAACGCTCAAGCCAAGTTCGTTCGTAAATGAGATCATCATCACACGTGACCAGAACCTTAAGGGGAAATTCCTGCAATGAATGAATTAATTTACGATGTGAGCACGTCAGATCAACATATCTTACCTGAAATAACTCTGACTCTAAGGTTCTTAAGCTTAAAGGCAATTGATTGTGTAGATCGTGGTTGAGCCAGAGAACAATCTTTTCCGGCTTGCGAGATTGATTCAATACACTGCGAATCGTTAGATGGAGCGTTTTTAAACGAGAAGGTATCGAAGTCAACGTGACAACAAGAGGAAGTGGATCCTTTGATGGAGCACACAGGGCATCACGATCAAGGTATTTCATTCGGGTCGCCGCAACAAAAGAAGGCCAGTATTCCTTTAGTTTCATGGAGAAATCTCCTGATTCTGAAGATGCTGATCTATTCCAAGAGTGGCCTTAATTTTTTTCGTCCTTTTCGTTTCAGCACGAACGTCATAGCTATTTTGCAGCATCTCTTTCGTAATGTAACCACGTTTATGGTCAAGGTGAACACAAACAGCCGAATATCGAATCCGCTTCGGAATCAACCCCAGATTGCGCAAACGATCTCCAAACTCACAGTCCTGCCCCCCATATTGCATCCGTTCTTCAAATCCATTGACTGCGAGGGCAAATTCTTTATAACAAGAGGCACTATGGCCGTTCCATGTTGGCCTAGCAGGACTGATCCAATTGAGAAAATCAGCCCACTTTCCTCGTGCTGTTAGCTTCAATGTCTTATGTGTCTTCTTTAAACCCATACTGAGAAGCCAATTCACATCAAAAGCACGTTGCGAAATGATATCATCCCGAGTAATTGCCTGACTAACGTTCATCGGTAATTTAAAATAACCTCCCGAAAGATAATTATTCCGACCAGAATATTTAAGATGTTGCTCAACAAAATCCTCACGAGGAATACAATCTCCATCAGTGAAAATTAAATATTCACCCTGAGCAGCAATGATCGCTTTATTCATAATTTGGCACTTTTGAAAACCATCATCATCATGCCAAACATGATGAAGGGGGACTGATAGCTCTTCCCGCATCCGATCAATAAGTTCACGTGTCTCAACGCCTGAGCCATCATCAGCTATAACAATTTCAAACTCTTTCACAGTTTGCACAGAGAATCCCCATAAAACTTTTTCAAGCCACTGAGGCGAATTATATGTCGTAAAAATAACACTTGTTTTCATAATGCACCCAAAACTGAAGTCCTTCGAAAGGATTTACAAGGGGAAATCAACACGGCTTACAATATTGTCGGTATTCATCTAGATGGTCAAGAGCTTCAATATGCACGCAACCAATCTGCGCTGGAAAACGTAAATTCAAAATTTTAGCAATAGCAAAACGATGATAACCCGCACCAGCAAAGTAAGGAACTCCTTGCGGCCCTAAGTGAACCAAAATTCCACCAGTTTCCCTGAGATTGTTTCTATTAATTTCACTATTGAGTGAAAATGAACCAGACTTGCTGATCTCATCAAAGATTCTATCCAACCTACAAAATCTCAATTTAACATCATTTAAAGAAGAACAATCATCATAAATGCCATGTGCGGATTTTGAAATTTCCTCTAAAGAGTGATCATAAGCCCCCGCATCGTCCCAACTTAAACCCTCACCCCAATGGCGAATACAATAATTA
>JADGDX010000070.1 GCA_016744675.1 Desulfuromusa sp. | reverse complement strand
AGGCAGATGTCTCTCCGTTGACAATTACACGAATTGAGCGTGGGCACCCTTGCCGTATGGAAACAATGCGTAAAATAATTTTGGCTTTAGGATATAAACTGCCCGATAAGACTAAAGTATTTCCTGGGTAGTTTTACTTTGTTGTGTGTGCGACTGATTTTTGACTCTATTTGGACGGGATAAAGCATGTTCGCCTCGAAAAAAGATATTGTAGGAATTGATATTGGTTCAAGTGCTGTTAAGGCTGTGCGCTTGCGGGAATCTCGTGGAACATTCCATTTGGAAAGCATAGGTATTATGCCTCTTGATTCAGAGACGATTGTTGACAATACCATTATGGACTCAACAGCGATTGTTGATTCTATTCAAAATCTTCTGAATGCTATGAAGGTGAGGACGAAGCGCGTTGCAACTTCGGTCTCTGGCCACTCCGTTATTATTCGCAAAATTTCCTTGCCTATTATGACTGAAGTTGAATTAGAAGCTTCTATCCAGTGGGAAGCAGAACAATATATTCCGTTTGATATTTCGGAAGTAAATATTGATTTTCAAATTCTTGGACCAGATTCTAAAGACCCTTCACAGATGAATGTTATGCTGGTTGCGGCAAAGAAAGATTTTGTTGACGACTATACAGCTTTATTCGCTGAGGCGGGGCTTGATCCTGTCGTTATGGACATCGATTGTTTTGCTGTCGAGAATATGTTTGATTATAATTACGGCTTTGTTGATAGCGAAGTCGTGGCTCTGATCGATCTGGGTGCAAGTGCCACAACAGTCAGTGTTCTTAAGGGAGACGTATCAATCTTTACTAGGGATATTCAAGCTGGCGGTAATCTGTTGAGTGAAGAATTGCAAAAGCGTCTTGGTGTCAGTAGTGAAGAAGCTGAAAGAGCAAAACTTGGCGATCGTAACATGTCAGATGTTGATCCTGATTCGGTTGAAGAAATTTTGACTGATGCAATTGAAAACTTGGTTCAAGAGGTGCAGCGGTCTCTAGATTTCTTCTCAGCGACATCAAGCGAGGATCATGTCTCCAAAATTTATATGACTGGTGGTGTGTCAAACTCTGTAAAAATAAGGGAGACTTTGGAAGAGCGCCTCGGTATTCCAGCTGAACGGGTTGATCCTTTCAGGAATATGACGATCAATGAAAAAGAATTTGATTCTGAATACCTTGAGGCAATCGGGCCAATGTTTTCGGTGGCTGCGGGCTTGGCGATGAGGAGGGTTGGTGACAAATGATTCGGATTAACCTACTGCCAGTCAGGGCTGCGCAGAAAAAAGAAAAGCTTCGTTCTCAATTATCAATTTTTTCCCTTTGCATGATTCTTGTGCTCATCGCTTGTGGTTCATTGTATGTACAAAAGATGACATCCATTAATGATGTTAAGGAAGAGATTGCAACCATTGACCAAAAAAATAAAGATCTGAGAAAAAAAATTGGTCAAGTCAAAGACTTTGAGAATAAGAAGAATGATTTAGAAAAAAAACTATCGGTTCTGCAAAAATTGAAAGAAGGAAAGTCTGGACCCGTTCATCTTTTGGATGAATTGAGTACTGCTCTTCCTGAGAAGCTTTGGCTGACAAAGTTTTCAGAGAAGAGCGGTTCTGTCGCACTGTCAGGTGTTGCTGATAGCGAGAACACTGTTGCTGTATTTATGAGAAGTCTTGAAACTTCACAGTATTATAAAGATATACAATTGTCGGTGACTGAACAGACAAAGTCAGGTGATAGGAAAATGCAGAAATTCACTCTGAATTGTAGTGTTGAAACGCCATCTTCAGAATAAGACGGGATTTTAAGCGATGAATGCAAGAGTTGAGAAAGTCTTAAATCTGCCATCTTATCAGCGCGGTCTTATTGTATTGATAATTATGGCAATTGTGGGAGCGGGTTTTTATTTTCTCATATTCCAAGCTCAATTAGATGAGCATGGTAGCTTGATAAAAAAGCGTGATTCTGCTCAAGTGAAATTACAAAAGAACCAGAAAATTGCTAATAATTTAGCAGTTTATCGCGCAGAGTACGAAAAAATGCAGACCAAGCTAGATCAAGCTTTAGGCGAATTACCCCTGAAAAGCGAGATTCCCAGTTTGTTGACGAGCATTGGTGACCTTGCAAGAGATAAAGGTTTGGAAATTTTGAGATTTAAACCAGCAGGTGAGACGTCAAAAGACTTTTATGCTGAAGTTCCTGTGTCTTTAAAACTAGTAGGTTCTTATCATCAGGCCGCAGCTTTTTTTGATGCAGTTAGTCACATGAAACGAATTGTTAATATTCAAGGATTATCTTTGGGTAGTGCTAAAAAAGTTGACGGAAAAACAACCCTTGCTGTTGCTTGTAACGCTATTACCTTCCGCTTTATTGATAAAGCAGAAAAAACTGGGAAGAAGGGAGGTAAAAAGAAATGAGAATGATTCTTCTTAATTATTTTGGTTTGCTCTTATTGCCTCTTCTTTTGTCTGGTTTTTTTGTTGATAGCTTCGCTCAAGTCGATCCTGTTTTAACTGAAGCAACTGAACTTACAGAAGTTGGTGATGCTGATGAGACACGATTTGTTTACAGCCCAAAAGGACGCCGAGACCCATTTGCACCATTAGTTCAAGAAAAACAAAAGATTGCTAAAAAAATTAATAGACGATCTGAAAAGATAAAAGGTCAGCTTGAAAAATTTGAATTAAGTCAATATCGACTTATTGCAATGATGGTAGTTAAGGGTATTCCTCGAGCGATGGTCAAAGCACCTGATGGTAAGAGTTATACTGTTAAGTTAGGCGAATATATTGGTATGAACGATGGTTTAGTAAAGAGGATTGAAACTAAGACTGTTAGTATTGGTGAAAATGGTATGAGAGTAGAGAAAAGTCCCGATAGAATTGTTGTCGAAGAGATTGGAATTGACAGCGTTTCAGGTAAGACGGTTAAGGAAAATCGATATATCGTAATGTAGTTTTTTTTAAATTGTTAATCGTAGTTGTTTGAATGACTTTTAGGGGAATGATATGAGAAGAAGCGTTGCGCTCCTTAGTGTTTTGTTGATGCTATTAATGGCTGCTCTGGTAACACCTCTTTTTGCCGCCGACTCACTTTCTGTGGTGTCTGTTACTGAAAAGAGGGCACAGTTATCTGCGACCATGGGAATTGAGCAAGTCCGATATTTTACTTTGGATTCCCCGAAGAGACTCGTTGTTGATTTGTATGGTGTTAAGCCGGGCAGTCAGAACAAGGAGTTTCAATTAAGTGATGGGTTTAGTCTACTGAGAGTTGGACCTCTTGATAATAAAACACGTTTTGTTTTTGATGTCACAGGATCCATCTTCCCCACTTTTAATGTTGATACTGATAATGATCATGTTGTTGTAACTTGGGAGCACTCTCAAGATTCTGTGGCTATGGCACTTGCAGAGCCGGCCACTGTCGGAAGTGCTAGAATTACGTCAATAAACTTTGCGTCTATTGATGGTGAGTCCAAGTTTTTTATTGATATTCAAGGTGATTCTAGGCTTGTTTCTCCTGTTGTTGAGGGAAATAAAATCCAGTTTTCTTTGAAAAATACGACTCTTCCTCGATCTTTACGCAGAGTCTTTGATACGCTTGCTTTTCCAAGTGCTATTCATTCTGTAACGCCCTACCTTGTGAATGTATCAAATCAACCAGAATCTCGTTTCGTAGTCCTATTAAAGGGACGGGTTCCATATCAACTTGAAGAAACTGCTTCTGGTTATGTTTTTACTGTTAATGATCAAGATTATGCACAAGCCTCTGACGCGATTACAGGAACAATGCCTATTTCCGCTCAAGGCGAGGTTGTTGATACCTCAGCATCTGTTCTAGAACTTGCACCCATGGTGACACCGTCATTATCTTTACAACCAGCTAAGGCGCAATTAACAGTTCCGGTTATTGAGCAAGTTGGTTCGCAAAAAAATATTTACACCGGTGAAAAGACCTCCCTTGTTTTTGATAATGCTGATGTTCGCGATATTTTGCGCTTAATCGCTGAAATTAGTGATCTCAATATTATTGCCTCTGATGAGGTTAAGGGCAATGTTACTCTTCGTTTAATTGATGTTCCTTGGGATCAGTCGTTAGAGTTAATATTAGATGTTACTGGCCTAGGGATGGTGCAGGCCGGGAATGTTGTTCGCGTTTTACCGAAAGAAAAAATACGGTCGATGAAAGAGGCAGAGTTGACCGCTGTTCGTTCTCAAGAGAAATTAGAGCCCTTGGTTACAGAGGTTATGACTGTCAGTTATGCTGATTTAGGAAGTGTATCTGGCCCTGCTAGAGAATTATTAAGTGACCGTGGAAGTATTACTGAAGATAGTCGTAATAAGTTGTTAATCATCACGGATGTCCCTCAGCGGATAGTAAAAGCTAAAGAATTAATAGCTATTTTAGATACACCTGAGCGTCAGGTAATGATAGAAGCAAGAATTGTTGAAGTTGATTCTGAATATACTCGTGACCTTGGTGTTAACTGGGGGTTTTCAAGTACAGACAGCAATTCTGGTGTTAATCTAGAGAGTATAAATTTAAGCGCAGGTGGTGGTTTTATGGTTGGAACAGCTTTAGCCCCTGTTGGCGGGATGGGTACGGGTTTTAAATTTGGTGACCTTATTGATGGATTAGATACTTCTGTACTCGATTTAAGAATTTCAGCATTGGAGGGTGCCACTAAAGCTAAAGTTGTGTCTACACCTCGTGTTACAACTCTTAATGGAGAGGAAGCAGTAATTAGCCAAGGAACTGAAATACCTTATCAGACTGTAGAAGATGGCGAAGTTAAAATTGAGTTTAAGGAAGTACTCTTGGAACTCAAAGTAACACCAGTTATCAACCCCGATGGGAGTGTCATTCTTCAGATTGATGCAAAAAATGATTCGCCAGTTCCAAGTGGAGAGGGTGCTTTATACAAGAAAACAGCAAAAACGAAAGTTCTAGTTTCTGATGGCGAAACCACTGTTCTAGGTGGGATCTATATTGAACGAGAAGGTTCTGGTCATAATGGTGTGCCTTTCCTTATGGATATCCCTGTCTTAGGAAACTTATTTAAAAGCACAGAAAAGTCATCGTCAAAAAATGAACTTCTTATTTTTGTTACACCAAGAATTCTAAAATAGTCTGATTTAAGTTTATTTTAAAATGGGGCAGGGAAACCTGCCCTTTTTTTTTAAAAAATAATAGGTTGGCTTATGGTAGACAAAATGTCTGTTCCACTTGGTGATAGAAGTTATCCAATATTGATTGGTTCTGATATTCTTGCCAATCTAGGTGAAGAACTTTCACTAAATAAATTTCCACAACAAATTGCCATTATTTCCAACTCAACTGTCTATGGATTATACGCACAGATTGTTGTTGATTCTCTTAGGGAAGCAGGGTTCACATCATTGCAACTTAATGTTCCTGACGGTGAGGAATATAAGACTTTAGAAACTCTCAACACGATTTATGATTTTTTGATAGAGAATAATTTCGATCGTGGTTGTGGTTTAATCGCACTTGGTGGCGGTGTCGTCGGTGATATGGCAGGGTATGCTGCTGCAACTTTTTTGCGTGGAATTCCCTATGTTCAGATCCCAACGACGTTGTTATCCCAAGTTGATAGCTCTGTTGGTGGAAAAACAGCAGTAAATCATCCTCAAGGAAAGAATCTTATAGGGGCATTTTATCAACCACAGCAGGTTTTGATTGATATTTCTACTTTAAAGACTTTGGATTCTCGCGAAGTTTCTGCCGGTCTTGCTGAAGTTGTTAAATATGGTGTCATTCGTGATGATGATTTTTTCTGTTGGCTTGAAAATAATGTACAAGAACTAAAAGAACTTGATCCAAAATCCCTTATATATGCAGTCAAAAAATCATGCCAGATAAAAGCTGATATTGTTGAACTCGATGAGAAGGAGGGCTCAATACGAGCTTATCTGAATTATGGGCATACTTTTGGCCATGCGATAGAAACGCTATCCGGTTATGGTCAATGGAAGCACGGCGAGGCAGTGTCTGTTGGGATGATAGTTGCTGCTAAAATATCTGCAAATTACGGGCTTTGTACTAAACAAGACGTTGATCGCCTAGCTCATTTATTGCAAGAGTTTGATTTGCCAACCGTTCCACCTGTTTTTTCTTTAAAAGAATATGTTGCTTCAATGATGAAAGATAAGAAGGTTAAGCAGGGACACCTTACAATGGTTCTTAACCGAGGCATTGGTGACGCTGTTTTGCAGAAAATAACCAATGTCGAGAGTGTTTTTTCGTCTGTACTTTGACTTAGTGAGGAAATCATGACTGAACAAAATCAGCAGAGTTTGCTTCTCAGTAAGATTGCAGCTTACACTGAAATACTTGTTAAGGATCCTAGCTCTACGATATTCGTTTCTCTTGCTGAAACATATCGCAAAATGGGCATGCTTAATGACGCGCGTCAAATCATCTCGAAAGGGCTTGAACTCCATTCAGACTTTTGTCCAGGTTATATAGTTTTGGCTCGTATTTTGTGTCAATTAGAGGATTTAGATGGATCAGTTGAAGCGTTTGAGCGAGCTCTTAGTATCGATGAGGAGAGTCTTGCTGCTCTTGTAGGCTATGCTCGGGTTAAAATAATATTAGGCGACGATATTGGTGCGCGTGAATTGCTTCTCAGTGCAAGGCATTTAAGTCCCGCTGATCCTGTTATTAATAAGTTGCTACTTTCTCTGCCTGAAGAAGCCAATGATAGTGAAGATTCTTCTGATCAAGATGTCGTTAATGATGGCGAGCCTTGTGAGAGTAAAGCGTCATTGGTCTCTTCAACTTTAGCTGAATTATATTTGGCACAAGGATTAACTGAAAAGGCCCTTGATCTTTATCGGCAGCTTTCTATTCAAACTCCTGATGATTTAAGTCTTCGGAGAAGAGTTAAGGAAGTTGAGGGGCAAATTATCAAAGACCAATCTGCTTCTGAGGATGATGAGGTTGCTGAGCAGTTTATGGAAAAAGAGGCGGACGTTGTTCAGTCCTGTACTACTGAAGTTGAAGGTATTAATGTTGATCCAGTTATCGAGACATTGAATCGTTGGCTTTTGAATATTCAAGAAGGGAGAGGGAATGTTTAAGGAAATTCTTGAAAAGATAGTTGTGGATTGTACAGGTGGTGTTGGTTCCATCTTGATGGGGTATGATGGGATCAGTATCGATCAGTTTTGTCTTGAGGAGAGTGAACTTGATTTAAACCTTGTCGGTATTGAGTATTCGAATGTGACGAAGGAGATTCGAAACGCTGCCCAGATTTTAAGTGTTGGAGACCTTCAAGAAGTTTCAATAAAAACTGAACAATACTATGTGATTATTCGAGCCTTAACGGATGATTATTTTGTTGCTCTGATCGTTGATCGCCACGGGAATTATGGGCAGGGGCGATATCTTCTGATGCGTGAATCTTCTTCCTTGCGGTTAGCGTTGGTCTAAACAATGAAAATTCTGGTATTAAATGGCCCAAATTTGAACTTATTAGGGACTCGTGAGCCTGAAATCTATGGAGACGCAACCCTCGGCCAAATAATGAACGATCTCAAGTCAAAATCGTCAGCACTTGGATGCGAACTAGAAACTTATCAATCTAATCATGAGGGCGATTTGATTGATCAGGTACAACGAGCAATGCAAGAGAATATCTCTGGGATTATTATCAATCCTGGAGGGTATACTCATACCAGTATTGCCTTGCGTGATGCTTTTAGTGGTGTTGGTTTGCCTCTGGTTGAGATTCATCTTTCCAATATTTATGCTCGTGAAGAGTTTCGTCACCATTCATTTATTGCACCGGTTGCTATTGGTCAGATTTGTGGTTTCGGTGCGGCAGGTTATCAACTTGCTCTTCAGGCACTTGTTGATCACTTAAGCAAATAGGTTGACTGTGATTAAGCATCGTCAGCAATTAATTCACAATATCCTCATAACTGAAAATCTTGATGCGATCCTGATTTTTGGTCTAGCAAATATACGC
>JADGDX010000006.1 GCA_016744675.1 Desulfuromusa sp. | reverse complement strand
AAAGAGATTCCACATAAAACCTTAAAGTACCGAAATCAAAAGACTAATTAGACAAATATAAATCGTATATATTTTTACCTCGGTAAAATATTTTATTTATGCGGGGACCTTTTCCCAGTGAACACCGATTATTAAATAAAATCAGGCAACCCGATTTTGTGGAGATCCCTTTTGAAATGAAGCAACATTTGTCACAACAACATCAAGGAGCCGTTGTCTTGCTTCAGCCGTTGCCCAGGCAATATGGGGAGTGATCAAGCAGTTTGGGGCTGCAAATAAAGGGTTGTCTTCGTTCGGTGGTTCCTGAGAGAGAACGTCAGTGGCATAGCCACCCAGATAGCCTTCTTCGAGAGCTTCGGCAACAGCATTTTCATTGATGAGTTGACCGCGCCCGGTATTGATGAGCAGTGCGCCTTGTTTGATACGTGCTAAGTGAGCTGTATCAACGAGGGTTTCCGTTTTCTCAGTCAGTGGACAATTGAGGCTGATGACATCCGCGTCAGAAAACAATTTATCGATATCGACAAACTCTATGTTTGTTTCCTGTAGGTATTTTTCCGGGTGAGCGGTATGGACCAGAACCAGCATTCTAAAAGCTTGTGCGATTTGAGCGACCTGTTGACCAATTTGTCCGAAGCCGACAATCCCGAGCGTTTTTCCGGCCAGCTCAACCAGTGGGGTCTCTCTAAAACTGAAATCTGGGCAGCTCACCCATTCGCCCTCTTGAACCAACTTTGCATGATGTCCAACGTGCTGAGTCATCTCCAATAACAAAGCAAAAACCATTTGTGCGACCGATTCCGTACTGTAACCAGGGACATTTGTGACAATAATCCCATGTTGCTTGGCGGCTTCCAGATCAACGACGTTGACACCAGTGGCAAGGACACCGATACACTTGAGGTTTGGCAACATCGCTAACGTGTCGGCAGACATCACAGTTTTGTTGGTCAGGACAATGTCTGCATCACAGGCCCGCTCAACAACTTGTTCTTGGTCTGTGCGTGGATGAATAATGCATGAACCCAATTCTTTCAGAGGTGACCAATCAAGGTCTCCGGGGTTGAGAGTATGGCCATCTAGAATAACGATTTTCATGATTCATCCTTTTGTGTTGCACCACTACCAAAAAGTTCAGAGAGTGCTTGTTTTTCTTCTGTTGTGACGATTTCAATTTTTGGCAATCTTGCGTGGCAGGTTTTATTGCGGCCTGATTCCTTTGCCTGGTAGAGATATTTATCCGCCTGCTTAACAAGGCTTTCTACGGTTGTGTTTTCCTTGTCCTGATACGTTGTAATCCCCAGGCTGACCGTCATGTGCAGCCATTGGTCATCAACTTTTAGGGGAGTTTCTTCAATCCCCTTCCTAATCCGTTCTGCAACGGGAAGACAGGCAGTCAAGGTCGTATCGGGGAGGATGACAGCAAACTCTTCTCCCCCGTAGCGGCAAGGAATATCGAGTTTACGTACGGTTTGTTGTAAAAGTCGAGAGATATGGACAAGGGCTTGATTTCCGACCTCGTGTCCCCATTGATCGTTGACCTTTTTGAAGAAATCAATATCGAGCATAATCAGAGATGTCGGTTGGCCACTCCGCTGAGTCCGTTCAACTTCTTGTTCCATTGCCTGATAAAAATAGCGGTAGTTGGCGATGCCAGTCAAATTGTCTGTTCGTACAAGGTTGGATAATTCATCAACATTTTGGCGTAACTCGACAACGTCTGCGATGATGGGACAGTGATTTTCTCCGACTGGGCAGGTTGGAGCATTTTGTTGGGCGTGATGTGGTGAGTTCTGATTTGTTGTCATGCTGCTTTTATATGCAAATATTGAGCAAGTATCAATTGATAATTAAGCACAGACGAAAATTGTAGTGTTTAAATTAATGTAGGGCATCAGAAAGCTCAGCACTTTGTTCCAAGGCGCTCTCTATGAGAGGAAGGAGTATTTCACTTTGAAGACCAAATGTTTGGGTGGCTAATTGGGTAAGAGCTGGCGCAGAGTCTTGAGTCGGTTGTTCTTTTAATAAAGCGGCAATTTTAACCGATAGTGGGATTTCGAGATTTTCCAATTTATGGTGTTCTCTGATCCCGACGATTAGGGATTCAGGAAATCCCCAGTGTTCTGCCATCTGGCTCCCTAGGGTCGAATGATCAATGCCAAAAAGCTCTTGTTCTTGCTCTGCAAGGTTGATGTCTTCTGTTTGCCAGCGTTGATACAGGGTGCGGTAGCGCTCACCTTCGCGATTTGCAAGGACCGGAATAGCCATGTTTTGTAATAAACCAAGTGTGAAGACATCACTTTGAGTATTGGGGTGGAGGGTATTTGCTAGAATTCGAGCAATTGCAGCTTGTTGTGAGGCCGTCTTCCAAAATTGTGACATGTCAAACCAGGCGGCTTGCTGGTTTGTTGCCAGGCTGCTCTTAACGCTGACAGAAAGAATGAGGGATTCTAAGCGCCCACGACCAAGGAGGTTGACTGCATGTTTGATACTACTGACTTTTCGCGACAGGCCAAATGCAGATGAATTGACTGTTTTAAGGACGCGGATATGGAGGCCGGGGTCAAGTTCCAGTTCTGCTGTCAACTCATTCACATTGACCTCAGGGTCACGCAGTTTCCCCAAAAGATTGATGATCGCCGATGAGAAACTTGGGAAGTCAATATTCTCATGCTCAATTGTATTTTTCTTTTTTTTGTTAAATATAAAGGCCATAGGGATGTTCATTCTCCGCGTCGTGCTAATTTGTTAGAAAAAATCGAAAGAAGTCCTCCAAGCATAATATACCCGGTTGAAACTTCAAGCATCACGACAATTTGCCCCCCAAGGCTACTCGGGGTGACATCTCCAAAACCAAGCGTGGTGAGGGTCACAACGCTGAAGTATAACGGGGACAAAGAGGTTGGATATGAACCGTAGTCGATGCCGACAAAGCTATATAAATATGTAAAGAATAGCAGCAGGGCACCAATGCAGCAGCACCAGCGAAGCATGCTTCGCCCGCAGTCACATGTCCACAACCAGGGGTAGTAGAGAACTTTTGAAAGCCCATTATAGGATCGGAACTCTTTGATAAAGTTTTGATCAATGATTTCTCGGCGCATGAGATAGGCACCAGAAAAATTGACGTCACGGATATCGACACCAATCCAGTTGGCCGATTTAAATCTCCGAATCATCCGTAATCTGGAGTGGCGCAAATCGGCATTACTAAAATTTGCTTTGTGGATATCAGATAGTGATAGCTCAGCATAACAGAGATTGGATTCTGTCAGGTCAGCTTCTGTCAGGTTTGCTTCGCGCATCCGGGAGTGGCTTAAATTTGCACAACTTAAGTTCGCTTGACTGAGGTTCGCTTGAGTTAAGGTTACGTGTTCGAGATCGGCTCTGAAAAGGCTGGTATTCGATAGGTTTGCTCTGCCAAAACCGGCTCGTTTGCAATGAGCTCCATCTAGGAGAGCTCCCTCTAGATTGGCAGTTGATAGTTCGGCTTCTTCAAGGTTGGCCTCTTGAAAGTTCGCTCCGCGAAGATCGGCTCCAAAAAGTTGAATACCACGCAGGTCCCTTCCTGAAAAATCGAGATTACGCAGGTCGGCCCCATTGAAGTTGGCTCCGCGCAAATCTTCCTCGGGGGAAAGAGCCATGTTTTGGAGTTGTTCTTGACTAAGTTGCGGCATAGAGACCTCAAGATTAAAGAAAACTATCAATAGTTAAAACTATAATATTTTCTAATTTGTGTCAAATGGTTTTAGCTGAGAGCGTTAGGGGAAACGTCTCGAGGATTGATTGATGACTTCAATAAAAAGAGCCAAAAGGATCAGGGGGTGCCCGTCGCTTTTTGGCTCAAATTGAGGAGGTTTATCGGTAGGAAAAAGTTGGGGGCTATTCGATAAAATAACCTGCAATTCTCCATGAGCCATCCTGTTCCAGCATGACTGTGACCGTTTCGATGAGATGATCTTTGTTCTGAAACTGTGAATCAAAGTGGTAAACCATATATTCCCCATCGGGAATTGTTCCGCCGGCATCTTTTGTGTAGGTGTAATCTTTTTGTTTGCGGTCGAGGAGCTGTCCCGAAACAGAACGGACAGCGGAGAGGCGTTTAACCCACTCTTGTTGTGGGACTTCATTTTTCAGATAAGCAGAACAGATCTCCCAACTTTGCTCATACTGCGCGGAATCAACAAGTTCAAAAAAATGGGTGGCAGCAACTGTTGAAACGTCAATTCGTTGTTGATCAGGCTTACGGCTGAAACTTGGATAAAAAATAATGATCAGTGCAATAAAAGCTAAAAAAGCGTGAACGCGGTATTTTCGTGGAAACACGGTAAACCTCCAAAGGTGCTGAGATAGGGACTTTTGATCGACTACTATAGTCAGGATTGCCTGACAGGGCAATGACTCTTCTTCTTAATACTGACTTTAGTCGCTTACTTTTATTTGCGGGGGGCAGTTAATTGTTGCTGAGGTCGGAGGAGAGAGGTTGATGGAGACAGCTTAACAGGTTGTCGGGATAACAGATGGAGACTTGATTGATTAAATGTTCAGGTGGAGGGGTGTTTTCACGCTGAACGTAGACCGTTGGGATCGTAATTTTCTTGAGGATATCTTCCAGTCCTTTTGTCTCCAGTGTGGCCGCTTGTGATGAATTCAATAGAAAAAGATCAAAATGAGAGGGTGTGATCTGATCTGTGTGGAGCCAGTTTTGAACCTCGCGGAGTGATTTGACGACTGTACAGCGGATATCGGCTAGGTTGAGTAAAAAGACCAATTGAGGCACTTTTTGCTGATCTGGTTCAAGAATGAGGATATTTTTCATATGACTGATCTTATCCGGGATTTCCAGAAGTATTGCTATTTATGTGTCGGTTCCTATGAGGGCAGACCAGAAAAAACGCCATCTCTTGATGAAAGAAATGGCGTTTGGGTCATCTGTCTGGCCAAAGCTATTTCTTCCATTCTTCGGTAACCCGGCGATCCATTTACAATTGATAGTAAGGAAGGACCCGTGGTTTTGCGTCACCAGATTACTCTGGGTTTGCTTTTGTCGGGATGGTCAAGCTTTAGGAGCGAGACATCATTGTTTGTTTATGTGACAGTAGGTGGGTCTGTTAGGAACGTCAATCATTATAATATTAACCGGGTAAGGCGCTGAGTTTATTTAACTTGGGGATCTATCCCGACCCAATAAAGGTTAAAAAGTTTCTTGTTTAGGATGTGGGCAAGCACAATAGCTCAATTATTCTAAACCGCGCTCAAAGTTAAATTTACTCCGCCCCTGTGGGTCGTAACCAGTCTTGACTGCTTCTAGTACCTGTTTTCCTTGTTGACTAAAGGGGCCAAGGTGGGAGAGGTCGACGACGAAGCGATGGCACCCTGCCCTTTCCAACTCAGGCATATTGGCGATAAAGGAGAAATCGGTTTCGCTGTTCAGCCAGGTCAAACCCTGCCGCTGTTGCACCCGGTAGGCATCACCACGGTCAGAAAGAACCGGGTTATCTGAGCGAACATTTTTAATTTTGACTCGCGATGTGAGCAAGGAAACACTGGCGTAGATTGTCATCGCTGTCGGGATTGGCAACTGATGACGGAGGATTTCACTCAGATTCGTCCGGTCGTCTTCAATATAGAGTTCTGCCTCTTTAATTCCCAGTTCTGCTAAGGCGGCAATGGCTTGACTGTTCAGAGAAAAGAGACGAAAGCTGCTGTAGAGGCTAAGTCCTTCAGTTTGGGCAACTTTATCAAATAGGGGAAAGTGGCCCAAGTTGTTGAGTCGAAAATTGGAAAAACCCATCTGCACCAATTGTTGAATGGCATGTCGCGTATCTAGCCAGTCTTTATCGAAGATGACAAAGGGAATATCCCAGATCAATTGCTTGGCCCGGCGCAATAATTTGTTCGCATGTTGCAGGTTTTGCCCTGATAAGGGAACTAGGATCTGGTTAACGGTTTGGTCCTGCAGAATTCGTTGATCACGAGAATCACGCAATTGAATGCAGATTTGGCGTTTGCTTGATGGGGCAGTGGCTAAAGGAAACAGGGCCTGCCTAGCATTTTCTGCATGAGTGGCTCTGAGGTGTTGTCTCTGCGATTGAAGGTTTTTCCCGAGTTCTGCATAGAGATCACGGCGGATCTGTTTTAATTGTTTGGGAGGAATGACAATTTCCGGCAACTCGTTGCATTCGAGTTTTCCCAGAACAAATGGCTCACCGGCAGTCGCAGAAAATGTTTGATGAAGGATATCTTTATCAAGTTTATTTTGTTGAGCGGGGAAGCTTTCGATAGAAAATTGAAATTGCTGTGTCTCTGTTCCAATTGTCGCCCCTAGCTGCATCTGTTGGGGACTGACATCAACCTTTAGATGGACTGTTGCTGGTGGTGGATGGACGTTGCTCAATTTGCGTCGGCAAGCAGAGTCACTCATTGTAAAGGCACTGCTGGATGAAACCATAAAGACACTGTCACCCACCTTAAACAGATTATTAAAGGTCGAAGGGACGCGGACAAAACTGTTTGCTGGAACTTTATGGACGGTTTTTTTTCCCAGAATCAATTGACGGATCGTAAATGCCTTGCCACTTTTATCGGCAGCAGGTTGCACCCGTAAACGAGCTCCAACTTGAAGTGCATCTTTGGTTGTAAAACTGATCTCTCCTCCCCGGACTTGGGTAATCTCCCCCATAAAACGCCCGGTTGCCCCTTTGTGTGCCGGAATTGCCATATCGGTTGGCTGGGCACCAGATAAAAATCCTTTGGTTGGTTGGCGGCCGAAACTTTCCTTGAGCAGCACCTTCGCTTCTTTGATCATCGCTTTGCGCTGTTGATTGGGGGCATCAAGAACCTGCCGATAGGCCCTGATGACCTTATGGACATATTCGGCGCTCTTCATTCGGCCTTCAATTTTTAAGCTGCAAATACCCGCCTCTTCCAGTTCTGGGAGAAGGTCTATGGCAGAAAGATCATTGGGGGAGAAATAGAATCCATCATGTTGGCGGTAGTTATGATTGCGACGACAAGGTTGGGCACAGCGGCCCCGATTGCCACTTTTCCCGCTGAGAAATGATGAGAAATAACATTGCCCGCTATAGGAAAAACAGAGCGCTCCATGAATGAATTGTTCCAGCTCCAGAGTGGTTTGCTGGCGGATGGCGGAAATCTCATCAAGAGTCATTTCCCGTGCAAGAACGCCACGGGTAAATCCCATCCTTTCGAGCATTTTGACTCCAGCGGCATTGTGGATGGTCATTTGTGTAGACGCATGGAGTTCGAGCCCAGGAAAATGGTCTTTTGCTATCTTCCAGACAGCAAGGTCCTGAAGAATGATGGCATCGACTCCAATTTCTTCCAACGCGCCGAGAGTGTCAATCAACTGTGACAACTCCTTTTCCTTGACCAGCGTATTGAGGGTGATATAGAGACGTTTCCCTCTTTGTTGCATGTAGTGGGTGATACTTTCAATTTCTTTGAGGCTGAAATTTTTTGCTTTCGCGCGGGCAGAAAATTCTTTTAATCCCGTGTAAACAGCATCCGCCCCGGCATCAACAGCGGCAAAAAAAGCTTCGAGACTTCCTGCTGGAGCGAGTAACTCAGGGCGGTGTATGGATGTTTTTTGGGTCATTTGGAGTCTATTACTTTAGTAGTTTTTCAAATTGTTGAGGATTAAATCCAGAAATATGTTGCCCATTGATCCAGAATTGTGGGGTTCCGGTAATGCCAGTTTTACGGGCAATTTCACGATGTTTGCTCAGCAGACCATTGTCCTTGACGGCAGGAACGGGCTGATTATCATATTTGCCACTGAAAACTTCTTCATAGGCCAGTTCCTGATCTTCTGCACAGAGGATATAGCGCGCCTTTGCTTCCGCGTGGGGGTGAAGTCGGTCAAGGGGGAAAAGGAAGACATAGCGGGTGATATCATCACGGCCTGCAAAAAAATCAGAGCTTTGACGGCAGAACGGGCAGTCAGGATCGGTGACCTCTATGACCTGATGAGGCCCCTCTCCGATAACAATAGCCAGATCAAGAGGGAATTCATTGACTTTACTCGACATCCGTTTGCTTTTGCTGATGCGGGTGAGGTTTTGTCTATCACTGGTCCACAATTCGCCAAAAAACATATGGCCCGATTCCGGAACGAAATAGATGATTTCACTGTTTTCAACCACCACCTCATGAATTCCACTAAGTGGAGTTGGGTTGATTTCTTGATATTTAATCTGCGGGTAGTGGGCTGCAAGGGCACTTTCAATATCAATTTGTGGCGTTTGTGGTGGAACCGCACAAGCACAGATAGAGAGAACGCTCAATAAGAGAAAAAGTGAAAGAATAAGACGTGACATGAAATATCTCCTTTAGGTTTTTTCTGAGCATACACTAGTCCCCAATGGAGGAAAAGAGCCATCAGGGGATTGATTCTGATGATGACACCATTGCGCGTGTGATCAACCATTGAGCTGGTATTAAAATTATGTTTTACTCTCGGCTTACTTTTAATTATATGAGGAGGAAGATTATGCAGAGGTTAGTGTCCAGCCTGTTATTTGCCTTGGTGTTGTTCTGCGTCCCTGTTTTTGCTGCTGATCCACTGGCGGCCTGGCAGCCCAACTTTGATCCGAGTGGAGCAGAATATACTTATCTGTTATCAACGGTTGCCCACCCCGCTATTGAGGGGGGAACAGTTGGTTATCGGATTCGAGATCGCATCTGGGAGGAAAGCCAGGGCCGACTATATGTTGATTATCGACCCATCTCGCAGTTGGGGGGAGAGAAAGATGTTCTGCGGAAGCTGAAAATGGGCGCTGTGCAAGGGATGCTCTGTTCTTCAGTGCTGGCACCAAATGTTTCTCCCCGCCTTGGACTCGTCAACTTACCATTTCTCATTGATAGCTTTTCAAAGTTGGAAAAGTTTCGTCAAAATGAGAGTCTCTTCAGTGCATATGGTGTAGATGCTGATAAAAAAGGGATCATGGTTGCAGACTTTACCGGTTATGGCAGTTATGGCTGGGCAACCAAAACACCGGTTAAAACTTTAGCGCAAGCTAGAGAGCAATTGTTCCGCATTGCTCAAGCACCTGTGAATGTTGATCTTTATAAAGCATGGGGCGTGCAATTCACTGTAATGCCGTGGCCAGATGTTCCCCAAGCTCTTCAAACAGGGGTTATTAGTGGCCTTGATCATACGCCAATTGTCTGTAATATTACGAAGAAGTTTACCGTTGCCAAAAGCTACACCAATATTGACTATGCACAAGGGCTTTACATTCACCTGATCAATAAGAGCTGGTTTAATCGTTTGCCGGAAGATTTACAGCAGCTTTTAACCCGGATTATCAAGGAAGAAAGTCAGCAGGTTCGTGCATTGACAGAGAAACAACAACTGGATCAGATTGCTGCGGCTAAAGCAAACGGGATCGTATTTATTGACCTGCCTGCGGCTGAAAAAGCGAAACTGGTTGAACTCGCTGAACCTGTTGTACAGAAGTGGGGAGAAAAAATCGGAATGGATTACCTGAATAAGGTACGGCAGCAACTTAACCATTAAGGACATCTTGATAGTTTTTTGACTTAAAAAGAAAAATGAACTACCCCGCCGCAAGCAGCGGGGTATCAGGAAAATTCTAACTGTTCGTCGCTGTGCAAAACTTCATAATCTTGCAGCCCTTGATTATGGACATAACGCTGAACAGTATCTTCACTTCCATGACGGCCAACAGTGCTTGCAAAATAACCGTCGCTCCAAAATTCGCCGCCCCATAACTTCTTCTTGACCTGTGGGCAGCGTTTGAATATCTCTCGTGCCGTTATGCTTTTTATGATCGTCACTAGTTTCGTAACACTGTAACGCGGCACAGATTGTACTAGAAAATGGACGTGTTTTTTATCCGTTCCGATTTCTAGAAATTTGATTTCATATCGCTGTTCGATATCCAAACAGATATCACGAAGTTCTTCATCAACAGCATCGTCGAACACCACTCGACGATACTTTGCGGGGAGAACCAAATGATATAGCAATACGGTTACGTTATGACTCTTATGTATATACTCGCTCATGCGAGTATAATCGCAGCAAGCTGCGGGGAATTGAACCCCTAGAGATTAAAAATATAAAACAAGCCGGTCTGATATCTCAGGTCGGCTTGTTTTGATGGGGGATTATGGCTTGACCAAATCCTGCTAAAAAGTTATCGTCTGCCTTCTAACTATCTGAATTTATTGATAGTTAACTTTTTTTTGTGATGACTAAACATTGTTTGTTTTTACCCAATCTAAGAGGAGGTTCAAGATGAAGAAGGTTTTGCTTTTATTGTTGTTGCTGGGGTTATGCCTGCCTGTTTCTGGCATGGCTGGAGAGAAGAAGGATCCGCTTGCGGCGTGGCAGCCAGGGTTTGATCCTAGCGGAGCAAAGTATACCTATATTCTTTCAAATGTTTCTCATCCCGTTATCGAGGGTGTGGCCGCCGGTTATCGTATCCGAGATAAAGTCTGGAAGGAAACCAATGGACAGATCTATGTTGATTTTCGCCCCTTGTCGCAACTCGGTGGAGAAAAAGATGTTATCAGTAAGTTGAAACTTGGTGCGGTTCAGGGAATGCTCAGTTCTTCGGTTGCTGCTGCTAATGTCGCAGACCGTTTGGGGATTGTTAACCTTCCCTATGTCATCGATACCTTCGATAAGCTTGATACCTTCCGCAATGACCCTGAACTGTGGCAGCCATTTGCAGAAGGAGCACTCTCCAAAGGTATCTATGTTGCTGATTTTACAGGTTATGGCCCTTATGGTTGGGCCACAACAACACCTGTTGCAACGTTAGCTGATGCCAAAGAGGTAAACTTCAGAGTTGCTCAGGCTCCGGTAAATACTGATGCATACAAAGCTTGGGGACTCAAATTTACCGTTATGCCATGGCCTGATGTTCCACAAGCTCTGCAAACAGGTGTTATTTCTGGGCTCGATCACACAACAATTGTTTGTAATATCACCAAAAAGTTTACCATTGCAAAGTCATTCACCGAGTTGAATTATGCTCAAGGGTTGTTTGTTCATCTGATCAATAAGCGTTGGCTCAATAAACTTCCTGCTGATTTACGCACCAGTTTTCTCGCAGTCATTGCGGAAGAGAGTGCGGCCACTCGTGAGGCAACACGTAAGCAATATGATGTTCAGGTCGCCAAAGCAAAAGAGGCGGGAGTTCAATTCTACCAGTTGTCTGATGCAGAGGTGAATGAGTTGAAAAAACGTGCAGAACCTGTCCTAGAAAAATGGGGAAAGAAAATCGGTCCCGATTATTTAGCCAAGGTTCGCGCAAAGCTTGGCAGTTGATAGCTTAATCTGTATAATCGCACGGTTTATATGAGGCCGGGGAGTTCGCCTCCCCGGCCTTTCTTTATTTAATCTTGTTTAGCGGGTGAGAAGAAGAAGCGGTATGTTGAAAAAAATCTTTAAAACAATAGATCGTGGTTTCCTTTTTGTTGAAGATTGGTCACTTTTTATTGCCGTCTGTGTTGCTTTGTGCACGGCGATGGCAAATGTCATTCTACGTAAGGCAACTGACAATGTTAGCCTTTACTGGTCGGATGAGGTGGTTCGCAAGGTGATCTTTTTTTCAACCTATATAGGTTGTGTCGCTGCGATCCGGAGTCGTTCATTGATTCGTATTGACGCTTTACCGCAAATCTTTCCCGTTCTTAAGAGACCCCTAACGCTTTTTTCACACTTAGGGGTTCTTTTCTTTTCAGGAATCATGATCTCACTTGGTTGGCAAATGACCGAGATGATGCTTCAGGATGAATATGCCCGAACAACCACATTGCAGATCCCTGAATGGTACTTCTATGCGGTTTTACCGATTATGGGGGTGATGATGTTTTTGCGAACGTTGGTCGTCATGGTTGAAGATTGGCGCAGCAAGCAAGACGTGACCGGGGAGCAATAATTATGGATTCCAGTTACCTTTTGATACTTGCCATATTGCTTGGTTGTCTTGCCTCAACGATCCCTGTCTTTATGGCACTATTTTTTACCGGGACTTTCGGGCTCGTTTATCTCCTTGGGATCGATGCACAAATCGTTATTGAAGTGCTCTATCGCAGCATGGATAAGTTTGCATTGGTTGTCGTGATGTTTTTTGTCTTGTGCGGCAATGTTATGACGACTGGAAGTATTGTCGAAAAGTTGATCAGAACAGCAAACGTTCTCGTTGGTTTCCTCCCCGGTGGGCTGGCAATGGCCGGCATTCTCGCGTGTGGTTTTTTTGGAGCGATCTCCGGTTCAACTGTTGCAACCGTCGTTGCGATCGGTGGCTTTATGATTCCGGCCCTGGTCGAAAATGATTATGATGAGCAATTTTCTGTTGGGATTATGACGACCGCTCCGATCCTTGGTGTGGTTATCCCCCCATCCATCGCAATGATCCTTTATGCCATGGTCAGTAATGATCCTCTCGAAGCCCTGTTTTTAACGGGGTTTGTCCCTGGCCTGATGATCATGGTCGCAATGAGTCTCTACGCTTATTTTGTCTGTAAGAAAAAGGGGCTCAAGACGATTAATCGACCGACGTTCAAAGAGGCTATGGCCGTTGTCAGAGAAAGTATCTGGGCCTTGTTTTTGCCGGTTCTGATTTTTGGTGGTATTTATTCGGGGATGTTTACGGCCAACGAAGCTGCTGTGGTTGCTTGCTTTTATGCCTTTTTTGTCGAAATCTGCATTCACCGTGATATGAAACTTCTGGATGTAAAACGGGTTGTCGTGTCCTCGGCGGTGACCTCTGCGACACTCTTGATCATCGTTGCTGGAGCTTCTGTTTTTGGCGAATACCTGACTTTTGAGCAAATCCCTAACAAAATTGCGACTGCAGTTGTCAGCAGTATCTCTTCTCCTTGGGTGTTTCTTCTAGCGGTCAATATCCTGTTGCTGATTATTGGCATGTTCATGGATATTATTTCCGCAACCTTGATTTTGACCCCAATATTTTTGCCTTTACTGAATAAATTTGGCATCAACACAATGCACTTTGGATTGTTGATGACGATCAATCTGGGGATTGGATATTGTACCCCGCCCCTTGGTGTTAGTTTGTATATTTCTGGAGCAATCGTTAATCGCGACTTGGTCTATGTTTCAAAAGCCGTGATGCCGTTTTTATTGATTCAGATTGCAATATTGATGGTTCTGACCTTCTGGCCAGACTTGGTGTTGTTCTTACCTCGCTGGGTTTATGGATAACGGCTTAAGTTTGTTGTAGATTGCAAAAGTGAAGGTTGTGAAAAATTAGAAAAGCCAGCTCTTAGGAGCTGGCTTTTCTATTGCTGAGAAATTACAGCTATAAGGGAAGTAATACGATCTAATCGAGCATTGCTGTCATCTGTGGATCATTGCGTTTCATAACAAACAAGTAGCTTTCTTTTAATTTTTTGGTAAAAAATGTTCCGACCCACAGTGGGCTCCAGACTATTCCAGCCATCAGCCAGCGCTTCATTGCTCCGCAGTCTGTTTTGTCGGCTTTGATTGTTAGGTCAACCTGTTCGTAGCCCTGGTGCGAGACTTGGACTTGGTGCCGATTACCAGTACTGAGAGAATAGTCAAAGTTGACGGGGGTCTCTCCGATCTCCGTACCATTGATTGTGACCATTGCCCCCGGCGGCTCAGATTGGATTAGGGCTTGGTGTGGGGCGCACGCGCTAAGAAATGCGACGAGTACAAATAGGGTGAATAGTTTACTTTTCATTTGGGTGCTCCTTTGTTGCAGAACCGATTTTTCTGGCACTCTTTTGAACTGCAATGCTTGTGCCTTCTAATCTTATTTTTTTAAGCTTTCATCCCATTTAAGGAATGAGCAATAATCCAATTGATATTGAAGGTATAGCCCCTCTCCAATGAAGATAGCTCTCCTATCGGAATCTTTTTAAGAAAGTTAAGATCTTATTTTAGCGACATAAAGTGTCAAGCCGTGCAGTTTTTGCATGATGCCAGTGTCTCTGTTCCTTTGATCTTTATGACACTGCCCGCTCGACTAGATATTCACACAGAAATTTTCCGGTGTAAGACTTATCACAGCGGGAAACTTCTTCCGGAGTTCCGGCGGCAACAATCATCCCCCCGAGTGCGCCACCTTCTGGTCCTAGATCAATGACATGATCTGCTGTCTTAATGACATCGAGGTTGTGCTCAATAACGACGACAGTATTCCCTGTTTCAACCAGTCGATTCAAAACCTCAAGAAGCTTGTGGATGTCAGCAAAATGAAGCCCAGTGGTGGGTTCATCAAGGATATAAATTGTCTTTCCCGTGGCACGTTTGCTGAGTTCACGCGAAAGTTTAACTCGCTGTGCTTCCCCGCCTGAAAGGGTTGTTGCGCTTTGGCCTAGTTTGATATATCCAAGGCCGACGTCGCGAACAGTTTGGAGTTTGCTGCTGATTCTGGGGATATTTTCAAGAAAACGACTGGCTTGATTCACGGTCATATCAAGAACATCAGCGATGCTTTTCCCTTTATATTTGACCTCGAGTGTTTCGCGGTTATAGCGCGCCCCTTTGCACACTTCACATTGAACATATACATCGGGCAAAAAGTGCATTTCAATTTTTATAATGCCATCGCCGCTGCATGCTTCACAACGACCGCCTTTGACGTTAAATGAGAATCGGCCGGCTTTATATCCACGGATTTTTGCCTCTGGAAGTTGGGCAAATAAATCGCGAATATCGGTAAAAACTCCCGTATAGGTGGCAGGGTTGGAGCGCGGTGTCCTCCCAATTGGTGATTGGTCAATGTCGATGACCTTATCCAATTGATCGAGACCACGGATTTCTTTTACGGACCCAGATTTTTCTCGGGCGCGATGGAGTTTCTGCGCGAGGGCTTTGTAGAGAGTCTCAATAATCAGAGACGATTTTCCTGATCCTGAAACCCCGGTGATGCAAGTGAGGATGCCCAATGGGATCTTGACATCAACGTTATGGAGATTGTTTGCTTTAGCCCCAATAATTTCAAGCCAACGTTCCGTTGTACGGCGTTTTTCGGGCACTTCGATGCGTTGTTTTCCGGATAAGTAATTGCCCGTCAGTGAGTCAGGGTTATCCAGAAGCTGTTGAGGCGTCCCTTGAGCGACAACCTGGCCACCATGAATTCCAGCGGCTGGCCCCATATCGATGACATGATCAGCTGCGCTAATGGTTTCCTCATCGTGTTCAACAACCAGAACGCTATTTCCCAGATCGCGCAAACGTTTCAGGGTGGTCAAAAGGCGTTGATTGTCACGCTGATGAAGCCCAATAGAAGGCTCATCCAGAATATATAATACTCCGGTGAGGGATGAACCGATTTGTGTCGCGAGTCGGATCCGTTGTCCTTCTCCTCCACTTAAGGTTCCAGCGCTTCGACTTAAAGTGAGGTAATCGAGCCCGACGTGAGAGAGAAAGGAGAGGCGTTCGCGAATCTCTTTGAGAACTCGACGGGCAATCTCCATATCTTTGTCTGAAAGCTTCAAGTTGTCAAAGAAGGCCTCTGCATCGGCTATCGACATGCCGGTCACTTGCTGAATATTTTTTTCACCGACAGTGATGTGAAGAGCTTCAGGACGAAGCCTCCCTCCTTCGCAGGTTTGACAGGGGATGATGCTCATAAACCGTTCGAGATTGTCTCTGACGGTATCAGAATCGGTTTCATGGTAGCGGCGTTGCAGGTTGGGAATAACACCTTCAAATGGCTTTTCATAAAAGTGGCGTCGCTCACCTTGATCATAAAAAAACTGAACTTCTTCCTCTCCGGAACCATAGAGAATAATTTTTTGCAGATGTTCAGGTATTTTTTCAAATGGGCTGCGAATATCAAATTTGTAGTGGATCGAAAGTGCTTCCAGCAACGCTTGATAGTAGTAGCCTGTGCGGCTGTCCCAAGGGACAATGGCACCATCTCGCAATGAAAATTCGGGGTTCGGGACGACCTGCTCATGGTCAAAGTACATTTTTGTGCCGAGACCACTACAGTCTGGGCAAGCTCCGTGAGGGTTGTTAAAGGAGAACATCCGTGGTGAGACCTCTGGATAGGAAAGGCCGCAATCAATACAGGCATGGTTCGCCGAGAAAAGCTTGCTGTCACCATCGGGAATTTCAATCCGAACCATTCCATCGGCCAACCTGAGAGCTGTCTCGATTGAATCGGCAAGGCGTGATTCAATTTCTTCTTTAATCACTAGGCGGTCGATGACAACTTCCAGAGTGTGTTGTTTCTTCTTGTCCAGTTCTATCTTATCGCCGAGTTCATACATTTCACCATCAACGCGGATACGAACAAAACCGTCGGCCTGTAATTGAGCGAGTTCTTTGCGATATTCCCCTTTGCGTCCACGGACAATGGGCGCCATGACCATTAATTTAGTTTTCTCCGGGAACTGCATGACTTGATCGACCATCTGCTCAATCGTCTGGGAACGGATCGGGCTGCCGCAACGGTGACAAAGTATTTGCCCCACCCGGGCATACAAAAGGCGGAGATAGTCGTAAATTTCTGTGACGGTTCCAACCGTTGAACGCGGATTTTTTGAGGTTGTTTTTTGTTCAATAGAGATCGCCGGCGACAGGCCATCAATTTGGTCAACATCGGGTTTTTCCATCTGCTCAAGAAATTGGCGTGCGTAGGCAGATAAGCTTTCAACATAGCGACGCTGTCCTTCAGCATAGATGGTATCAAATGCCAGAGTACTCTTCCCAGATCCAGAGACACCCGTAATTACGACAAGTTGATCCCGGGGGATATCAATATCAATGTTCTTAAGATTATGCTCGCGAGCGCCGCGAATCTTGATTTTATCAATCATTGGTTTTAGTAATAATCCTTGTTATTTGCCATGAAGAGCAAGAAAGAGGGTTCCTTGAATTTTCAATGATTCGCCATCTGATCAGCCATCTTCAGCGCAGCAATCAGGCTAGCGGTGTTTGCTGTCCCAGTGCCTGCCAAATCGTAGGCAGTGCCGTGGTCAACACTGGTTCTGACAATTGGTAGGCCGAGGGTGACATTCACCGCATCATCAAAGTGGAGCAGTTTCAGGGGAATGAGCCCCTGGTCGTGATACATACAGATGACAGCGTCATAAGCCCCTTGTACAGCAAAGTGAAATAGGGTGTCGGCACTGTGCGGTCCGCTGGCGGTGATTCCTTGTGCTTGAGCTGCTTTTATCGCCGGAGCAATAATGTGTTGCTCTTCGTCGCCAAATAACCCATTTTCACTGGCATGGGGGTTTAGTGCTAGAACAGCCAGTCGTGGCTGCTTCATCCCAAACTGCTGCTGAAATGCTTTAGCAGTGATCTGGATAGTTTGTAAAATTTCTTCTTGGCTCAATCTTGCTGGGATATCCCGATATGCCAAATGGGTGGTGACCAAGCAAACTTTGAGGGTCTCACCCGCCAACATCATGACAACTTTTTCCACACCACAGCGTTTAGCAAGAAGTTCCGTATGACCAGGAAAATGATATCCTGCTGCATTGATCGCTGCTTTATTGATTGGACACGTGACAATTCCTGCTGCTGAATGATCGAGGCATTGGGTGATCGCATGCTCAACATAATTTGCCATTGCCAGACCACAGGGAAGATCTGGTTTTCCATATTGAATCGAGTCAACATCCAACTTTGAAGCAGGATGAACAAGGAGCCTGTGATTATCACCAAAGGTTAGGGAAGAAAGCTCTTTTTTATACGCTTCTTCTTTTCCAATGTGCCCAAATATCTTTCCCGCCTGGCAGAGTACGGCAGTATCACCAACAATATGAATGGGTCGACTGATAGCGTCAAAAGACTTGTCGAGCAGTGCTTTGACGATTATTTCTGGGCCGATTCCGCTAGGATCGCCCATGGTGATAAGAAGTGGTTTCATTTTAGAGATAAGCTCACATAAATACTGAAACAGCCATCGTTATTTTTTCCAATTGATAATTATAACTGAAGCATCAATAGATAAACAAGTCCTGGTGTAGAAATGGTTTTTGTGCCGACCAAGATTAGCTCTGGTTTTTGCAATAGGGCTAGGATATAAAAATAAGGGTCTGGTGATAAGTATCCGATCGTTAGGAGTTTAAAAATGAACAAGCTATTTGAAAAAAGTTCAATTAACGGAATCGTTTTAGCCAATAGGTTTGTTCGCTCTGCGACATGGGAAGGCTTGGCAACGGCTGATGGAGCTGTGACCCCTCAATTGATTGAAAAGATGGTGGAACTTGCCAAAGGGGATCTTGGGCTGATTATCAGCAGCCACATCTATGTTTCCAAGGAGGGGCAAGGAGGCCCGTGGCAGTTAGGTTTAGATCGGGATGAGCTGACCCCCGGTTATCAAGAGATGACCGCTGCTGTCCATGAGTATGGGGGTAAGATCTTTGCACAGTTGACCCATGCAGGGAACTTCACAGAAGAGAAATTAACCGGACATATTCCACTCGTTGTGTCAGCCTTCGAGGGGCTGGCGAAGACGCCACGTAAAGAGGTCTCTAAGGAAGACATTGAGAGATTAGTTGCTGCTTACGCAGCAGCAGCTCAAAGAGTACAGTCGGCGGGTTTTGATGGTCTTCAGTTTCATTCTGCTCATGGATATTTCTTGAGTCAGTTTCTATCACCCGCTTTTAATAAGCGCCAAGATGAGTATGGCGGGTCACTAGAAAACAGAATGAGAATTCACGGTGAGATTTATCAGGCGGTGAGAAACGTCGTTGGAAAAGATTACCCAATAACAATCAAGATGAACTGTGTAGATTTTGTTGATAATGGCCTTGAGATAGCTGATTCAATTCGAGTTGCACAATATTTTTCTTCAATTGGCTTTGATGCTGTTGAACTCAGCGGAGGATTTCTCAAGAATCGTCGCTTGCTTCCTAGTCAATTAGGGATCAACTCTCCTGAAAAAGAAGGGTATTTCCAAAGCTACGCTAAGCAAATGAAAGAAGAAATATCGATCCCGTTGATTCTCGTAGGTGGCATGCGGTCGCTAGAAATTGCTGAAAAAATCGTTGCTGACGGTGTCGCAGACTATATTTCAATGAGCCGCCCTCTGATCCGAGAGCCAGATTTAATCAGTCGCTGGAAATCTGGCTCTCGTCAAAAATCAGCATGTACTTCAGATAACTTATGTTTCAAGCCGGGCTTTGTTGGGAAAGGTGTGTATTGTGTCACAAAAGAAAGGGAAGAAAAGCGAGCAGCTCGATCTGAATGAGCGACGGGCATATCTTCCCTGGAGTTTACTTTTTCTATCTGAATAGTTATATCCGTACATCAATGTGGGCATTATTGCGTAACTCTTCTTGCCATTCTTTAAAGCGGATATCGGTTTTCTCTCGCTTGAGCTTTTCTTCTATCTCGTCTTTGACAAGGGAGAAGGGATCTTCATTTGATCCTGTTCTTTCGCTTATCTGGAACACATGGAGCTGACCGTTGAGTTCTAATGGTTGACTCACATCACCTTCCTCCAGCCCTTCAAGTGCCAGCTGCAAAGGCTTTGCTAGATCGCTTTCTACAAACTTCCCCATGTCGCCTCCTGTGGCAAAGCCCTCTAGCTCTTCAAGAACTTGATTGAAGTCTTCCCCATTGAGAAGCTTATCTCGACTGGTTTCAGCACGTTTATGTAGCTCCGCGACCTGCTCATCGTCTCCAACAGGAAGATCAAAGCTGATACGGTTGACGCGAACTTCAGGTTCATTTATGTATTCTTCGATATGATCGTTAAAATATCTCTGGACCTCGCTTTGTGTTACGAGAACCTTATAGTTGACCTCACGGCTGAGTAATTTGTAACGGAGGATTTCTTTTCTAATCTGGCTCCGATATTGTGCCATTGTCAGCCCTTGTGCTGCCAAAGCTTGTTTAAGGCTTTCAGGAGTGAGACCATTTTTTGTCCGAACATCTTCTATGGCGTTGTTGAGTTCGGCGTCTGGGACTTTCAGTCCCAATTCATTGATGCGCTGCCCCAGTAATTTGTCGTTGATGAGTTTCTGCAGCACGTCCCTTTCGATTTGATCAAATTCTTCTGAAGTTAACTGGTTTTGGTCGGGAGTTTTCTTAAGGGCTGCAACGACCGATTGTTCAAGCTCAAAGGAGCTGATCATCTCATCGTTAACAACAGCAACAACTTTATTGAGGGTTTTTGCTGTGACCGCAGAGGATGACAGAACAAAAGAAAATATCAGGAGTAGAAAAATCTGCTTCATAGTTGATAATCCTTCATAATCACAAGCTTTATTGGTTTGGTTGTTGTTGAAGTAGTGTCCAATTAATATGGGTTTTGGTTGTGTCCTGTAAATTTTTCAACCAGAGATGAAAAGCGGCTTCTTCCTTTTGCTGGTAAAGCTTTGAGTCAATTTCATCTTCGATCGCTGCATAAGGACGAAGTCCCGCTTTACGTTTTCGTTCGACCAGAAAGAGGTGAAAGCCATAAGGACTTTGAATTGGCTCACTGACTTGGCGAACTGGAAGTTTGAACAGAACTTCGTCAAACTCCTTGGGCATTTGTCCTGCAGAGAAGTATCCGAGAGATCCCCCATTTTCACGGTCTGGGGACTGTGAATACTCTCGAGCTAAGGTTGCAAAATCGCCTCCTTCTTTAAGCAGTTTTAGAACTTTAGCAGCGTCTTCGCGTGAGTCAAAAAGCATTTGCCGGGCGCGAATTTCAATGGGGCGACGAAATTCATCTTTATGCTCTTTGTAATACTTTTCCTTCTCTTTTTCGTGAACCTGCACTTGTGAGTCCACAGCGGCAGAGCTAACTTTTGTTGTAAGCAGGTGAAGCTTTAATGCTGCCAGCCAGCTTTCATAAGTATTTCCTGACTGTTCTAATACTTTCGTAAACTCTTTTGCATTATAGTTACCGCGAATTTCTCCCATCGCAGCATCGAGTTCATCTGGTGTCAGTTGGACATTCAAGCGAGCAGCTTCTCCAAGGATCAATTCCCGGTCGATCAGTTGTTTCAGGCGCTGTTCTTTAAGCTGCAGCTGTTGTGGCTTGGTCAGGGTTGACATATCAGGGTAGATACTTTTGATGTCCCGCTCAAACTGTTGCAGAGTCAACTGACGTTGTCCAACCTCCAACAAAGGTGGGAGGACTTGAGGCGCTTGCTCTTGTTGCTGACAGGATAGCAGTCCCAACAAAATAAATAAAAGAAACCCTTTGGTTAATATGTTGGGGAAAATATTAAACCTCATATCTTATATTATTTTGCCCTGTCCGAAAGAGCCAAACAGGGAATCATCATAAAAGCAACGTGATTGTTGTTGGGCAAAATTAGCATGGTCAGAAAAATTCTTGCAATTCTTTTCTCACTTGGACAAGTAGCTCCCCAGGGGGGCGTTGGCCGATGAGGATGCTGAGCTTGAAATCAGCTCCTAAGCGATATTTATCAGCTTGTTCTGTGACCAGTTTGCGGATCAGTTCTGGGGAGATCTTTGTTGATGCATGAAACAACAAACTGAGCCTTTTGCCGTCATACTCAAGAAGGTCAACACAGAGTTTTTTGAGCTGAATCCGCAAGCGCATGGTTGAAATAAGAATCTCTCCAGCCAGTGGTGGTTCTCCATAGCGATCACGAAGTTCTTCAGTGAGATCAAATAGTTCCTCATCATTTTCGACACTCGCCATACGTTGGTAAAATTGCAGACGCTGATTTGGATCAGGAAGATACTTTTCAGGGAAAAAGGCCGAGAGACCAAGGCGAATTTCTGGATCAATTCGCTCTTCGCGTTCCGTTCCACGGAGGCGGTCGATCGTCTCTTCAAGTAGTTCAGTATAAAGCTCAAAGCCAATCGCAGCAATCGGACCCGATTGTTTTCCGCCCAGTAAATCTCCCGCGCCCCGCAATTCAAGATCATGGCTGGCAATGCGAAAGCCAGCTCCAAGTTCGGTGAGTTCCTGCAGGACTCGGAGCCTTTCTCGAGCATCACGGGTTAATGCAGCCTCTCCTGGAATCAAAAGGTAAGCATAAGCACGTCGGTCGCTGCGGCCAACCCGCCCACGTAATTGATAGAGTTGAGACAAGCCAAAGCGGTCAGCACGGTTGATGATGATTGTATTGGCGCGAGGAATATCCAGCCCATTTTCGATGATTGTTGATGCAACCAGAAGATTACTTTTCCCGCCAATAAAATCGAGCATAACCTGTTCTAGCTCTTTTTCCCCCATCTGGCCGTGACCGACTGCAACCGTTGCTTCTGGGACTAACTGGCGTAATTGCTCAGCCATTGCCTCAATTGTCTGGACTCGATTATGGACAAAGTAAACCTGCCCACCTCGGCGTAGTTCACGCAAGATCGCTTGCCGGATCAGTTCATCGTCAAAGCGGGTGACGTAGGTGCGAATAGCCAGTCGATCGACAGGGGCTGTTTCAATCACTGAAAGGTCACGCATGCCGGTCATACTCATGTGTAAGGTGCGGGGGATAGGCGTGGCAGTAAGGGTAAGAATGTCGACTTCGGCACGGAGTTGCTTGAGTTTTTCCTTGTGGCTGACCCCAAAGCGCTGCTCTTCATCAACAACCAGTAAGCCGAGGTCTTTGAAGCGAACATCGCGTTGCAGCAAGCGGTGGGTTCCGATCAGAATATCAACTTGACCTGCAGCAGCTGCTTCGAGTGTTTTTTTGTTTTCTGCTGGAGTACAAAAACGCGAAACCATTTCAACTCGGATGGGGAAGTCGGCAACACGTTGTTGAAAACTTTCCCAGTGTTGTCGAGCAAGAACGGTGGTCGGAACCAGCACTGCAACTTGTTTGTTATCGAGGACCGCTTTAACCGCTGCACGTAAGGCGACTTCAGTTTTCCCATAACCAACATCGCCACAAATGAGACGATCCATCGGTTTGGGTGACTGCATATCCTCGAGAATGTCGTCAATCGCGTGTTGTTGGTCAAGAGTTTCTTCATGGGGGAATGTCGCTTCAAATTCACGAAATAATGGGTCGGGCGGAGAATAAGAAAACCCTTGGCGGAGCTCTCTTTTGGCATAAAGCTCGAGGAGTTGCCGAGCCAGTTCTTCGACGGCTGCGCGAGCTTTTAAGTGGGCTTTTTCCCAACTTTGCCCCCCCATTTTGTCTAATTTTGGGGAATATCCTTCTCCTCCAATATACTTTTGTACTTTCTCTATTCGGTCAATTGGAAGATAAAGCTTGTCGTTTCCAGCATATTGAATGTTTAAGAAGTCGCCTTCTGATGTCCCCGTCTGTAGGTGGGTCAGTCCTAAGTAGCGTCCGATTCCGTGATCAATATGAACGATGAAATCACCATTCTTTAATTCTGAGAGGCTTGTCATAAATTGACGGGCGCGTTGTCGAGATGTTTTTTTCTGGCGGTGACTTCGGCGACCGAAAATTTCTTCCTCACTGATGATGTTCAGTTTCTCATCATGAAGAGAAAAACCATTGTTCAGCTCACCAATAGCCAAATTTGGCGTTCCTGGTGCCAGATGAGACAGTGAAAGTGTCGAAATAGTATTCAGTTGAATCTGATGTCCGGCAATTAATTCTTGTAGTCGTTGCGCTTGACTCTGCTGATGACAGACCAGCAGGGTTTTCCCATTATCTTTTTTTGTTTGTCGCAAGCGCTCAAGGAGTGGTTCTAGCCCATCTTGGTCGGCGTTGGGTTTTGCCCGCAGCGAACCATTCCCCTGACAGTTAAAGTGATAACGCTGTCGTTGATCATCAAGTTGAATTACCTGCAAGCGTGAAAATTCAATCCGCAATTGATTGTTGAGAAAGGGGTGTAGTTCCTCTGGATCGAGATAAAGGTCCTGACGGCCGGCATGAGGGAGTCCCTGTTCAAGCATCCGTGCCTCCCCATCGCGGATGGCACGGTGGAACAGGTCAACCTCCTGCTCAATCGCAGGCGGATCTATTAGGATCATACGTTGATCCGCTAGGTATTTCTCAAGGGGATCGAGTTCTGGGTAATTAAAGGGGAGGAGAAAAGCCCGTCCTGGTGATAGAATCCCTTCGCGCAATTCGGTCATAATGGCTTCACGGTCGGTCCGTGGTATCGCCAACTCATCACAGCGTTCTTTTAGTTTTTTCCCGAGTGTTTCAAGAAAAGGCCCATGGAGAATCATTTCTCTGGAGGGGATCAATGTAAGAGATTTTAGGGTTTCTTTGCCAGAACGCTGATCGGTTGGATCAAAGGGGCGCATTTTTTCAATAAAATCACCATAAAAATCGATCCTGACGGGCTGTTCTGCATCCGGAGGAAAGAGATCAATGATATCTCCTCTGACTGCAAAGCTTCCCCGCTCTTCAACGAGAGGGACGGGTTGATAACCTAACTGGACTAGCGAATCCAGAAGAGATTTACGCTCATATTCCTCTTCCAACAATAGCTCTAAAGATATCGTATCAAGAATTTGTCGCGGAACGACCTTTTGCATGAGCGATCGCACTGGCAAGACGAGAGCTTTAATGTGCCCACGGTTGAGACCGGCAAGGGTTGTCACCCGTATCGCTTCAAGTTCTGGGTGTGGTGTCAACGGGTCGTAAGGGTTTAGTTCCCAATGTGGAAGAAGGGCAATGTCTTCGGGATGGGGATGAAAAAACTTCAGTTCAGCGACCAATTGCCGAGCTGGTTCTAGTTCGGCACAGAGGATAATTAACTGCTGAGGAGTTTTTTCCAGCAATTTAGCGATCAAATAAGCATCAGCAGATCCATGTAGCCCTAGTACCTCAATCGTGTGTTGATGACTATTTACGCCATCAATAAAACTATGAATTGTCGCGTTACGAATATTTTGTTGGTTTTCATCGTCCATAAAATTGACTGTGTCCTGAGTGAGGGGTCAGGTCTGCTGTTGACTTATGTGGCGTTCGTGATATGCTTCGATCATGTCACGACCCCTACGTATAGAATATCCCGGAGCATGGTATCATGTCATGAATCGTGGACGACGGAAAGAGGATATCTTTCTTGATGATGGCGACTACCGATTGTTCCTTAATGTGTTAAGAGACACAGCTCAAATGTGGCGGTTAAACGTTTCCGCTTATTGCTTGATGCCGAATCATTATCACCTGTTGGTACAAACGCCAGAGGGGAATTTGTCCCGCTGTATGCGCCATCTGAATGGTGTCTACACGCAGCGCCTTAACCTTAAGCATAAGCTCGACGGACCATTATTCCGAGGTCGATATAAGTCAGTCCTCGTTGAAGAGGACAGTCACTTATTGGAACTCTTACGTTATATTCATCGCAACCCAATCGAAGCTCATCTCTCCACTGATCTCAATAGCTATCCTTGGAGTAGTCATAGGGGCTACCTTGCGTATGAAAAAGGATGGGCATGGTTACATCGTGATGTCCTTCTAGGGATGTTTTCTAAAAACCAAAGACAGTCCTTTGTTGATTACACAGCGTTTGTCACTCAGCAAGATTCAGTCAAAGTTGAACAGTTCTTTTCGCTTAAAAATCTCCCTTCCATTTTTGGTTCATCTCGATTTATCGACAAAATCAGAAGTCGTTTTGGATTTTTACGAAATGATCAAGAAATATCTGGTGTTGATATTTTATCTGTAAATGCCAGAAACGTCATAGGTTCGGTTTGCGCTGTTTATGACATCTCGGAGAGTGACCTCCTCACATCAAGGCGAGGGGTGGCCAATCTTCCCAGAGATCTGTCTATTTATGTATTGAGGAGATATAGTCAAAAAACACTGCGTGAAATCGGGGAAGCATTTGGGATTGGAAATTATAGTACTGTGAGTACCGCAATAGAGCGGATGAAAAAAAAGCTGGTGAGTGAGCCAGATGTAAACAGGGTGTTCGATGAAATAGTGAGGCATATTCAGATGAGTCAAAAGCAGACTTGACCCCTAAGGGAGATGACGATGCCACTTGAAATTAAAACAGAGGATATAAAGCCAAAAATACTAGTAATTGGTGCCAGTCCTCGAGTAGAAGGCAATTCTGATGTTCTAATCCGGCACTTTTGCGCTGGGGCAAACCGGGCTGGGGGTGAAACTGAGGTTATTCAGTTGCGGGATTGCCAGATGTCGCCATGTATTGGTTGTGAACTTTGTCGGAAAACTGGGCAGTGTTCACGATTTGATGATGACATGGTGGCTATATATAAGAAAATTATAGAATCCCGAGGAATGTTTTTAATTTCACCTGTCCATAACTACAATATTACCGCTTGGATGAAGGCATTTATCGATAGGCTTTATTGTTTTTATAATTTTGCTGTACCTAGGCCAAACCACTGGGACAGTAAGCTTGAGAATCAAGGGAGAAAGGCTGTAGTCGCCGCAGTTTGCGAACAGTTGGATAAAAAGGATATGGGCTTTGCTCTAGAAGCAATGCAAATGCCTTTGGACGCTCTCGGTTATGAAGTGATTGCGAACTTTCCTGTTTTAGGTGTTTTTGATAAAGGAAAAGCGGCAGAAAGACCAGGAATTGTTAAGGCTGCTGAAAGCTATGGCGAGACATTAGCGAGAGCTATACATTGAATCTGTTCCGCCAGCTTATTTGGCGAGGCGTTAAATGAGTTTATTTCTTCAAATATGGGGCGGAAGTTTTTATCTCTCCAATAAGATTTTATTGGCTCTCGCTGAAGGGCGCTCACGAAAAACAAAAAGAAGACTCAAGCTTGCGGGTTGGGCAATCTACATCCTCGGCGTCCCTGCGTGGGTGATTATCTTAATATCGAAACAGAATTGGATCGCCGCCTCAATTGAGCTGGGTGGGGTTCCATCTATGTTTTTTGGGCTTTATAACGTCTACGCACAAGCTGAAAGTTCATCAAAGGTGATGGACATGATTGCTAAAACGGCAACCTATGTTTCTTTGGTTGTCGGTGTGGGGTATAGTTTCTATGGTTACGGAGGTATCAATACGGCAACACAGGTGTTAGAAATTGGCGTTATGGTAGGTTTTTTACTCGGTAGCTACTTTCTTGCAAAAAACATGTCTGTTGGATGGTTGTTTTTCATGGTGATGAATGGAAGTATGGCGACTTTGATGTACATGCAAGGAAAGCCGATTCTTACCATTCAGCAATTACTGTCTTTATGCTTTGTTGTCTATGGATTCCTTGTTGCCATTAGGGCAAAAAAAATAGTTTGAAATTTATCAACGCAACAAACAATCGCTAACTGAGAAATGTAAAGTTGAATATCACTATCAGTACGAAAGGGAAAAAGCTGTGGCTCCGTTTAACCAAGATTTATGGAAGATGGTCGTTTTTTTATTTTTAAGCAAACATGTAAAGGAAGCGAATGTTCCATTTCCGCAGAAAGAACTGATCAACGAAAAGAACATTGATTTGGCAAGTCGGTTTGTTGAAATGGTCGGGGATACAACCGAAATAAAAAAGATCAAGTTTGCTCTACTTAAAGCCCTCAGGCAACTTGAAAAAGAGAAGATGATTCTGCGCTTGAGCGAAGAAACTCTCCAGCTTAGTGGTGAAGGATTTATCAAAATGAGGGGAGAAGTTGAAATGGCAATGACGAAAATTGCTCAGAATTTTCCAGAATCAAAGGTTGAAGATAAGCCCGCCCCGACAACAAAATAACGTTGAAATATTCCCCTCTGGCGCTGCGTCATACGACATTCAATTGCTCCCAGAGGGGATTATTGTTTCCACCACTAGTCCCTTGGGGCTGCCAGCATTTTGTCTAGAGCCTGCTTAGCTTTCAGGCGAATATCTTCTGCTACAGTAATCTGTGGTTCCATATTTTGCAGACAGTTCAGCACGTCTTCGAGACGGGTGAGTTTCATGTCTGGACAGACCAAATTGGTGCTAGGAACAATAAACTGCTTTGTGGGGTTCTCCATTTTCAACCGCCAGAGGATACCGTTTTCTGTGCCAACAATAAATTTTTCGGCTGAACTGTTTGATGCGTACTCATACATACCGCTGGTGGAGCAGATATGGTCAGCCAGTTCAAGGATCTCAGGAGTACATTCTGGATGTGCCATGAAAAGGGCATCGGGGTGTTCGTTCTTGGCTTTGGTGATTTCTTCTACCGCGAGTTTGTCATGGGTGGGACAATAGCCTTCCCAGCAAATGCACTCTTTGTCCGGAACTTGCTTAGCAATATAACGACCGAGATTGCGATCAGGGACCAACAGTAGTTTTTTGGCACTCACTGAGCGGGCAACACTAATTGCGTTTGAGCTGGTACAGCAGATGTCACTTTCGGCTTTCACCGCAGCACTTGAATTGACGTAAGTTACGACGGTCGCATCGGGGTGTTGCTGCTTTAGCTTTTGTAAGCCCTCAACGGTAACCATGTCAGCCATGGGGCAGCCGGCATCAGCGCGTGGTAACAAAACAGTTTTATCCGGAGCAAGAATAGCAGCACTTTCTGCCATAAAGTGAACACCACAAAAAACGATCACAGACTTATCTGTTTTTTCTGCTTCCATCGATAAAGCCAGGGAATCTCCTGTAATATCAGCAATTTCCTGAATTTCATCACGTTCATAGTTGTGAGCGATTAAAAGAGCATCTTTCTCTGCGGCCAATTGTTTGATTTGTTGTTTTAACTTTTCTTGATTCATTGTCTTAATTCACCTCTGATTTGTGGGGGCAAAAATGAGCTCAGATGGTAGACTAGCCATCTTTGATATGTCAATCTTTTCGCAGCTTCAGAGAGCTTGACAGGTATTTATTATCGGGTCTATGCTCGCATGGCCCGGGCGTTTTATTGTTTCTTCGCGGGGATTAAATTGAAAGTAAATGTTGATCTAGAGAGGAAGAGATAGATGTTTGGAATCGGAATGACAGAAATGGTTCTTATTGCCGCGTTGGCTCTGATTGTTATGGGGCCCAAAAAGCTTCCTGATCTTGCTCGTTCGCTGGGGAAAGGTTTTGCTGAGTTCAAGCGTGCTACGAACGAGTTAAAGAGTACGATTGACCTAGAAATGAAGGCGGAAGATCAGCGCTACAATCAGGAATCACAGGCGCAAAAAGAGGAGAAAATTTCGCAGAATGCTGATGAGGTCCTTTCGCCGTTGGAGGCAAAGGAGGATATCTCAGCACAAGAACCCGTTGCAGAAGAAGTTGTTGAGGCTGAGGCTACCGATGTTCCTGAAGAGGTAACGGACGTCGCTGATCAAGAGTCGGAGCCGAAACAAAATGTCTGATGGAATGGCAATATCTGAACACTTGGGGGAATTACGCAAGCGCTTGATGATTTCCGCGGGCTCTTGGCTGGTTGCTTTTCTCGCAAGTTACAGTGTTGGTGAAAAGTTATTTGAATTCATTGCTGGACCAGTGCGCTTGGCCCTGCCAGAAGGGAGTTCACTGGTTTTTATAAATGCGACGGAACCCTTTTTCACGGTTCTTAAGGTTTCGGCATTAGCAGGTCTGGTGATTGCCTTTCCGGTGATTATTTGGCAACTGTGGAGTTTTATTGCCCCTGCGCTTTATGGTCATGAAAAACGTCTTGCCCTCCCCTTTGTCTTTTTCAGTAGCCTCTGCTTTGGGACCGGAACCTATTTTGGTTTCACCTTTGTTTTTCCCATGATTTTTACTTTTTTGGTCACTTATGGAACAAATGTTGGAGGTGTAAGTGCGATGTTATCAATGGGAGCTTATCTTACACTTGCTTCCCGATTACTCATCGCTTTTGGTTTAGTTTTTGAGCTACCTATCGTGATCTTTTTCCTCGCTCGCCTAGGGATTGTCGATCATATATGGCTGGCTAAAAACCGTAAATTTTCACTCTTGCTTGCTTTTGTGATGGGAGCCGTCTTAACTCCACCCGATATCTTTTCCCAAGCCTCTATCGCTGTTCCTTTTATTGTCCTCTATGAAGTTGGAATTGTTGTCGCGCGTTTATTTGGCAAAAAAAAGGTTGAGGTTGATGAGGAAGAAAACTTGGAAGAGACTGGATCCGACCCAGACTGATCTTGTCGACATTGTTGATAACACTCAAAAAGCCCGATCATGTCGATCGGGCTTTTGTTTTTTCAGTTGCTTGACAACCTGATCAGAGCAACGCAAGATAAAAGTATGTTAGATCTCTGTCTCTGCTGATACGCTTTAACCGAGAAAAGAAACTATGCGCCTGACTGTTAAAATTACCATCGCTGTTCTCTTAGGTATTGCCCTGATTTTTTCTGCCTATAGTTATTTTTCTATCCAGCGGGAACGCGAACAACTTAAAAAAAACCTTAGTCGTGAGGCACGCCATATTGGGGAGAGTTTACGCTATATCGTGACAGAGCTTTGGCAACAACGTGGCGAAGAGGTTGCCATTAATTTTTTGAAAAAAGCCAACCAGGAATACGAGCAAACATTAGTTCGCTGGGTCTGGATCGAAGGAGAAGCTCCGCAGGAGTTTCAACCGCGGGTTCCCGTTGAGCAGCTTGATGATTTGTTCAATGAGGAGACGGTGGCATTGTTAGCAGGTTCTCCGGATGGTGGTGATTATCTTCTGACTTACTTACCGTTGTTGATTGATGATAATCGAATCGGGGCAATCGAGCTTTCTGAATCGATGGATGAAATGCACGATTATGTGCAGGAAAGTCTGCGCCGTTCAGCAATAGTCATTGGGGTTTCAATTTGTTCGGCCCTTTTGTTTATGGGGGCTCTTGGAAGCATTTGGATTGATCGTCCGATGCGCAAATTGCGCGCTCAAGCAGAACGGATTGGAACCGGTGATTTTACTCCGAGCGTCAATTTGCCTGGTCGTGGTGAAATTGCCGAACTATCAAGCACGATAGAGCGGATGCGAGGTCAATTAGTCGATGCGCGTGAAGCAGAACAGATTGCTAATCAGGAGAAATTTGAAACACTGGAAAAATTGCGTCATAGCGAGAGATTAGCAACACTGGGGCAACTTTCGGCAGGAATGGCTCATGAATTAGGGACACCTCTCAATGTGATAGCGGGTCGCGCCAAGCTGATTCGGGGCGCCGGGATGGATCCAGATGATATCTCACGGTCTGCAACAATTATAGGTGAACAGGCTGACCGTATGACCGGAATCATGCGTCAATTACTTAGTTTTGCAAGACGTGGGAAATCACAAAAACAAGATGTTGATTTAAATACGGTATTGCGTGGATTGCAACCTTTGCTGGGGCCAACCGCCCGCGAAAAAGGGATTGTCCTGTTGATCAACGAAATAGAACAGCCATTGCCTGCACATGTTGATCCTGCTCAAATTCAGCAGGTTTTGCTTAACCTGACTCTCAATGGGATTCAAGCAATGCCGAATGGAGGAGAGATTGCCTTAAGTGGTATGCGTCCTACTGTGACACAAGCTCCAGAAAAGTTTAATGATGAAAGGATTCGTTGGATTTGCCTCAAAGTCACTGATCAGGGGATAGGGATAGAAATAGAGAACTTACGCCAGATCTTTGACCCTTTCTTTACCACGAAAGACATCGGACAGGGGACGGGGCTTGGATTGTCAATCGCCCATGGGATTATCGAAGAGCATGGGGGGTGGATAGAGGTTGAGAGTCGCCTTGGTGAGGGGAGTTGCTTTAGTGTTTATCTTCCGGAAGCAGCAGCTGGAGAACTGGCGTGATGGACAATAATCTTCAAGGGAAAGTCCTTGTTATCGATGATGATAGCGCCCTATGTGAATTGCTGGAGGAAGACCTTGAGCGTCGGGGGCATCAGGTCTGGACCGCACTAAACGTTGCTGACGCAAGAGAATTACTCCTTGAGCATGACATTGATATTGTTCTGACTGACCTGAATATGCCAGGAGTCAGTGGGGTCGATTTTTGTGCAGAACTTCACGATAACCGTCCCGATTTGCCGGTTGTGATTATGACCGCTTTTGGCAGTTTGGAGACCGCTATAGCGGCACTCAGAGCTGGTGCCTACGATTTTGTCACCAAGCCAGTCGACCTTGACTTGTTAAATATCACTCTTGGCCGGGGGTTGCAACATCGTCACTTACAGGAAAAGGTTCGGTTGCTGAAGAATCAAGTGCGCCGCCAGCTTTCAGATGATGAAATGCTTGGTGAGAGCCCGGTGTTTCAAACGATTAAACAACAAATTATGCGCATCGCTGGTTTTGATACCTCGGTCCTGATCTGTGGCGAAAGTGGGACCGGAAAAGAATTGGTGGCCCGCGCACTTCACCAACAGAGCCAGCGCAGCGAAGGCCCTTTTGTTGCGATAAACTGTGCTGCTCTCCCCGAAAGTTTGCTCGAGAGTGAACTCTTCGGGTATGTCCGGGGAGCTTTTACTGATGCGCGCGAAAATCGTAAAGGATTGTTTGTCGAGGCCTCTGGTGGAACATTACTTCTGGATGAAATTGCTGAGATGCCATTAGCTCTTCAGCCAAAGTTATTACGTGTCCTAGAAGATCATAAGGTTCGGCCATTAGGGGGAAGCAGTGAAATTGACTGTGATGTGCGGGTTCTTGCCGCAACCCATAGAAATTTAGAAGAGACAGTCGCAGCCGGACGCTTTCGGGAAGACCTTTTCTACCGCCTCAACGTTATTCAACTTGATATTCCTCCTCTACGTGAACGAGGGAATGATATTTTGTTATTAGCACTACAATTTATAGAAGAACTCAGTCAGCGTTTTCATAAATCAATGGTCGGGTTGGCACAACCTGCTGCTGCTTGTTTACTTGCGTACCGTTGGCCGGGAAATGTCCGTGAACTTCGCAATGTGATTGAGCGTGCACTAGCATTAACCCAACATGATCAGCTAACGCTTGAAGATTTACCTGAACAACTGAAGCAGAAAAAGGGGGAGGCTGCAGCACCGATTGGTTTAGAAACTATTCTGACCTTGGATGAGATGGAGAGTCGTTATATTCATCAGGTCCTAGCAAAGTTGGACGGGAATCGAACTCTCGCTGCTCGGCTGTTGGGGGTCGACCGGAAAACCCTCTATCGAAAACTCAAAGAGTAGCTCGTCCTAAAAATACACTTCTCATCTATCCGCATGGGGCAATTTGCCCCGATGGGACAATTTGCCCCATGCTTCCCTCCGCAAAACCCCAGTTTTAAGGCCTCAAGACTTGGCACACTGATTGCGTTAATAAATCCCCATAACGATATTTTCTGGAGATTTAACATGGAAGCTGTTTGTCTTGATGTTCATCCACACATCTTACTCGCTGAAGATGATCCCGAGTTGCTTGAGCTACTCATATTTGTTCTCTTACGCGCAGGGTACCAGGTGACCGGATGTGATAATGGGTTGCAGTTACTTGAGGAGCTTGAACGAGTTGAAAGCTATGACCTTGTTATCAGTGATTTACGCATGCCAGCATTGACCGGTCTTGAGGTACTAGAAAGTCAATTTGACAATTCACAGTGCCCGCCGTTTATCTGTATGACGGCCTTTGGAGATGAAAAGACGCATGCCACCGCTCAGAAGTTGGGGGCCGTAGCGACCATTGATAAGCCTTTTGATTTGGATGACATGATTGAACTGATCCAGACAACTCTCTCCGGGAAAAATACCCACCATTATCTTCGAGGAGTTGATCATGATTAAGCGGATTGTTTTGTTTTTGTCGGTTGTTGTCTTGGGGGCGGCGCTCTTTGCGAATGGTGCTGTTGCTCAGGATAGCGGATTAGAAAGCTTGCGGGAAACGGGGAAGGCTTTCCGTAGTGTTGCCAAGCAGGTGAGCCCGGCAGTCGTTTATATTCATGTGGAAAAAGAAATTAAGCAACAAAGTGGCATGGATAATCCTTTTAGCGGTCACCCCTTTGGAGATGAGTTTTTTAAGCGCTTCTTTGGACAGCCGCCTCAGCAGGGGCAACAGGGGAATCAAAACAAAACCCCTAAGCGGCGAGAATCGGGACAAGGGTCCGGTTTCGTTATCTCTGAAGATGGTTACATCATGACGAACAATCATGTTGTCGGAGATGCCGATAAGGTGACGGTTCAATTGCTTGATGGACGTGAATACGAAGCTGAAATTGTCGGGACTGACCCTCCGACAGACGTTGCTTTGATTAAAATTGATGCTGATGAAAAGATGCCGTTTTTACCGTTGGGCAACTCTAACCAGCTGGAAGTTGGCGACTGGGTTTTAGCGTTTGGCAACCCATTTGGCCTTTCTCACACGTTAACTGCTGGAATCGTTAGCGCGAAAGGGCGTAGTGGAATTGGACTAACCGATTATGAAAACTTTATCCAGACTGATGCTGCTATCAATCCCGGTAATTCGGGTGGTCCACTCGTTAATCTAGATGGTGAGGTGGTTGGGATGAATACAGCCATTTTTAGTCGAAGTGGTGGCTACATGGGAATTGGTTTTGCCATCCCGATCAACATGGCGAAAAATATCCATCAGCAATTGGTACAACATGGTGGTGTAACACGTGGTCGCCTTGGAGTTTTAATCCAGGATTTAACGAAAGACTTGGCAGAATCCTTTGGTATCGATCAACGTGAAGGGATTTTGATTGCTCAAGTTATGGAAGACTCTCCCGCTGAAAAAGCTGGGTTTGAACAAGGCGATGTCATTCTTAAGCTGAATGGGGAAAAGGTGGATAAGGTTGCTAAATTTCGCAATCAAATTGCTATGACACGCCCAGGAACAAAAGTTGAATTTTTGGTTCTTCGCGATAATAAAAAGAAAAAGATCAAAGCCTCAATCGGAACGATGGAAACTGATGACGATGGACGTCCCGTTAAGACGGACAAGTTGCCTGAACTGGGGATGAGATTACAGAAATTGACGGACGATCTTGCGGATCAATTTGGTTATAAAGAGGCACAGGGGGTTCTTGTCGTAGAAGTCGAGGTAGGATCCATCGCAGCACGTGCCGGGATTAAACGGGGAAGTTTAATTGAAGAAGTGAACCGCAAGGAAGTGACGACTCCCGCAGAAGTGAAGACATTGATCAAAGAGAGTCAAAAGAAAACAGTCCTCCTTCTGGTTAGGCAAGGTGATGCCAGTCGTTATCTGGCTTTGAAAATCGATAATTAAAAATGGAGGGGGATGGCGTACTGCTCAGCGTCAACCTCTTCCACATTCAATTTTTGGACGTTACCTCCTACGTTCATTTTGGGGAACCGGCAGGGTTCCCCTTTTTTTATCTACATTTCTGCTAAGCCCTCCTATCCTTTAAAGAGATCATCCAAGATTGTCATTTTTATGGTTATTTTTACTGCAAATTGATGGGTTTTGTTTTATATCTGAACCTAATTAATATTGAATAGGATTTAACAGGAGAGGATTGATGAAATTAAAATTTCTGGCTGGGTTACTAATGCTGGCACCAGTGATGATTTACGTTGTTCAGAATGGGGCTTTAATTCCGATTCAATTTCTTAAATGGGAATATGCTGTTTCTCAAGCGTTGTTGGTTCTATCCTCTCTTCTGTTGGGAGTTATTCTTGGGCTTATGCTGAGTTATGCCCGGCGGAATAAAGAAAAAAATCAACAGAAAAAAGCGGAAAGAAAAGCGAAAAAGCTCCAAAAGACTGAGGCAAAACTAAAAAAGCAACAGGAAAAGCAACAAAAGGCTGAGGAGAAAAAAGGGGCTGAATCTTCAGAGGATGCTGTTCCCCCACAAGAAGAGAAGCCAGAGGAATAACAACTCTGCTGCTGTTTTGAAGGAACCTGTTATGGTAAAGACAATTTTAATCACCGGGGCAACATCAGGGTTTGGTAGAGCTTGTGCAAAGTACTTTGCAGACCAGGGGTGGCAGTTGATTTTAACTGGTCGCCGGACTCAACGACTGGAGCAATTAGAGCAAGAGCTGGGCAAGGCGGTTCAACAAATAATTACCTTGGATGTCCGTGACCGTGAGCAGGTTGTTGAAAAACTTGGGGCTCTGGAGCATGTCGATGTTCTTTTGAATAATGCTGGTTTGGCATTAGGGCTTGAGCCATGCTGGGATGTTGATATCAATGATTGGGATAGAATGGTTGATACCAATATCAAGGGATTGATGTACTGCACCCGGGTTCTTCTTCCAAAAATGGTCAAAAGTAATAGAGGTCATATTGTTAATATTGGCTCAACGGCTGGTGATTGGCCATATCCGGGTGGGAATACTTACGGAGGAACCAAGGCTTTTGTCCAGCAATTCAGTCGTAACTTGCGAGCTGATCTGCTCGGAACTCAAGTTCGAGTGACAAACCTTGCACCAGGGATGGCTGAAAGTGAGTTTTCTGAAGTGCGTTTTAAGGGGGATGTGGAATCAGCTGCTAAGGTTTATCAGGGGGCAGAGGCCTTACAGCCAAAAGATATCGCCGAGACGGTTTTCTGGATCGTCAATCGACCTGCCCACGTGAACATTAATGCAATTGAAGTGATGTCCGTCGATCAAGCATGGGGTCCTTTGGCTGTTCACCGCAAGGATGACTAAAAGAGCTTACGCCGGAGAGTTTTTTCTAACTCTTGCGCGGGGGTGAAGTCGCCCTTTCTTTCTATGGTTTTCTGGCAGTCACTTAAGGCCCGGCTGAACAGCTTCATTTCAAAAAACGTTTGCGTTCGACCCCAGTACCCTTCGTATTGCCCGGGATTGATTTCTATTGCCCGATCATAATCTTCCAATGACTGATCAAACTTTTCAAGTATCCGATATGCCAGCCCTCGGTTACACCAGGCGCGGGTATTTTCTCCATTGTATTCAATGGCATCATTAAAATCATTAACCCCTTCTTGATATTTAGCCAGTGCAAACAGAGCCATCCCCCGATGGTTGTGGATCAGTGAATAAATTGCCGTTTCGAGTTTCATCTCCAAAATGGCACTATAGATATCGATTGCTTTTTGAAACTGACTGTTGCTGTGCGCTTCTAGTGCTGCAAGCATCAGGTTTTCCAGCTTTCTTGAGGAGAGTGAGTCGGAGGCTGTTGTGTCATCAAGTTGTTCCATTTCTCCTAACTCAGGGAGTTGGGAAATCTGGATATCACCATAATCGCAAGAGATCGATTCAACTTCTTGCCGACATTTTAAACCGCGTCGGCGAATTTCTTTCTGATGATCGCGAATCTCCTGAAATATTAAGTCAGAAAGGGTCAAAGATGCATTCAGTGATGCGAGTTTGCGCCGAATGGAGTGGTTAGGAATACCAATGTCTGATTTATAAACCAGTTCGTGTTCAACTTCGGCCCATGCATCTTGCAAAATTGTGCGGAGCTGAATCTCACAAACGTCACAACTGTGAGGCAACTGTGCTGGGCAATCGAGTGCTTTAGTCCGAATCAGAAAGTGGACAGAATCATAGCCAAACTCACGAAAAGAGTGTTGCTCTGCTTTTCGTTCCATCTCGAGGATTTCAAACTCTTGGGCAATTAAGTGTTCAATTGTCTCTAAATCTTCCAGAAAAGGACAGACAATGCGAATCCCGAGTAAGTCAGTGACTTGAAGCATCTCACTTCCTTGCAACTTACTCAGTCTGACGAGTTTATCGCAGTAATTATCAAAGCGTTTGAGCCTGTACTTAACTGTGACAGGAAGGCCCTCTTTCTCCGCAAGTTGACGAATTTGCTGATAAATGCCCTGAAGAACAGATTCAAAGTCAGGGCGCAATTTATTGTAGAGTTCTTCCGTTGTGGCGCGATCTGGGAGCAATAGACGGGTTTTTTTACTGGCTGTCATGCTTGATCCTGTTTTCACCTGTAGGAGAGAGTGACCGGGTCTTGTAGATTTGTTCTCGTTAATTTAAACATTAAGTCGTCAGAAGTCAATTATAAGTCAGAAGTGGACCTGGTTTATGTGTCAGGAAGATGTTTGTTTTGGATGGCTGCTGAAGAAAAAGTTTGGTAATTAAAGATTTTGAGACTTATGGTCGACACTATAAGGGAAGTTCTCTCATCGGGAGGGAACTATGTCTTTGAAATAAAGGGAAAACCTATCCATGGAAGGATAGAAAAATGGTCGCAAAGCTTCGGGTTGGCGGTGCCTATGCCTATCAGCTTTATCGTGAAGTTGAGCCGGTTCCTCCTTACCCGCGGATTGACCCTCAGCAACCTCGGCACGACTATCCGCAACAACAGAATCAACAAAAAAACGATAAGGATGATCACGCGCGTCGCCGTTTTCAGGCTATGCGGAATCTTATTGATGAGCTCCAGAAATCGGCAGGATTGGCTCGGGTTGATTATACGACAACGGCAACAGAGCTAAATGACCTAGGCTTTTTAATTTTGGAGAGAGAGTTGCTTGATCAACTTCTTGAGTTAAAGATTCCTCTAGATGAAATCGAGGAACTCGTTCAGCAAATCCGTCAAAAACCGGCAGTTCCTGAGTTGGCGGCAGGGCATTTTTTAGCCAAATCGTACAATTGTTTTCCAATTTATATTGCTGGAATCTCGGAATATAATCTGCATTTTCACCATTTGAAGCTTCCGTTCAGTCTTGAATCGACACGCATTCTTGAGGGGATTAAAAATCAGGGGCACTTTATTTCTGAAAAAAATCGTCTCCGTCTTGATTTTAGAGAGATTTTGACGGGAGATATTGCTGATACTCTGCAACTCAATATAAGTGTTTTGGTTGCCGTCAGCGAGGTTGATGATGAGGGGCGCCGCGTCATCCTTTATCAACGTCCCGATCAGAGCTATGCTCTGTACACTGATAAGCAGATCGATTTGTCAATTTAGGGACCTTTTTCAGTTGAGAGGGACCCCATTGATCTTTCCGCTCCCTTCAGACCAAGTGAAATCAAGAAGGTAATGATCTTTGCCTTTGGGAACAAAAATGCCTTTCTGAATGAGCCCCCCAGCGAGTTGTTCGGCCTGCTCAGCGAGAATGGCCGGGTTTTGATAATCATCTTCAACAATGTTCAGGTTGTTGAGGAAGCGGTATCCCGTCACAAAAGCTCCTCGATCTATGATCAACCTTAATGCGCCAGCCAAGTTTCCTAGGAAGAAGGGCATATTTTCTCTTGCTGGATGATTAAGTAGGGTCAGTTTACCTGTTCCATTGAACTTACCACCCTCAGTTTGCAGCGAAAGTTTGTCCAGAGTCAGTGTGACCCCGGAGTCAAACAACTGAGTATAAAAAGAGAGCAGTTGTAATTGTAATTCATTGGAGTTCCCCTGAATTTCAAGAGATTGTTGTTGCAGTTGTTGGGCTGTTTGCATGAGAGAGCGAAGCTTCTTTGACTCCATTCCCGATATGCTAAATTTCAATTGGCCTTTGTTGAAACTTTCCTTGCCTAAGAGAAGGTTCTCAATATTGAGTTCTGCTAAACTGTTATAGCTCCCCTGGTTTAACTCTGTTTTTCCTTTGTAGTGGATATCTTCACACAGAATAACGGGTTTATTTTGCTTCGTGATTTGGAGGCTGCCCAACTGAAGTTCGCCATTGCCAAGGGGGACCTCTTTGACATCGGTTATTTGAGACATTAATTTTAGGTTAGATAGGCTGAGACCACCTTGTCCATCCTGCTTGAATTGGAAATGGTCGAGATGAAAGACCACACCTCCTGTTGTCATGTCATTGTTTAAATTCCAGCCCACGCTTAAACCAGCGATTCCAATGTGGCTCCCCTCTTCCTCAAATGTTATTTCAGGAATGATCAACTGCGATTCAGAGGCTCCTGTTAAGCTGAAGTCTGTGATGATCTGAAGTTCTTCAAGGGGAACGATGGAGGTCATTTTATCAGTTAAAGTCGTATTGGGAGCCAATGTTGTGACCATCTTTACGCCCCATACAAAGTGGCGAACTTGATGATTAAAGCGAATTTCTTCCCCTCCACTGAGGCTCACGGCTGTTTTAGCTGTTGAAGTGAATAGGTTGCGTTGATAGTCAATAAGCTCGATCTTTCCAAACTCAGCAAGAGCTTGATTTGATGTCGAGACCTGTTCGGTGAAGATGAGTTGGGTTTGATGACTGCAGTACCAGGTCAACGAAAACAAAGCAATGATGGTCAATACCAACAGAGAAGAGATGATTTTTTTCATTTTATTGATCCAGACCTAGCTGAGGAAGAACCCGAGATAAATCTTTAGGAAGAGGGCATTCTATGTTTATCGACTGTTTTGAAAAAGGGTCAGAGAAGGCCAATTTTTTACAATGGAGGAATAAGCGGTAGAGTTTTCTAGGGCACGGTCCTTTGTAGCGACGGTCACCATAAAGAGGGTGTCCCGCATCGGCTAATTGCCGGCGAATTTGATGTTGCCGTCCTGTGTAGAGATGAATTTCCAATAAAGAAGCGGCTTCGCTGCTAACTAGCGTTTGGTAGCTGGTTCGGGCTTCTTTCAATTTTCCCTTGGCAGGAATTTGACTTATGAGATCCCCGCGGCCAAGAAGTTTTCCGTTGACCAGAGCGAGATAAGTTTTAGTGACGTCACCTTGCATAAAGAGTTTTCCAAGTTCCGCACACCCCTTTTTTCCTTTTCCGAACAAGACTGGGCCAGAGGTTTCTAGGTCGAGTCGTTGAACTGGCGCAACTTGAAACTTATCTCCCCGTTCTGCCATGAGTGCTGTGACGCGGTCTGTTAAATTATCGCGTTCATGCCCTTTTCCCTTGTGGATGGCAAGCCCTGCGGGTTTATTGACGACCAGAATTTCCCGTGATTCATAGAGAATCTCAAGCTTGGGACGGGGTTCTGAAGGGGCGTGTAAAAGTTCCTGCAGTCGACTACTGTCGGGGAGAGTGATTTTTATTCCAGCAGTCAGGGAATCATCAGCACCAATAGTTTTATCGGCGATTCGGACTTTTCCTTTTTTAAAGAGTTGGCGTAAATAGCCAAGAGGTGCGGCTGGGATATGTTGATGTAAAAAATCTTTAGCAGTCAGGCTGGCTTCGTCTGTTGATACGATAAAATCAGGCATAATGATCTTCCATCCCCATATCTCGGTGGAGTTCTTTGCGTAAGTTTTGAGCAATCACACCGACTGCCCCTTGATTAATTGTAAAATCGTTGACCTTGACTACCGGCATCACTTCTAAGGATGTCGAGGTAATAAAGACTTCATCAGAAAACTGTAAATCCTGAAGCTTAAACTCTCCGCATATGACTCGCAGGTTTAACCTTTCTTCACAGAGGCGCATGATTGTTGAGCGGGTGACACCTTCCAGCAATCCCGTAGATGGCGCAGGAGTAAATATCCACTGGTCACGAGCCCAGAAAATATTTGACGCTGATCCTTCACAAATATGTTCTTTGTTATTAAGCATGATCACCTCAAAAGCGCCTGCAGCTTTTGCTTCGAGTTTTCCCAGCAGACTGTTGAGGTTACTGATCGATTTAATTTTAGGGTTGATTGCTTCGGGAGCATTGCGTCGCGTCTGTGCAACCTGCACAGCGATTCCATCATGGTAATGGGTGTCATTTAATCCCTGAAATTCGCGAGCTAGAATGAGGCAGGTCAAGTTGTTATCGATGTCACGTTGAAACCCTATCTGTCCTTCCCCTCGCGTAATCGTAATTCGGTAATAAGCATTGTCCAAATTGTTGCGCTCACGCAATTCCAGAAGAATTTTCTCCAGTTCTTTTTGTGTCAATTCAACAGGGTAGGACAGGGCTTCAGCTGACTGCAGAAGGCGTTGATAGTGGTGTGAAAACTGATAAAGGTTTTGGCCTATGGAGCGAAAACTTTCAAAAATTCCATCTCCATACAAAAACCCCTGGTCAAAGACAGAAATTTTTGCAGAGTCACTTCTGATAAACTGCCCGTTTAGGTAGACGTAACTCATGACTGTATTCCTAGGTTAAAAGGTAAAAAAATGTGCATACTAAAATTTTAGCGCAAAACAGCCGTGGGCGAAAGAGGGCACTAAAAAAGCGTCACCCTCAATGATTGGGATGACGCTTTTTAGAGTTGTAAAGCTAACCAGATGGCGAAGTAAAAAGATTATTCGCCGAAAAAGCGCTTTAGAAGACCGGCAAAAGCAGAACCGTGACGGGCTTCATCTTTACACATTTCGTGAACGGTATCATGGATAGCGTCCAGGTTGAGTTGCTTGGCTTTTGTAGCCAGAGCTTTTTTGCCGGCACAGGCACCATGCTCAGCTTCAACACGCATCTGCAGATTGGTTTTGGTGTCGGCGACGACCACTTCACCCAATAGCTCAGCAAATTTAGCTGCGTGCTCGGCTTCTTCCCATGCAATGCGCTTGTAAGCTTCAGCAATTTCAGGATATCCTTCGCGGTCCGCTTGGCGGCTCATTGCGAGGTACATTCCTACTTCTGTACATTCTCCAGTAAAGTTGGCCCGTAAGCCATCAAGAATTTCCTGATCAACATCCTTGGCAACACCGATACGATGCTCATCTGCCCATGCGAGATCACCTGCGGCCTGCTCAATAAATTTATCGGCACCGACTCCGCATGTAGGACATTTCTCTGGTGGATTCTCTCCTTCATGAATATACCCACAGACTGTGCAAACCCATTTTTTCATGACTTTCCTCCTTGTTTAGTTGGTGTTTTATAAAATTTAATTGTTGAGGAAAATCCAATTTTTCCCAACAAAAAAAATCAGAAAAGCTTGGCACGTTGGCCTATTATTCTGATAATTCTTTAATCTCGACAAAGATTATACAGATACCTTCGCTTATTACAAGCTCAGAATTGTCAGGACAATAAGGAATTTTACGCAAAGATGCAATAGTTTACTAATTGAGTTATGATTATTTTTTATTCCTCCTTTAAAAATAGAGGTCGCTATGTATTTACTTCCAGCTGCTATCTGCTCAATTCCATTGGTGACGGGCCTTATAACGTCGCCCTCCTCAAGTGATGAAGAGACAAACCGCCTTGTTGATGAACAGAGTCCTTACCTGTTGCAGCATGCACATAATCCTGTGGACTGGTTTCCTTGGGGGGATGAGGCATTTGATCGGGCAACAAAAGAGGGTAAGTTGATTTTTCTCTCAATTGGTTATTCAACCTGTCACTGGTGCCATGTGATGGAAAAGGAAAGCTTCGAGGATAAAGAGGTTGCCGCTCTCCTTCAGCAAGACTATATCGCGGTTAAGGTTGATCGTGAGGAACGACCCGACATTGATCAATTTTATATGCAGGTTGCCATGGCACTGAATGGCAGTGGAGGTTGGCCGCTGACAATTGTTATGACTGCCGATAAAACCCCCATCTTTGCAGGGACCTATTTTGCTAAAGAGCGCCAGTATAATCGCCCAGGGTTGATGGAACTATTGCCTCAGATTGCAGATGTGTGGAAACAAAATCCTGATGGCCTACGCCAGAATGGCAAAGCGGTTGTGGGGCAATTGCAACAAAGAGCAGCGGAAAAGTCTCCCTCTCAAACGATTGCAGTAGAGCAGTTAACAGAGGCTGCAAAAATTCTGCGGGGACGTTTTGACTCCAAATGGGGTGGTTTTGGTGAGGCCCCTAAATTTCCAACACCCCATAATTTAAGTTTTCTGCTGCATCGCTACTATCGAACAGGTCAGGCTGACCTGCTGGAGATGGTTGAAAAAACACTTCAGTCGATGCGTTCTGGCGGAATTTATGATCAGGTCGGTTTCGGCTTTCACCGCTATTCGACAGATGCAGAGTGGTTGGTCCCTCACTTTGAAAAAATGTTATACGATCAGGCAGGTTTAGCCCAGGTTTATCTGGAAGCGTTTCAACTGACGGGAAACGTTGACTATGAAACAACGGCCAGAGAGATTTTTTCTTATGCCATGACCCATTTACATGACCCAGAAGGGGGTTTTTACTCAGCTGAAGATGCTGATTCCAATGGGGTTGAAGGTGAGTTCTATGTGTGGCAAAAAGAGGAGTTACTTGAAATATTAGGCCCTGATCGGGGGAGTCGTTTTGCTCAGATTTTCCAAGTTCTCTCCGCAGGAAACTTCTCAGCTCATATCCCAGGAGCACCGGCAGGAACAAATATTCCCCACCAAATCAAGCCGATCTCTGATTGGGCAGACCTCTTTGGTCTCTCTCTGGATGAGTTAAATTCACAACTCGAAGAAGACCGAGCTAAACTTTTTACCTACCGACAACAGCGTGTTCATCCCTTTCGTGATGATAAAGTGATTACCGCCTGGAACGGGCAGATGATATCTGCTTTAGCCTTGGGGGCACGCGCTGTGGCAGATCCCCAATTGTTGGAAGATGCCGAGCAGGCAGTCGATTTTATCTTATCAAAAATGCAGACCAAAGAAGGTCAGTTGTTGCGTCGGTGGCGTAACGGCCACGCAGCAATTCCTGCTTTTGCCAGTGATTATGCCTTTGTTTCACGGGGCTTGCTTGACCTTTATCATAGTAGTTTAAAACCGTTCTATCTGCAGCAAGCAATTGATCTTGCAGAACAGCTAGCAACACGATTTACAGATCAACACGGACAGCTGTTTGAGACAACGGCTGACAGTGAACTCCCTCTGCGAATCAGTGAATTGTACGATGGAGCATTGCCATCAGCCGGGTCAATTACGCTAGAGGTTTTCGCTCGTCTGTATCTCCTGACTGGCAATAAGATATGGGAACAAAGAGCTGATGCGTTACTGCAGGCCTCTGCCGGCCAAATTTCCCAATACCCCGCCGGATACACACAATTCTTGCTTGGTGCAAGCTTGCTTCTTGAACCGACTCGTGAGCTGGTTGTTGTTGGGCCAAGGGGGCACTCGGATACAGACGCTTTGTTGAAAGATGTGCAGCAGCAATATATGCCTGACACTCTCCTGTTGCTACGACCTACAGGGAATTCAGAGGAAATTGATCAGATGGTTCCTTTTCTCAGTGGCATGGTGGCCGTGAATGATCAAGCGACGGCTTATTTGTGTCAGAACTTTGCTTGTCTGCGCCCCCAGACGAACCCAAAAGAGTTAGGAAAGTTGTTGAAGGTGAAGTTGAAAGAATGAGAGTGGGGATAACTATGATTGTTTTTTAGAATCCCGCATCTTTACGCACCCGTAAAAAACTAGGGAATTTTGGAATACCCGATGCGTAGGTTCCATAATATTTAAAGGTAATCATGGCACCAAGTGAAGGGGGTACTTTGCGCTCATCATCACTAAAACCACTCCCAATTTTGAATCTTGTCCCATCTTCTAGCTCAACCAGAAGTGCCCCGAGCCTTCCTTTGTTCCGACCTTTTCCGGGCAGGTGGGCCACAACCTTTGCTTCTTGGTCTTGATAGCTTTTCACTTTAAGTATTTTGACGCTGCGTCCGCTGATGTATAGCCCTTCGGGGTCGCGGACAATGAGTCCTTCGCCCCCAAGTTTTTCAATGCGCTGCAATTCTTTTAAAAGATGATCTCGATCACGAACCAAAGTTTGTTGAATGACGAAGGCAGAGGAAGACGGGTGTTTTGTAAACCAATCCTCTGCCTGTGTGATTCTTTTGGTGAATGGACCTTCCACGTTTGGGACATCAAAGATTGCAAATTTAAGTTGTCGCCAGCCTGCGTGTGGGAATTGTTTCTTTGTGATTGATACGGTTGCTTCAAATTTGCCTCGACCTCCCCAGATTTCCCCTTCTATGGCAAAGGGAGGTAGGTCGCGGATAAATTCATCCGGAGGAAACAAGGGAAAGCCATTTTTCGAAAAGAGTTGTTTCCCATCCCAATAACCACGGACACCATCAAGTTTCTCACTCATCAACCAACCAGAAACGTGGGCTTTGGAAGTGTAAGTGTGTGGTTGCATTGGTTGTGATTTGACAGGAGTAGAGATGGTGAGAAAGACACAACAAAGCAACAGTGAAACAATCTTTCTGATTTCTTCTGTTTGACTTTTCACAGTCCCTCTCTTGTCTTCAGGGGGTTGGGTCTTTCAATTGATTTTGTTGTTAAACACTTTTCCTGTCTGAGCCTCGATATTGAATCGCTTCAGCCAGATGAAGGGTCTCAATGTGGCTGGATCCTGCTAGGTCGGCGATGGTTCTTGCCAACTTAAGGATTCGCGTAAAACTCCGAGCAGAGAGTCCGAGTTTGTCGGTGACTTGTTCAAGGAGTTGATCCCCTTTCTCGTCAAGCTTGCAAAAGCGGCGAAGATGACGAGCTTGCATCTGACTATTGGCGTGTAATTTAAAAGGCGCAAGACGTTCTTGTTGAATCATGCGGGCTCGATTGACCCGCTCGCGGATTGCCATACTATTTTCTGCCTCAACATGGGTGGTTAAATCTTTGTGCGGGACTCTGGGAACCTCCACATGGAGATCAATTCGATCAAGGAGTGGTCCAGATAAACGATTGCGATAGCGTTGGAGCATGGGTGGAGTGCAGGTGCAATCATGTTGGGGGTCACCAAGAAATCCACAGGGGCAGGGGTTCATGGCAGCAACCAGCATAAAATTGGCAGGGTAAGTCAAACTCAGCGCTGCTCGACTGATACTGACCTGACCATCTTCAAGGGGCTGCCGTAACATTTCGAGAACATTTTTTTTGAATTCTGGAAACTCATCAAGAAACAAAATGCCGCGATGAGCTAAAGAGACTTCTCCCGGACGAGGATAGCTTCCACCGCCAATCAGCCCGGCATCTGAAATTGTGTGGTGTGGTGATCTGAACGGGCGTTGTCGAACCAGGGCGTTTTTGCGTGCGAGTAATCCGGCAACTGAATGAATCTTTGTCGTTTCGAGAGCTTCTTCAAAAGAGAAGCCGGGAAGGATGGTTGGTAGCCGGCGCGCCAACATGGTTTTGCCGCTTCCCGGTGGACCTGCCATCAGAATATTGTGTGCGCCCGCCGCAGCGACCTCAAGGGCTCTTTTGACATGTTCCTGACCGCGGACTTCAGCAAAATCTTCCCCTTCTGATGTTGTCTGATGCTCCAGAAGGTCATCGGCGGCTCGATGGGGAGAAAATGATTTTTCTCCATTAATCAGCGCGACAGCTTCCCCCAAATCGCGCACGGGATAAACATCTGGTCCGGCGACGACAGCTCCTTCTTCGGCATTGTCTGGTGGGACCAGCAGTGCATAGTCCCCCCAATTGCGCGCTGCGACGGCAATGGGGAGAACTCCACGGACAGGTTTGATTTGCCCATCCAGAGAAAGTTCTCCAAGAAGAATGTATCTTTTGAGGTTTTCTGCATTCACCACCCCGGTTGCACAAAGGAGACCGATGGCGATGGGGAGATCAAAGATGGTGCCATCTTTGCGGATATCGGCGGGGGCAAGGTTGATGGTGATGCGTCTGGCAGGAAAGTCGTAACCAGAATTTTTGATGGCTGATTTGACGCGATCTTTACTTTCTTTGACCGCACCTTCAGGGAGCCCTACGGTAGAAAATTGTGGTAATCCTTGAGCAATATCGACTTCTACGTCAACCGGATAGGCATCGATCCCAATCAATGCTCCGGAAATAACTTTTGCAAGCATTCCCCCCCCTTTTTCATGTGATGGTGATGATACAGGCTGAAGTTGTTTAGGTTTTAAGCGTAGCGATCTTTACCCCCACATCCTTCAGCCTGTATTTGAATCATTTTCCTTGGTGCTCGAGTTCTGTGATGTGTCTTTCAGCCATAATCGCTGCGACAGCACCATCGCCAACGGCAGTGGAAACCTGACGAAGGATTGTTGTGCGGTTGTCACCGGCAGAATAAATCCCCGGAACAGATGTTTGGGTGTCTTCGCCCGCTTTGAGATAACCGTCCTCCGTGACATCGACAAGATCGCGGATGAACTCAGTTGTGGGCGTGACTCCGACGGCGACAAACATTCCCTCAATTTCGACTTTTCGGGTTTCTCCTGTGAGGGTATCTTTGAGGGTCGCACCCGTCAGCCCGTTGCTGTTGGATTCAAGACCATCAACGACAGAATTCCAGGCCACTTCAATTTTTTCATTTGCCAAGGTACGATCTTGGAGAATTTTTGTCGCACGCAGCTCATCACGACGGTGGACAAGAATGACCTTGCTGGCAAAACGAGTCAGGAACAGAGCTTCTTCCACAGCCGTATCTCCACCACCGATAACAGCAATCGGGACATTGCGGAAGAAAGCACCATCGCAAGTAGCACAGTAGGAGATTCCTTTTCCGACGAGGGCTTCTTCACCTTCAGCCCCTAGTTTTCTAGGGACAGCACCCGTTGCAACAATGACAGCTTTGCAGGTGATTTCTCTTCCATCCATGATGACCGTTTTGGTTATGCCATTATCAATCACTTTTTCGACAGTGCCATAATCGGTTTCTAGGCCAAATTCGACACAATGCTCTTGAAAGCGCATCATCAGTTCTGGGCCCCCGATTCCACCCGGATATCCTGGCCAGTTTTCAACGGTTGTGGTTGTCATCATCTGTCCGCCCATGATCCCTTTTTCAAGCAGTAGGGTCTTTAGATTTGCACGCGAGGCGTAAAGGCCAGCCGTCATGCCTGCAGGGCCTCCGCCGATAATAACAACATCGTATTCTGTATTTTCCATAGTGTGAGCTCCTAAAATTAAAGTCAGCGTTAAGCTCTACCGCAAACCTGATCTTGAAGTCAAATTACATCTCATTTTTCGAATGGATCGATTTCTTGAGTTTTAGGGGTGTGGCGGGTAATATAATCACCGAACACAGATGGAGTTGTTATGTTGAAATTGCTTAAATATTTTTTGTGGCTGGTTGTTCTTACTTCTCTGATCCTTGGTTTTGATCAAGTGATGCTCAGGGTCCCTCTGGATGCTCCTGGGCTGAAGCAGACGCAGCGGTTTTACGTTGAATTTCGTACTCGTCTCGGCAGCTTGGTGAAAAGTGAAAGAGTGCCCGAGCCTATATCTATTGACGCTGTTATTGAGAAAACAGCAGATGTCCCAATGGCATCGGCCAAAAAATCTAACCGCTATCTTTATGTTGATAGGAGCGGGACCCTGCAGTTTGCCGATAAGCTAGAGGATGTCCCGAGCCAATATCGGCAAGAGGCACAACCTCTTGCCGAATAAACCGTTGCTTAAGGGGTTCCATAAATATCATCACGGCGGTCATTGAGGATATCTATCTTCTTCCGATAGTCGTCCATTTCAGAAAAATCGAACGTAGTAACCAGCTCGGTATTCTTTTCGCCGGCGATCTCGAGGACATTTCCTAGTGGAGAAATTAGTTGGCTAAGGCCAAAAAAATCGAGCTTTCCCTGAACGCCACAACAATTTGCTGCAATGACAAAGAGTTGATTTTCTATCGCCCTCGCCCGCAGGAGGGTTTTCCAGTGTTCTTGCCGTGGTTTAGGCCATTCGGCCGGCAGGCAGGCAATTTCGGCCCCTTCAAGGGCTAATTTGCGGAATAGTTCTGGGAAGCGCAGGTCGTAACAGATCGCAACCCCTAGTCTTCCTACTGATGTGTCAACAACCAGACTGCTATCTCCAGATCCGAGAAATTGATCTTCACGCATTGTTGAAAAAAGGTGGAGTTTTCGGTATTTGCCGACAATTTCGCCTTGGTCAACAACATGTGCAGTATTGTAAATCGTCCCATCTGTCAGTTCAGGCAGACTACCCACAGCAACGAGATTGAGTTTGTGACATTCGTTTTGCAGTATTTGTAAGACTCGTGGGGTTTCTTTCGCTAATTCGGGAAGGTTGCGATAATCGTAGCCACAACTCCACATCTCAGGAAGAACCGCCACTTTGGCACCTTTGTCGGCGACCCGTTGCAATGCAGCGATGAGGGTTTTGAGGTTGGTGTCGATGTCACCAAGGGCGATATTAAATTGGATTGAAGCGCTAGTTAGTTGTTTCATATTGTCTCCATTATTTCCTAAATTTGAAATATTGTTTTATCCAGCAAAGTCTTATGGGAAGCTGATCTAGGTGACAATCTTCTTTAACGGTAAAAAACTGTGAAAAGAAAAAAAGAAAGTCATATTTTTTATTGTTTTTCCTCGCTGTCCGTGTATACTGTGTACGATTTTTTTTAACAAATAGCTCATTCTTCAGGGGACTTTAATCCTTTGTTGACGCCATCTTAACCTTGTTTTGCCTTCTTGTAAATTGGTAGCAGACATTGCAGATAATGTCAGAAAAAATGCCATTTCAGGGTCGCTTTCAGAGGCAATGCAAGCTGAAACTTTCTAATGCACTATCTGTCAAAGAAGCATTGTTTAAAAGGCCGATAGATGCATGAAATTGACGCACGGATTGATTCACAACCCTTTTTAGAAAGTGCACTAACATGATCAAAATTAGTAAGGGCTTGGATTTGCCGATAACCGGCAGTCCCGAACAGACAATCTCTGACGGTGCAACGGTAACAACTGTTGCGGTGCTAGGTCCGGATTATGTCGGCATGAGGCCAAGCATGAGTGTAAAGGTTGGTGATCAGGTTAAGCTTGGACAGCAACTGTTTACTGACAAGAAAACGGCTGGGGTTAAATTTACTGCCCCGGGTTGTGGTGAAGTCGTGGCTGTAAATCGTGGTCAGCGACGCGTTTTGCAATCGGTTGTAATTAAACTGAATGGGACTGATGCTGAAAGTTTTGATTCCTTCCCTGAAGCAGAACTTGAAAAACTGGATCGTGACAAAGTTGTCAGCAATCTGGTTGATTCGGGGCTCTGGACGACATTGCGCACACGCCCGTTCAGCAAGGTTCCCGAGATTGAAAGTGTTCCACGTTCAATTTTTGTTACTGCAATGGATACCAATCCTTTGGCAGCAAAAGCAGAGTTGATAATCAAAGAGGATGAGCAGGCATTTTCCAATGGCCTGAAAATTCTCACCCGCTTGACAGAGGGAAAAGTTTTTGTCTGTCAACAACCGGGTGTCGCCCTGCCAAACGTGAGTGGAACCAGCAAGGAAGAGTTTGATGGTCCCCACCCTGCGGGACTGACTGGGACTCATATCCATTTTCTTGATCCGGTTTCTGAAGGAAAAACAGTCTGGTCAATCAACTACCAGGATGTGATTGCTTTCGGCAAATTCTTTGTGACCGGGCAAGTGCCAACTGATCGAGTGATTGCTCTCGGTGGCCCCGGGGCTAAAAAACCTCGTTTAATTCGGACCCGTGTCGGTGCCTCACTCGAAGAATTATTGGCTGATGAACTCGTCGCCGGTGAGCAGCGAGTTGTTTCTGGTTCGGTTCTAGAGGGAACGACTGCTGTGGGGACAATGGCTTTTCTCGGCCGTTACCACCTGCAAGTTTCAGTGCTCCCGGAAAAACGCGATCGGGAGTTCCTTGCTTCACTGAGCGCCGGAGGAGATAAATACTCAATCAAGCGAGCATTCTTGTCGGCATTCACCGGGGGGCCGTCCAAGCCAATGAACACCAGCCAATATGGAAGTAAAGGGAGTGTTCTTGCGACTGGTTCTTTTGAGAAAGTACTGCCGATAGATACAATGCCAAATTTTTTACTACGTAGTTTGGCTGCTGGAGATACAGATCAGGCACAGGACCTAGGGTGTCTGGAGTTGGCTGAGGAAGATCTGGCTTTGTGTAGCTATGTCTGTTCAGGTAAAAATGATTACGGCACTATGTTGCGTGACGCACTCACCACCATTGAGAAAGAGGGATAACGGCTGTGAAATTATTTGAACCATTGAAAGAAGCAATTGATGCTTCGCTTTATTCCCCCGCAGATGTGACGACTGGTTCTGTTCACGTACGTGACAGCCTCAATCACAAACGGGTCATGAGTATCATTATGCTGGCGTTGTTGCCTTGCGTTCTGATGGCGATATGGAACAGCGGTTATCAGGCAAATTTAACCCTGAACCAGATGTTAGCTGCTGGTCAGATTGATAGCCTTCCAAGCCTCAGTAATAGCGCTTCGATGTGTGCCAACATGTTGACGGGCCTAGGGATGTTCTTGCCGATGTTGATTGTCACAATGATAGTTCAGGCTATCTGGGCGGCAGTTTTCGCTTCAATGCGGAAAAAATCAATTGGTGCCGGTTTTTTGGTGACATCAGTCCTGATTGTTTTGCTTATGCCTCCGACAGCGCCGTTATGGCAAGTCGCGATCGCAACGTCTTTTGGTGTTGTGATTGGCCGTGAAATTTTCGGTGGAATCGGAATGAACTTTTTAAACCCGGCGCTGGTTTCCTGGGTTTTTATGTCTCTTGCCTATTCTGGATCAATGGCTGGGGATGCTGTCTGGACAGCAGTTGATGGCTACGCTGGCGCTACACCGCTTGCGATGGCTCTTAACGATGGTGTGTCCAGTCTGGCTGCACAGGGGATCTCCTGGCAATCAGCGTTCTTGGGTACGATACCAGGTTCTATGGGCGAAACATCAGCCCTTGCATGTTTGTTTGGTGCTGCGATTCTGCTCATCACCGGCATCGGATCATGGCGTACCATCGTTGCCGTTCTGATTGGAGTTGTTGGTCTCTCCTCAGTTCTTTGTATGGTTAACCCTGATGCAATGAGCCCGGCCTGGCATCTGGTCCTTGGTGGCTTGGCTTTCGGAACAGTTTTTCTGGCAACAGACCATTCTGCTTCATCAATGACGGTCAAGGGGCAGTGGATTTGCGGTATTTTGATCGGACTGCTGATTGTTGTTGTTCGTATCTACAATCCGACAATGCCTGAAAGTGTTGGAATCATCCTCCTGTTCGGTAGCGTTATGGCTCCACTCGTTGATCGTCTGGTCGTGAACGCACACATCAAGAAAAGGAAGTCGCGCCATGTCTAATGATTCTATTTTTAAAACATTCCTGGTTGCTTTCCTGCTCTGTGTGGTTTGTTCAATTCTTGTTTGCTTGGCGGCGATTGTGCGGATTGACAAGGAAGCTTATAACAAGCAACTGGAAATTCGTAAAACCGTTCTTGCTGCTGGTGGCTATCAACAACAGATTGATGATGGCGGCAATATCGATGAGCTTTTCACCTCCAATATGGAGTTGAAATTGGTCGATCTGTCAGCGGGTGACTTTACCACCGCGGTAGATGCTGCAACTTATGATCAAAAAGAAGCGGTTGATAAGCCAGAATTGTCAGAAGCAATCCCTGCCGATTTGGATCTTGCTGGGATCGGGACACGTGCGAAGTATGCTGCGGTTTATCTCGACAAGAGTGGTTCAGTTATCTTGCCAATTCGCGGTGCCGGAATGTGGGGCCCCATGTATGGCTATATTGCAATTGCTGAAGATGGAACAACCATTAAGGGCTTCACATTTTACCAGCATGCAGAAACACCTGGCCTTGGTGCTGAGGTTGACAACCCGAACTGGAAGAAACAATGGCCAAACAAGCAAGTGTTTAACAGTTCCGGAAAGCTTGCTCTTAAGGTTGTTAAAAAAGGGAAGTACAATCCAAAAGCTGGTGACGCAATTAACACGATTGATGGTATTGCAGGATCAACAGTGACAGGCAATAAGGTCCACGGGATTATCCGCTACTGGTTTGGTGAGCATGGTTATGCACCATTCCTGGCCAAACTTAAAGCAGAGAGAGGTTAGTCATGGCAAAAGCAAAAGACGCGCTGCTGGATCCGTTATTTAATAACAATCCAATAGCCTTGCAGATTCTGGGTATCTGTTCAGCTCTGGCAGTTACCAACAAGATGTCTACGGCACTGACCATGACTGTCGCTGTTGTTTTGGTTACGGCTTGTTCTAATGCGGCAATCAGTGCAATTCGGAATCATATTCCCAACAGTATTCGGATCATCGTCCAGATGACCATTATTGCGACGCTGGTTATTATTATTGATCAGATGCTCAAAGCTTATCTCTACGAAATGAGTAAAGCTCTGTCTGTGTATGTTGGTCTGATTATAACGAACTGTATTGTTATGGGGCGTGCTGAAGCCTATGCGATGAAGAACCCTGTGGGTCTTAGTCTTCTCGATGGTATTGGTAATGGCTTAGGTTACGGAATCGTTCTGTTAGCAGTTGGTTTTGTCCGTGAGCTCTTTGGTTCGGGTAAACTCTTCGGCGTTACGATCCTTAACACTGTCAATGATGGTGGTTGGTATGTAACTAACGGTTTGATGCTGCTTGCACCGAGCGCGTTTTTTCTGATTGGTTTTATCATCTGGGGTTTGCGTACCTGGAAACCTGAACTCCAAGAATAGGAATCGACCGTCATGTCACATTATTTTATGATTTTCTTTAATTCGGTTTTCATTGATAACATCGCCTTAACCTTTTTCCTTGGCATGTGTACTTTTATTGCCGTATCAAAAAAGGTTGATACCGCAATTATGTTGAGTGCTGCGGTTATCGTGGTCGAAGTCATCACAGTCCCTGTTAACAACCTTCTTTATACATTTTTACTGAAGAAGGGTGCTTTGGCTTGGGCTGGTTATCCGAATCTTGACCTGAGCTTTCTGGGTCTCATCTGTTACATCGGCGTCATTGCTGCGATAGTACAGATTCTTGAGATGGCTCTGGACAAATACTTTCCAGCTCTCTACAACGCGTTAGGGATTTTCCTCCCTCTAATCACTGTTAACTGTGCCATTCTTGGTGCTGCTCTGTTTATGGTTGAGCGGGACTACAATGTGATGGAGAGTACAGTCTACGGTGCTGGTGTCGGTTTTGGTTTCGGTTTGGCTATTTGCCTGCTCGCTGGTATCCGCGAGAAATTGGTCTATAGTGACATTCCTAAGGGCCTGCGCGGAGTAGGGGTTACTTTTATCATCGTTGGTTTGATGGCTATGTCGTTTAAGGCATTTTCCGGCCTGCAGTTTTAATCGCAGCTCAAACAGAATAATAAGGATTGGGTGATAGTATGGATTTCACACTTGTAATAGCCGGCTCTACAATGTTCACCGGGGTCATTCTTGCTCTGGTTGCCATTATCTTGGTAGCACGCAAGAGCTTGGTTCCTAGTGGCGACATAAACTTTTTTATCAATGATGACGCTGATAAAACCATTGTGACCAAGCCGGGAGGCAAACTTCTTGGTGCTTTGGCTGATCAGGGAATTTTTATTCCTTCGGCTTGTGGCGGTGGCGGGACCTGTGGTCAGTGTCATGTTCATGTTTTTGATGGCGGTGGCGACATTTTGCCAACTGAAACAGGCTTTATCACTAAGCGTCAAGCTCGTGATGGTTTACGTTTAGGTTGTCAGGTTGGTGTTAAGCAGGACATGAAACTGGGGATTCCCGCTGAGATTTTTGATATCAAAAAATGGGAATGCACGGTCAGATCAAATGATGGTAAAGCAACATTTATCAAAGAGCTTATTGTTGATCTCCCTGAAGGTGAGGATTGCGATTTTAGAGCAGGTGGTTATATTCAGATCGAAGCTCCTGCACATGAAATTCCTTACTCTGATTTTGATATTGAAGAAGAATATCGTGCAGATTGGGATAACTTTGATTTGTGGCGCTTCAAGTCCACAGTTAAAGAACCCATTATGCGTGCTTACTCGATGGCCAGTTATCCTTTAGAAAAAGGGATGATTATGCTCAACGTACGTTGCTGTCCACCGCCTCCAAACGTACCTGATGCCCCTCCGGGGCAAATGTCATCATTTATTTTCAATCTTAAGCCTGGCGATAAGGTGACGATTTCTGGCCCTTATGGTGAATTCTTTGCTCGTGAGACTGATAACGAAATGGTCTTCATTGGTGGTGGTGCTGGAATGGCTCCAATGCGTTCCCATATTCTGGATCAGCTTCTACGTCTGAATTCAACACGTAAAATGACTTACTGGTATGGAGCACGTAGTCTCAAAGAAATGTTCTATGTTGATGAGTTGAATGAACTCCAAGAAAAGTTTCCTAACTTTAAGTGGTTCTGTGCTTTGTCTGATCCAGTTCCAGAAGACAATTGGACTGGACCTACTGGCTTTATTCACGATGTTCTCTATGACCTTTATATTAAGGACCACGAGTCACCAGAAGATTGCGAATATTACATGTGCGGTCCTCCATTGATGGCGAATGCCGTTACGAATATGCTGCTTGATCAGGGTGTTGAGCGCGAAAACATCATGTTTGACGATTTTGGTCCCTGATTAAATCACCAGCAAAATTGAAGTCTGTTGTTCGTATGGTAAAATCATAGAAAGTGATCCCTTCTAATAAGAGGAGGTAATGATGCCATACGGACAAGCAAAAGAGATCATTGATTCAGCACAAGAATTTCATAGAAGAGCCAGTTTGTTTTACCAGGAATTGGCTGATAAAGCTGAAGGCGCCCGAGTTAAGATGTTGCTTGATTACTTGGTGCGGCATGAGGCACACCTAGATCGTGCTCTTGCAAATTTTAAAGAGGAAACCCGGTCTAGAGCATTGAATGGTTGGCACCAATATGCGCAAGAACAATGCCTTATGGAACCATTTGATGTAGAGCTATACCCTGCGGTCATGACCAGTGATGACGTCATGAAAATTGGCCTCGAAATCGATAGTTGTCTCATGGCATCTTATCGTGGGATGGCAGAAACTGCAGTGACACCAGAGTGTCGAGAGTTATTTGAAAGTCTCTTGTTGATGGAGAAACAGCAGAAACATAAGTTGGCTCGAGTTGCTCTCGAAATTGATGAAATGTAAATACTTGTCCTGACATGAGGATAAAAAAGCCGCATCGGGTGTGATGCGGCTTTTTCTGTGGAGAAAAAATGAAACGCTACATTCTTATCGTTTTAGTTTTAGTGTCACTTATTGCCAGTGTCATCTATCTTAATAAGCACAACACCACCCAAAAACAGTTGCTTGTAATAAATGGGGCAACGATGGGGACAACTTACAATATTAAACTTGCTTCGGGCCAAGGAATTGCCCTTGAAGTTCTAAAAGAACAGGTAAGCGAGCGGCTTAACGGCATTGATAATAAGATGTCGACGTATAAAAAAGATTCAGAAGTTTCTCGATTTAATCGTCATCCGATCAGCGATTGGATGCCAGTGTCGGCTGAAACATTGAATGTTGTTGCTGCTGCGCATCGGATTAGTCAGTTGAGTGATGGTGCCTTTGATATTACAATCGGCAATCTCGTAAATCTCTGGGGCTTTGGACCAACTGTTAACCTCGACACGCTGCCAGATGGCAAAATGATCGAGACCTTGCGGTCTCAGGTTGGATACCTTAAACTGAAACAACGACAGGAATCACCAGCATTACTGAAAACGAGTGCAGCTGTTTACATCGACTTGTCTGCGATTGCTAAAGGATATGCTGTCGATGCCGTCGCTCAGTTATTGCTAGAGAATAAAATAGATAATTTTCTGGTGGAGATCGGTGGCGAAATTGTTACTCACGGGGAAAAACAACCAGGACGCCCATGGGTGATTGGCATTGAAAGGCCAGTTGCAGGACAACGCAGTATTCAAAAACGCTTGTCTCTTTTTGATATTGCAATGGCAACTTCAGGGGATTATCGTAATTACTTTGAGCATCAAGGAGTCCGTTATTCACATACCATCAACCCGACGACAGGATACCCAATAAAGCATCAGTTGGCTTCGGTTACGGTTATTGATGACTCTTGCATGAGGGCCGATGCATTAGCAACTGCAATAACAGTTTTGGGCCCCGATCATGGGATGGAATTTGCTGAAAATCATCATCTGGCGATTTATATGCTGATAAAACAAGATGATCATTTCATTGAAAAATACAGTACAGCCTTTAAACCATATCTTAACGAACAAGGGGATTGACTATGGAAATGATACTTCCCGCATTAATTGTTTTTCTTCTCGCTTTTACCGGGCTATCGATTGGTATTATCTTTGGCCGTAAAGGGATTTCAGGAAGTTGTAGCAGCGAAGAAGCAAAATTACTCGATATACAATGCTTCTGCGGACAAGAAAGTGACTGCGCAATAGAATCGGGTGACGTGTCTATCAAGGCTATTTGTGCCGATGGAGATGCCGAAAAATGCCGCCAGATTGTGGCCGAATTTGAGGAGAAGACTCAGAAATTATCGACCCTAAATAAATAGTTATTTGTGAGACCCTCACCTTTCAAAGTTCATACTTCCTCACGGTAAAGTCACTGATGAGCGCCCTCTACATTCATATCCCGTTTTGTTCTCAAAAATGCCCATATTGCGATTTTTACTCTTTTGTCGGATCGGAACTGCAAATCGAGTCATATATTGATTTGCTTTGTCAAAATATCAACGTACTTAAAGAAGTAAACCTCCCTTCTGCCCCTTTTGAAACACTCTATTTTGGAGGCGGGACACCATCACTTCTTCAACCGAAACAAATAGAGAAAATTCTCAAAAAAATTGAAGAATGTTTTGGAATTGATATAAATGCAGAAGTGACAATGGAAGCAAATCCTGGAACGATCACTCTGCAACGCTTAGAGGGATACCGTCTGGCCGGGATCAATCGTCTTTCGCTTGGAGTTCAATCTCTCCAAAATGAAAATTTACACAAACTGGGGCGCATTCACGATGTTGATCAAATATATATAGGGATTGAGAATGCACGAAAGGCGGCATTTGATAATCTAAGCCTCGATTTAATGTTTGCACTCCCGGGTCAGGTGGTACGGGACGTGGAAATTGAATTGTCTGAATTGTTAAGTTTCGATCCGGAACATGTGTCTCTTTATGGCCTCAGCTTTGAAGAAGGGACCGATTTTTACCGGCAGCTTCAATCGGGACAATTATCTAAGAGTGACGAAGGTCTTTATGCCGACCAATATGAATTGTTGCATGATCAGCTTGAGTTGTCAGGGTATGAACATTATGAGATATCAAATTTCGCCCGACCTGGATTCCGTTCAAGACATAACCAGGTTTATTGGGAGCGTAAACATTGTCAGGCAATCGGCGTTGGCTCCCACAGTTTTATTGACAAGGGATGGGGCGAGCGGTGGAGTGTTCCTGCCAGTATGGAAGAGTACAAAGCATCTTTGGGTGACGCTGAGAATCCTGCGCGTCTTGTTGAAACTTATAATAAGCAAGAAGCTATGGGAGAGTATATTTACCTTGGGATGCGGACTCGCGATGGAGTGAATAAGCAGGCTTTTCAAGAGAAATTTAACTGTCATGTAGAAGATGTTTTTCCGGAGGCATTGGAACGTATCGAAGTATTTCTTGAAATCACTGAAAATCACTATTGTTTGAACCTTAAAGGTTGGCTTCTCTACGACCATCTAATTAGCAACTTCCTATAAAAAATCAATTCTTTAGCGGCCTAGCAAATCACTGGATAGTTATCTTGAACCTGCCATAAGTCTTGACAAAGGAACAGGTCATTGATAGTGTTTGCCATTAGCACTCACCTCTGATGAGTGCTAACACAAATTAGGATGGATGGAAGATCGACAGATTTTTAATTGGAGTGGTAATCTATGGCTGACGCATTAAACGAACGCAGCCAAAATATTCTTGAGGCAATAGTCGAAGACTATATATCGTCTGCTGAACCTGTCGGTAGTCGTGCTATCAGTAAAAAGCATAATTTCAATCTGTCTCCAGCATCTGTACGTAATGTTATGGCGGACCTTGAAGAGATGGGTTTGCTCAGCTCTCCGCACACCTCAGCAGGGCGCATTCCGACAGGAAAAGGATTTCAATACTATATTGATACATTGTTGGAAGTTCGTGATCTGAATCGTAATGAAAAACAGAACCTACGTAATAGCTACCGCTTTCAGAATATGCGTATGGAAGACATTATGCAGGAAGTGGGTCGGGTTCTTTCTGGGCTTTCGCAATATACCGGTTTGGTGATGGCGCCAAAGTTTATTTCAACGGTTTTTCGCCAGATTGAATTTATTCGTTTGTCGCAAGGCCGCCTCTTGGTGATTTATGTTTCTGAAACAGGATTAGTGCAAAATAAAGTCATTGAGGCAGACCCCTCACTGACCGCGCATGACCTTGAAAAAATCAGTAATTATCTTAATAGTGAGCTCAATGGGCTGACAATTCATGAAGTCCGGGCGAAACTGAAACAAGAATTGCAGGATGATCGCGTTCTTTATGATCAGGTTAAAAAACAGGCTCTGAGCCTTTCCTGTGCAGCGCTCCAGGAAGAAATCGAAGATCAACTTTACGTATCAGGCGCTTCTTTGATGCTGGGGCAGCCAGAATTTTCAACGCCTGAACAGATGATGAAAATGATCCAGACATTCGAAAGCAAGAAGTTGCTGATTGAACTCTTGGATCAGGGGCACTCAGCACAAGGAGTGCAAATTTTTATTGGCAGTGAGAGCAGTCATGTTGACCTTGAAGGGTGCAGTTTGATCACATCGAACTTTTCCAATCAAAAAGGAGCAATTGGAACTCTAGGAGTGATTGGCCCGGTTCGGATGAATTACTCACAGGTTGTGCCACTAGTTGATTTTACAGCCCAACTTGTCAGTCGGGTTCTTGATCGTGAAATAGAAAAAGAATAATAAGAATAAAGGAGCACTAAAGGTGTCAAAAAAAACTGAACAGCAGGATTCAGAAGTTGAGTTGGAAACTCCGCTTAACGTCGAGCCAGAGGGTGAAGTTGTTGAGGATGAGGCGGGCCAGTTGCGCCAAGAGTTAGCGCAAGTCCAGAGTGAAGCAAAAGTCCATCAGGAGCAATATCTGAGGACCTTGGCGGATATGGAAAATCTGCGTAAGAGGACTCAGAGAGATAAAGAAGAATTGGCTAAATTTGCCAATGAAAATATTTTGCGTGAGATCCTCCCTGTTATGGATAATCTGGAAAGGGCTGTTGAGCACGCAGAGCAAGCGGAAAGCTGCGATGGTCTTTTTGAGGGTGTCCAAATGACCTTAACGCAGTTCGGGCAACTGCTGAGTAAATTTGGAGTTGAACCCGTTGAAGCTATTGGACAGATTTTTGATCCTGCATTTCATCAGGCGATGGGACAGTTGGAGTCTGAAGAGCATCCAGTTAATACAGTTATCCAGCAAATGCAAAAAGGCTATCAGCTCAATGATCGGTTGCTTCGGCCTGCTTTTGTCATGTTAGCAAAAGCTGCTGAAGTTGAAAAAGCTGAAGATAGTGATACTGAAGAAAATACAAACGAAGATACAAACGAAGAGTAACAAATCTGACAAATCTCTAAGGAGGATATAAATTATGGGTAAAGTTATTGGAATTGATTTAGGAACAACAAACTCTTGTGTTGCTGTTATGGAGGGCGGAGAGCCGGTTGTTATTGCAAACTCAGAAGGTTCTCGGACAACACCTTCGATTGTCGCTTTTACTGAAAGTGGCGAGCGCTTGGTGGGCCAGCAGGCAAAACGACAAGCCGTTACAAATCCGGAAAATACTCTTTTTGCTATCAAGCGGTTGATCGGGCGTAAATTTACATCTGAAGCAGTGCAAAAAGATTTAAAGATTAGCCCATTCTCCATCATTGAGGCAGAAAACGGTGATGCATGGGTCGAATCTCGCGATAAAAAATATAGTTCACCAGAAATTTCAGCGATGGTCTTGCAAAAAATGAAGCAGACCGCTGAAGACTACCTTGGCGAGAAGGTGACTGATGCCGTTATCACTGTTCCTGCGTATTTTAATGATTCCCAGCGTCAGGCGACTAAAGATGCCGGTAAAATCTCAGGGCTGAACGTACTCCGGATTATTAACGAGCCAACCGCTGCATCTCTTGCGTATGGCCTTGATAAAAAGAATGAAATGACCATCGCTGTATTTGACTTGGGTGGTGGTACATTTGATGTCTCTATTCTTGATCTTGGCGATGGCGTTTTTGAAGTAAAATCAACGAATGGCGATACGTTCCTCGGTGGTGAAGATTTTGACCAGAGAATTATCGACTATGTTGCTGACGAATTCAAAAAAGACCAAGGAATTGATCTGCGAGGCGATAAAATGGCCCTGCAGCGTTTGAAAGAAGCGTCTGAAAAAGCGAAGTGTGAGTTGTCCTCTTCAATGGAAACCGATATCAACCTTCCATTTATCACAGCTGACCAGTCTGGACCAAAACACTTGAACATCAAGTTGTCTCGTTCCAAGTTGGAAAGCATCTGTGGTGACTTGATTTCTAAACTGACAGAGCCTTGCCAGACAGCTTTGAAAGATGCAGGCCTTTCTGCGAATGAAATTACTGAAGTTGTTTTGGTCGGTGGTATGACACGTATGCCTGCTGTTCAGGAGCGTGTTCGGGAAATCTTTGGTAAAGCTCCAAGTAAAGGGGTCAATCCAGATGAGGTTGTTGCAATTGGTGCTGCGATCCAAGGCGGCGTACTGACTGGTGACGTTAAAGATGTTCTCTTGCTTGATGTCACTCCACTTTCTCTGGGAATTGAAACTCTCGGTAGTGTCATGACCAAACTGATTGAGAAGAATACGACAGTTCCTTGTAAAAAGAGCCAAGTCTTCTCGACAGCAGCAGACAACCAGCCTGCAGTTTCCGTTCATGTTCTTCAGGGTGAGCGAGAAATGGCGACCGATAACAAAACAATCGGTAACTTTGAATTGGTAGGAATTCCTGCTGCACCGCGTGGTGTCCCTCAGATTGAGGTGACATTCGATATCGATGCCAACGGAATTCTGCATGTCTCTGCTAAAGACCTTGGTTCCGGCAAAGAGCAGTCTATTCAGATTACAGCATCAAGTGGCTTGTCTGATGAAGAGATTAATAAGATGGTTCAGGATGCCGAAGCTCATGCAAGCGAAGATAAAACCAAGCGTGAACTTATCGAAGCTCGTAATCAGGCTGATGGACTCGCCTATACAACAGAGAAATCTCTGGCTGAACACGGTGAGAAACTTGACAGCGCAACGAAAAAAGAAATTGAAGATGCTCTGGCTGAGTTGAAAACGGCTGTTGAAGGTGAGAACCCAGATGAGATCAAACAGAAGAGCGAAGCTCTTGCTCAGGCATCTCACAAGCTTGCAGAAATGATGTATGCGCAATCTCAGGATGATGGTGGCGCTGATGGTGACTCAGGTAGTGATGCCGCTGCAGATTCAGGTGAAAATGTAGTTGATGCTGAATTTGAAGATGTCGATGAAAAGAAGTAACTTTTAGTTACAGTAGACGCCGACACGGTAACGGTCGGCGTCTATTTTTTTAGATCAGGGTCCTTATTTTGTCTAAAATTGATTACTACGATGTGCTGGAAGTTAATAAGAATGCCAGCGGAACAGAAATAAAAAAAGCTTACCGACGCTTGGCTATTCAATATCACCCCGATAAAAACCCAGGTGATAAAGAAGCTGAAAATAAGTTTAAAGAACTGTCTGAAGCCTATGCGGTTCTTTCTGACTCCCAGAAGCGTGCGACATATGATCAGTTTGGTCATGCTGGAGTCAACGGCTCGGGTGGCTTTTCTAGCGGTGGATTTGGTGGCGCCCCATTTGAAGATATCTTTGGAGATATCTTTGGCGATATCTTTGGCGGTGGTGGCGGTTCTCGTCGAGGAAGCCGGGGGCAACGAGGGGATGATCTTCGTTATAACCTGACGATTAGTTTTGAAGAAGCCGCATTTGGCACTGAAAAAAACCTTCAATTGCCGCGTAAACAAGCGTGTAACACCTGTCATGGATCGGGTGCTCGTTCAGGCACGGAAGCGCAAGACTGCGCGACCTGCCGTGGTGCAGGACAGGTTCGTTATCAGCAGGGTTTCTTTACCATGACCCGCCCTTGTCCCGATTGTCATGGCAAGGGGAAAATTATTTCCGATCCATGTCCCGATTGTCGTGGAACCGGACAGGTCAAAAGTAAGAGGACGGTTGCACTTAAGGTTCCCGCAGGTGTCGAAGATGGCATCCGCCTGAAGTTAAGTGGTGACGGTGATGCCGGAACCCAGGGAGGACCTCCGGGGGATCTTTACGTCGTTATCAGTGTTGAAAAGCATTCTATTTTTGAGCGGGATGGGCAAGATGTTCTTTGTGAGATCCCGATCTCTTTTGTTCAGGCTGCCCTTGGTTGTGACCTGCAGGTTCCAACTCTGGAAGGTAAGCTTAATCTAAAAGTACCAGCAGGCACTCAAACGGGAAAAATATTTAAGCTTTCGGGCAAGGGAATTGTCGCTCTACAAGGACATCAGCGCCGTGGTGACCAGCTTGTTATCCTTAAGGTTGAAGTCCCAACAAAGCTCAATGCTCGCCAGCGTGAACTTTTAGAAGATTTCGCCAAAGAGGGTGGTGAAGATATCCACCCCCAAGGAAAAGGTTTTTTTGATAAAGTAAAAGAGTTGTTTGATTAGGATCGATCCTAGGGTAACTTTTTCAGATCGCGACCTTTTTGCTCAATAAATATGGAGCACGCATGAAACGGATTTTATGTCTGATTTTTATTGTTACCCTGCTGTTTTCTGTCTCCACCGCCTCGGCGACTGAAGATACAGAATTAACACGTGGTCAGGACCTGTATCGGGCCGGACATTTAAATCAGGCATTAGCCGTGCTGCGCGACTTAGTTCAGCAATCTTCAGACGCAACAGAAGTTGCTTATGCATCTAAGGTAATCGGTCGGATCTTTTCACAACAACAGAAGTACGGCGACGCAATTTTGTATTTACAGCGGATTCCGGCCGACTTTCGTAGTCCAGAGATCCAACTTCTTTTAGGGGATAGCCTCATAAAGACAGGTCAGTATGAGGAGGGGTTGAAGCAGTTGCAGCCCTTGGTCGAAGAACCTTTTTTGGCCGACGACAAAACCACTCTATATCAAGCATTGGTAACTGCTTCGACTGAGCAGCAAAATTATCTTTTAACCCTTTATTACCTACAGCAGCAACTCCCAATTAGCTTGAATCCCGCTGCAATCCTGACACAAGCTCATCAAATTCTTCAAAGCCATCTCAATGATAGTGATCTAGCTGAAGCCGCTTTTATGTGGCAAGAGACAGCGATTGGTCAGGATGCCCGTTTGCAATTAGCACGTCGTGCCTTGGTTCAACAACATCCTGATCAGGCGAAACAATATTTGCAGAGGCTGTTTGCTTCTTCGGTCACCTTTCCTTATTGGCAAGAAGCGGAACAACTACTTCAAAGAACCAAGCTTGACAGTTGGCTTAGTCGTGACAGTATTGGGGTCGTTCTCCCTTTGAGTGGCCGCTATGCGTCTTACGGTGAACTTGTCAAAAAAGGGCTAGAATTGGCCCTTCAGGAACATAATAAAACCCGTCTTCCCGCCCGGTTTATTTATCAGGATACGGGGGTAGAAGGGGTGACAACGGCTCAATTAGTCAGTCGCTTAACGGATGATGATAAGGTGATGGCGGTGGTTGGCCCTCTTCTCGGATCGATGGCGGGCGAGGCTGCTCGTCGGGCCCAACGTGAAATGGTCCCGATGGTGACGTTGGCACAAACAGAAGGCCTTCCAGAGAGCGGGAATTTTGTTTTTCGTGATTCATTGACAGCACAGCAGCAAGTTAAAACTCTGATTAACTACGCTCTGTCGAACGATCATATCTCTTTTTCTGTGCTCCATCCGCAGAGCCGACTGGGTGAAAAAATGACCGAGGCTTTTGTCGATGAGCTACAAAAAGCAGGCGGAGAAATTGTCGATATCATCAGTTATCCCGAAGATAGTACCGACTTCAGAAAACAAATCCAGAAGTTACTTTGGGAAGATCGTGAAGTAGAAATTCCAAAAGTATCTTTTGTAACTGAAGGGGAAGAGGGGAAAAAAGAAGAACCAGAACCAGAATTGGAATATCCACTGGCCCCTTTTCACGCTTTGTTTATTCCCGGTTATGCAGACCAAATCAGTCAAATTGCTCCACAATTAAAGTTCTATGGGGTTAAAGATGTCACCCTTCTTGGTATCAATGGTTGGAATTCCCCAGAACTCCTTGGGCGCACCAGTCGCTTTCTGACCGATGCTGTGTTTGTTGATACGTTCTATTCCGATAGTAATAAACCTGAAGTGCGGCGCTTTATGGAACTGTATCGTCAAACGTATAAAGAAGAACCAACAATCCTAGGCGCTCAGGCGTTTGACATCGCAACTTTACTGTTACAAGCCATCGATGATCCCGAGGTAAAAAATAGGGATGATGTTCGGAGGAAACTGGTTGATCTGAATGATTACCCAGGTGTGACCGGAACGACTGGCTTTGACATTTACGGAGAAGCGATTAAGCAGCTTTATCTGTTACACATCAAGCGGGGACGAATCGTAGAACTATAACGTATATTTTTTAATCAGCTTCGACTTCATACCTACAAGCCGGCATATTCCAGAAAAGTCATTGGCGGCGTATAAATATCCTGTCTTATCAATAAATCGTAAATTTCTTTTGGAGCAAAGTATCTTGCTTCTAAGGCTTGTCCATTCTCCATCCAGAATCCAAACTGTGGAATGAAAGTATTATGCCGCAGTGTATGGTCTATGGTTAATCCAGCAAGAACAAAGATATTGCTGCCACTGCCATCAAAATCATCGGTAATAAAAGAAGCAATCCGGTGGAATTGGCGCCAAGTATTAATGTTACAGAGGCGACGGTGTGGAAATGGAGAAGAAACGATTTCAGGGAAAAAATCGAAGATTGAAACTTCAATCATTGTTTGAGGTTCATGACTCTGTGGATCTAAATTCTTCTTGAAATAAAATAAATCGGGGGTGAGTGATTTACCGATAGGTTGCCGCGCTTCATCATTTGAGGTTAGAAGCCCCGGGAGGCTATTACTAATCCTCGTATTCAGGCGGAAAATCTTACCAAGAGTCCCCTCACCTAGCGCTTCTCCCTCAATTAGCTTTTCCAGCCTGATCTGAATGCGAACGATATCGGTTGTTGGCTTTTGAAATAGATATTTATAGGGGATTTCGATTTTGTTGATATTGTCTTCGCGGAAAATCTTGATGAGCTGTGATGCGCGGCGATAAATGGGTAAATACCCAGTTAGAATCTGACCCAGCATCCCACAGCACGTAGCCTGTTTCCCATGAATTCTTTCGATGTAGCCGACACCCTCGGATTCTTCAGCACCGATATGGCTTCCGCCTAGGATGACAAAATCATTGCCATGGTGGGCGGCAGTGGCAAGGCGGCTAGGATCGAGTAATGCACCGACCCTTCCAAGGTTAAAGGTTGGGCAATTATTGACATAGCCGAATAAGGCTTTTTTGATTGATTGGCTTTCGTCAGAGCACTGCCAGATGGCAGGAAGTGTTCCTGAAAAACCGGCATGATCGGTTAGGCTGCGCATCCTTCCGTAGAGTTCCATCAAATCCATTGGATTCTGATCAAGAAAGCTTTCCGGGGGAGGAGCAATAGGCATAATCGATCCTTTTTATTTATGAGGTTTTTTGTTGTTCTTCCTGACTATCGGGAGAATAATGTTTGACCAAGACCTCAAATTCTCTGGTGAGCTGGTTATAGTATCTCAACTGTCCCGTCCCCATGTTGTAGTACCAACCATGGAGACTCAATTGACCTTTTGAGACCCTCTCTTTAACCCAAGGAAAAGTCATAAGGTTTCTCAGTGAGACTAAGATGGATTCTTTTTCACAGGCTCGTGCTTGTTTTTCCGCGGATTCATTTGGCATCTCCCGCAGAACTTTGTCCCGAGCTGAAGCGGCAATACTGACCCAATTGCCGATAAATTCACCCGCTGGTTCTCCTTGGGCCGAATCCATCAATGCTCCGATTCCACCACAATTGGAATGGCCAAAGACGATGATATCAGAAACTTCGAGGTGACAAACAGCGTATTCAATTGATGAACTCACGCCGTGGTAATCATCATTTTTAAGATAAGGCGGCACCAAGTTTGCGATATTGCGCAGGATAAACAGGTCCCCTTGCGAAGAGTCGGTGACCAGCGCTGGGTCGACTCTGGAGTCACAGCAGCCGATTAAGAGAGCCTGGGGTTTCTGGCCTTCTGCCAGAGTTGTTGCAAGTTCTGGGTTCTCGCCAAAATGTTGTTGTTGAAAAGTTCGAATTCCGGTGAGAAATTTTGTTACATCTGCCATCAGAAAGGCCTCCATTTTTTTGTGCCGAATTCTAACACAGATAGCGACGGTATTAGTGCTTTAAAATACTTCATTCCGCAGATTTCACAATTTTTTATAACACTGTTGGAAAAAAGATTTATTTATCCGGGCTTGTTACAGACATGAATACATTTGTCATTGATGTAAGCGAATTTAAACTTTTGACCTGATTTAGGGTGTGACCATAACAGAGATATGCACATTAAATTTTACGCCAGAAAGTCACTTGTGAGAGGTTGTGGCGGAACGTTCGTGATGATTCGCGCAAGACAAATTCAATATCCTCTGGTTGTTTCACCATGACAAAGTTCTTCGAGAGTTTTTTCTTGAGACTTTTAAGAGTTGTCTGTGGTGATCCCGCAAAGTAGTACCCACCAAGCCAATGTTTTTTGTGGGTATAGTGTTCTAGCCAGTTGTTGGGTGAAGCAAGCACCAATAATCTCCCGCTGGTTAACTTATGGTGGATATTGCTGAGAAACATCCTTGGATCAGGAAGCCGATCGATGAGATTTGCAGCTAAAATCAGGTTGTAGCCATTAAGGGGAGTTTTAAGGGAATAGACATCACCTTGAGAAAAAGTAACATTTGCTGCCGTTTTCTCAAGATGGTACTGAGCAAGAGTGACCTCATGGTCGGAAAGGAGAGTGCCTTCTTCTGCGAGTTGATAGCAGAGCTTTCCATGTTTTTGCATCCGCAGGGCGATCTCAATGAAACGAGAGGAAAAATCTATCGCAGTGACTTCCTCGAAGTGGGTTGCCAGCTCAAAGGAGGTTCGACCGACGCAGCAACCGAGATCGAGGGCTCTCTGTCGCGGTGTCTCTTGCAGAGCCGAAAGGCAGAGTTGAACAATCCTTTTCGGGAAATTTGCAACGTTGAATTTGTCAGGGCCATAATGGGCATCACAGTATTGAGAAACCGCTGCGTCTGAATGGTAACGTGCGTATGCGGAAACCTTGGCGGGGCGAGTGGAATGTTGTGATGAGAGGGGTTTATTCATCGTGGTGGCCTGCACAATCAGTTCTTGTTATTTAATCTATTTCGCGTCCTCTACAGCGATAGGGCAAACTATTTTGTAATAAATCTGATGGAATTGATCGAAATGGCGTCACTTGTCATTTTCTGTTATGCTCCCGAAAAAAAAATATAGCGTATTTCATCATAAATTCAAGTAAGGAAAAAAAATGTCGAGTTTTGGTCGAATATTCAGAATCAGCACTTTTGGAGAATCTCATTGCCCAGGCGTTGGTGTCGTTGTCGATGGTGTTCCTTCTCGCTTGTCGTTATCGGCAGAAGATATCCAGCGTCAATTAGATCGGCGTAGACCTGGTGGTAATAAGCTTGGGACCGAGCGCAATGAGGCTGATCAGGTTCAAATTTTGTCTGGAATTGAAAATGGATTAACTTTGGGAACCCCGATCGGGATGCTGGTTAACAATAAGGATCAACGACCTGGTGATTACGGTTCCATGAGTCAGGTGCCACGACCTTCTCATGCCGACTTTACCTATCAGCAGAAATATGGCATTCATGCTTCAAGTGGCGGAGGGCGTTCCAGCGCCAGAGAAACAATCGGTCGCGTTGCTGCGGGCGCGATTGCCGAAAAATATCTGCTGGAAACCTATGGAATTGAAATTGTTGCTTGGGTGAGTTCGGTGGGATGCCATGATGCTGACAACATTGATATGAATACAATCACGCGATCACATGTTGATGCTAACGAGATCCGTTGCCCCGATTCTCTTGCCGCTGAAAAAATGACTGCTGAAATTGTTGCTGCGCGCGAAGCGAAGGATTCGATTGGTGGAGTTGTCAGCTGTGTGTGTCGTCACCTTCCTGCGGGGTTGGGGGAACCTGTTTTTGATCGCCTTGAAGCGAAGTTAGCGCATGCGATGCTGTCTCTTCCCGCAACCAAGGGATTTGAAATCGGTTCTGGTTTCGCTGGTGCCCGGATGCGTGGTTCTGTGCATAACGACCCTTTTGTGAAAAAAGGGAATAGATTGGGAACGACAACTAATCATAGCGGTGGCGTACAAGGAGGAATTTCAAACGGTGAGCCGGTTTATTTTCAGGTTGCATTTAAGCCTCCAGCAACAATTGGTCAGGAACAGCAAACGGTGAATTTTTCTGGAGAAGAAACCATCCTCGCGGCCAAAGGGCGCCACGACCCCTGTGTCGTTCCTCGGGCGATTCCCATAGTTGAAACTATGGCTGCACTGGTCATTGCTGATTTGGTTATGATCCAAAAAATACGGGAATAAATGAAATATTATGATTATTGATTGGTATCCCGGGCACATGAAAAAGGCCCGGGCACAGATTATAGAGATTCTCCCTAAAATTGATCTGGTTATTGAAGTTCTTGATGCGCGTCTTCCTGCTAGCAGTGCGAACCCTTTATTGGAGAGACTGCGCAAAGATAAGCCCTGCATCAAGATTCTCAATAAGAGCGATCTGGCCGATCCCACAGTGACCAAAAGGTGGGTGGAGTTTCTAGAAAAACAGCAAGGTGTCAAAGCGATTCCACTCGAAGCGACTAATCGGCGCGATGTTGGATTAATACCAAAACTTTGCCGCAAGCTTCTTCTCGCACGAACGAAATCAGGCAAACCGTTACGGGTTCTCGTGGTAGGGATTCCGAATGTCGGAAAATCAACTTTGATTAACACTCTTGCGGGGAAAAAAATCGCCCGGGTTGGAGATAAACCGGCGATTACGACCTGTCCCCAGCAGATCGATCTGCGCAATGGAATCCTTCTCTCAGATACCCCGGGAATCCTTTGGCCGGTCCTGGACAATTTGGCTGGTGCTGGGCGACTCGCTGCGAGCGGAGCAATTGGTGATAATGCTTTTGATACCATTGAAGTTGGCTTGACGAGCGCTCAATATCTGGCGGAGAAATATCCAGCGTTGCTGATGCAGCGCTATAAACTGTCAGCTCTTCCAGAGACCACCTTGGCTCTTGTTGAGGAGATTGGTCGTCGTCGAGGCTGTCTGATTAAAGGGGGAGACGTTGACCTCCATCGAGCAGCAGAGCTGTTGTTACGCGAACTTAGGGCGGGGAATCTGGGTCAGATCAGTCTGGAGCGCCCTGATGAAGCTCGGGGTGCTTTTGAAAAAGGAGTCATATTAAGTGAAGACTAAAGCTAAAATTAAAGATATTTTTGTCGCAGAGATCTCTTTTGAAGCCACAGAAGAAGATCTTCATAAGCTGTTCTCGGTCTGTGGAACCGTGCGCTCTATCAACATGGTGACTGATCAACGCACTGGTCTATTTAAAGGGGTTGCCTTTATTCGCATGGCAAATGATGCAGAAAACAGGGAAGCAATTAATATGCTTGATGGAACACGACTCATTGATCGCTGTATCATTGTCTCTGCTGCAAAAACGAAAGAAGAATTGATGGCAGCAGAGCCCATCATTGAAATGACGGAAAAGAAGGCTCGGCGTAAAAGGGTGCCCAAAGGGCGAAAGAAAGTCAGGTAGCTTTTTATGAGTTGGAACGGTTAGATGTTAGATAATCATCTATCTCCGATCCTCGGGTGAAAATCGGAGATAGATGTGACGTTTCGTGGAAAGTTGGACTAGAGTCTTTAGAAGTCGAAACTGAGCATCGCTGCAACCCGGCTTTCCTGAGGATAGTCTTCCCCATCATATTCATAACTATCAGCAGACATGGTCCCCGCAATATCGAAACGCATGGCCCAGAGATTCAATCCGAGACCGGCGGTATAGACGATACCGACATCACTCTCAGCGAGGTTTTTATAAATTCCTGCCCGCAAAGCGAGAACTTCGAAAGCATTCCACTCAACACCTAATGATAAGTTCTGAGTGTCATAACCAACTAAGGTTGTTTCGTTTTTAGTCAGATCGTAGTTCATTTCAATCGTCAGAGTGTCCCATGGAAGATAGGCAACACCAGCGGTGAATTGTGGATCGATTCTGACATCAGCAGCAGTAATAGTTCGTGTAGCTCCGTTTGATAAGGTGACGTCTTTACTAAACCCATCAAATTCTGGGGAGTTTAGATTGCGGCCCATCAAGCCGAAAGAAAAGTTCTTGTACCAGCCTAAGAGCCCAATATCGATACCAAAGGTTGATGTCTCTTCAAAGTGCTCATCCGTCTCTGCAAGTAAATCTCCCGAATCATCATCAAAAACGAGAATCTGATTGCCATACACGCGCCCCTTCATAAATTTAAGGTTGCCGCCGATGGCAAAGTGATCATTGATTGCATATCCATAGGAAATAGGAACTTCAGCATAGCCAAACCCAGTCAATGAAACCGTTGTTGTGTTGTCGTCTAAATCGCTTCCTCCGGCCCCAGATTCAGTTGCGACCGTTTCGAGTAAAGAGACAACCTCCTGAATATCTGAGCTACTAACACCATATTCACGAGCAGCAAAGTCGAGCTTCTGAATAGCATCGGAGCTAAATCCTGCAGTTGTAAGTTGGGCTTGTTGGGCTGCGCTAAACAAGAGGACTTGACTATCATTTCCCTCTAGGGTGACTCCGGAAATATCACTGTTAACTGTGGCCATATCAACGTCAAAGCCAAGATTTGATCTATCGAGATTGAGAACACGAGCTGAAGATTGTGCATAGGTACGGATCCCGATCGCATAATGATCAGCACGGATCCCCACGCTGCCATTCACATCTGTTGTGACTCCGGTGCCGGGCTTGTCGACTCCCACGAGAGCACCGACCAAACTGACAAGATTACGTAAATCATCTTCACTGGAAACCCCGGCACTGAGATCATCAAGGTCGATATCTGCTAGATCATCAATGTATTGCCCAAAGTCATCATGCAAACGGTAGCCGCCGGCAACGCCAATATCAACACCCCAGAGCTTATCTCCGCGACTGCTCATGTCCAAATTAGTTTTTTCACCTTCGTCCTCTGTATTGAAAAATGCAAAGGCGGCAGGGTTATAGTACTGCGCACTGGCATTGTTGACCGAAACAACGTTTGCTCCCCCCATTCCCATTGCTCGTGGCGATGCAAAAAAATTATCCAGAGCAAAAGAAAGAGAGGGAAGTAAGGCAATTGAAAGAAGTAGCAAACTCGCTTTAATTATCGATCCTGCCCCACAAAAGCGGTTGAACGGTTGTTCAGCATTCCTTTGTTTCTTCACAGAGAGACTCCTTTGAAAGTGATTGTGTGTCTAGGGATAAGGAAATAACGGAGGGGAGCTTTTTTGTAGCTGGCTTTTCAACGATCATTCCCCCTCTTTTATATAATCATTCAAATAATTGAACCATAGATGAGAAAACTATAACTTTGAGGGAGGGGGTGGTCAAGGGGAAATGGTGAAAAGGGGCACTTTTTCTTGGCGATCTTTAATTTGGCTAGTGTTTGGGGATGTTTTGCCGATATATCTATTGTTGGGGAATGGGTATTATTGTTGAGTTTGAGTTATGTTGCTTTTGAAAATAGCTCTTTTCCTGAATCAGTTTATTTCACCATACATTAAGATATATTTAGGCGAAGAGGAAACGACTAAGGAGTCCTCTTCGCCAAATAGTATTTTTAACATTTATGAAGAACACGTTATAAAAGGTGTCCTTTGATGCAATAGGTCGTTAGTTAATCACCCCAGGCCTTTTTAAGAAAACTTTTGCGTCCTGAGCCGCTCGTATAGAAGCGATAGCGTAGCGGATTTTTAGAGTAATAGTCCTGATGGTATTCTTCCGCTGGATAAAAAACGCCTGCTTTCGTTATTTCTGTGACTAATGGTTTGCCGAAGCGTCCCGATTCTGCCAGTTTTTGCTTTGATTCTTCTGCCAACCGTCTCTGGTTTTCATTCAGATAAAAAATTCCACTACGATATTGTTGACCGCGATCAACAAACTGACCACCGGCATCAGTCGGATTGATATTCATCCACACCGCATCTAATAGCTCAGAATAAGATATTTTATGTGGATCGTAGTGAACTTCGACGGCTTCGGTATGTCCGGTTATTCCAGCAGAGACTTCTTTGTAGGTCGGATTGAGTTTTTTGCCTCCCGTATAGCCGGAGATTGCTTCTTCAACACCATCTAAATGTTCCATGGCCGACTCCATACACCAGAAACAACCACCGGCAAAAATTGCGCGCTCTGAAGCCATCATCTCCCCGGACATTTTTTCTTCTTTAGCGGCCAATAGGTTGACTGTTAGTACGATCAGCAACAGCGATATCAATGCTATGAGTTTTTTCATGGGCTTTCTCCTGAAAAATATCAGTCAATTAGTTATTGGGTTGATAAAAATCTAACGAGACTGAATTTATACAATGCCGTTCGCCAGTTGGTTGTGGTCCATCATTAAAAACATGCCCCAAATGTGAGTCACAGCGGCTACATATCAGTTCATTGCGGGTCATAAAAAAACTTTTATCTTCACGAATCGAAACATTTTCTTTGGCAATCGCCTGATAGTAACTGGGCCATCCGGTTCCAGAGTCAAACTTATGCTCAGAGTGATAAAGATCATTTCCGCAGGCGGCACAACGGTAGACACCCTGTTTTTTATTCTTCAACAGATCTCCCGTGAAAGCACGCTCAGTCCCTTCTTTACGTAAGACTCGATATTGCTCTGAGGTGAGTTGTTTCTCCCATTCGGCATCGCTCTTTATAATTTTATCGCTAAAGATAAAGTCACTCTTCTGTGCGGAATAGAGCTTAATTTTTGTGCTGCCCGTCATATTCTTCTCCATTTTATGCTTGCTTGCAGAAAATCCATTGGCGGTTAGCCAAAGAAATCCAACCTGAGTTGTTATGAAAATCAGAGCTTTTCGCCTGTTCATGATTTATCTCCTTTTCCCTGTAAGCTGTCTTCCAGTGTGTCTTGATATGTTCTTGCCTGTTTCAGCCATTCTACCATTTTTTCAATATCCGTTTTTTCTGGGTCGTAGAGAACCCGATTGACTTCACGAAAGTCTTGCCAACCTTTTTCAACTTTTATAATTCCTGGCCGCCCTTCCAGGGCCGCTTGTCCTACGTCGTATCATGTAACTGCAAAAGTCACGGTTTTAAGTGACAAGGAATCTGTCATTGCAAACGAAGGGCTTGAGAGAGATAGGACGAGCATTGGAACAATCATTAAATATTTCAGCATCATGATATTCTCCTTTCGGCTGTTAACAGCATAACAAAAGAAGATCAAGGCCAGATCACAGCTATTTAAAGATTAGGTAAAGAATGTCAACCCGTTGTGCCAGGCATTAGGCAGGTTTAAGCAGATGGCGATGTCTAAACGGGCAACTTCAACCAAACCTTGGTTAACCCATTCTGGCTTTCTGCTCCGACGTGTCCGCCATGGGCTTCCACCAGCTGCTTGACAATAGATAGACCAATTCCAGCACCACCATGTTCCCGAGAACGAGATCGATCAGCGCGGAAAAAACGTTCAAAGATAAAGGGGAGATCGCTAGATGAAATCCCATGACCAGTATTCGCGATGGCTATTTCAATCATATTATCTTTTTGAGTTCCGCTGATGACAACTTGCCCGGCTTCTGGTGTATAGCGCAGGGCGTTTTCCAGCAAATTTCGCAGCGTCTGTAAAAGCTTATCGAGATCACCCGATAAACTTAATTCAGGAGGATCAATTTGGACTGTTACGGAGATTCTTTTACTTTGAAAACGTAATTTAAATAGGGGAAGCAACTGCTCTATCAGAGCGGCTACAGGTAATGTCTGACGATGCAAAAAGGCCTGAGCCGATTCTGCTTTTGTCAATTGCTGAAGATCATCAACGAGATGAACTAACTGTAGAGTTTCTTTTTCCAACATGTGGAAAGTTTCTGTGTCGGGGGCAATAACCGCGTCGCTCAACCCTTCGAGATAACCACGTAAGTTAGTGAGTGGTGTCCTTAGCTCATGGGCAACATCTGTCACCATGCTTTTACGTAGCCCTTCCAGTTGTTCCAAGCTGTCGGCCATCTTATTAAAGGCGTCTCCCAGTTGCCCAACTTCGTCTTCAGAGACCACCTCAACCCGGTTGGAAAAACGACCCGCCGCCAATTCTTGAGAGATCCTGGTCATTTGTGATAGAGGGCGTAATACGCGCTTGGTCAGCAGGTAGCTGAGAGCCAGAGCTAGGATTATGGCCGCTACGGTGGCCCACAATAGATAGCGGTGAACAGCTTCGATAAACATCCGATGGCTGTCATGGGGTTCGATGGAATAGTGCTCCATTAAGCTCATGAAATAAGTTGCTGCAAGATGGTCAATAGCGAGCCAGACGACCAGAATGGTGACCCCTATAATGGGAATAAAATTGAGCAATAATTTCCAGATTAGATGTTTTTTCATCAGATATTCTCATAGTCAGTGAAGCGGTAACCAAAACCACGGACTGTTTCAATGAAAATTGGAGACGCGGGGTCTGGTTCAATTTTTTGCCGCAATTTATTGATATGGACATCGATAACGCGCTCAATCACAGCTTCTTCTTGCTCATAAAAATGTCGAAGCAACTCTGTGCGACTAAAAACTCTTCCCGGGGAAACCATCAGTGTATAGAGGAGTTTATATTCTGATGTCGTTAAACTTATGATTGTCTCAGCCAATTTGACGAGATGCTTTTCGGGATCTAGATGGAGCTGGCCACATTGCAAAATGGAACTTTTAGATTCAACCGAGGGATTAACGCGACGCAAAATCGCTTTGACCCGTTCAACCAACTCTCGCGGGCTAAATGGTTTTACGACATAATCATCTGCCCCCAGAGAAAAACCCAGAACCCGGTCAATTTCCTCTTCACGAGCCGTCAACATAAGAATGGGAACAGTTGATTCATGGCGCAACCTTCGACAGATTTCCAACCCATCAATACCTGGTAGCATGAGATCAAGAATAACGAGGTCAGGATGAATCTTCCTTGCTATTTGAAGCCCTTTTTCTCCATTATTTTCGATCAGAGTAGAAAATCCATCTTTTTCAAGGTAGGTAGAAACAAGGTTGGCCGTATTTATGTCATCTTCGACGATGAGAATTGTGGTGGGTGCTTTATTCATATTCTGCTCCTGATTTTATGACGAGCATCATAGCAGATTTTTAACAAACAGGAGACTTTTGAAATTAGAAAGGGTGACATCTTACGTTACCTCTGTTAGTGTTTTTAAATAATTTTGCTATTTCACAAAAGGAGTTAACCATGCAAAGCAAATGGAAAGTTTTCCCTCTAGTTGCTGTCTTTCTTTTAGTTTCAACGGTAACTTTTGCCGACGAACTTTTTTCTTTAAAAGGGGGCTATCAGCTCCTTGCTCCAGAAGGTTCTATCGCGGGAACGGTTGATGGTGTTGGAACTCAACTTGATTTAGAAGATGATTTAAATCTGGATAATAGTGAAGACATCACTGCAGAGGTGGTTCTGAAATGGGGAGATTCTCAGCTTTCATTTAATTATTTGCCAATTGCTTTTTCTGGTACCGGCGCCATGACAATCGATGGTGAATTTAATGGAGTTCCTTTCAGTGAGGATAATGTTGTTAAAACTGATCTGGATATCACTCTCTACGACATTGGTTATACGTACTACTTGGCGAACTTTGATGACCTTCCTACCCGTTTTCAATTTGGACTTGAATTGGCAGTGAAGGTTGCTGAGGTTGATATGACCTTTAATAATATTTCCCAGGATTATACCGAGTCGGAATCTGCTACCGTGCCTATTCCCACCCTTGGTGTTCGTAGTCGGGTTGCTTTGGCCGATTTTCTTGGCGTGAGTGGGCGGATTGGTTACATGGGATTTGATGGCAATCACTTTATGGATGCTGAAGCACAAGTAGAATTTTCGCCCATACCCATGGTCGGGATTTATGCTGGAGTGCGCTATTTTGACTTAGAAATTGATGAAGATGATATCTATGTTGAAACGAAGTTTTCAGGGCCTTTTGGCGGATTAATGGTGCGTTTTTAGGTGAATTGTTGAAAAAGAGCAAAGTCCCCAATTTTCAGGTGGACTTTGCTCTTTTGAAAGTCGTCATGTTCAAAGCAACGTGTTAGCGAACCACCTCGGGTTGATATCCTTCATTTTCTAAACGGGTCAGAATGTCTCGAATATGTTCTGTGCCCCGGGTTTCTAGATCAAGAAGAACCTCTGCTTCCCCAAGAGGGAGAGAGAACTTATTGCGATCGTGACTGATCTGGAAAATGTTGGCTTTAAGCTCACTGAGTATCAGTGTCAAGTGGGCGAGCGCTCCTGGCATGTCAATCATAGCAAGGCTTAATTTCAGGTAATGCCCCTCTGCAAGCAGTCCCCTCTCAACCACTCTTGGCAGACATTGGAGATCAAGGTTGCCTCCTGACAAGAGGCAGAGAGTTTTTCCTTTAAGCCGAGTTTTGACCCCATAAAGAGCTGCTGCCAAACTGACCGCAGCGGCTCCTTCAATAATCATTTTCCCTTTCTCCATCAGACTAACAATTGCTCTAGCAATCTCTTTTTCCTCAACGGTCACAATATCATCAACGTATTTTTCTATATGGAGAAAAGCCTCTTCGCCGATTTTCTTGACAGCAATCTCTTCGGCAAATGTCTGTGAGCGGGTGGAGAGTTGTTTGGGGTGCCCTTTGCGTCGAGCCAGAGAAGCGCTTGCCATGCAGGCTGCTTCAACGCCGATAATTCTAACGTTTGGTTTTTCTGATTTAATCGCTGTGGCAATTCCAGAAATCAATCCACCACCACCGATTGGAACCAAGAGGGTGTTTAAGTCGGGGAGGTCTTGAAGAATTTCCAGACCAATTGTTCCTTGACCCGCCATGATTAATTGGTGATCTGAGGCCGGAATGTAAAGGAGACCTGTATCTTTGGCGTACTGTTTTGCGTAGGCTTCGGCTTCGCAGAGATTATTGCCAACTATGTCTACTGTAGCGCCATGGTTGAGGAGCGAAAGTTCTTTTGCCAAGAGAGTCCCTTCCGGGATGACAACACGGCAGGGACAGTTGAGGAGAGTCGCAGCGCTGGCTAATCCGAGGGCATGGTTTCCCGCTGAGGCGGTGACAATTCCTGTATCGAGTAACTCTTGGGGCCGTGCGGAAAGATAATTATAAGCACCGCGAAGCTTGAACGATCCGGTATGCTGGAGGTTTTCGCATTTGAAATAAAGTGGAGTTCCAATCAGTTTTGAGTGATAAGGGGAGTGGATCAATTCTGTATGTCTGACGATTCCTTGTAGATTTTCCGCTGCGGCATCAATCTGTTGTCGTGTCAGCATCTCTTTCTCCTGTTGGCAAGGCACAGAACCAGAAAATAGAAAGTTTAGCATAGATATTGAATTCCGCTGCTTTGCACGACAAAGATCTGATAATATGGAAATTATTTACTGACTGTGGGGAGACTGTTGCGATGACAACCATACCGATTGAGGAAGAACCATTAATTCCGCGCCTGCTGGCAACGAATGCGTTACGGGCAAATCTGAGTAAGCATATGGATCTGAATAAAATGGCAGATTCCAAGGCTTCGATGATCATGACGGCTTCTTCACTGATTATTACGATCACCTTAACTCAGTACGAAAAGTTAGATCTGATAACGATATTGTTATTAGCTGGCTCGGGGATTTTGTCTGTTATTTTTTCAATTTTAGCCATTATTCCTCCCCTCCATGTCACTGATCACACCAATTTATTTTATTTTCGTTCTTTCAGTGATCTGTCCGAGGAAGAGTTTAAGAGTCAATTTATGGAGGCTATTGGCGATAGAGAAAAACTCTACAATGCTTATCTCCATGAAATCTATTATCTTGGGACGCATCGTTTGACGCGTAAGTATGGATTGATTCGAAATGGTCTGTGGAGCATCTTGATTGGACTCCTCTCAGCGACAGCCTCAGTTGTTTTTCTGAATCTGCCAATATGAATCTGATTTTGCTGCATGAAAAGGATGAGATCGGTCAAGGGCGGGTTCGACTGCAGGGGCGACGACTGAAACATGTCCTGACAGTTCATCGCGCCACGATTGGAGATGAGTTGCGCGTTGGGAAAATCAATGGTCTCATCGGCACCGGGAAAGTTATAGGTTTGGATGAACAGGAACTGGTGATGGATATCCAACTTGACCGTCAACCGCCTGAGCCCCTACCCATAACATTGCTCCTGGCATTGCCACGGCCTAAAATGCTAAAGAGAATTTTACAATCAGTCAGTTCTCTTGGGGTTAAGAAGATTTTTTTGATCAATAGCTATCGTGTTGATAAAAGCTTTTGGGGGAGTCCGTTATTGCAGCCCGAAACATTGAATGAGCATCTTATTTTAGGGTTGGAGCAGGCCTGTGACACGGTTCTTCCTGATATTCACCTTCGCCCCCGATTTAAACCTTTTGTTGAAGATGATCTGGCTGAAATATGCAACGGAACACGGGGTTATGTCGCCCACCCCAACGTTGAGATGACCTGTCCCTGTGGTGTTAATCAGCCCGTCACGTTAGCAATTGGTCCAGAAGGAGGTTTCATCCCTTACGAAGTTGAGATGTTGCAAGCCCACGGATTAACTCCTGTTAGCCTAGGGGAGCGGATTTTACGCGTTGAAACAGCCGTTCCTGTGATACTTTCGCGACTGACCCCCTAGTTGGAATAAAAAATAGAATGAAAAATAAATCCCCTCTCATTTACCTGTTACTGATTCTACCGCCATTATTCTGGGCTGGAAATACTGTCCTTGCCCGTGGCGTGGCTGAATTAATTCCCCCCGTGACAATGTCTTTTTGGCGTTGGCTGATTGCTCTGACGATTCTCCTTCCCTTTACTTGGAAGCAGACTCTGAGGGATTGGCCCAAAATCAAAGAATACTGGAAAATTATCTTTCTTCTTGGGTTGTTTGGAATTGCCTCATTTAATACTCTGCTCTACACCGCAGCCCATAGCACCACTGCTCTTAATATTGCTTTGACGCAATCGGTGATGCCGGTTGTCATTGTCTTAATCAGTTTCTTCCTTTTTCGCGATCGAATTTCTCGATTTCAAGTTTTTGCGATTGTTCTATGTATGCTAGGGGCGGGGTATATTATCATTCATGGCGATTTCCAAAGGCTGCTCGGGCTTGAATTTGTCGTTGGCGATCCATTGATGTTATTTGCTGTTTGCCTTTATGCGCTTTATTCGGTTCTTTTACGGAAGCGGCCCGCTATTCACCCCATGAGTTTTTTAACGACAACATTTGCCGTTGGTGTTGTTCTTCTCTTCCCTCTCTATATATGGGAAGGACAGACGACACCACCTTTTGAATTGACCCAGCCTGTTTTTTTCAGCCTGCTCTATGTTGCGACATGTCCTTCGATTCTTGCTTATCTTTGCTGGAATAAAGGAATCCATGAAATTGGAGCTAATCGAGCGGGATTATATATCAATCTGATTCCTTTATTTACCTCATTGCTGGCGGTGGTCTTTTTAGGAGAACGCTTTCAATGTTATCATCTCGTTGGAATTGTTCTTATTGTCAGTGGGTTGCTCCTTTTTAATTTGCCACTGATGCGCTTTGGAGGAATGAAAGCATGACTTTGGAAGATTGGGGGTGGTCCCCTCTTTTCGCTCAGAAGTTTGAACCATGGAGCGAGTCTAACTTTGTTCCCGCACGTGTTATTCGGGGAGAGAAAAACTACTTTAGAGTTTGGACTCTAGAGGGTGAGCTTACGGTTCGCTTTGCTGGGAAAGTTCGACATAAAGCTGCCTCTCGAGCTCATCTCCCTGTTGTTGGGGATTGGGTTGTTATCGAACCGCAACCGGATCAACGTGGGATAATCCACGCTCTGCTGGAACGTAAAAGCTCTTTTTCCCGGAATCTCCCGGGGAGCCGAAAGGGAAAAGATAGAATAGAGCAGCAGGTGATTGCTGCGAATGTTGACCTCATTTTTATTGTCAGTGGTTTAGATCGCGATTTCAATCTGCGTCGCATTGAGCGTTACCTGACTCTGGTAAGTAGTAGCGGTGCTGATGCTGTGGTGCTGCTGAATAAGACCGACCTGTGCGACGTTCCTGAAGAGCGCAAAAAAGAAGTCGAAACCATTGCAGGGAGCAGCCCTGTTCATCTCTGTATGGCGCGCCAGATGGATCAGCTCGATATTCTTTTCAGTTATATGCAGCAAGGAAAAACTATTGCTCTTCTCGGCTCGTCGGGGGTGGGAAAATCGACTATTCTTAACGGCATGCTCGGCGAAGAGCGACAGAAGGTTGGTGCTGTAAGCGAGGCCGATGGAAAGGGCTGCCATACCACGACCCATCGTGAGCTTGTGCTGTTTCCCAAAGGGGGAATCATCATGGATAATCCCGGGATGCGCGAATTGCATCTCTGGGGTGATGCTGACGATCTGGTGGAATCTTTTGCCGATATTGAAGAGTTAGCTGGTGGCTGCAAATTCAGGGATTGTCAGCATAAAACTGAGCCCGGCTGTGCTGTTCGCAAAGGAATTGATGCTGGCATCTTGAGTTCAGAGCGTCTTTCCAGTTATCATAAACTTAAACAGGAGTTATCGCATTTGCGCTCCCGAAAATCTTAACAGTCCATTCGTCACTTTTGATTTGCCTATTTTCTGAGGACTCAACATTGCAGTGGCTTTTATCTCCTCTCCCTACGTATTCCTTGATTATTGTCCTTTTGATCGCTGTTCCAGCGATATTTTGGGTGCGGAAGCAGGCGGCAGAAAAAAGCCGTCAGTTAGCGGATAAAAATCAACTTCTGGAAAATAAATTACGCGATAAACAAAATTTAGAAGCGGTTTTGGAGGAGCGGAATCATTTTTTGCAATCGGTTATCGATGGGGTCTCTGATCCATTGATGGTGATTGGACTCGATTACCAGATTCTACAGATTAATAAGGCGGCTCAAGACGGATATGGAGAAAGTGATCCTGACGCTGTGACGTTAACCTGTCATCAGCTCTCTCATGCATCACCACATCCGTGTAACGGTGAAGATCATGTTTGCCCGTTACTGGAGGTGAAAGAAACAGCACAGCCGGTGACTTTGATTCACCATCATGAGACCAGTGAGGGGAGGCGAATTGTTGAACTGAAAGCATCGCCGCTTTTTGATAGCAACAATGAAATCTATGCCGTCATTGAAGTCGTTCGCGATATCACTGACCGGCTGCAGATAGAAGAATTGCTCAATGAAAAAGAAAAACGCTTGCATCATCTAGCCCATCATGACCCCTTGACCCATCTACCGAACCGACTGATGTTTGATGATCGTTTAAAGCAGGCTCTTAGTAAAGCTCGCCGTAGTCACAGGCAGGTTGCCCTCTTCTTTCTTGATCTTGACCATCTGAAAGCCGTTAATGATAATCTTGGACACGATTATGGTGATTTGCTCCTGATCGATGTCGCCAAGCGGTTGCGGCAGTGTGTGCGTGAAAGTGATACCGTTGCGCGCATGGGTGGGGATGAGTTTTTGATTTTACTCGAAGAAATTGACTCGCTCGAAATGATTGAAAGCACAGCGAAGCGAATTTGCAGCGCCCTGACTCATGAACTGAGAAAGGGCGATTTTACACAAAAGATTAGTGCCAGTATTGGAATAAGTATTTTCCCAGAAGATGCCACAACAGCCCAGGAAATGATGAAAAATGCAGATCTGGCGATGTATCGCGTTAAAAAATCTGGCAAAGCCAATTATCAATTCTACTCTGCCCCGCAAGGTCGTTTTCTGTTTGAATAAAAGTTTTGAGCCTTTCGAGATGTTGGATAGATTTATGACCTTTTCCATAAGCTGTAACACCCTTGATAGCGACAATTTGACAGTATAACAGGGTTCTGTATACTAGGCAGAAGTTCGTCACCCACCTATTTCAGCAAATTTTTGACGGAAAATTTAATGCCACATTCAATACCTAGAATCAGGGCAATGGAAAATCTGTGTAGTTGGGGACGAATAATTCTGATCTGCTGCTGTCTACAACTCCCTGTCTGCGCTTATTCTGACCCACTTATTTTCATTTCAACCCAGTTGAATCCGACCAAAGAAGCAATGTCAATGCGTAGTCATATCCTCAAAGGATTCCATGATAAGGTTCTCTTTAAACCGTATGATGATCGGGTAATTTTCCAGCTTCTGATTAAGGATACGATCCAACCACCAGATATCCTGGGCGGAACAGTTGGTGATTTTGTCAGCCTTAAAGGGGAGGGGCTGTTGAAAGATCTCAATGAGGATCTGAAGAAACTGCCCCACCGGAATTTCTTGCCCGGTATGGTTGAAATGGGATCTCTGCAAACTCAGCAACAAAAATTTATCCCTTGGATGCAAGCGACCTACTTGATGGTAGCCAAGCGTTCAGCACTACAATATCTGCCACCTAATGTCGATTTAAATCAGCTGACATATCAGCAACTCATTCAATGGTCAGCTAACATGCATCGGGCGGCTGGGATGCCAAAAACAGGGTTTCCCGCCAGCCCCAAAGGGCTGCTGTACAGGTTTGTTCAGGGCTATCTCTATCCATCTTTTACAGGAGGTATGATTCGTCACTTTCGTGACAATAATGCCGTCACCATGTGGCAGACATTCAAAGAGCTATGGAAGCATGTCAACGTTCTTTCTTTGAGCTTCAACAGTATGCAAGAACCGTTGTTGACCGGAGAGGTCTGGCTGGCATGGGATCATACTTCTCGACTGCTGGAGGTCTTCAAACAACACCCTGAAGAATTTGTCGCCTTCCCCGCCCCTATTGGACCCAAGGGACGGGGTTCCATGCTGGTACTCGCCGGACTTGGTATCCCAAAGAATACATTGGATCCGCGTAGTATGGAATTAATAGAATACTTAACCTCGACACAGATTCAGGTAAAAACTCTTGAAACAACAGGTTTCTTCCCTGTCACACAAGATGCTGCCGATGCTGCGGACAAACTGGCTCCACCATACCTTGTTTCGATGATCAATGCCGTTTCAACTCAAACTTCCACAGCAAATGCGGTTGTTAGTACTTTGCCCTATGGATTTGATGATTACACCGATCAATTTAACCGGATCTACAAGCGTAGTTTTACCCAAATTATCCTTAGAAACAAAGAGATACAAACAGTTCTGGACGAGCAAGCCCAGAAGCTTCAAAGTATTCTCGCGATAACAAATGCACAATGTTTTCCTCCAGATGCCCCCAGTTTTGGCCCTTGTCCAGTCAGGTAATAGATGAAGCTAAAATCCAGCCAACGTTTCCTTGTCCTTACTTTTTTTTTACTGGCGATTGGACTTGCTTGCGGTGGGCTATACGTTAAGTATCATCTACAGACAGTCAAACAAGCCCTCCCTATTTCGACTCTTTCACAACACCGGGAGCTCTCTGTCCTGATCCAGCATCTTGGAGAATTATCTGCGAGGCTTGATGGGGTCATCATTGAAACTTCTCCTGACCGTCTTGATGAACTGTCGATCTATCTCGATATCGCTTTTGCCCTTTCAACCTCTTTTTTTGATAACCTGGCAAGACCGCAAGCAGGGATTACGGTTTTTCTCAGTGAAGAAGTCAGTACCATCCTTGGGAATATCGAAAGACTGGGCAGTCAAGTTGAAACTTATGACCAGAGTCAGGCTCTCGCGTTGTTGACCCGCCTTGACGACACTATTGCTACTCTCCAGGATATCTATCTTCATGCCAACCAGCAGGCATTTGCAAGCTTGTCAGAACAAATTTCGCGGATAGAGCAATTAAGCTTAGGGAGCACAATCGTAGCCGAAATTCTGGCGGCCTTATTTGCAGTTATTGCCCTGTTACTCTGGTTACGATTCCGCACCAATCAGATCCTTGCTCAGGCCAGAGAAAAGCTTGATATCCTTTTCTCTGCCATAGAACAAAGTCCGATTTCAGTTATCATCACTGATCCAGATGGAACGGTTGAATATGTCAACCCGTGCTTTACTCAAGTCAGTGGCTATTCCCAAGATGAAATATTCATACAAAATTCGGACACAACTTCAATACAGACAAGCAATGCTTTTTTAGGGGTAGAGAAAGAGAAAATTCTGGCGGGGGAAAACTGGCGAGGAGATCTCTGTAGCCAGAAAAAAAGTGGGGAAGAACTGTGGGAATCTGTATCGGTCTCCCCCATCCTTAGTACAGACAAAACCATTCACCACTATGTGGTCGTCAAAGAGGATATTACTCTCAAAAAAGCAACCGAAACAGCTTTGCAGAAAGCTATGGAGAAAGCTGAACAAGAAACAAAAGCCAAGAGTGAATTTCTCGCCAATATGTCACACGAAATCCGTACACCGATGAACTCTGTCATCGGTTTTTCCGAACTTCTGGAAAACATGATTACCGATCCTCTACAGAAGGACTATCTTCGTTCGGTTATTATTGGTGGCAAAGCACTACTGGAAATTATCAACGACATCCTCGACCTTTCCAAAATCGAAGCAGGAAAACTCTCCTTGACCTATGAAAATATCAATATTAAGACCCTGCTTAGAGAGATCGAAGCCCTGTTTGGTACAAAGATCAGGGGAAAAAATCTTTCGTTCTGCCTTGAGCTCAGTGAAGGACTACCGAAATACCTGCTTATTGACAAAACACGAATTCGGCAGATACTCTTTAATTTGATTGGTAATGCTATAAAATTCACTCAAGAGGGGACAATCTCTGTTACTGCGAAAATCGTCAATTCCGAAAGTAGCAACAACCTGATCGATCTGATTATCAGCATTGCGGATACTGGAGATGGGATTCCGGAGGATCAACTGGGGAGAATTTTTAATGCCTTTGAGCAGCAGGCGGGGCAAAGTTCAACTCACCATGGCGGTACCGGATTAGGACTAGCGATCAGCCGCAGGCTTGCTGAGATGATGCACGGAACAATTACAGTTGAAAGTATTGTTGGAACCGGATCAGTCTTTACCATCAGCCTACCGGATATCGAAGTTGCAACAATTATTGAAACAACTGATTCCCAAGATAATAGCAATATCGAATATGATTTTTCCTCTGGCACAATCCTGATTGTTGATGATACTGCCGATAGCCGAAAACTGGTCAAAGGTTTTTTGGCAGATACGGATTTTTCTATTCTTGAGGCTGCAAATGGAAAAGAAGCTCTCGATCAGTTGCGAACCCATCCGATTGATCTGGTGTTCATGGATCTGCGGATGCCGATAATGGGAGGCTATGAAACGATAAAGATTATTCGCAACAATCCCGATTGGAAAAAAGTACCGGTCATTGCATTGTCCGCTTCTCTTATCGGGGAACAGTTGAAAAAAGTAGAACAGTTTGATTTTAATAGTTACATCAGAAAACCAGTGAGCCGGAAGATACTGCTGGCCAAAATTGCGGAGCAGCTTCCGTGCACAATGATAAAACCAACACGAGTAACAACAGAAATAAAAGAACAACAGCAAAAACTTCCTGAACTTATCAACCAACTGGAAGCTCTGCTAACAGAATGGGAAGAGATTAAAAACAGGGGTGATTTCTTGCTTATTGAAAATTTTTGCGCTAGGTTGAAAGTTCTAGCTGAAGACTATCAAAATTCAAGTCTCGATGCTTATGCAACCCACCTGTGGAATGGTGTGAATGCATTCGATATTGAGGTTGTTGCATCATTAATGAATGAATATCCAGAAACTATTGATATTCTTAGGCATACAAGGGGGATCCCTCGTGGATGATCGGCAATTCACCATTCTGGTTGTAGACGATACACTTACGGATATCCAGCTGGGGATCAACATCCTCAAAGAAAATCCACGCTATACTCTCATTTTTGCAACCAGCGGCCAGCAGGCTCTGGAGCGGGTGAAGGAATATCCTCTCGACCTGATACTTCTCGATGTCATGATGCCTGGAATGAATGGCTATGAAGTTTGTGAACAGCTCAAAGATGACCCGGTAACAAGACATATCCCGATCATTTTTCTTACGGCAAAAATCGAACAGGAAGACATCATCCATGGCTTCAATATTGGGGGTGTTGACTATATTACCAAACCTTTCAATTCTCTTGAGCTCAAAGCACGTGTGAATACACATCTTAATCTGAAACATTACTATGAAAAGGAAATTGAGCACAAAAAGCAGGATTTGTTAGAGATGGAGAAGGTCGCGTCGATAGGTTTGTTGGCAAGTGGTCTGGCTCATGATTTCAATAATCTTCTTGCCATTATTATGGGAGTTTGTGATTCGATCAAGAGACGACTCTTAAAAGAAAATATCGACAGTACGGATATCGAAGGGCAATTTGAGACGATTCATCAATCAGGGCAGCAGGCGGCTCAACTGGTGAGCCATCTTCTTGGACTGACGCAAAAGACAGAAAATAAATTTTCTGTCATTGATCTGAATATGATTGTAGAGAGTATTTATGCTATTTGTTCCAGCAGTTTTAGTAAATCGATCACTTTTAACTCGATCAAAACCAGAGAACCTGCCCTGGTTCTTGGCAATCATTCCCAATTGGAACAGCTTCTGCTGAATCTCTTCATCAATGCACAACACGCCATGACAACTATGCGCTCCAAAGAGAGTTCCGTTAAGGGTGGAACTTTAAGCATCTCTATCCAAGAAGGGAAAGAGCACACATCCTCTGCTATAGATCTTGAAAATGTCTGGGTTCTGACGGTTGAAGATACTGGAGTCGGTATTGCTGAAGAGGCTCTTGGTCATGTTTTTCAGCCATTTTTTTCAACCAAAAGAGCAACCCAAGGCAATGGTTTGGGGTTAGCAATAGTTAAGGATGTTGTCCATAACCATCAGGGAAAGATTGATGTCGTTTCGACCCCAGACAAAGGAACAATATTCAGAATCTACCTGCCGAAGTATGTTTCTGGCAAGTCTGCCATCACCAGTTAACTATTTTACCAGTTTCTCTTCCACACTCTTCAGTTTATCAACCATGGTCTGTTCACGATCGACCCGGCTTCCCAACTTGATGGTCGTACTGATGCGAGGCGCCCCAGCTGCATGAATCTGTTCGTGACAGCGGCGGATTGCAGCAAAGACCTGATCATACTCGCCTTCAATATTTGTCCCATATGCGTGGAGGCGGATTTTTAGACCGGCCTCTTCAAGAATCTGTTGACATTGAGCGACATATTTTGAGACCGATACCCCAACTCCGAGTGGGACAACACAAAGGTCAACAATCACTTTCATCGACTTCTCCTTTTGACATGGATTGAAAAATCTAAGTATATCCTGCTGAGAGTGTATTTGCCAAGATCTCAGGGCTGAAAAGCTTATCGGTTCAGGGTGAAAAGGATAACCGTTCGCAAAGAAAACCTGTTATAATGAGTGGTTCATTTCGTAGAGGATACTCACAGGTAAGAGATCAAAAAACATTCAACAAGAGAAAGTAGGTACTGATGCAAGATTGGGGACAGGGCCCTTCCGGGGAAGACTTGGAAAAGAAGGTCATTGAAATCGCTGATCGATTCAAAAAAAAGCTACAGTTTAGCCCACAAAAGGGGATTCTCCCCTTGCTTGTGGTTATTGTGATCATACTGGCTGTTATTGGTGGGTCGAGCAGTATGTATAAAGTGGACACCGAAGAGACGGGTGTGGTTTTGCGGTTTGGGAAATTTGCAAAATTTTCAGATCCTGGCCTTCATTTCAAAATTCCATTTGGAGTTGAGCAAGTTTATCTCGTTCCAACTGGCCGAGTCTTGAAGGAAGAATTTGGTTATCGGACCGTCTCTCCAGGAATCAAAACGGTTTACAATAAAAGGGGATTGGAAGAAGAATCTCTGACTCTGACGGGTGATTTAAACGTCAGTGATGTTGAGTGGATTGTTCAATTTCAGGTCTCTGATCCATTTAAATATATTTTTAAAATCAAAGATCCGATCGGTACGATCCGTGATATTGCCGAGGCTATGGTGCGTAAAACAATCGGAAATGCCGATGTTACTCAGGTTTTGACGACTGATCGTGCGGCACTTGCAGACAAGATTGAACAGGCTCTTCAGGCGACCCTCAAGCAGTATGATATTGGGGTGAGGATTGTTACGGTTAAGTTCCAAGATGTTAACCCTCCGGAAGCTGTTAAGGACGCTTTCAATGAAGTTAATGAGGCGGAGCAGCAGAAAGAGAGTCTAATCTTTCAAGCACGTGAGCAGTACAATCGTGAAGTCCCTAAGGCTCGCGGTGAGGCAAAGCGAGCTCTTCAAGAGGCGCAGGGCTATGCTGTTGAGCGGATTAATAAAGCACGCGGTGAAACCAACCGTTTTGTCGCCTTATTGAGCGAGTACAAAAAAGCACCGTATGTCACTCGCAAGCGAATCCATATTGAAACGATGGAGGATGTTCTGCCTAATTTAGATGAAACCTATATCATGGATGATAAAAGTGGTGGCTTGTTACCATTGCTCCCCTTACGTAGCACCATGGAAGGAGCAGTCAAATGAAAAATGGATTTTTCATTATCGTTGTTATCGTTGCGCTGTTAGTTATCCGAGGCGGTTTTTATGTTGTTAACGAGGCTGAGCAGGCTATTGTGACACAGTTTGGTAAGCCCGTCGGTGAAGTTTCTTACCCCGGTCTCCATTTTAAAATTCCATTTATTCAAGATGTCACCCGGTTTGAGAAGCGAATTCTTAAATGGGACGGTGATCCGAACCAAATTCCAACCAAAGATAAAAAGTTTATCTGGGTTGATACAACAGCTCGCTGGCGGATTACTGACCCGCTTCTCTTTTTGAAGACGGTCGCAAGTGAACGAGGTGCTCATAGTCGCCTTGATGATATTATTGATTCAGTCGTGCGTGACTTCGTTTCGGGTCATCTACTGGTTGAACTCGTTCGTGGGAGTGACTATAAATCTCGAGGGGATGAGAACTTTGAAGTTGATGGTGTCAAAATTCTTCCAGAAGATATGGTTGGCCGCGAAGAGATTCTTGCGAATATCCTTAAAGAGGCTAGCGCAGGGACTCCTGAGTATGGAATTGAGCTTATCGATGTCCAGTTCAAACGGCTTAATTATGTGGAGCAGGTTCGAGTGCGGGTGTACGAGCGGATGATTAACGAGCGGAAAAAAGTTGCTGCTCAATATCGTTCTGAGGGAGAAGGTGAAAAGCTTGAGATCCTGGGTAAGATGCAGCGTGAGTTGAAAAATATCAGCTCTGAAGCTTACCGTAAGGCATTGGAATATCGAGGTGCAGCAGATGCCGAAGCTGCGGCTATTTATGCTGAAGCTTACAACCAAGATAAAGAATTTTATACGTTTTTACGCACCATGGAATCGTACAAAAAAACCATCACCAAGAAGGGAAAGCTGGTTATATCGACCGACTCAGATTATTACAAATATCTGAAAACGGCTGAATAGCTATCTCATTAACGTCATGAAAAGGGTTCTTCGCAACGGGAGAACCCTTTTTTCATGAAACTCTTTGTAGATGTTGTCCTGGCTTCAATCAGGCCAAAAGATTGTGATTCCACTGGTCTATCACATCATCAAGACTGTCAGCAGAAGCAATCCTTTCGCAAGAATCATTCGTACAGTAGATCATCCAATGACTTCTCGGGGCATATTTACAGGGGCCAAAAATCTTCACTTGGCCGCCGCATCGGCAAGGTGCCGCTTCTTTTATTTCAACTGCTTCCATGGTTTTTCCTTTGTCGTTAGGGTGGTAAGTTAAGTTGACCAGGTGTAGTCATCCCCTTCTACACAGTCGGTTTTCCCCTGTAGGAATGATGCGATCTGGGAGTCATGTAGTATTTCAGCATGTCCATGATTGATTGACCAACTGCTACCACAGACAGAACATTCGGCAAGATCTTCGTAAAACTGGTCGGTTTTCATTTTCATATTTCTTTGTTCGTAGTTACCGCAAATCGGGCATCGCATAACCCTTTCCTTTCTCTTATGTGGAATTAAATACCCTTGAGTGTTTATTGATCGTACTCTTCTTTCAATAATTGTCAAACTAAAAAATGAAAATTCGTTTTTAAAACAGCTATTTAGGTTGTTTTGCATTTTACTGTCTATACCTGCAGTTTATTTTTTTCAAATTGCAATTGTCGGTTTTTAATAAAAAGACCATAAGTAGCGGCATTTGCAAGGCAATATGTAGATAAACCAAAGTTATATTAAACAAGCGATCTGGGAGGCCAACTCTGGGGGTGAGATCTTCCTCTGTTAGGGGAGAGATAGCTGAATAATTGTGAAAAGGGTGACTTTACTGACTCGTATGGCTGTGATGCTAAAGATCTATTATCGTTGTTATGAAGTTTTAAACCCCTATTCTTTCCATGGTTCATTCCCAATCACCAACAGAAACGTTGAACAATTTGGTCAACTGCGTTAGTGTCCCGTTTATCCTTGTAGCCGCTAATGTCGAGATACTGATGGATCATTACCTGTTCTTACTGAAAAAAATTCTTGGTAATTTATTGATGCCCGTGCCAATGACGTTGCTCCTCCTCTTCTGGGGGGCATTGTTACTTCTGCGTCAAAAAACCCGTTGGTTGGGTATCATCGTGGTTTTTTTGACGACAGGTTTGTTATTTGTTGCCAGCTACGCTCCCTTAAGCCATCAATATATTTCCCTATTTGAGTCTGAAGCCCCTTCCTACCAACAGGGCCCGGTCTCAGTTGACTATATTTCCGTTTTAGGAAGTTGGCACCAGTCTGTTGACAGTCAACCGGTCACCAGTGAAATCAAGCCGGCAGGAATTGTTCGTCTCGCGGAGGGGATCCGTATTTATCGTCTTAATCCTGGGAGTCAATTAATTCTTACCGGGTTTAAGGGGATCGTTCAAGATCAGGTCTCTTATCCAGAAAAATTACGTGAGTTAGCTCTGATTCTGGGAGTCCCCGCCGAAGATATTTTGGTTTTTAATGGCCCCAGAGACACCATTGAAGAAGCTGAGCTGATAGCTGCTAACTTTTCAGGGGATTCTCTTGTATTGGTCACATCGGCTGTACATATGCCGCGAGCTTTGAATCTCTTCCATAAGGTAGGGCTGGACCCTCTCCCCGCTCCGACGGGGCATCTAAGTAAGCCTTTTCGAAGCTGGTGGACCTTTCCAAGTGGTTCAACTTTGGCCCAAAGTGAGATGTGGGTTCATGAACAGTTAGGTCTGTTGTGGATCAAATTGACCGGGCAGGTAAGAAATATGGTTGAAAAAGATTAGCTCGTTTCTGCTATTACCTCAATGTTTTAGCCCCTGAAAACAATCTTAAATACGTAAAATACCGTCCTTTCTTCTTGAACTTAAATGCTGTATTTGCTAGCCTGCGGGATTATTTCACCGGCCAATACCTTTTATTGTGACACCTCTCTGCGGAGACAAAATAGTATGGATTATAAAGAGACCTTAAATTTACCCCAAACTGATTTTCCGATGCGTGCCAACCTGCCGAACCGGGAACCAGAACTCCTGAAGCATTGGCAACAGATCGGTTTGAATGATCAACTGGAGAGAGCCAACCAAGGAGGCGAAAGCTTTATCCTTCATGATGGCCCTCCCTATGCTAACGGGCATTTGCACATGGGGCATGCTCTGAATAAAATCCTCAAAGATATCATCGTCAAAAGCAAGCGCATGCAGGGCTTCTTTACCCCTTACGTTCCTGGTTGGGATTGTCATGGTCTGCCCATTGAACTGATGGTCGATAAAAAACTTGGTAAGAAAAAGCGCGAAATGAGCAAAGCTGATTTTCGTCGCCAATGTCGTGAGTACGCAAAAGTTTGGGTCCAAACTCAGGGTGAAGAGTTTCAACGGTTGGGAATATTTGGCAATTGGGAAGATCCCTATCTGACCATGACTCCCGATTATGAGGCGACAACAGCGCGTGAATTAGCAAAGTTGGTTGAGCGTGGATCTCTTTATAAAGGGAAAAAGCCGATCCACTGGTGCTCTTCCTGTGTCACCGCTCTGGCGGAGGCCGAAGTTGAATATGATAACCACACTTCACCATCAATTTACGTGAAATTCCCTTTTGTCGATGAACTGCCAGAATCATTAGCTAGCTTGGAAGGGAGATCGATCAGTTTTGTCATCTGGACGACGACTCCATGGACGATCCCAGCTAACTTGGGGATCTGTCTTAACTCTGAACTTCCCTATGTGATCGTTGAAGTCAACGGTGAATTACTGGTTTTGGCTGAAGGTCTCTATGAATCGGTGCTGAAAACCCTTGGGATTGAAGATTATTCAGTGGTGACAACATTTGCAGCTGAGTTATTCGATAAGAAAAACTGTAAGCACCCCTTTTACGATCGCAACTCTCTGATTGTCCTTGGTGATCATGTCACCTTAGAGGCAGGAACAGGTTGTGTTCATACGGCTCCAGGTCATGGTCAGGATGATTACCTTGTCGGGTTGAAGTATGGACTCGAAATCTATAACCCTGTCGATGATTATGGCCGCTATCGCCAAGATCTTGAGATATTTGGCGGAATGAAGCTCAAAGATGCTAATTCGGCAGTGAATGAAAAACTGACTGAAGTCGGTGCTCTGCTTCATGAAAGTCATGTCTCACATAGCTACCCGCATTGCTGGCGCTGTAAAAAACCGATTATTTTCCGTGCGACTGAACAATGGTTCATCAGCATGGAGGAAAATGATCTGCGCAAGAAAGCCTTGCAGGAAATCGAGCGGGTCGAGTGGATCCCTACCTGGGGACGTAACCGGATCTTCAACATGGTCGAAGCTCGACCGGATTGGTGTATCAGCCGGCAGCGCAGCTGGGGAGTTCCAATTACTATCGCTTATTGTGAAAAATGTGGTGAAGCGTTGGATGATGGTAAAATCATGCATCATATTGCTGACCAGTTTGAGGCAACAGGGAGTGATGTTTGGTTTGAAAAGGATGCGAGTGAGTTGCTTCCTCCTGGAACGGTCTGTCCCGACTGTGGCCACGATAAATTTACAAAAGAGACCGATATTTTAGATGTCTGGTTTGACTCCGGGGTGTCTCATGCGGCGGTCTGCGAACATCGTGATTATTTGCAAAGCCCGGCAGATCTTTATTTAGAGGGATCTGATCAACATCGCGGCTGGTTCCATTCCAGTTTGCTGGAATCTGTCGGAACCCGGGACTGTGCCCCCTACAAGGCCGTTCTAACTCACGGTTTTGTTCTCGATAAAGATGGTCGTCCGATGTCAAAATCGATGGGCAACGTTATCGCTCCCGAAGAGATCATCCGTAAATATGGAGCAGAAATACTCCGTCTTTGGGTAGCTGCGACCGACTATCGTGATGATATTCGCCTTAGTCAAGAAACCTTACAGCGATTATCTGATGCTTATCGGCGGATTCGTAACACAGCACGTTATCTCATCGGTAATCTAAACGGTTTTGATCCAAAAACCGATATGGTTCCTGATGAAGAACTTCTTGAGCTGGACCGCTGGGCGTTGTCTCGTTTAAATCGTTTGGTTCAAAAAGTATCCACTGCTTACGAGAAATACGAGTTTCACGTCATTTATCATGCGGTGCATAATTTTTGCGCGATTGACCTGAGTTCGTTCTATCTGGATATTCTCAAGGATCGTCTTTACACCAGCCCAGAATCGAGTGTCGCTTATCGCAGTGCCCGTTCAACCATGTATCAGATTGTCGATGCACTAACTCGGATGTTGGCTCCGGTACTCACTTTTACTTCAGACGAAATTTGGCAGAGATTGCCGGGAGAGCGGGATGCAAGTGTCCACTTGGCTTCTTTCCCACACGAGAATGTAAACTATTTAGATGATCAACTTGAAGAACGCTATGATCGCTTGCAAAAAGTCAGATCTGAAGTGTCCAGGCAATTGGAAAAAGCTCGGGCTGACAAGCAACTAGGACAATCTTTAGAAGCAAAAGTTCTTCTTGATGTCCCAGAAGATTATCAACAATTGTTGAGCGATTATCTCGATTTGCTCCCAACCTATTTTATTGTTTCACAGGTGGAGCTTAGCGAGGATCTTTCTGCTGCAGTTGAAGCAGAAAATATTCCTGGTTTACGCTTGCAGGTCCTCCCCGCAGAGGGCGAGAAATGTGAGCGTTGTTGGAATTATGCAACCAGTGTTGGTGAAAATAGCGAGCACCCGACGATCTGTTCCCGTTGTTCAGAAGCTTTGTGAGTCGACCAATATGCGCAAGTACCGGATTTTTACTCTTGTTGTTAGCATCAGTCTGATATTGGACCAACTGAGTAAGATCTATATTGATAATAACTTTGCTCTCGGTGAATCAAGGCGGTTGATCAATAATTTTTTTCACCTGACATATGTTCGTAACCCAGGAGCTGCATTCGGAATTCTGTCTGATAGCGCGATCCGGTTACCTTTTTTTATTACTATCTCTGTTTTAGCTTCTGTTGGAATTCTTTGGTATGTCACGAGAATTCCAACAGAAAAATACTGGCAGCACTTGGCTTTGGGATTAGTTTTCAGTGGGGCTCTGGGGAACTTGATTGACCGGCTTCGTTTCGGGGAAGTTGTCGATTTTCTGGATGTCCACTGGTATAACTATCACTGGCCAGCTTTTAATGTTGCTGATAGTGCTATTTGTGTTGGGGTGACAATTTTACTGATTTGTTCATGGCATGAAGAGCGAGAAAAAAAACAGACAACTGCTAACGCTTGAGGTGAAATGACACCGATTCGCTATCCGATTCCTGCTCAACCTTTCCGTTGTGAAATAGAGGTTAAACATAGTCGTTTCATTACGACGATTGAGTTTGCCGAGACAACCGAAGCCGCACTCACTTTCATTTCCCGCATTAAACAAGAGTTTCCTACTGCATCTCATAATTGTTGGGCGTATCTGATTGGTCCTCCAGGAAGTACAGATCGTATTGGTTTAAGTGACGATGGCGAGCCCCATGGTGTTGCCGGAAAGCCGATGCTGACGACCATGCAACATGGTGATATCGGCGATATAGCCGTCGTGGTCACGCGCTACTTTGGGGGAACAAAGCTTGGCAAGGGAGGGATGGTCAAGGCTTATACTCAAGCAGTAAAAACAGCTCTTGAACAACTCGACAGGGTCGAAAAGATTGAATGGACAGAGTTGACGGTTCAATGTGGATATCAGCTATTAGACTCTATAGAACGACTTTTATCAGAGTATGAGGCAGAACTGATGGAAAAGCAATTTGCCGAAAAAATTTGCCTGAAGCTCAAATTGCCAGAAGAACAACTCGCCAGTTTCCAAACACGTTTGACCGACTTGAGTGCCGGGCAAATTGAGTTTTCAACAGAGAATTTAGACGCTTAAGAAGGTATCGACGTCGAATCATGTTTTTTTCTCCGACCACCCTTGTTTATGGAGTCCCGTGTGGAACCTCAATTTTTTGATCCAGCCCCTCCACGTTATAGCGAAAGAGCTCTTCCGGAGTATCGCCATCTACCTTTTCAAAATGCCCACCCTTTTTTAGATGAAAAAGGGCATTCTTTTGGTGAGAAATTATCCCCTCCTGATTCATTTGATGGCGAAACCTGGCAGAACAGTGAAGATTATCTTTACTGTATTGACCTTTTTAATCATGGCTTTTGGTGGGAAGCCCACGAGCGACTCAAGCACATCAGTATTGGTGCCGGTCGTGAAACTCAAACGGGTCTATTTGTTCAGGGATTGATACAGGTCGCCGCAGCACTGCTGAAACATTTTATGGAAGAGGCTGTCGGAGCTGAGACACTTGCCGCTTTGGGGCTGGGAAATCTGCAACAGCTTGATGGCATCTACTTAGGAATCGACATTGCGATACTAGCAGATCAGATGGACAGTTGTTTTAACTCTGATGATGTAAGATATCCACGGATTGATCTTATGATGGAAACATAATCCGGTTTATTCTGCTTTAGTTGTGTTCTTCGCTTTTCTTTTGTTAAACATGTCCATGAGTGTATTCATAAACTGAACCCTATCGCCGCTGATGATTCTGTTGTGAGGAATGATGTAGGCCGTCGCCTCATCAACGAAAACAAAAGTGTGCTCCGGCATGGTTACAATCTTTTTGATTGAACTCCACTCGATCATATTTTCCATGCTTTCTGTCTTTTCAGCCAAACAATCTGCTGAAATCGTCATCTCATGTGTACCAAGGAGAGCATCATAAGCACCATCTCTGGCAAAAGACCTGATCTGTTTATTGTTGCGATAGTTGAAATAGTGCTTATAAAGTAAAAACAGTGGGAGAGAAATCGTCACACTTAAAAGGGCAAGAGTGGTTAGAGTTTTGTCGGGGGAAAGCCCTCTAATGATGGATAATCCAAGTCCTGCAGCTAAAGGTCCACTCGCCCACCACATCTGCCCTTTGCGGATCGCCTTTATAATTAGGGGGGATGTTTTCATCAGGTGTTGGCTGAAAGTAAAGAAATCTTCAAGATCAATCGTGTATGTGATTTTCATAGTGACCCTTTGAGATCCTTTTGCGCTGACAACTCCCGATGTCTGAAGCAGTCCGTGGTGTGATCATTGACCATCCCAATAGCCTGCATCAGAGCATAGCAGATCGTACTCCCGACGAATTTAAAGCCGCGCAGTTTCATCTCCTTGTAGATAAGATCAGACAGGGGGGTTGTGGTGGGGATGTCGGCGTGACGTTTCCAGCTGTTTTGGATCGGTTGTCCATCAACAAAGCCCCAGAAAAACTGATCAAGTGTTTCCCCTTTCTCTAACATGTTGAGGTAACATTGGGCATTATTGACAAAGGCGTTAACCTTTAACTTATTTCTGACGATCCCTTTGTCTTGCAAAAGGGCGGCAATCTTATCGTTATTGTAAGCGGCTATCGTCTCTGCATTAAATTGATCGAACGCATTTCGATAGTTTTCTCTTTTTTTCAAGATCGTAATCCAGCTCAATCCTGCCTGAGCTCCTTCTAAACAGAGAAACTCAAATAAATCCCGTTCATGATGGAGGGGAACTCCCCATTCCTTATCGTGGTAATCCTGATAATGTGGGTCATCGCCACACCACTGACATCGGTTGATAGACATATTTTTTAAACTTTCTATAGGAAGTACATGTCAATAAAGAAGTAAGACGTCATGCCACAACTGACGAGAATAATGAATGTTCTAACATGTTTTTGCGACAGTTTACGGGCAACATGGGCTGCAACATACCCACCCACCAATGTGCCAAGAAGAACACAAATTCCTTCGCGCCATGCAATGACTCCACTGTATACAAATAGAGCAATCGCAATCAGTGATATGGTTGATGACACAAGCAGTTTCAAGCCGTTCATCGTGTTAATATTCGAATATCCTGCCAGTGCTAAATAGCTCAGAACAATGATCCCCAGGCCTGCGTTAAAAAAACCGCCATAGAGGCATATCGCCAAAAGCAGCAGAATGAGCAATAGTTTACCAATGATTGTGGCATGCTGATGATATGACGCGAATTGTTTCAACGTGCTGTTGAGTTTTCCTCCAAAGATAAAAAGGAGTGTTGCAAAGAGCAGCAGCCAAGGAATGATTTCACGAAATACCGATTCGGGTGTCAGAAGAAGTAAGAATGCCCCTGTGATGCCACCGACGAGGCTAATCAAGATGATCTGGGGGAGTTCTTTCTTGTGCGCGCGGAGGTCCTTGCGAAAAGCATAAACACCGCTCAAATAACCGCCACAAGAGGCAAAAGTGTTTGTCGCGTTAGCACTAATTGGAGGAACACCAAAAAAGAGAAGAGCGGGAAATGTTATGAAGCTCCCTCCTCCGGCAATCGAGTTGAGAATACCTCCGAAAAGGCCAGCTGTAAAAAGAGACAGTAATTCAACAATCATTGTTTTAAATCATTTCCTGGGGAGCTCATTGTATAGAGACTCATTCTTCACTTGTGGTATCTACGTTCTTGGGGAGTTAAGAGTTCATGTTAGCTCTTTTTAGCCTCTATAAGGAAGTGACATTTGTGATCACCACATAAAAAAGCCACCTTCAGGTGAAGGTGGCTAAATAAAGAATCATAAATCGAGAGACTCTAAAATCTCATTTTCATACCGAGATCTATTTTCCATCCGGAAAGATCAATGGTGTCTCTACTGGAGGTCCATGCGGCCCCGTCAGTAACTTCTATATCGTCAAGACTTACCGCATCGATTGCGAGGCAAAAAGAGAACTTTTCTTTTCCTGCAGTAAAAACTAAACCTCCATAAACACCTTGAGTATCTGAAAGCTCGATATCGCTCTCTCCGTCCCAATCAATTTCGTCAATAGAGATAAGACCAATATGCGGACCAATAGTAATCGCACTTCCAAGTTTAAATAAGAGAGCTGCGTCTAGCGTAAGAAAAGGGGCACTGAGGACTTCACCGCCAATCATATAGCCGAGCCCACCAGTAACATCAATACCAACTTTATCCCCAATGTTAAACCCAATGCCTGCCTTTAGGTGTGGGGTCCATAGTGCACTTCCGTCGACTGTTTCTGAGCGGTAGCTATAGTAGCTAGAATTATATGAATAAAATCCATCGATATCTTCAGCAACAAGAAAAGAAAGAGGCTTTACATCAACGACGAACTTTACAGATTCTCCTGCAAAGGCGCTATTTACGAAGAATATGGAACTGAGGCATAGGCCTAGAATTACTTTTTTTAACACAGCATGTCCTTTTGGTTAGAATCGAATAATCTATGAAATGGATAGACTTATAAATACGATGTGTTCGTGATCTCACCTCCCCCCCTTTTTTTTCTATAAGCACGTTTGGGGACGCTTTTCGTTGATGCTTTTAATATAACATCCCCTAAGCACCCCTGCCTAAAGTAGCAGGAGTGCAGTTTTTATTAGTATTTCCCCAGTTCGATTTTTCCTTTTCCGAGGAGCATAGATTGTTGATCTTCTGGAGCTTCATACACCGCTTTTATTGTCGCGTAATATTTGTTTCCACGCCCGCCTGAGCATGGGGGCATATAGGCTCCTGCTTTATCCCAGCTTGGGTTCGCATGTGGAGAAACGATAAAAAACTGCTCTGGCAATTCAAAGGTATGTCCTTCTACTGATGGAATTGTGACTTCACTGGTGCCAGGTGTGATTTTATAACCAATTTTACCGTGACCACCATTATCCATATGCGGTGCACTTCGATCACTGTATTCCACGATGATTGCATTCGCAGTTGCGGGGATGTTGGATACTTTCAGACTGGGTGTTTGGGCATTTCCACCGAACTTGTTGCATTGCTGGTTGTCTGGAACTTTTTTTCCGTCCCACAAAGAGCTTGCAAATTGCACGCTGATATTAGCCATGTCGGGGACTGGTTGGTACTTTGCTGTACATCCGAGTAGAGAAAGAGAGATGAAAGCAAGTAAGCAAAAAAACGTTACCTTAGATTTGTGGAACATGTGTGCCCCTCCTTTTGGTGTGTTGAAGTGAATATCAGAAATAAATAGAACCCAAGGGTTCATAAGAATCGGAGCCGATAAAACGTTACGGCCACGATAGATATCTATCAGGCTTTTCAGTTTAGGACAAACATATTTGCTGTCTGGGGCATAGCTTAGTTATGCTGCTTCTCGCTTAAAGCTTTATATGAAAGCGACATTCATCATCGCCAGCCAATATCGTTTTTTGCAGCTCCACCTCAACGTCTTTTCCAAGGCCAATTTTAAATTTATGTTTAATGTTTCCAAGCGTGCATAAACAAAGGGTCTTAGAAACCCTTTCTAGGTTTTCATTGACCAATGGACAATAACATTGATCAAAAAACGACAAAGTATTGTCCGTTTTCACTTCTTAAGTGCCACTGTTCGCACATTTTTCCTAAGAAGACCTCTTCGTTGGGGGACTTTTTTTTGATTTCTAGCAGTTTATCGTGAGTAAGATGAGTAAAAGGGCACTTCTCACCACATGCCTCCATTATAGATTTTTTCGTCTTCTCATCCGTGTGTTTGTCTAAGTTATTTAGTAACTCTCTCATCCAAACAGTCATGATATTCCTTGATTTATTGGTTGTGATTCCACTATCAGACCAATCCTTTGACCGACTGATTATCTCGTTAGAAAATCAGTCATCTCTTTGGAGCAGTTCTTCTCTTTCATTTTTGTATTGATCGTAGCTTTTGTAGTGAGTCGCGGAGTCAGCAGGAGTATTTTTTAAATTTTCCTGAGTCATTATACCATCGTAAAGGTTTCTATACACTTGTTCTTTAGTGCACCCGCACAGTACGGCTAGTAAGCAGAATGAAAGAATAAGTATTGATATAAGCTTCATATTTATTGACGATTCCTGACCAACGGAGGCGATATAATATTGTGTTCCCCACAAAAACCTTCGATAAAAAGCAGAGGTGTTTTTCACCTGGTTGATTCGGTTGTTTCTATTAACCGGTTAGCAATCTTCTTCATTGCTATAGGGGAATTTAATATGACCAAATCGAATGGATAGGATCGCAACTGCAATAAGAAGTACTGCACCAGCAAGTCCCAATATCCTTAACGTATCTAAGTTTTTCATATCAAGGATCATATAACGTGCGACTGCCACGATTGAAATATAAAGTGGCATCAGAACTGGGAGTTTTCCTGACTTAAGGTAGATACCCGCCATTGCAAACACTTCGAGATAGATAAAAAGTAACAATAGGTCTGATAACGTCACTGACATGGCTTGAATCATTGAGAATATTTCAACGCCAATGGCAATAACGGTGGCCAAAGCAATGATCATCAAGCCAATTTCTTCAACGAATAACAACACTTTGTGGCCTGTGTTTTTTAATTTACTCATGGATGATCCCTTTTTGTAAAAACTTATTGTTCGATTGTTGAAAGCTCATGGGTTATGATAACCGGCAGCGACGCAACGGTGCAGTGACCACCGCAATCTGATTTTGCTCGTCAATATAACGCAGATGTAGTTTACATCCGAGTTGGTTTGTTATGTTTTTTTTGTTCTAAATATGCAACTGCTCTTACTGGAGAACCGTCTGCTTCTTGAATCCTTAATGGAAAGCAGGAAAACTCAAATGAATGAGTGCCGATACTTTCTAGACTAACTAAGTTTTCAATAATAATGACATCATCTGCAAATAGTGCTTTATGGATTGGAAAGTCTTTTGTGTCAGATGGATCTACCGAAATAGCATGTGATAAATCGATGACTTTCATTCTTGCTCCGTCGTTTCAATTTTGGAAGATATGGGGTGCCCCCTATTTTTCTTCCTCTTGTTGGTATTGTTACGTCCTTTTTATGCTTTTCGCGCAATAAGAGCAAATTTTTACTCAAAGCTTCTTTGTTGAAATGCTGTAGCCAATTATGTCCGTTGCGGGTTTGCGATTCTTCAATAATTCTTCCGCTCCTGATCATCAAAAAAACCGTATTGGGATTATGACCACGTTGGGCTACATGGTGGGGATATGCGGAAGCTACAATGCGAGCTATTCTAGGCTTGAAAGAAGGATAGTTGTGTTTTTGGAGGAAGGTAACGGCAGATTTGACACCGTATTTCAATGGCTTTCCAAGAATCCACATGCTGTTAGTGAGACATGTGGATTCTTGGAAATTGTACGTTTAGTGAGCAGCTTCAAGCAATTCAGGATAGGGCCATTCTGCTTGTCCCTTTTTCAAGATATAAACGCGATCTTCAGCAACACCGGATTTCAACAGCAAATTATAGGCACGTTTAGCACCGCCACCACCGCGAGGACAAACAACAACAGCAAGATCGTCATTACTGAGAAGTGGCTTAATAACAGCTGCCATCTTATTGCGGTCGTTTTCTGTTTTGACCGGATAGGCATAGGTCGCCTGGGCACCAATGATATGGTGTTGGTTAAATTCATCTTCAACCTGAATATCAACCAAAGCCATTGGGGTCTTTTCGGCCATATTTTGCTTTACCTCGGCAGCAGTCATGTACTGATAGGCAAAAGCTGGAACGGACAGAAAAATAGTTAAAAACAGAACCATGGTGGAAACTTTAAACAGTCTTCGCATCTGAAACTCCTGAGAATAATTGATTGTCATTGACATAAATGATTCGAAATGTGGAGACATGAATAGAAGATACGCGGGAGCAAGTCAAATGGGTTATTTAAATAAAATGAATCAGTTCTATGGGAAAAACAAATACAGCATCCTGTGTCATTCGGGGCCCTATTCGGGGGGCACGATATCTCACCCAAAAGAGCCTTCAGGTCTTTTAACCAAGTTAGCAGCGATCGGATTGATTTTTATGTCCAGTCCATTTGGGTAGGTTATCGACAATATCTGTCACCCGCATGGCATAAAACAGATGACAGGTCGGCTTGAATGGATTTGGCACTTCAGCGGGGTCACCAAAATTAAATAGTGAAGGAAAGGCGAGCCACATTCTGCGACCTTCATCAGCGATCAGAGTCCCACAGTTTTTACAGCTGACCTTGCAGGGCAGAATCCGTGCATTCAGCTTTTTTTCGCTGTTATAAAAATGGAGTTGATCCCATCCAGCAGTGAATCGGACATGTCTTTTATGGAAAATTGCCGCCCACTGCATGGGAGCGCCATGGAGCGTTTGGCAACTTCGACAGTGGCAGAGTTTCGCATCCACAGGATCAGCACTAACTTCGTACTGAACCGAACCACAGAAACACGCTGCCCGGTATTTTGGGACGAAATCTGGATCGTTTAGCGTGGCATAGTGAGAGTCGAGTGTATTTTCGGTGGATATTGTCATGTTGTTTCACCTATTGAGTTTTTTCGGAATCGGGTATTCTATATAAGTTTAGCAGGTGAAAGGGGACACTGTATTTATTTTGTAAGCGGTAAAATAAAGTGGGCCGCCTTAAAAGCAGCCCACTTTGTGTTGTTATTGTATTCAGTTTTAAGGATTATGATTAAGAGTTTTCAGCCAGAATTTCTTCAATCACAGAAACACAGCCGCCACAGCCAGTTCCTGCAGTGGTAGCATCCTGGACTTCCTCGACGGTTGTCAGTTTTTGTTCTTTAATAGCGTTAACGATGGTTTCACGATCGACATCCATACAATGGCATACAGTTTCAGACATGGTGATGCTCTCCTTTGTTAAGGTTAAGGTATTGATCCATCAGCTCAGTAGCCGATGTTGCTAAAAACGTGTGAATGAAGCCCAATAAGGTTTCAGGCATGTCCTATTTTAAGCATATCAGATGTTTAGATCTGATTGAAAGGACACCTTATGTTTTTATGATTTTAACTCGGCGACACATTCTATTTCGACTAATGCATCTAATGGGTTTTGTTTGACCGAAATTGTTGTGCGGCTTGGTTTATGGCCTTGGAACATTTCTTCGTAGACTTTATTCATGCCGTTAAAGTCAGTCATTTCCTTTAAGTAAACAGTCGTTTTAGCGACATTTTTTAGGGTCAAATTCTCATTTGCAAGAACAATGGATATATTTTCCAAAACTCTTTTGGTTTGCTCTTCAATGCTTGTTCCAACCAATTCCATAGTCTCTGGATCAAGAGGGGTTTGTCCTGAGCAGAACATGATGTTTCCAACTTTCATTGCGTGGCAGTAGGGGCCAATGGCGTCTGGAGCACCTGGGACATTGATCGTTTCCATTTTGATTTCCTTTTTTTAAATGCCTAATGGTTTTTAACGGCCGGCGGCGACGAAATGAATAAGCTAACCCTCCGATTGATGAGTTTGTTGAACGAAGCCGCTAACGCGGCAAACAAAACAACAAACCCCTCACCCAACCGTAAGCCTCCTCCGTAGCAATCATAATGCTACACTTGTCGGCAACGACAACCCTTTTTCAGGAGGTTTCCATGGATACAAGATTACCAGATGATCCCTACTTCAACAAGCAGTACACCAAACATTGTAAACTTCTTCGATTGCGAGGTTTGCAGCCCAAAACAATTGATGCCTATACCAGAGCGATGCGACGGATGGGAAACTATTTTGATACACCTCTGGATCAATTGAGCGCAGACCAACTGCTCGATTATTTTAATGATCTGCTCCGTTATCTTTCTTGGAG
>JADGDX010000069.1 GCA_016744675.1 Desulfuromusa sp. | reverse complement strand
CTTTAATCGTCTGGGCAAAGACTTCTCCATTTGCCCGATCAACCGCCTGAATAGCTGACTTATTACCAAACCAGCCCAAATCGACTTTTTTGAAACGCATCCCTTCAATAACGCCAGCGTAATCGGAAGCAAAAAACATTTTCACCTTAATGCCGAGGTTTTTTTCCATTTCTCTGACAAAGGGACCGAAACTTTTTTCGAGTGCAGAACTCGATTCAGTCGCAATAATGCCAAAATTTATCTGCTTTGGCATCTCAGCAAGAGCAGAGCCATAAACCATCAAGATCAATAACAAGACCAAAATTAACTTTTTCAACATTTGTCTTTTCTCCTTTTTTAGTTGTTAGGAACATGCAACAGAATATCTGCAAAAGAATCACTATCCGGCTTTCATGATGGGTTCAGGACGTTCAGCACCGAGGCCGCAAACGCCATCTTCGACACCATAGAGCTCAATAAGATCATCCTGGTTAATTCCAGAAGACTTTCCGTCATAAACAATTGCTCCATCCTTTAAAGCAATGATGCGTTCACAACGGGTTGTTGCGACTTCAAACTGGTGCAGCGAAACCACCACCGTCGTACCATCTTGACAATTAATATCGCAGAGAAGATTCATCACACGGTCGGAGGAAGCAGGATCAAGCGAGGCAATTGGTTCATCGGCAAGAATCAGTTTCGCCTCCTGAGTCAGAGCCCGGGCAATTGCACCGCGTTGTTGTTGTCCTCCCGAAAGGGTAGAAGATCGCTGGTGGGCATACTCAACCATGTTGACCCGCTCAAGAGCTTCCAACGCCTTTATTTTTTCCGCAGAGGGAAAAAGGTTAAGCATTCCTTTCCAGGAAGAGTTATGGGCAAGTCGACCAATCAGTACGTTGGTCAGCAGGGAGAGTCGACCAACGAGATTAAACTGCTGAAAAATAATGCCAACATCACGCCTTAATAACCGTTGATGGGGGGTCTTTTTATTGCTTAACTGAGTCGCCTGAGAAAAAAGTTTGATATGTTTACTCCCCTGATCTGTCCTTTCCAGACCAGCAATTAAACGAATCAGGGTTGACTTTCCCGAGCCAGAAGCTCCGATCAAACCAACCATTTCTCCAGCACGAATTTTTAAATTAATATCCTTTAGAACTTTTCTTTTACCAAAAGTCTTATTCATCCCTTCAATGTCGATCACCAGACTGTTCATATTATGTCCTCTTGGTTGTTTGTCTGAGCTTGTCGAATCGTTATCGCTTCAGATGCTGATCTGTTTACTTAAATAAGACCTGTTCTCTTCATTGGCACTCAAGGTAGTTCTCATTATTTAGTATTCCATTAGCATAGAGTTATGCTTATGTGACAAGGGGATCAGGATGGGTTGCCAAGTCTTTTTTGGGGACTTAGAGTGGTGCTTGCTATGTTCTTGTACTGAGTCGGGAAAACAATAAAAAGGAGAAGGAAAACACACCAGAAAACAATAGAGGGGTTGTCATCAACCAAGCCACTGCAGCCTGTAAATTAACCTGCCCAAACTGCTGTAAGAATGCCCAGGGAGTTGTATGAATCTGCTCGAAACATAGTGCCGTGCTGATTGGCAGAAGACTGGTAGAAAAAAGTTTTTCTCCACCTTGAAGATAAGGGATAAACAATAATATCTGGAGAGGAAAGACCAGGTAATTAGCCAGTTGTACGATTGCTTGATTCAGGCGCAGCCCATAGGCCAACAAACAGCAGATGGCGCTGGTTCCCCAGATGACCGGTAAAACACCAATCGTTACACCAACCGCCAGAGCCAAGGCCAATTGGCGAGGGTGAAGTCCCTGCCGTAATTGAGCGCTCAGAAGAAATCTCAACCCCTTCAGGTACCCAACATGTTTGACTCTCAGATCCGTTCACGATGGATATGGAAACTCAGGTTGGCTCCGGTCACGGTGCTGCGCCCGGTATAAATAAACAAAGCAAGCCAAATCAACTGTAAAAAAAGTAACGTCCCCGGCTGCCAGAGAATCAGCAACCCCAGTTCCAGCTGGGGTTTAGCATCTCCTACTGAATTAAAGTAAATCGCACAGCCCAATGCATAGGGAATCGCAACCAAGCCCATCATCTGGTAAACAGAAAAGATACTATTGCCGCGAAAATCTGCACGCAATAGTTCTGAGACAACTCGCCAAAGTTGGGTCACGATCATTGTCACCATAAACGCTACCAAATATTTTCCATGGAGAAACAGCTCTGTCCCAAGCAAACCGACAGCGATGTAAAGCAGTGCCGTGATGGCTTGAATCGGCACCACCGGTTCTCCCTCTAGGCCGCTAGCATATGATATTTTACGAGTTTTCCCATAAAAAGAAAAACTCCAACGGCCAAAAAAACGCTGCATCAGAGAGCCACACTGAGAAATCGGCTTTCCATAGCAACAGCCAAAACTGATGCAAGCAAGTCTGCCAAGCCCTTCACCACAAGCATAGGCAATACTGATCCCCGCTAAGGTTGTCAGGACGGGTAATTGTTCGGTCGTGATTCGACTGACCAGCTGAACGATCCAGGGAGCTGCTAAAATTCCGACGAAAACCGCACCGCCGACAGTAAAAGTATGAGCTTTCCCTTCGACAATTCTGGCGATCAACCGTGAAGCCGGAATACAAAGTGCCAGCAAGCCAATCGCAACCAGCATGACTCCAGATAATGACACCTCTGCTGCTCCCAGTAAAATAATCAGCAGCAGCAAACCGATCAGATAGGCATTTGCCGTCAGCAGTCCGTACCAGGTCAGATTAACCCCTTTCCATTGTCCATTTCCCAGAGGCCGAATCGGTAGAGTTGCCAGCATTTGCCAACCATCTCGTGGCAGCACTCTGAACCCCCAGGTCAGCATGACACCGAAAATAATCAGCAAGCACAGAACAAATAGTTCATTGGTCATTTTGCGCTCCTGAATTGCTTGGCAAGTTGGGATTAACCGCCGTTCCTAATAATGATCTGACCTGGATATCAGTTTCCACCAAGGGGTTTTTAAATCCTGCACTGAAACGGCTCTGTACATCTTGGCGCAACCGATTGGATATCAAATCGGCAGCAAATTCAACACGCCCTTTTTCAAATAACAACACGTCAGTACTGCTTCCCGGACGATAGAGACTTTTAGGATAGCCTTTTTTCAAAAACATGCCTGCTTTCATCTCTCGTGGGTGGTCATAGCAGCACTCGCTATAACACTGGACAATATCCCCGATCATCAAAGCAACAACCTCTAGCATGGCCACCTTTCCGACACCACTTCCACCTTCAACATCGGTATCGATAATAGTGACAACACGTCGATTTTTTGAAAAAGGGGTTGCTTCAGTAATGATTGCCTGTGGATTACAAGAATGGAAATATCCATCGACCTGATAATAGTCAACGACCTTTCCAGCGACCGGAGTATGGTTATAGTGATATTTATCTGGAGTCAGGCGAAACAGGGCAAAATCCCCACCTCTGAAGCAATCAAGCCAATTGGATGTCTGTTCACCGAGCAGCTCGTCATAGCTGAAAAACTTCCCCTTTATTTCCATCTCAGAAGTTTCATCCAGTGAGCCAACAATCACCCGTGCATCAGCGGGAGAGAGAATCGCTTGTGGATCCTCCGGCATTGGCCGATAGAGCCAATAACGAATTTTCCTCTCAAAAATTTTCCGTGCGGTATCAAGAGTTCTTGGCGGATCAAGACACTCTCCCAAATTAATTCCGGCTTCACGTAAAAACTGCTGGTTCCCCAGAACTTTGGTTGCTAATGCCATATCGTAGTTGAAAAATCCCAACAATTTAGAAACCCGCGCACTGGTCAGAAGTTGGAATAGTTGTGGTGCCTTTTCGCGCACTGGATGGTAAAGCCATTGCACAATCCGATCTGCAAAAAGTGGTTCGTTACAGACTCGTCCACTCACTCTCTCGATATATTGATGGGTCGGACTCATAATTCTCCTGTGTCAATGAAAGATGTTGCTCTGCCAGAAGCCGATCACGATGTTCTGCCAATAACATCAGGTTAAGCATTCGCTGTAATGGTTGACTCCCAAGCCGGTCGTCAAGCAGATCCTGTTGAGCCACACGACAAAACGCAGCAGCACTTCTCCCTGGCATCAGATCAGAGATCAATGGTCGCAGTTTCTTATCAACCGATTCCACATCGGCCTCAATCTGACGCAGGTCTTCCTGAAGAAATCCGAGAGCCTGTCGCATGTGCTGGCGGCGCAAATCTTCACGATAATATTTTTCTGCAGCCAGGTTAAATTCATCTGCTTTCTCTTTCAGTGGACTCCCTTTACTCCCAACAATTCCACGAACCAATTGTCCTGCAGCAGAATATTTTTGTGGTTGTTCAAGCCGCTGTTGCAAATCTTCAAGTAACGGCGCAAACCCGAACATCTCAATCAGATCAGCAGCATCTTCGCGGAGCAGTTTCAGCAGCGCTTTACAGTAAGCTTGGTGATAGATACGTAAGTAGCGTGGATAACGGCGGCTGGTACGAATCTGGTCGGTCTTTTGCAAAATTTTCAACAAAAAACGATTCCGGGTCGTCCGCAGAACAAAAAAAGTCGGGATGCCGACTGCCATACCAAAAAAAATCTGCCGCCGCTCACTTTCTACAAATGGTGTATTTGGAATGTGGCGATGACGAACCTGCCCACTAGCCATGTATTTAAAAGCCAGGGCAGTAATCAGGATCTGAAGATTGGTTGCCCCACCAAGATCCTTCTCTAAATCTGGAAATAAACTGTAGTGCCGCCCTTCATAACCACTGAATCCCATACCAGCAAAATCACGGAGCTTGAAGAACTGATAGAGTGACATCTGCTTATCTAATATTCCCATATCGGCCAGATCTTCTTTTAGCTGTTCCTGATTTCCGATGACGCCGCTATATGCCGGGCTCTGCTCAGTACTTAAAAAGCAGATGGGATAGTCAAGCAAGCGAAAGTCAGGAACCAAATCTCCACGTAGAGCAAAAGCTTTGCTCAAAGAGCGATCTAGCCAGTGCGGGCCAAAAGGGGTCAGGTGATGACCAAAACAGGAGAGGCTGGCTTTCTTTTTCCAGCGCCGCCAAAACATCCGTAAGTGGGTAAAATCAAGCTGATGCGGTAAAAAACCAAGAGCCTTTTCTGGATGAAAATCGGAAAATGCCAGCCGATATGGGGCGGCACTGTAGGTCGTAGCAAATAACGGCAGGAAATGTTCCATGATCTTACAAGAAAGATCGCCAAGAAATTTTTCATGCCCCGAACCAAACTCACTCCCTTGTTCACGGCAAGCCGCTGTCAGCTTCTGGCTACCAAGACTGATGTGAACCCCATTATTAGACAAGCTGGTATTGGAGACATTCGGCAGCACCACCAGGTTATTGGTGACAATTCCAGCTTCACGCAACTTGGCAACGGCATTCAATTGACTACGGCTGAGAACCTGGTGGCATAACCCCATATAATTGTGCTTTTCCTCACCATGATTCCAGCCTGAAAGGCACGGGCTCATGAAAAGCTGGCGATAAAAAGCATCAGGGATGAGATCGTTAAGAGATTTCTGGCGTAGTGGCGGATGGGGAGCAAAATAGATCATTGCCTCCTGCCCCTCTTCCAACAAGCCAAATTGCAGATTGGCATAGCGCACCAGCAACTGAGTAAAGAGGAAGCGCTTGGCTGTTTCTTTGGCCAGAGCCTGTCCCATCCCACGCTTAGGGGAGAGATTTTCAATATGAAAAGACAAGGTCTCTGGCGAAGTATTATCGTTGAGATAATGGTTCAGCAACGATCTGCCAACAGATTCCAGTGGGGTTTGTCGTAAATGTTGATTGCCGAGCAAATCGGCAAGTGCCAGCTTGACCAGATAACTGATTGGAACCCGAAGGTAGGGCTCTCCATTTTCTCCAGTGACAGTATAGCGGTCTGCATCTTTGCGATTCCCCCCTTGTGGACATTCTTTATTTGCCAGGAGATCGTGAGTAAAAACTTTTCTGGCAAAATGAGACAAACGTCTTTTGGGAAAACGTACCCAGCTGTTTTCCCAAACCTGATTTTCCTGATCAGAAAGAAATACCTGTAGCTCAGATAGGAGTTTTTCAGGGCTTTCACCACTCCGGGTTCGGCGTTGTAAGTTGGCAAAAAACCTTGACTGCTCTATCTCCCGTGGCAGATCGACCTGGTCCCGATTCCCAACCACGACAGCTTGTAGTTCTGTCTCCGATCCAGCACTGACATCGTTATTGGTAAATGGAAGTTGACTGAGCAGTTCTGTTTCAAAATTGATACCGAGAGCAGAAAAACAGCTTTCCAAATCAGCAGGGTGCTGATTGCCTGTCGGTGGGAGTAATTTCAGCTTGCCAGACATATGAATCGACTTCTCCTTGGTCTGAATTGTCTGTAGCTTAATCGTCAATTATGTCCAGACTGTTACTATTAAGTCAGTTTCTTGTTAGCAGCCATCAAAACCATCCGTTTTTTTCTTCCTCTCCACATATTTTCGTAACATTCACCTTTAATGATTGGGTCAATCTTTTTCTAAAGGAGTCCATCTTGCCAAAAAAACACTATCTTCTCGATACCAACGTATTGCTGCATGACGCCGATTCAATCCACAACTTTCAAGAGAATGAAGTCATCCTTCCCCTTCCAGTCATAGAGGAGCTTGACCATTTTAAAAAAGACGGGACAGAAAATGGCCGCAATGCACGTCAAACCTCGCGGGAACTAGATCGTCTTCGCCAAAAAGGGGTACTGACCAATGGGGGCGTTGCGTTAAAGAATGGCGGGCGCTTGCGGGTTGTGGTCACACACAACAGTTTTCTGGATCAGCTACCGCAAGAACTGCGTTCTCCCTGTGTTGATCACCAGATTCTCGCCCTCGCAATTCAGGAGAAACATCGCTGCAATGGCCCAGTTATTCTGGTAACTAAAGATATCAATCTGAGAATCAAAGCTCATGCGGTCGGTATTCAAGCTGAAGACTATGAAACAGGTAAAATCTCTCTGGACGATCTTTATACCGGAACGGAACAACTCGATCTTGTCAGTGAGCAAATCGACCAATTCTTTCACGATCAGCAACTCAGCAATATTGAGCAAACATTCCCGGCACATATTTGCCTGAACATACAGGCGATTGACAACCTTCAACAAAAGGCAATTGGCCGTTTTGATCCACAACAGAAAGCCATCCTGCCACTACGGAATACTCCACCGGAAGGTTATTGGGGAATCATCCCCCGAAATCTGGAGCAGAAATTTGCCCTGGAGCTACTCTTCCATCCAGATATCCATCTGGTCACTCTGGTTGGTTGTGCCGGAACCGGTAAAACCCTGCTGGCATTGGCAGCCGGTTTACAAGCTGTCACAGAAACCAACATTTATTCAAAGCTACTCGTCTCTCGCCCGGTATTTCCGATGGGGCGTGATCTCGGATTTCTCCCCGGGGATATCGAGGAAAAGCTGTCGCCATGGATGCAGCCAATCAACGACAATCTTGACCTCTTACTCAACGATAGTGGTGTCCGCAGAAAACAGCACCGCCACGAAGAACTTAAAGACTTGGGGATTATTTCGGTTGAACCGCTAACCTATATCCGTGGTCGTTCGATCCCACGCCAATACATGATCGTTGACGAAGCACAAAACCTGACCCCTCACGAAGTCAAAACAATCATTACTCGGGCTGGGGAAGGAACCAAAATTGTCCTCACCGGTGACCCTGAACAGATCGACAATCCTTACGTTGATTCATCCAGTAACGGCTTAACCTATGTCGTTGAACGTTTCCGTAACAGTCCCCTCGCTGGACATATCCTTCTCTCCCGAGGTGAACGCTCTCCATTGGCAAATGCCGCCAGTGAACTCTTGTAGCAGAGGGTCGTGTGCATGCAGGAAATAACTGTTACCAGCTGGGGACACGTACAGGATAAGTTATTTGAAGATGCCCGGGACAGCGAACTTGGTCGCTTCCGTTCACGCTATGCCTTTCACGGTCTTTCAGATATAAATCACCACCTCGGAACCATGTTAATTCGGCGTGGAGATAACTCTAGAAGTAAAAAAATTGCGACGGAAGCTCATAAACACCGAGGAACATGACGCTAGGTGCAAGTTCAACGTTGGCGACCTATCTAATTCCGGAGTTACTGGTGGGATATTTGGTATTTCAACCCAGCGTTAAGACACAACTGACCTCCAGCAACAAAGATCATGTCATTTCTCAATTAGAAGATCTTACCC
>JADGDX010000068.1:288-8234 GCA_016744675.1 Desulfuromusa sp. | reverse complement strand
TTACAGCTAAGACGAATAAAATTATTGTATTTATCCTGAGTCGAAAAGATTGGCCCTGGTGCAAGTCCAATACCCTTTTGGCGTGCCTGGTAGAACAGTTCGACGGCATCAACTCTCTCTGGTAGTTCGACCCAGATGGCTGCACCCCCTTCGGGGAATCCTGCCTTGGTTGTTTTTGGAAAATGCCGATACAGGCTGAGCAGTAACGCTTCCATTTGACTCTGAATGGCGCTACGCAAACGTCGCAGATGACGTTTATAATACCCTTCATGCAGAAAGGCAGCGATTGCCATTTGATTAGGAGATGCGGTTGAAATATTGGTCGTTGTTTTTAAATTGAGTGATTTTTCAAGATAGCGGCCGGGGATCATCCAGCCGACGCGATAGCCGGGCGCAACTGTTTTTGAAAATGATGAGCAGAGGATGACCTGTCCCTGCTGGTCAAAACTTTTGCAGGTTAAAGGGCGCTTTTCACCAAAATACAAGTCGCCATAAACATCGTCTTCAACTAGGGGGGTCGATTGTTCCGCTAGTATCTTCACAATCTCTTGTTTTTTTGTGTCGCTGGTGAAGCTTCCGTCAGGATTATTAAAATTGGGGACAAGAATAGCAGCTTTAATATCAAAACGTTGGATCGCATTTTTGACATCGTCAGGATCAATCCCGCTGGTTGAAGAGGGGATTTCTATGGCGCGAAGTCCACAATTTTCAAGTAATTGGAGAAAACAGAAATAACTTGGAGATTGAATTAATACGTTGTCTCCGGGGCGTGTCAGGGCTCTTAGTGCAATGGAAATCCCTTCCATTGCTCCCGAAGTAATTACGATTTCACCTGGGGTGACGGAAACCCCGGAGTCAAGAGAATGGAGGGCTATCTGACGGCGTAATTCAATATCACCGTTGACGCAGGAATAGTTCATGGCACGAGCCGGCTCTCTGCGCAAGGCTGATGATAATAACCGGGTGAGGGTTTTTGAGGGGAGCAATTCTTCAGCGGGGCAAACCACCCCCAAGGGAAGAAGCTCTCGGTTGCCGAGGGCCTCCAAAACTGTTTGAATCAGATCGTTACGTTGGCCAAATGTTGGAATCATATCTGGGCGCGGTCGACTGGCAGGGCGGGGAAGTTGTTTGGCTCCACTGCTGAGGTAGAAACCAGAGCGCTCACGAGCAGCAATCACTCCCTTTTTTTCCAGCTCGAGATACGCTTGGCTGATTGTGGATATGCTGACACTGAGTTGCCGACTCAATTGACGCAGTGAGGGGAGCTTTTCACCTGCTCTCAACGCCTCACTTTGAACCAGTTGCATGATATGTTTTTCGACTTTTCGATAACGGAAAATTTCATTTGTCATAAGAGCCTCCCGATAAACTGTTATGGTCTATTTTTTAATAAACTGTATCTGTTTTGCAAGCAGTTTGTGCGATTTAATGGCAATTGTCGCTGCGGAGATATTTATCGAAAGCTAAAGGGGTCATAATGAAAACAATCGGGCTATTAGGTGGAATGAGTTGGGAGTCGACGGTTTTGTATTATCAATTGCTTAATCAGGGGGTGCGGGAGCGTCTCGGTGGGCTCCATTCGGCCAAGATTGTCATGCATAGTGTCGATTTTGCAGAAATTGAACAATTTCAGGTCAATGGACAGTGGCAAGAAGCGGGAACCTTACTTGCTGACGCTGCTTTGGCGTTAGAGCGATCCGGTGCCGATATGGTTCTCATTTGCACTAATTTGATGCACAAAGTTGCCCCGATCATTGAATCACAGATCAATGCCCCGTTGCTGCACATTGCTGATGCTGCAGGTCAGGTTATCAAAGGGCAGGGTTTGAAAAAAGTTGGACTGCTTGGCGCTCGTTATACGATGGAAGAAGGTTTTTATCGTCAGCGTCTTTTAGACAACTTTGAGCTGGACGTTCTTATCCCCGAAAATGAAGATCGTGAGTCGATTCACCGAGTTATTTTTGACGAATTGTGCCAGGGAAAATTCACTGCTGAATCACGACAAAACTATCTTGCAATTATCAATAAGTTGCGAGACAAGGGAGCTGAAGGGGTGATTCTTGGTTGCACTGAGATCCCATTGCTGGTGCGTCAGGAAGATACCGATTTACCGCTGTTTAATACTGCCGCGTTGCATGCTCAATATGCACTGGAAAACTCATTTGATTCACATCGTTAATCTGAATTCTTCCTCGAAGAATGCGACGGAGGTGCAGCATGTATTCACGTTGGTTTTTTATCGGCTGTTTCTTTCCGGTATGTCCCGATGTAAATAGCCGATAGAATCAGTAGGATACCGAAGAGTTCTGTTGCACCTGTCGGCCTGTCAAAGAAAAGAGTATCCCAGATCAGGGCAAGGGTTGGTTGGAGTAGGAGCACTAGTCCGGCGACTGTGGCTTGAATCTGTTGAATTGCCGATGAAATTAATGACCAGCCGATGGTGGTACTGATAACACCAGCACCGATTAGGGCAAAGAGTGAATTGCTGTTGGGGATGTTCAGTGTTGCCCCGTTGAGTGGTGTAATAATGGCGAGTAGTAGTGTGCTGGGAATGGCCACCATCAGCATGGCCGGGACGCTTTTTACAGAACGATCATCCATCGATGTTTTGAGCAGTAGAATATAACCAGAATAGAAGAAGGCGGTTAGAAAGCCCAGAACAATTCCTAATTTATAGCCACCCTCAAGGCTATTGACGTCCACACCTGTGATAAATAACAGTCCACATAAAGCCATCACGATTGCGAGCACAAACATTTTTGAAGTCTTCTGTTTGAACAATAGCCAGGAAAATAAGGCTGTGAAGAAAACTTGAAAATTTCCCAGCAGGGTTGAAAAACCAGGGCCAATCAGTTCGATACTGCGATGCCAACACATGAAATCGATGGCCAGAACAACCCCAGTTAAACAGAGCAGGAACCGTGGACGTTGTGCCATTTTCAGGTTCTCTCCACGTAACATCATCAGCACCGACAAAGATATCGCGGCAAACAACATGCGGTAGAATCCTGCTGCATCGGGAGCGACTTCTGCCAGTTTAATAAAAATTGGGGAGAAGCTGATGCAGATGGAACCGATCAATAATCTAAAGAGTGGAAACTGTGCCTGACTGATGGGAGTACTTTGCGTCACCTTAAACTTTGCTCCATGGGTTTTTCTATTTAAAAAGGTTTTCTTTAGGACCTTTAAATCTGTTCATGCTGTTGTCTCTCAAATCTCACAATTTGTCCAGAGCCAATATTTATTGAGGGATTGATTCCAGTTGACCCTCTTAAAGCAAGGGTGTTACCACTGTGAAAGTCATTCTTATTTGTCACGATTTAGATCTAACTTTTCTTGTATTGAGTTCATATGGCTCACCCTAAACGAAAGCAATTCAAGCTACTTCAAACCGAAGCGCGTTTACTGATCCCCTTAGCGGCACCAATTTTGACTGCACAATTGGCACAGCAATCTCTTTCCTTTATCGATACGGTCATGGCTGGCCGAATAAGCGCGACAGACCTGGCCGGTGTGGCCGTTGGTGGGAGTCTCTGGGGTCCTCTTTTCTTATTCCTCTATGGAGTTCTTCTGGCCATAACACCGATGGTGGCTCAACTCCATGGAGCGGGGAAGACCGCTGAAACCGGACCCCTAGCCCGGCGTGGAATTATTGTATCATTTCCTCTGGTAGTGGTTGCTATTTTGTTGTTGAGTAACGCCAGTTATATTTTTTCGTGGATGGGGGTTGATCCACAGGTTGCAGCTATTTCGATCGACTATCTCAAGGCGATCTCTTGGGGAGTCCCTGCCGTTGCTGTTTTCTTTTTGTTACGCAACTTAAGTGAGGGGCTTGGATTGGTAAGGCCAAGTATGCTTATTGGACTTGCAAGCATCCCTGTCAATGTCACAGCGAATTATGTCTTTATATACGGCAAGCTGGGTTTTCCTGCTATGGGTGGCGTTGGTTGTGGCTGGGCTTCGGCACTGAGTCTTTGGTTTATGTGTGGTTGCATGTTACTGACGATCTGGCGGATCAGGCGTTACAGTATGACCCACTTTTTTAGACTTTCTACAAAATGCGGTGACGATGGGGCCGCGCAGTTTATTCGCCTCGGTTTGCCGATTGGTTTTGCTTTGTTGGTTGAAGCAAGTATCTTTGCTTTGATTGCTCTGTTCTTGTCTCCATTGGGAGCTCTCACCGTCGCAGCACACCAGATCACCCTGAATTATTCATCTATGATATTCATGATCCCTTTGAGTATCTCAAGTGCTATCACCATTCGTGTTGGTCATGCTATCGGCAAACAGCGCTTTGATCGGGCGCGGTTGGTGGCTAACGCTGGGCTGTTCCTGAATTTATCGATTGCTCTGGTGACCGCAACGCTAACGATGGCTTTTGCCAAGAACATTGCTGAAATTTATACCCGCGACCAGCAAGTTATCGCTGTTGCTGTTGGTTTGCTATATTTAAACGCCCTTTATCAGTTTTCCGATGCTTTTCAGGTTGGCGCTGCCGCAGCGTTGCGCGGATATAAAGATACCCGTGTACCGCTCTTGATGGTGATAGTCGCTTATTGGATGATTGGTTTGCCGCTAGGATACGGCTTAGCTTTGACCGATTTCTGGGGTGCCGCGCAGGGAGCCAAAGGTTTCTGGCTTAGCTTGATTATTGGACTCAGTGTTGCCGCTGTGTTACTCGGCCTTCGATTGCGTACGGTGGCCTATCGGGATAACGGCTCAACATCAGGGTGATGTGTTGTTTTGTAAAAGAGTAAGTTGTCGTTTTTGCTCAATGTTACAGGATAGTGACAGCTTTATGTTGGAAGGATATGGATCTTTTCATTGCGGAATTCTATGCAGTCTCCAGCAACAATTTTTTTTCGTTTTTGAGTTTCTATCGTTCCATTGACCAAAACCTGACCTTCTGCAATGACGGCCTTCGCTTCACCTCCGCTTGACACCACCCCTTCAACTTTAAGAATTTTGTAAAGCTCGATAAATTCGCGGCCATCTAAGACGAAGTCTTTCATTGGTTCTTCCTTCTGCGTTGGGAATTGTGTTTCTTCGCTTTACTGCTGGTCTTTGTCGCGATCCAGACGGCATGGCGGTAGCCACCCTTGCCGGGAGTTTCGCAACGGACTGTAAATCCGGCAGAAGCAAGGCGATTTTCAAAGTGCTTGTCCCGATTTTCACCCCACACAGAAAAAGTCCCATTGGTCTTAAGCGCAGCATAAGCATAGGCAATGGCAAGGCTGCCATAAATCGGGTCATTCATCTGGTCGGTTTGTGGGTGAGGACCACGGTAGAGGTCGAGAATAATTGCATCAAAGCTTGTTTTTGATGACATTTTGATCAGCTCTGTCACATCAGCAATCTCAATGCTGACACGTGGATCGTTGGCCGCCGCGCCGGTTAATTCGGAAAGAGGTCCGAGACACCACTTGTGAATGATAGGATTGAGCTCAGCAACCACCACCTGAGCCGTATCGGGAAGTGAATCAAGCACTGCACGCAGGGTGATCCCCATTCCTAGCCCACCAACCAGAACCTTTGGTGCGGGGTGATTCTGAAGTTTCTGACAGCCAAGTTGTCCGAGGGCAATTTCGGAGCGTTGGGCTTTGCTGTTCATCAGGATTTGAGAACCAATAGTGATGAGGAAATCTCCTTTGCCGCGTTGACGCAGTTCAAGGACTCCCTCATCTTCAGTTGTAAATTGATCGAGCGTTTTCCAGGGCAAAGCCATGGTTATTCCTTCTCTATAGTTTTAAGTCGGCTCCGGCGTGGGACAATTGTTCCCGCAGTGTGCCGACCTCGGGATTTTCTAAATATTCGGTAAAGTTCATTGCGCGGTCAATGACTCCTCCCGGAGCAAACTCAATGATTCGATTGGCAAGAGTTGAAACAAATTTATGGTCATGGGAGGTAAAGAGGATGACTTCAGAAAATTGGAGTAATGCATTGTTCAGCGCCGTAATCGATTCAAGGTCAAGGTGATTGGTTGGTTCATCGAATACCAGAACATTGGCATTTGTCAGCATCATCCGTGACAGCATGCAGCGCACTTTCTCACCACCGCTTAGAACATTTGTCATTTTTGTCGCTTCATCACCAGAGAAAAGCATGCGACCGAGAAATCCACGGGCAAAACTTTCTCCTTCATGGGGTGGATATTGGCACAACCACTCAATGAGACTTAGATTGTTTGTGAAGTAGCTACTGTTTTCTTTCGGGAAGTATGAGTTGGTAATGGTGACGCCCCAACGGAAACTGCCGCTATCAGGCTTTAGCTCGCCAGCAAGGATTTGCATTAAGGTGGTTTTTGCAACACTGTTTGCACCAACGAAGGCGATCTTGTCTCCTTTGTTAACGTTTAGGTTGAGATTGTCCAAGACTTTAATGCCATCGATGGTTTTGCTCAAACCCTTGACTTCGAGGATGATGTCCCCACAAGGGCGTTCTGGTTTGAAGAGGACAAAAGGGTATTTTCGTGATGACGTCGGTAGCTCTTCAATATCTAATTTGTCGAGCAATTTCTTACGTGATGTTGCCTGTTTAGCTTTAGAAGCATTCGAGCTGAACCGGGCAATAAAGTCTTTAAGTTCATTCGCTTTATCGCTGGCCTTTTTATTGGCGTCCTGCTTTTGTTTTAAGACCAACTGACTCGCTTCATACCAAAAATCGTAGTTACCAACATAGGTACGAATCGTTCCAAAATCGATATCGGCGATGTGAGTGCACGCTTGATTAAGAAAGTGTCGGTCGTGTGAAACGACAATGACGGTATTCTGGAAACGACCGAGAAATTCCTCAAGCCATTGAATTGATTTCAGGTCAAGGTGGTTCGTTGGTTCGTCAAGGAGTAGGATGTCTGGATTACCAAACAGAGCTTGTGCTAGCAATACTCTAACTTTTTCCCCTCCCTCAAGCTCTTTCATTTTTTTCTGTCGAAGCTCTTCGGAAATGCCCAAGCCATTAAGCAGGACTGCCGCTTCAGACTCAGCGTCATAGCCATTCATCTCGGCAAATTCTGTTTCTAACTCGCCAGAACGAACCCCGTCTTCTTCGGTAAATTCTTCTTTTGCATAGATGGCGTCACGTTCAGCCATAACTGTGTACAGCTGCTTATGTCCCATGATGACAGTATTAAATACGGTCTCTTCATCAAAGGCAAACTGGTCCTGGTTTAATACCGCCAGACGTAAACCTTTGTCGATGGAGACCTCTCCTTTGTCGGCTTCAGAATTGCCCGCCAGTATTTTAAGGAAAGTCGATTTTCCGGCTCCATTAGCTCCAATCAGACCGTAGCAATTGCCAGGTGTAAACTTAATATTGACGTTTTTGAAGATGGTCCGTTTGCCATAGGCTAGACAGATGTTTGATGCACTGATCATTATGATTAACTTCCTGAAATATATTTGCGGAAAATAAAAGACCACAAGGTTAAGCCCTGTGGTCTTCGCGCAGCGAATCTATATCATTGATCCTTTGAGCAAGCAACGCTTTTTGTCGCAATCCAGCGCAGAGGCTAAATAAAGGCTCCAATTTTTCTTTCGCTTGCAGTAGACTCTCAAACTGATATTTTAATCAGAGTTTGAGGGCTGGTTGAGCCTGTTATTTATAAGGAATGTTTCTATGATTATCGGATTTGCCGGAAAAGCGGCTTCAGGAAAGACCACTGCTGCCAAGCATCTGCTTGAGCTTCAAAATAGTAATATCGTTATCGTCCCTATGGCGTTGATTCTGCGGGAAGAAGTTGAGAACTTCATCCGTCTGGTTGGTTCTGATAGCAGCGTTCCACTGATTTACGGTGATCAGGACGATAAAGTTCACATTTTTCATATTGATGAACAACGTGCCTTGGAACACTGTCCGATGTGGACAAACTTTTTAGCAGAAAATCAGGATATTCAAGATCAGCCGGGCAAGTCCGCTGTCAGTGTCCGCCGGATTCTACAATGGTGGGG
>JADGDX010000068.1:0-278 GCA_016744675.1 Desulfuromusa sp. | reverse complement strand
GAGAAAAAGTTGCAGCAATACGATCTGACGACAACTCATATTCTGGTTGATGATGTCCGTTTTGTGAATGAATTAAATATTATCAAAAAGCACGGTGGCACTTTTATCAAGATTGAACGTCCAGGTTTTGATGGTGCCAATAATCATAGCAGTGAGAATTCTCTGGATGACTATGGTCGTTGGGATCTGATCATTGAGAATGATGGTAGTTTGGAGCAGTTTCTGACTCAGGTGGAAAAATGTATTGAGCCACTGCTCAGCTCCGCTCGGCCGATTAT
>JADGDX010000067.1 GCA_016744675.1 Desulfuromusa sp. | reverse complement strand
GACAGCTGCTGCAAAGAACTAAAATACAGATTCATCCTTCACAAACAAAAAGGGCAGCCAATTGGCTGCCCTTTTTGCGTCTTGCCACTATTTTGTTTTTTCTCGCTAATTTTCTTTCCCTAGTTTGAAGCAATTAGAGGTAATATATGCCGCTTGTGATTTCCCCCTTTATTCTGGATGATTCTCTATGAACCAGCAACTCTCTGGAGTCTTATTCGCCCTTGCCGCTTTTGTCGTCTGGGGTTTTTTGCCTGCTTATTGGAAGCAACTCCATGATGTTGCTCCTTTTGAGATTCTCTGCCACCGCATCCTCTGGTCTTGTGTGTTTCTTTGTCTGATTATCAGTGTGCAAAAAAGGTGGCAGGAAGTCAGAGCGATAACACGGGATTCTGCCAATTTAAAAAAACTGTTCTGCAGCGGTTTACTGATTGGTTCAATTGGTTCATCTATATTTGGGCCGTCAATACTGATCACGTTGTTGAAACCAGCTTAGGTTATTACATTAACCCGATGCTCACTGTTCTGATTGGTTTTCTGCTGCTCGGAGAAAAATTTAATCGTTTGCAGTTGATGGCCATTGTTTGTGCTTTTGCCGGTGTCAGCTACTCGTTATTTGCTTATGGTGGTTTGCCATTTTTCGCTCTGACATTGGCATTCACTTTTGCTCTTTACGGCTATGCGCGTAAAAAAATCCAGGTTGCACCAATCCCCGGGTTACTGGTTGAGACTGTTGTTTTGGTTCTTCCGGCATGTGGCTATATCTTTTATCGACAGTTGTTCTTCGAGAGTCTTTTTTTGAGTCATCTTCAAGTAAGCTTCTGGCTGGTCGGTGCTGGTGTCGCGACCAGTTTGCCGCTACTCTGGTTTTCTGCTGCAACTAAAAAGCTAAAGCTTTCAACTATTGGAATTCTGCAATACCTTGCACCGACAATAGCTTTTGCTTTGGGTGTTTTTGTCTACAAAGAACCGTTTGATTGGCATAGTGCCATTACGTTTGCATTGATTTGGGTGGGGGTTGTTATTTACTGCACCGATTCAATTTTGCGTGTACGCCATTTATGAAAACTAACGATTCCTTTGCTTTTCTGCGCTGACAGCTTGATGAGTTATGAATTTACAATTATTTGGAATAAACGATAAGGTCTCTCGCCAAGCAGTAGGTTGGTTCGCTGTATTTGGTTCTGCCTTCTGCTTTTATTTTGCCACCCTCATTATTCGCTGGGCAGAGCCCCATGTGACGATTGAATCTGCTTATTTTGTTTTCGCTCGCCTTCTTCTTGGGTTCACCATTGTCTCGTTCACCATGATTCTACAAAAGAAGGGGCCGAAACCCAAAAATATTCATTACCTTATTGGCCGAGCAGTGGCCAATACTGTTGCTGTGTTTTGTTTTTATAAAGCTGTAGAATTGGGATCGGTGGCTGAGGCAAATATCCTCAATATGACTTATCCCCTCTTTGTTGCTGTGTTTTCCTGGTTTTTTCTTCGTGGACAGCGTGATCTGATGTCACTGCTGATTGTTGCAGTCGCTTTTACCGGCGTTTGGTTGATTCTCTCTCCTGGAGAGATTACATCTGGTTTGGGAAAAATGTGGGGTCTCTCCTCAGGGGTTACAGCGGCAGCAGCGGTTATTTATCTGAATATCAGCAGACGTTGTCATGATTCACAGACAATCCTTTTTTTCATGTTTGGTTTGGGTTCGGTGCTCATCCTGATATTTTTTCACGACGCATTGTTCATACCGAACGTCACGGAACTATTTTTTCTGTTGAGCTGTTCAGTTGCTGGTGTCCTTGGTCAATATTTGATTACCTACGGTTTTTTGTATGTAACAGCAGTCGAAGGTTCCATAATTTCTTCCAGCAGAATATTACTTGCAGCACTACTCGGGCCTCTTTTAGTTGCTGACCCATCACTGACCCTTTCAGGCTGGTGTGGTGCGTTACTTATCTTTTCTGCAAATGCGGTTCTTGCTTTAAGGAAGACTTGATTTTTTTGTTTGAGTAGGGGAATACCCAATCTTGGAGCCACAACAGAATCAAAATATAATAGATTCTATTATTCTCTCCTTGGATAATCTGCTACTATCAAGCGTTAATTGTGCACATTTTATTTGACATTTAAGGGGTGGGATATGTTGAATTTTCTTTCTTTAGTCTGTTTCAGGCGTTTTTTCCTCATTAGTTTGGGTGCGACCTTCCTGTTTCTCCTGGTAGCAGGGTTGGCTTTTGCGAAGCCGGTTAAAGTTGGTGTTTATGAAAATAAACCACTTGTGTATCAAGATGCACAGGGGCAATTTCAGGGGTTTTCTATTGATGTTCTTCGCTATATTGCAGAGCAGGAAGATTGGGACTTGCAGTTTATTCCTGGTTCTTGGCCCGAATGCCTGCAACGGCTTGAAGATGCTGAAACAGATTTGCAGGTTGCTATTGCGGTTTCTTCTGAACGGAAAAAGATATTCAATTACCCAAAACAAACATTGATTAGTAACTGGGGAAGGCTTTACCGGCACCCTGATGTTGCCGTTGACTCTCTTCTTGATCTGGATGGAAAAACAGTTGCGCTCCTGAGCAGAGATATTCATGCCAAAGTCTTTACTGATTTGATGGAAAAGTTCGGCCAAGCTGTAGAACTGGTTGTGGAGGAAAACTACTCTGCAGTGATGGAACAGGTACAGTCGGGGCAGGTTGATGTCGGTGTTGTTAATCGAATGTACGCTATGCAGAATGAGCATCTCTTTCAGGTGGAAACAACACCGATGATCTTTAATCCGATTGAGGTGCGCTATGCTGCTCCATTAAGGAAAAATGGAGATTTACTGCAAAAGATCGATCATCATCTCAAAATTCTTCGGGAAGATAAAAACTCCATTTACTACCAGTCACTCGAAAAATGGTTTGGACACAGACATTCGGTAATGAATCCAAAGTGGCTTATGCCAGTGGTTCTTGTTGTCAGCGCTCTTTTTGTTCTTATCTTTATTGTTTCTCTGCTGTTGAAGAGAAAGGTAGCAACAAAAACGGTAGAAATTAAAGAGGTCAACCAGACACTGACTGTGCAGATCGACCAGTTACAAGAGACAGAAAATGCATTACGAGAATCAGAAGAAAAGTATCGCAACCTTCTTGAAACGACTTCTGAAGGTTTTTTATTGGTCGATACAGAACTCAAGGTGACAGATGTCAACGAATCTTTATGTAAGATGATTGGTTATCGTCAGGAAGAGATGCTCGGAAAGGTTCCTCTTGCTTTTGCCGATGATGAAAATAGAAAGGTTTTAATCGAAAAAACAGCAGAAATTCCAAATTCAATCCATCGTAGTTATGAAGTTGTTTTAAAAAAGAAGGATGGTTCGGATCTTCACGTCGTTGTTAGTGCAACGACGCTCAGGGATAAGCAAGATAAAGTTTTGGGAGCTTTTGCCTTCATTACTGACAATACGGAACGTAAGCGGGATGCCATTGCACTTCAGGCAGAGAAAGAACTTCTCACAGTGACTCTGCGCAGCATTGGCGATGCGGTTATCACGACTGATGTTGGTGGGCGAGTTACCTTTTTGAACCGGATGGCAGAAAAACTGACAGGCTGGTCAGATCAGGAAGCAAAAGGGAAAAGCTCTCAGGAAATTTTCAATATCATCAATGAAAAAACTGGCGAACGTTGTGCCAGTCCGGTGCAAAGGGTTATTGAGCTGGGTAGGATAATCGGTCTTGCCAATCATACCGCTCTGATTGCTCGGGATGGCAGTATCAGGTCAATTGCTGATAGTGGAGCTCCGATCAGAGATGCTGAGAGCAAAATAATCGGTGTCGTCATTGTTTTCAGAGATATAACCAATGAACAGAGGATGGAAGAAGAACTGCTCAAGGGGCGGAAACTGGAAGCTGTCGGTGTGCTTGCCGGTGGTATTGCCCATGATTTCAACAATATCCTTGCCGCAATTCTTGGAAATATCGAACTTGCCACCCATCGGATGACCGAAAAAGACGATAAAGTAACTTCTCTTTTAAATGATGCGCAAAAGGCAACCAGAAGAGCGACTAAGTTGACCCAACAACTGCTGACTTTCTCCAAAGGTGGTGAACCTGTCAAGGAAGCAATTTCTCTTCCTGAACTGATTAAAGATTCTGCCGATTTTGTGTTGTTAGGTAGTCGTGTTTCTTGTGAGTATGATTTTGTCGAAAATCTTTGGTCAGTGGATGTTGATTCTGGTCAGATCAGTCAGGTTATCCAGAATATGATTATAAATGCTGATCATTCCATGCCGGGAGGGGGGAAGATTAAAATCAGCTGTGCTAATATTGAAGACCCGGTTTCTGAGGCACTACTCAGTGTCCACGAGGGACATTTTGTTCGTATCTCTATCCAGGATTCGGGGATTGGAATCCCCCGTGAAATCATCGATAAAATATTTGACCCTTACTTTTCAACCAAGCAGCATGGTAGTGGTCTGGGGCTGGCTATTTGCCACTCGATTATTAACAAGCACGATGGCTATCTCACCGTTGATTCCATCCCAGGCAAGGGGACAACTTTTACTTTCTATCTACCCGCCGTATTTTCAGCAGGCAGCTCCAGCGGAGATCCAAAAATCGTGCATGCGGTGAAGTCAGCCAAGATCATGGTCATGGATGATGAGGAGATGTTGCTAACGTTAGCTAAGTCGCAGCTTGCAGCTCTTGGGCATGAATCGGTTCTGGTTGTCGATGGTGAACAGGCGATCAATAAATATCAAGAATTACAAGATTGCGGCACACCTGTTGATCTGGTCATTATGGATTTGACTATTCCTGGTGGTGTTGGTGGGCAGGAAGCAGCAAAAAGACTTCTTCAAATTGATCCAAAGGCGAAAATTATTGTCGCAAGTGGTTATTCAAATGATCCTATCATGGCTAACTATAGAGGCTATGGATTCAGTGCCGCAGTCTCCAAGCCCTTTGATCTTAAAGATTTAAATGATGTTATTGCTTCTGTTCTTTGATCCTGAAATATTAAACTGAATACCTAATAAAAAAACCCTCTCTTTCCAGATTGAGGGTTTTTTTATTGAAAACTTATTCTGCAGATCCGCAATTTCTATGAATGCATAAGAACCTATTCAGGCGACCTACAGATCTTGACCTTCCTGCCAACTTGACAAGTGTCTCTCTAGTGGAAAAAATGACAGTGTTGTTTGTTTAGAGAGGTATAACAATTATATTTCTGGAAGCTTGCTGCCTGATAAATAAAATATCCCCTACAATACTTTTATATACACTCGGCAGAATGAAAAATAATGATTAATATCAGCATGTTACTTGTTTTGATCTGTTTCGCTTCAGGTTCATTCTCAGCCTAGGTGTATGTCTTCTATATACAAAATATTTAGATAGCGAGAACGCTTGTTTGAGGGTTTAACTTTTATTCACCAATGATAACGACATGTTAGTGTGTTTTTTTGTGTTCTATTTTAACTTGGCACGGACGCTGCTATATGTGAATGTCAAGAGACAAAACAAAACTAAATAAACATAAATAGATGGAGGACATCATGAAAAACACACTACGCAATACTTTAATCGCCCTGATCACCTTTTCTTCTTCTGCCTTTGCTTCCAGCAATAACAGCGCTGGAGAGGGTAGCTTGCTTCTCTCTTTGTTCATCGGTTTCTTTGCCCTGATCGTTGTCTTCCAATTGGTTCCTGCAGTCATTCTGTTTGTTGGTATGGTTAAGGGTTTGGCCAGCAAGGACAGCAAAAAAGTTGAAACTTCTAACTAATTATCAGTTGGAATCTAAGGGAAAGGTGAGGATCATGAACGGTTTACTAATAGCAAACAAAAACGAAGAATCACGAGAGCAGCTAGCGAGCCTCTTTGACAAAAATGAATATCAGATTACCAAGGCCGATTCGGTTGCTAATGCCTTGGAAGGAATCATAAATAAAGAAATCCAGGTTGTTGTTATTGACGGGAGCTATGATGAGCAAAATATTGTCAAGTTGATCCCATTGTTGAAAAAATGTAACCGCAATATTTCGATTATTCTGGCTTCGGATGAAATGCCAATCGACCTAGAGCGGCGGATTCGTAAAGAAGGCATTTTCTACCATGCTTTAAAAACTGCTGGCGAAGATAACTATGAAGAAATTCGTCAGGCTGTGAATTATGCATTTAAAAAATATGAAGAAAATACAAACATTCAAGCTACTAAAAAACAAAGGGGAAAAGCCATGTTTCCAATGAAATCAGTTCTATCAACAATCGCTATTACCATGATGCTCGTGAGCCCTGCATTTGCTGTTGATACAAGTCAAACCTATAACAGCGGGATCCTGACTCTGTTATTTGTTGGCTTCTGTGCTTTGTTAATTGTTGCTCAATTGGTTCCGGCTGTCCTGGTTCTGTTCGGTATGACTAAGGCCGTTGCTCAAGGTGTTGCAGAGAAAAGATCTTCCGCTAAAAGTCACTAAGAATGATTCAGTTTTAATTGAAGCAGAAAAGGCAACCGTATGGTTGCCTTTTCTGCTTTTAGAGACATCTTGTTTTTCTAAAAGCATTTCATTTTTAAGCTGTTGTTTGACGCTTTCCACCTTTGTTCCTCCGGGGAAGATCAGAACGAATCAACTATTTCCTTGATTGAACTGGTATGCTATTTTCACCTCTTCCCAAAAACATCAAAGAAAGGCATGAGTCACATGACGCTCCATTCTTGGCTGATCTATTTAGCTTTGGTCCTCGCCGCAGTATCGACGCCGGGCCCGGCTGTTTTGTTTGTGATGACAAACACAACTTTACACGGTTGGCGCAAGTCAGTGTTTGCAGCAACAGGGAATATCGTTGGTTTGCTGATTATGGGGATTGTTGCGGTGACCGGGCTGGGAGCATTGCTGAATACCTCCGAGTTGCTTTTTAATTTAGTTAAGTATGTGGGAGCGGCCTACCTTATTTATCTAGGGCTGAGATTGTTCTTTCAAAAAGGACTTGATCTCAATGAGGTTCAGGGACGTTTTAATCCTGAAGAAAAATCGGCAAAGAAAATCTTTCTCCAGGCAATTGGTGTCGCGCTGAGTAACCCGAAAGCCATTGTTTTTCTGACTGCGCTCCTTCCACAATTTATTCACATTGAGCAGCCGTTGTTGCTCCAATTTTCGATTCTTATTGCGACCCTGATGTTTTTTTCCTTTGCTTCTCTTATCTTTTACGCGCTACTGGCTCATAAGGCAAAATTCTGGCTGATGCAGCCGCATCGAATCAAAAAGTTTGGCAGGATCAGTGGTTCAATTTTTATTGGTTTCGGTGCCCTGTTGGCTACATCTTCTCATCGTTAAAGGATTTTTCACGTGACAACTCAATTAATACGTCCATCCAGTCCTGAGCTTGATTCTATCCTCGGTCAAACTTTCCCCGTTCTCGATGATGGTTTTGTTCGAGTGGTTGACTATATGGGAAATGATAGTTCTATTGTTCAGGCGGCACGGGTTTCTTATGGTGACGGAACCAAAAAGGTTTCCCAAGATCGTGCACTAATTCGTTATCTGCTGCGTAACTACCACACAACCCCTTTTGAAATGTGTAGTCTGAAACTGCATGTCCGTGTGCCGATGGATACCTGGCGACAGTGGATTCGCCACCGCACTGCCAGTGTTAACGAATACAGTACCCGTTATTCCATTGCCATTGATGGTGCCCAGATGACCAATTCTGACCAGTGGCGGCAGCAGGCTCAAGATAATAAACAGGGCAGTGCCGGTTATTTTGACCAGAAAACCGGCAGTGAGCTGACAGCAGCCGAACAGAACCTGCATCGGTTGTCAAAAGAGATCTACAACAGTCGGCTGGAAGATGGAGTTGCCAGAGAACAAGCTCGCAAAGATCTCCCATTAAGTACCTACACAGAAGCCTTCTGGCAGATAGATTTACATAATCTGTTCCACTTTCTGGCGTTACGCATGGATGCCCATGCCCAACTTGAAATCCGTAACTATGCTGAAACCATCGGTGAGCAAATTGTCAGCCGCTGGGTTCCACAAGCTTGGGAAGCATTCAAAGATTATCGTTTTAACCGGATGACATTGTCGCAACAAGATCAGGAATTGTTAGCGTTACTGGTTGGTAGAAAAGATCAGGCCGCTGATGATTGGTGCCGTGAACAAGGCTGGGTCAAAACCAAAGGAGAAAAGCAGATTCTGTCACGAGAAGCGCTGGAATTTGCCGACAAGTTGGCTGTGTTGGGGATGACACCACCTTGGGAGGGTTGAATGTTCTCTGCGTAACATAATGGCGGATAACATTACAATAGTGAAGATATCCGGAACCGTACAATAACTTGTTCAAGCCGCTACGCGGCTTGAATCGGCGGAGCTGAGTACACTCAAGCAACTTGTGCACGCCGCTCCGCGTCATGA
>JADGDX010000066.1 GCA_016744675.1 Desulfuromusa sp. | reverse complement strand
CCATTAATACCTGACGTTTTCGCAGCCAAGCCATACTCACCTTTAACATGTACTATTTCAGGTGTCTTGGTCCAAGCAATATGTTGAGAAGCTGGACCATGACATGCCTCACAACCGACACTGATTTCTGTCCATGTGGTATCGTAGCTATCAGTGGATGGTTTGTAGTTTTTTTGTAATTTTGTAGAGTGACAGTCGGCACACATGGAGTTCCAGTTTTGTCCCTGATTGGTCCAGTAGATCCACTCTGCAGGATCAATATTTAAGTCTGGATAGAGATGGAACCACTTTTTTTCTTTGTCATCCCATGCAATGGGCAAACATTGCAGGCGTCCTCCCGGAAATGGGATGAGATATTGTTGTAATGGGTGCCAGCCAAAGGTATGGGTAATTTCAAATTCGGCCATCTCCCCATTTTCGCCGCGAGTATAAACAAAAAAACGGTCACCTTTTCGATAGAAACGTGACTCGATCCCGTTGTTTGAAAATACTGCATTATTGAAGTTACCGAGGACAGTTTTTTCACTGGCAATAGTCATGGCCTTTGCGTGGTGAGATAGTTGCCATTCCTCATACTCGTGTTTATGACAAGGGGCGCAGGCCTCGCTGCCGATGAAGGTTGCGGATGGGGTTTCTGCAATGACGCTTAGGCGATCTATTTCTTTAAGTGTATAGATTGGTAAAGAGATAATAATAATTAGTGTAGCGATAATGCCACACATCTTCCAGTTATTCATTGCTTTAGCTTGGTTTAGGGGCATAAACCAGTTGATCGTGGGTAAAGCTGGTTCGCTTGATGGGGTTACTGGTATTGATCATGACCATATTTTTTTCAAAACTGACCGTATATAGGTCAAGAGCCCTTGGTGCTGGAGACTTAAGAACAGCACCAGTGATATCGAAAACAGAGGCGTGACATGGGCATTCAAATTGTTTGCGTTCTTCTATCCATGGGACAGCGCAACCTAAGTGAGTGCACTTTCTTGATATAGCGAGAAAACTACCATCATCGAGGCAATTTAAATACAGATGTCCCTTAGCTATGGGAGTGACAGAGCCGGGTGGAAAATCGGTAATTATTCCAGCCTGCAAAAGAGTGACTGGTTTTTTCTCTGCCTGTTTTCTACCCGATCCAAAATAGGTAACCGCACCAGTAAAAAATTGAAGTAGTGCAACGACCCCTAAGCCAATCCAAATTTTCGTCAGAAAACTACGTCGGGAGGAAGATACATTTTCTACCATGGCCACATCAACCGCATCCCAGGACCACGAAACCAGATACCTGTGATAGTTAGAATTAAGAGGAAACCAAACCCGATAAGAACGAGTGTCTTCAATAGGGGGTGAGTCTTGTCCTCCACAGTTTTAACAAATGGTAAAAGGATAAGAAACGATCCAATAAACAAGGGGAGAAAAAAGACAGCGACAAGGGGAGGGGCATGGAGCAGAAGCTCTTGGGCTCCCAAGAAATACCAAGGCGCTTTGACACTTTCCGGTGTTAAATGGGGATTTGCCATAGCCCCTAACGGTGCATCAAAACGCATAGAAAATATGACAATAACACTTGTGACGATTGCTGCAAATGATAGTTCCCGAACAAGTAGGTTCGGAACAACTGGAACAAGATTTCTCTTCTCCTGTTTGTCAGTAGTCTTGTTGCCGGAGATGAGAACACCTCCTGCTTTACGGACAAACCAAAAATGGTAGGTCATTAAGAAAAAAAGAGTCGCCGGGACAAAACTGGTATGGATAAAATAGAAAAGCTGTAGGGTTGCTGCACCAACATCTGTACCCCCTCGGATCAGTTCCTGACAAGGGATACCGATAAGAGGAATATAACTGAGCATTGATGTAGCAATAGTCACGGCCCAATAAGAAAGCTGATCCCACGGCAGCAGGTAACCACTAAAATTGGCTAACAACACGAGAGCCGCAAGCCCTAGGCCGACAAGCCAATTGGCTCGACGTGACGAATAAAACGCACCGCTTAAAAAAACTCGTAACAGGTGAAGCAAGACAACAACAATCAGAACATGGCCGATCCAGTGATGCAAGTTGCGCACGAGTCGACCCAAGAAGATAGTGCTCTGGATATGCTGGACCGATTCATAGGCTTGAACGGGCAGAGGATGGTAAAAAATATCCAACAGTAATCCCGTCACCAGTTGCTGCACAATCATCAAGGCCGCCATGCCGCCAAGCCCCCAAGTGAGGGTAAAGCGCAAAGCTGCCGCAGAAATTTGTTGGGGGCGAAAGTGTAAGAGGAGGTTACGACTCAATATGACTTACCGAAGTTATAAACGAAAAGAATAAGCGTACCAATGGGAATTGGTACGCCTGACGTATTCTACAGTGGTTGATTCTACCATGTTGTGAGTTATTCAATAAAGTTTCTGATATGTCAATCTGATCGGTAGGTCTTCCACCAGGACCGTTAAAATACATACGTTGTGACGATCCTCAATAGCTTGGCATCCATACCATCATCGTTGCGCCATACCGTTTGACCATAGGAAATTTTTATTGATGTTGATGAGGTTGCGGCAAAATTTACCGAAGCTCCAAGCCCCAGAGATTCACGCCTGTCATTATTCCAAACACCATCAATCGAAGTTTCACCGCCATAATTGTAGATACCACCAAATGAGGCCCAGGAAGTTTTGGTAAAACTTTTGGTGATATGGGACTCTAACGTATAAAGAGGCTTCTGACCAGAGACATCAGCGCCGCCACTAGGGTCTGAATTGTCCTCAAAAATAGTGACTGAAGGTAGAACCTCCAATGTAATCATCGTTGGATCAGCCATCGATGCTGCAAAGCAATAGGTGAATGGCAGTATGAATTGTCCAGCAAATCGATTTGAACCCACACTGATGACGTTATCGGAATCATAGGAACCGGTTGGCAAAAAAGCCTTTCCGACCAATCCGAGTTGAAAACCTGGATCATGTTTCCCAAATTCCTCGGGGGAAAAGGCGGGTAGTCCGACGAGACCAATCATACCCCCTACGATCGTCCCACCAAAGCCGGTGTCCGAAGCGGATACCGTTCCCGTCGAGCCACCGAGAGGTACCGATCCATCAACATGTGCATAGGGCTGTGCCACAAAAGCTGCCCCGATATTTCCAAAAAGACTGAAGGTGCGCAAATACTGTAATATCCCTATCGAAGCATCGATCTCAGCATCTGGTATGGACTGATCGGCTGACAGCAGCTGATCCCCTTTTTGGAATAATGCGTAGGTAACGAGAAGGTTACGGTCTTTCGGCAATAGGGGAAAAGACCTGGGCCCATCTCCTGCTCCAGCAAAGGCAATGCCTGATAACATAGGGATTGAAATTGCGGCAACTATGACACACCGCACCCAAAATGTCTTAATTTGGAATATAGTTAAAAGCCTCAAAATAGGATCCTTGTCTATGGATAGGAGGTTGTCATTATGGGCGATTCTTAGAGGTGCCCTGCCGGGAAACTCTGGTGAGCGACCTTGTTTGGTCGCTCACTTATTGAAGCCAAATTTTTAGTTCTTTTTACCGGGAACATATGGATCAAGAGTTCCTTCTTTGATTGGTGGTTCTTCTTCCAGGGTTTTTAAATGGGCTTTGTGAGCCATCATAATAGGAGAAATGACCCATGAATTCGTTTGTAAACCTTCTCTGGAGTATGGTTTTTCTTCCCGCGGATCCGTATATAAATCATAAACAACCGGGGTGACATATTCCTTCGCAGGCGTTCCGTATCCTTGTTCTAATTCTTTAAAAACACCTTTCCAATTACGCCATTTTACAGCATGAATTTCATCCGCAACATAGGCAATGACTATTTCTTGCTCTGACTTTGGCGTTTTCCCCATCAAAAAGTCGAGCTCGTTTTTCCCATCATAAATTCTATCGTTTGGTAGCTTGCCACCTGCTGCTGCTGCAAGTGTCGTAAATACATCTGCTTCTAAAAGAATTTCGTTACTTTCTCCGCGAGCGGGGATTTTCGCCGGCCAGCGAATGATAAAAGGAACTCTGAGTGATCCTTCTAATCCAGTGAAATAAGTACCCCTCCAAAGACCAGAGGAGCTGTAGTCTTCATAAAAGTCACTTCCGTTATCAGAAGTAAATATGACGATAGTGTTATCGTCAACACCATTTCTCTTTAATGATTCCATGATGTTTCCAACATAGGTATCTGTTTGTAATAATATGTCTGCCCAGGCGCCATTTCCTGTTTTTCCATCAAACTCTGGAGCTGGAATGCGTGGCACATGGGTATTTGTGTAGGAGAGGAAAACAAAAAAAGGTTTTTTGCTTTTTGCGTGCTTATCAATATAGCTTATGGCCCTGTCTGTAAGCTCGCCATCCATGCGAGCCTTTTGTTTTAAGTCAAAAGTTTTAACCGATTGCTGTTTGCCATTCTTGACAGATGTTAAAATTTCTGGAACTGGAACTTTTGATTTTACATCAGCGGGAAGTCGTTTGCTGTTTACCCATTCGCTAACATTCGCAGAATTGGGGATTCCCCACCATTCATCGAAACCTTGATCCGTTGGAAAGCGACCTGGTTTATTGCCTAAATGCCACTTTCCATACATAGCCGTAGAATAACCAACGTCACTAAGCATTTCTGCCATTGTATATTCCCATTGAGTTAGACCGTAGGGTAAGTTTAAATCTCCCGGGACTTTGGAGTTTCCTGTTCGGATAGCATACCTCCCTGTCATGAGGTTAGCTCTTGATGGTGTACATTGTGCTTCTACATTAAAATTGGTACTTCGAAACCCTTCATCTGCCAGTTTGTCTAGCTGTGGCGTCGCAGCTCCCCTTGTTATGCCACCTCCATAGCTTCCAAGTTCCCCATAGGCAAAGTTATCCATAAGAATAAGGACAACATTTGGCTTGTCGGCAACCTTGACAGCAGCAAATAGACTTGTTGCAAACAATGACGTTATTAATAGTCCTAACATCAACGAAAATAAAACTTTAAATTTCATAACAACTCCTCAATGCGAAAGATTGGCAAGATAAAGGTAAAGGTGTTCTTGCCGAATTTAAAAAAAGATATCAGATAGACAAAATAAATTTAGCTGCAAAACTCATTGACCACTCTGGTGTGATATTATCATCTGCAAAATTATACTCATAGCTCCCCGTAAACTGTACTGGGATGTGACCGATCTTACGTAGGTTAGATACTTTGAATCCGAGTGGAAGGGCTGAAAACTCACTATTCTCCCAATCATATGCAACTGTCATTTCAGACAATCCTATTGACCAACCATCAGGTAGTTTACGATTTAGAATTGGCTGAAAAGTACTGACGTTTACATCTTTGCGATCATCATCACCAGCAAAGCTAAATAGATTTTGATTGAAAATTCCCATGAGCCAGTTATCCGCACTGACAACAAACCCCATCGAAGGGCCGATAGCCCATTTTCCTGCGCCTAATTCGTCCTCACTTGCAGTTGGTGCAAGAACAACAGCTCCCAAACCATAGCGTCCCCATGATTTGCCTGTTACAACCATATCAAATACAACTAAATCCCCTATGCCACGCTCCCCTGAGGGACTATTGGTGATTACAGGGAGGGTAGCACGTGCTATGTGCTTCAACCCACCAAAGTCATGAGGGATGGATGTTCTTAGGGAGATGGTGTTCCCAGTCTCATTGCTAAGCTGATGATAGTCCCCTGTATATAGGTTCTGTAACTGAATAGACATGATAGAGGCCGTAGGGTCATTAGCTGCTTGTTCCAGCGATTGCTTATCATCCGCAAGAAGCATAGTTGGAAAGCAAAGCAATAGAAATATGACCATTTGAAAAAACGATGATTTATTGTGAAACAATTTTAAGATGTGAATAACGTCTCTCCATGGCAGTGTTGGATTGCTCATCACAGTTAGTCGTTTGTTTATCTACTGGTCTGCATAACAGAGGTAAGCTGAGTTAAAATGAGCAATATTTATGCCCGGAAGGCTTTGGGTTGAGATTTTTTATAAGTATATGAAATTGCAGATGTTTTTAGGTGAACGGTTAGCTGTTATGGAGGAGAAAGGCTTGCCGCCCATCGTATTTAACGATTGCCGTCATATTTGATGGAATGAGTGGGATCATTAAAGTGTTTACAGGTGAGGAATAAGTTGGTTACAGGGAAAAAATAATTATAATCGCTCGATACCATATTTCCGCATCCGACCGCGCAATGTACCAGGATTTAAGTCAAGAAGTTCAGCAGCACCATTTTTTCCTTCAATTTTCCAGCGACAGGCCTCAATTGCTTTAATGATGTGAGTTTTCTCCATCTCGGCCATATTGACAATAATATTATCTGAACTTTGATTACTGGATTTGGGCAATTTCGGTATGTGCAAGGTTCCATTGTGGCTGCTGATCATTGCCGATTCTATGATGTTTGCGAGCTCACGGATATTTCCTGGCCAATGGTACTCTTGAAGTGTACTCATAGTTTTTGGGGAGATTTTTATGATCTGTTTGCCCAATTTTCGGGAATTTCTTGCAACAAACCATTCAGCAAGTAAGGGAATATCTTCAATCCGATCTTTAAGTGCTGGCATTGTTATTAAAAAAACATTGAGTCGGTACCAAAGGTCTTCTCGAAACCTCCCGATATCGACTTCTTCCTTCAGGTTACGATTTGTTGCTGCAATAACTCTTATGTCAGTATATCTAGTTTTTGATGAACCGATACGTTCGAATTCACCATATTCCAAAACTCGTAAAAGTTTGCTTTGAAGTTCCGGTGCCAATTCGCCGATTTCATCGAGAAACAGAGTTGAGCCACTGGCAACCTCAAAACGCCCTTTTCGTTGTTGAATAGCTCCGCTAAAGGCTCCTTTTTCGTGACCAAAAAGCTCACTTTCGATAAGTGTTGTTGGCAAAGCAGAGCAATCGACCTTAACCAGGGGGCGCGACTTTCGTGTACTGTTGTTGTGGATTGCGCGTGCAACCAGTTCTTTCCCGGTACCTGTTTGCCCGAGGATGAGTACTGTCGAATCGGTTTGTGCGACCTCCTCAGCTCGATGTAGAACAAACATTAGACGGTCACTTTGTCCAATTATCTCTTTGTAGTTGTGTTCCAGTCTGATTTCTTCGCGTAAATTTACATTTTCAGCCTCAAGCTGGTCTTTCATTCTTTGAATTTGTGATATAGCACTAGACAATTGTTTGTTGACCATTGTTAGTTGTGAGGTGCGATCTTCAACAAGGGTTTCGAGGTGATTGCGGTGTTGTTGAAGTTCTTTTTCCGCTCGTTTAAGCTTGCTGATGTCACGGATTGTTCCGACGATGCCGATAGCATGTTCTTTATCATCTCTGATGATGTTTGCCATCATCCAGGTGGAAAAGATAGTTCCGTCCTTTTTTGTGTGTTCACTTTCATCCCTGTTGCTGCCGTCCTTTAGGACCTTATCAAAAAAAGGGATAACCTTCTCTCGTAATTGCTCCTCAGGGTGAAAATCGTACAGACTTGACCCCAGCATCTCCTCAACAGTATAGCCATGTGTTTGCGCCCAAGCTGGGTTGACATACCGGTTTATTCCAGCCATATCCGCAACTGCAATACCATCTATTGACTGATTCAGTGCCCTTTCGAGCATGAGCAACCTTGTTTCTACCTTTTTTTCCTTAGTAATATCACGAATTTGAATAATACTACCGGTCACCTCATTATCTACGTCGAATAGAGGTGATGCCTTAACGCTAAGCCATTCCCCTGTTTCTGCCGAGAAATATTGTGCATGAGCTGCTGTTTTAGCTCGATAACATTCCGCAACAGCACATTTATTAACAGGAACAGCCTGACCCATTAATACAGAAAACTTTTCCCCTACTATCCGATTTTCATTGCCACCAAAGAAATCATACCCAGCAGCATTGCACTGAATGACCCGATACTCGCCATCTAACTCCCCAACAATATCTGGAAGAGAATCAACCAGCGCCCTAGTTGATAGTGATTTTGCCATAACATCATCCACAATTAATTAAACATAGATTACATTGCTTTCGAACCAAAAGACATACAGCTCAGATCAATAATGGGATCAACACATCATAACGCAAGGAAGGGCTGTAAGCGCCCAAATTTGGATACTTACAGCCCTGCTTACTTCTATATCGTATTGAAAACTGCATAAAAACTAGTGGCGAGTATTATTATCACCGCTTTGGGAGGCTCGGGCGACCACCGCCAGGAGGATTGATCCCTGGAGGCCTTGATGGACGACCCGGATTTTTATCGGGCAAATCAATAATAACGGTCGTGTCGTTGCCATAGCCCCAATAAGGATAAGGGTCATAATATCCCTCGTAGTATATCGTAGAGTGAGTTGATCCAGCACAGCCTGCCAGAAACAAAACTGACCCAGCAATCAAGG
>JADGDX010000065.1 GCA_016744675.1 Desulfuromusa sp. | reverse complement strand
CATCTGGATCAGTATCGATTCCTCCGATGTCGCGACTCACGAACAGATGCGTGGCCTGACTGGTGTCATCCGGGGAATTGAAAAAGCACTGCCGATCTTTGCCGAACGAGGTCTTTATTTGTCAGCAAATTTGGGAATCAATCGAAACTTTACTGGGGCAACAAAAGATCGAGAGAACCTCGATTATCAATTTTTTCTTGAAGGCTTCGAGCGATTCTATCGCTTCGTCAGTGGACTGGGATTCAGTATCGCGAACGTCTGTTACCCGATGTACAGTGAAGAGACAGAATCAACCGATGCTGTTTATGCCGCAACTGCTCATGATCGGGTCGTATATTTTTCCAAAACAGAAAAAATAGCGATGTTCCAAGCATTGCTTGACTGCATCCCGACACAGCGTGACAAACTGCGTATATTCACCCCCCGCTGCAGCATCCATGCACTGTTAAATCAATATCGGGGCAAGGAAGGACTAACCTCTGCTTGTCGTGGCGGCATTGACTTCTTTTTTGTAGACAGTCAGAACGGTCATACCTATCCCTGCGGTTATCGGGGAGATGAAGACTTGGGTGAGTTCCCGGAACTGAACCTCGACAACCTCCACACCAAAGAGACTTGCCGACGTTGTGACTGGGAATGCTTTCGTGATCCATCTGAACTATTCAGTCCACTACTCGATTTACGTCAAGCCCCATTTCGCTTGATAAAAAGACTACGTCAGGATCGTAAATTTTTCCAGCTGTGGAAAGAAGACCTGCTCTATTATCGAGCCTGCCATTATTTTGATGGCCGAATGCCGTCAAATAAAGAAAAAATGCACCCCTGGAAAAAATCAGTGACACCACATCCAGTGGGGTCAGCATCGATTTGACGGATGAGGAGTAATTTCTGATTCTCCACTGATCTGAGTTTTTTCAATCATAGCAATTGGTTGTAAATAAATTTATTTTTTGCTTTTCTTGACCGTTTTTCCACCCTTCTTCCCTTTTGCCATTTTTTTATTTTTCTTATCCGATTTAACCGTTTTTTTAGCTTTTTTCTCTTTCTCTTTTACTTTTGACTTATTCTTGTCGGTTTTTTTTGCGATTTTTTCTTTTTTGACCGCTTTCTTCTCCGATTTAGTTTTTTTGATCTCTTGTTTGTTCTCAGGTGAAACAAGCGCTTTTGCGTCTGTAATCACCTGAGCCGCTCTAATCTCGCTAAACCCTTTGATAATTGTCACCTGACGGATTGTTTTAGTCGCCAAGTCTTCAGCCGTCACGATTCCATTTTCTGCCAGTATGGCTACCGTCGAAGGGCCAATTCCGCGAACTTCCAAAATTGATGTGGACATGGAGTGTTCTCCTCTTTTTGTGTTGAAATGTGTCATTTAGTCTGCGACGCCATGGTCTTTAATAAATCCCTTTATAAATCTACGAATCTCTCTCGCCGCGCTGGTATCCAACTCATCGCAGAGAGATACAAAACGATCCCTTTCTACTCCATTGATCCGAATCACTAATTGGCTATCCTTTTTTTTTATTTTTCGATTTTTTTTTGTTTCACTCATGGTGTCCTTTCCCGGTAGCAGTATTCGTGATTATTCCCCCGATGAGCCAGTTGGCTCAGATCCTCTACTGAAAAAATGATTTCGGCAATCCGTCAATTGCCAAAGTGGCGTTTTTATAGTTCTTGTCGTCAGTCACTTCTTTTTCTACAAAATCAGGGACTCTAAATTTCTGGCTTTCCTTAGTGCTGCTAAATTCAACTTCCAAAACAAGCAAAGGGGCCAAAGTTCCAGAGAAAATATCGATCTCAAATACGTGGCCACAGTTTTCTACAAGGCAGCGAGTCTTCTCAATCTGTTTTCCCTCAGTCAAAGGCCAAAGCATCTTAAATTGCCCATCAGGTATTTGGCATTCCTGTTCAAAACGCTCAAGTCCGCTCCCCTCTTTCAATGTCATCCAGTATTGATTATTTCTCTGCCGAATCCGCAGTTCCCGCTGATCCTCCAGGATTAAATAGCCCTGTTTGATTTCCTCTCTGACAGCTTTTTCCAGTAACTCTTCAGGAAGGTGTGAAACAACAAATTTCCGTTCTATTTCCAACTGTTGCTTCATGAGCTATCCTTCAGCACCCGCTCGATTTCTGTCCACAGAGCGAGGTAAGCTTTATTGGCCTGTTTACCACGAGCAAAAATATCGATGGGAGCACGATATTTCCCCATTTTTTCCACATCGGAGGAATAAGGAATGGCACTACGTAAAAAACGTTTATATCGTTTGCGCATTGAAATAGCCGTTTGCTGATGCAACTGCTTACGCCCGTCAACCATGGTGAAGAATGGAATCAACTTTCTCCGACTGTAATCTTCATTTTTAAAAAATGAGGTCAACTGGTCAAAAGTACGTTCAGACAAGGTCGTCGGGATCACTGGTACTAGAACCATATTGGCAGCAGCAAAAATATTCTCCGCCAGCTGACTGATGGTTGGGGGGCAGTCGAGAATGATGAGATCATATTCTTTTTTCAACCCCTTAAGCACTTGCTGCATACGGTTTTTTCGCTTATTGATTTGCCCAAGAAAAATATCAAAATTACGAAAAGAAAGATGTGCTGGAATAATATCAAGGTTAGTGAAATCGCTCGCTTTGACCTGTTTCAGAATCTCTCCGTAGGCTTTAAAAAACCGACCACCCCAATCTTTTTTCGGAGCAGACTTAACCCTGAAGTAAAATGAGGAAGCCCCTTGGGGGTCAAGATCAAGCAACAACGTTCTATACCCAGACTTGGCAGCCCAATAGGCAATATTCACGGCTGATGCGGTTTTTCCAACCCCACCTTTCATACTATAGCATGCCAGAATTTTCATTCATCCAAACCCTTCTTTGGATCGGTTTCAAATAGTTTCTTAAATTGAGCACTGATCGATTCATCAATAAAAACAGTAATATTATCCACCACCAAGCTACGCTCATTAACTTGTTTGTTAAAAAGCACGGCAGTCAGGCCATTGATACTGGCAAGCTGGTCAGCAGACAGATTCTTCCCCTGACCCAAGTGCATCAGAAACTCACGCTGCACAGAGAAATCGTTAAAACGCCCCAGATTATCTTGAAGCACTTTCAAGAGTTTAACCAGTTGTCTGACTTCCTTCGCAGGAAAAAGCTCGGTGAACAATTCTAATAGGTAGCGTATTTTTTTACATTCAATCCGTAGATCATGAACCGCTTGGTCTGGAGTATCAGCATTGATGGCAATCCCATCCGCATGGATCAATTGGTATTGGGAAATGATTTTTTCACCTGCCAACTGTCTGATTTTCATCCCCGATTGCTTTGTTGCCAATTCTGGAGGTTGATGCAGAGTTCGCGACAGACAACTGATTTGTTCCAGATACGCTGTTCCGGCCAGATAATTGGCCACCCTTTTAAAAGCAGTGGTGCGGCGGCGTTTAATCCGCCTGAAAATATGATCCAGTCCCGGCCAGAGGGTTTCCGGCAACATCTTGCAGTAATAATCCTGATCGAGAAGAAAAACATCCATATCGCGTAGTTCGTTGGTTTGACTTCCCAAAGATTTTAACTCTGTCTTAAATAACTGATAGCGCTCTAAACTGAATGATTTCTTAAACAAGCTGATCAGCGAACGGGTTTTTCGAATATTGACCCGATACTGGTGCACAAACTCGGTGTCAATATCATCGATGACTCCCTGTTCCTGGCAACGTGCTAGCTGAATCATTTTGACAGCCATTCTGGAGATCGCCGCTTCTGCAGGCTCTGCCGCTGTCAATTCAAAGATTGCTTTTTTCTCTGGATGATTGACCTCCGAACGACTCGGTAACAGCAAGCTCCGCAGATTCAAGTCCGGCAATTCTTCGGGCTTAATCGCGGCAAGACATTTTCTGATCTGAGAATATTCCTTTTTATAGCCACGCAAAGGAAGAGTTTTAATAAAATAGAAATTCAGGTTATTTGAACCAATCACAGAGTAGAGCTCCATTCGAACAACAATTTTTTCATCTGTATTGGTAATAGCAAAGTGATCAGTCTTCAGATAGCAGGAATATTTTGGCACAAAAGCACGAATTGGGCTGAGCTCTTCCAATTTGTCGGCCAGGTTCCCCGTTGGAAGCTGCCACCAGAAACGACTTTCACCCTGCACACAGCAAGATGCCAACAAATTGTCATTGCCATCCAAGAGTTGGAATTCATCTTTGTTTTCCTGAATTAACAACAATCCAGATTGACAGATATCCCAATCAAAATTATCCAGAAGGATCAAATTCTTCTGCTTTCCTGTCCCCACACAAAGAGCATAGCTTTTTGGCAGAATCGCTCTCAACTCCTGAGAAGAAATTTTATTATGAAGCCGATAACAGGCTTGAGTTGCCGTTTCCATCATATTTTACGATACCCACCTTAACGCATAGCAAATGTCTATACAATGTATATATTTACAGTTAAAGAATCAAGGGGCTAAATTCATCTTTTCACATATAGAACTTACAAATTCCAAAGAAAGCCCTAACATACCGCTGTGATAATAATTGTATGTTTAATCATCATTAAAAATGTAACGTTTCAACATCGCCACATTGGAAAATACGTTTTTTCTATCCATTTTGATAATCACAGGCAGGTCACACCACACATTACGTCCTCAAGAGGTTTCTCATTTTTAAATATGCCATATCTCTTTTCATAGCTATCCTGCTTGTGGCACCTGCACCTGCTGCTCCAAAGGCTGAACGGCATCAGTATCTGAAAAAAACCGGATCTAAAATAATTCCTTTTAATTGGCAATTGGAGCAGGGATACGATCTGAAACTGATAACTGACCTTGGTAGGGAACGTGACATCACTCGGATGGCTGCCGATTTTTCTACTCTATCCTGGACAATCGACGATCCAACCTTAGAAACCAAGATAGATGTCTCTCGTAACAACAATGAATTGATTTTCAATGGCATTTTCAAAGGTAAAGAAATCAAAAAAATAATCATGATTGATTCTGCCCCTTGGTACCAGGCACTGTCATTCTCATTACGGCAGTTTACCGATCCAAATCGTAAGCATATTGAGTTTTGGAGTATCCGCCCGGATAATCTGGCAGTTCATCACTTGCAAGTGAACAGGGAAGCTGAAGAATTGCAGACCATTGAAGGGATAACCAGTACAGCTATCAAACTAAAGATACAGCTTACCGGTCTAAAATCAGCCTTCTGGAGCTGTTATTATTGGCTGCGAAAATCGGATGGCGTATTTATCCGTTACGAAGGGCCAAGTGGCCCCCCTAGTTGGCCACTGACACGCGTTGAGTTGATTAACTCTTCAGCCCAAGCAAAACTGGATGGCAGATTGCAACAGGTTCAGTAAATTTCCAGCTTTTCATGCTGACTTTTTCGGAAAATCATAGTTCAGAACACGGGCGCAGCCTTGATGATTTTGTTCCCAACGTTCAATGTCCAACTCTAAGGTCAAAACGGCACAGGTCGGCAACCAATCAGGAGAGTCGGGGCAAAGCCATTCTGCCAGCTCAGTAAGGCCTGGGTTGTGGCCAATTAAGGCGATATGCTCAAGTTCTGGAAGTTCGTCAATCAACGTGAGGAGTGTTCTGATTTTAGCCTCATAAATTATCGTTTGGTAGATTATTCGATCTTTTGGAATTGCCAGTTCCTGAGCAATAAAACAAGCTGTTTTCCTGGCTCGTTTCGCCGAACTACTGATCAGAAGGTCTGGGATATCACCACGTTTTAGTATCCGCTTGCCCATCATCGGAGCAGTCTTCTTGCCTCGTTCATTCAGAGGACGGTCAAAATCGGGCTGGGCAGCACTCCAATCTGATTTGGCATGACGAATTAAAGTTAAACGTTTCATCCTTGTTCCTCAATGGTTATATTCAGGCGATAGTCAAAGGCGGCTTCAAATAAGTCCCCCTTCCTCTGAGCACTATAGAGTTCTACCGACAAATCATCATTCCCAATTAATTTGAGCTCAAAATTATTTTTATGAGCCCGACACGCAATATTGCAGATCGGACGGTTGCGACGACGATCCAAACCATCTGCCAAACGTAAAATTCCTCCCAATTGACGCACCAGAGCCTGATCCTCAACGTTTAGCTGAAAAAAATTTTCATGCGATTTCTTTGGCTTTGACTTACGGTGGTAGCGAGCAATATTTGCAATAATTTCCCGCTCACGAGGGGTAAATCCGAACAGGTTCGCATGTCGGATCAAATGATAGGAATGCTTGTGGTGTCGGTCATAACCAATAAAGTAACCAATATCATGTAACAGTGCGCCAGCTTCAAGCAATTGCTCATGTCGAGCCGTCAACTGTTTTTTTGCAGCAACGGCAGCAAAGATCTTCATTGCCAACCGATTAACTTGAATTGAGTGCAACTCATCAAAGCGACACGAGCGGGCAAACTCAAGCAGAGAGTCCCGCCAGTCACGGGATTTCTGCGATTGAGGGATTAAACCACGTTTTTGCAAGCTTTTTAAAATCAGTCCTTCGCGAATACCCTGAGCGTTAATGCGTAGTTGGTTTGTCCGCATCTGCCTCATCAACTCGTCAGTCAGAATGATTCCAGCCAGAATAATATCAGCTCGTTCCGGGTTCAATCCCGGAATATTCAGACGTTCTTTGTGTGTTTTACGGGACAACATGGCCAACAGGTGAATAATCTCGGAGTGCAGCACTTCGTAGCGATGCACCGATTCATACTGTTCTCCACGCATTGCCATGACCATGCTGCCGATGTTGGTCATGGTTCCCCCGGAACCAATCAGACAAGTGGCCGCCAAGCCGTCTCCAACCTCCGTTTTCTTTAAGGTTTTACGGATATATTTGCGCAGTTTTTTTAGATCTGAGTGGCTAATGGGATCACTATGAAGGAATTTCTCTGTCAAAAAAACCGCCCCCAATTCCAAAGAAGTGATTGTCTCTGCATGATGACCAGTCGCAAGAACAATCTCAACACTGCCACCACCAATGTCGGCCACTCCATAACGGTGCTGCGCCATCGCAAAGTTATGATGCACACTCAAAGTCGCCAGCTCGGCTTCTTCTGCCCCTGAGATAACTTTGATATCAAAATCCGTTGCTGCCTTTATTTGACTGAGAAACTCATTACGATTAAGGGCTTTACGCACAGCACTGGTCGCAACAACAGCAGCGACTTCAGCATTGAGACCGACACTGATTTTTGCCATTCTTCGTAATGCATCAATGGCTCGACCCATGGCCACTGAAGAAATAAACCCGGTTTTGGTTAAACCTTCACCGAGTCGAACCATAGCCTTTTCATCATCCAGAACCCGAAAGCTCCCTAGCGGGTCTGCCTCTACAACGATACAACGAATTGAATTTGTACCGATATCTATCGCTGACAGTCGGGTCTTTTCCTGAAGATCAGAGATCAGCTTGCTAGCAACGAACATATTATTTTCCATAAGAACAACGAACCCTTGCCAATCACAACCAAATTAGTTATATTTCACCCAGACATAATCGTAGCATATTTCTACAGCAATTTTTATGAGGATCATATTATGAGTTGTCTAAAAGGAACATCTCTCGTTAAAAAGAAAGATGCAAAATTTACCTGTGAAAAATGTGAAGCATTGGTACAGAAAAAAAATCACGTCTGCAAACCAGTCAAATTGAAATCAAAAGATAAAAAAACAACGTAAAAAAGCTCTAAATCATTTGAACAAATCCACGCCTGCTTTCCAATAGAACCCCGCTTAGACTTCAGTTCCAACTAACAGTTTATTTGCATTCGCATGAATTCCCGGTAGTTTGTCGTGCTTTTTTGTGTCTGCTCACATGATTCTTACACTTCTCCTTTATGTTCCGAAAATCATCTACAGTTTGAAGATTATGGAGAGTGCAAATGGACCAGATTTCATCCGAAACAATCAATACTGATACTGCTGAGTTTTTACCAGCTAAACCGATTGATGAAAACATTGGAGTTCAGAATAAGATAACATTTGATCTGAACGATCCAGCCCTGTATCTCAACCGAGAATTAAGTTGGCTGCAGTTTAATGATCGGGTTCTTGAGCAGGCCAAAAATAGAAAAAGTCCCTTACTTGAAAGGGTCAAATTTCTTGCCATTTCTGGTTCAAATATGGATGAATTTTTTATGAAAAGGATTGGTGGACTCAAGCAGCAGGTGGCCGCAGGAATTCAAGAAGTGACCGCTGATGGACGAACTCCCCAGCAACAACTTGACGAATGTCATGCAACCATAAAAGGATACCAAGCTCAGAAAGAGCGAGTCAGCAAAACTATTTTCTCTGACCTTCGTAAACAGGGAATCGAAATTCTTAGTTTTAAAGAACTGACCGCAAAGGAACAAGAAGAAGCACGGGATTTTTTTTACGACAACATTTTCCCGCTAGTCACACCACAGTCTGTTGACCCAGCCCACCCCTTCCCCTTTATCTCAAATCTATCACTCAATCTACTTGTAACCCTGCGCTATCCAGGAGGGCAAGAGGTCTCTCTCGCACGGGTCAAAGTGCCAGTTGGTGCAGGAGCAAATCGTTTTGTCCGAGTTGGAGCTCAGGGCCATCGATTTGTATTGTTGGAAAATGTTTTAAAAAACAATCTGGATTTATTGTTCCCGGGAATGGAAATTCTCAGCTGCGAATTGTTTCGGGTGACCCGCAATGCCAACACAAGTAAGCAGGAAGAACATGCTGATGACTTGTTGGCCTTGATCGAAACAGCATTACAATAT